>CAPAOL010000023.1 GCA_948579315.1 uncultured Phocaeicola sp.
GAGGAGATGCTACTTCTATTTTTTTGAGGGGGGGCGGCATCGCCGAGACGCTTACAAAAATAGGGGATATTTTATGAGAAATGCCGTTTTTAGAAAGTTATTCTCATAGGATATCTAATTGATAATCTTATATTTATCTAAAAATCATGAGAATATGAGAAACGAAAATGAAAAATCGTTTGTAGAAAGCGCGCGTCTTTTTTTATGTAACGATATACGGTAGGCTGCATATCTATACTTGCTTCCGTTATTACTTTCTTACATATTCAATCTTGAACATTCATTTTTCTGATATAGAACAATTTTCAACTTGAACTGTTCTTATAAATATTGAATATTTAAACAAAAACAATTATGAAACAGAGAAAAGTTTTAGTAGGTGTCGCTATTGCCATTTTTATTATATTATTATTGTATTGGTTATTGGTAGCAGAGGATATGCAACCTTGGTTGTCGGCTATGGTTCCCTCCGTTGCACAGCAGTTCTTTGCTTGATTCTGACAGGCTTCGAATAAATCATGTCTTTTTATGAAGAGTTGTATAGAGTATGCAACTCTTTTTTTGTATAGTAATATTCAGAAAGTTCAACGTAATCTGTATAATGTTTATAAATGCAATTTCTTTTTTTTTATTCAAAAATATCAATGCGGAATGTAATCGTCATAACGATATTATTACGAACTTATTACAATGTTTATTTGTTATTTTTATATATCAGTAGAAACACTTATATTCGCAAAAGTATTGGAACAGACTCGGTTAAAAAATATAGAATTTATGAAAACAATGAATTATTCTCTTATTCGTATTCTCTTTGCACTTGTGATAGGATTGGTACTCGTGATTTGGCCAAATGCGGCTGCCAGCTATATTGTCATTACAGTTGGTGTTGCCTTTTTGATTCCCGGTGTTATCAGCCTTTTGGGCTATTTCGGCCGGAAAAGACAGGAAGGTGAGGCGGCTCCCCGTTTTCCAATAGAAGGAATCGGTAGTTTATTATTTGGACTTTGGCTGATTGTGATGCCTGAATTCTTTGCAGATGTTCTGATGTTTTTATTGGGATTTATCCTGATAATGGGAGGAGTGCAACAGATTGCTTCTTTATCGATGGCACGTCGGTGGATGCCTGTTTCGGGAGTGTTTTATCTGGTTCCTTCATTGATTCTTATTGCAGGTATCATCGCTTTGTTCAATCCGACAGGAGTACGTAATACTGCATTTATAATTATTGGTGTGAGTAGTTTGGTTTATTCGCTTACCGAATTAATCAATTGGTTCAAGTTTGACCGTCGTCGTCCGAAGACTCCGGTGGTACATGACGATGATGATATTGAGGATGCAAAGATAATCGAATAAAAAAGAAGAGGACTGCTTCACAGCACCCCTCCCCGCAAACTTAAAACAACCAACAAAAGAAATAGATAATTTCATAACGGTGAACTGTGAGTGGTAAACGGTAAATGCGTTGCAATGCAACTTGTTCACCGTTTATCGTTCACCGTTCTTTTTTTTCTATCTCACAAATAACAGTTCCCTGTATTTCGGAAGCGTCCACATCTGGTTGTCAACAATGAGTTCCAACTTATCGATGTGGTAGCGGATTTCTTCCAGTGCTGGAACGATCGTGTCGTGGTAGGCAATGGCTTTTTCCCGTTCGCTTTCTATCTTGTTCGCAACCTTACGAGCTTCAATCATTGCATCTACATGTTCCTTGATGAAGGCTGTGCGGTCGGCAATCTCTTCAATAAGCTCCAAGTTTTTAGCAGACAATTTCGCTGCCTTTTCTGCCGGGAAAAGAGATTGCATCTTATAGACATTATTAATTAAGTCCGTTTGATATTGAGTGGCCACCGGAATGATATGGTTCATAGCCAAATCACCCAATACACGCGCCTCGATCTGAATCTTCTTCGTATACGTTTCCCATTTCACTTCGTTGCGGGCTTCCAGTTCTTTCTTTGTCATTACGCCGGTAGCTTCGAACATGGCAATGGTTTCCGGTTTCAGGTAGTTATCGAAGATAACAGGAACACTGGTTTCGCAATCCAGTCCACGGCGGGCTGCTTCTTTCTTCCATTCGTCGCTGTAACCATTGCCGTCAAAATGAATCGCTTTACATTCCTTGATATATCCACGGATAATTTCGAGAATGGCAGACACTTTAGGTTCTCCTTTTTCAATCAAAGCATCCACATCTTTCTTAAACTTAACCAATTGGTCTGCTACGGCAGAGTTCAATGCAATCATGGCAGACGCACAGTTTGCTTCGGAACCTACGGCACGGAACTCAAAACGGTTTCCGGTGAAAGCAAAAGGAGAGGTACGGTTGCGGTCAGTATTGTCAATCAGCAATTCGGGAATCTGCGGAATATCCAACTTCATTCCCTGTTTGCCGCTAAGACTAATCAAATCATCTTTCGTACTGTTTTCAATGTGATCCAATACCTGCGACAATTGTTTTCCTAGGAAAGAGGAGATGATGGCAGGAGGTGCCTCATTAGCTCCCAGACGGTGGGCGTTGGTAGCGCTGGAGATAGAAGCTTTCAACAATCCGTTATGATGATAAACTGCCATCAATGTGTTTACGACGAAGGTAACAAAACGCAGGTTATCTTCCGGAGTCTTACCCGGTGCCATTAATAAAATGCCCGTGTCAGTTCCCAGCGACCAGTTGTTGTGTTTACCCGATCCGTTGACACCCTTGAAAGGTTTTTCATGAAGCAGTACGCGGAAGCCATGACGGCGACTTACCTTACGCATCAATGACATAATCAGCAAGTTATGGTCATTAGCAAGGTTACACTCTTCAAAGATAGGGGCTAACTCGAACTGGTTCGGGGCAACCTCGTTGTGACGAGTCTTAACAGGAATACCCAGCTTTAACGCTTCAATTTCGAGGTCCTTCATGAAAGCGGCTACGCGGGTGGGGATAGCACCGAAGTAGTGGTCCTCCAACTGCTGGTTTTTGGCACTGTCATGTCCCATCAAAGTACGACCGGTCATTAGCAAGTCCGGGCGTGCGGCATACAATCCTTCGTCTACCAGGAAGTATTCCTGTTCCCAGCCCAAGTAAGCAACTACTTTTTTCACTTCCGGGTTGAAGTAACGACATACGTCTACAGCAGCTTTATCTACAGCCCGCAATGCTTTTAGCAAGGGAGCTTTATAGTCGAGAGCTTCGCCGGTATATGCGATAAACACAGTTGGGATGCAAAGCGTATCATCTACAATGAAAGCAGGTGATGAGGGGTCCCATGCGCTGTAACCACGGGCTTCGAATGTGTTACGGATACCGCCATTCGGGAAAGAAGAAGCATCCGGTTCCTGCTGTACAAGCAGTTTACCAGTAAATTCTTCCATCATACCGCCTTTGCCATCATGTTCAACGAAAGCGTCATGTTTTTCAGCTGTGCCTTCGGTCAGCGGTGCGAACCAGTGCGTATAATGAGTAACACCCATTTCGATGGCCCATTTCTTCATGCCGGCAGCTACCTCGTCGGCAATACTGCGATCTAGCGGGGCACCGTTGTCAATGGCGTCAATCAGTGCATTGTATACCTTGCTGGGAAGGTATTTGAACATTTTCTCCTTGTTGAATACATACTTGGCGAAATACTCCGAAGGACGTTCGGCAGGTGTTGCTACCTCAACAGCTTTCTTTTTGAAAGCTGTCTCTACTACTCTGAATCTAAGTTTTGACATAATACCTGATTTGATTTGTTGTTAAATATGTTAGAGTAAATAATTACTTTGTTATGTGGTTCCCGGAAAGGCGATCAAACCCGTCCGGAAGTTTTTTCTGTGATTAGCGGGGTAGTGATTAGTAGTAAGTTGTGCGTAGCTCTCTTTCACTAATCACTAAACCGTTCATCACTAAATTAGTTGTAAGCCGATTCTCCGTGTTCGTAAATATCAAGACCTTCTTCTTCGATACGTGCCGGAACGCGAAGTCCGTGAATCTTATCAAGCGTTTTGAAAATGATGAATCCCATGCCTGCTGCCCATGCACCTACTACCAATGCTCCGAATATTTGTGCACCGAGGAATCCGAAACCGTAGCCATAGAATAAACCTTCACTGGTGGAGAACAAACCTGTAAGAATAGTTCCTAAAAAGCCACAAACACCATGTACAGAAGATGCACCTACCGGATCGTCTATCTTTAACACCTTGTCAATGAAGTCAACGGAGAATATCATTACAACACCACATATTGCACCTATTAAGGCTGCTCCTGCAGGAGATACTGCGTCACATCCTGCTGTGATGCCTACCAGCCCTGCCAAGATACCATTCAGTGTCAATGACAGGGAAGGTTTTCCATATTTCATCCAGCTCACCAACAGAGCGAAGAAGCCACCGGCACAAGCAGCCAGATTCGTTGTCAGGAATACGTGGGAGATGGCGATAGCATCGGCTTCGGTTGCTGCTGCCAATTGAGAACCGGGGTTGAATCCGAACCATCCGAACCAAAGAATGAATACGCCTAGTGCGGCAATAGTCAGGCTATGGCCTGGGATAGCTTTTGATTTGCCGTCTTTACCATATTTACCGATACGGGGGCCAAGAATGGCGGCACCTACCAAAGCAATCCATCCACCTACAGAGTGAACGACTGTAGAACCGGCAAAGTCATGGAAGGTGGTTCCGAAGAGACTCATCATGAAAGAACCTTCTTCACCGTTCATCAACCAGCCTCCGCCCCATGTCCAGTGACCGGATATCGGATAAATCAGTACACTGATACAGATGCTGTAGACGATATACATGGAGAATTTTGTACGTTCTGCCATGGCTCCTGATACAATGGTAGCTGCTGTCGCACAGAATACGGTTTGGAATATGAGGAATCCTTCGGTTGGCAAACCATTATCAATGAAAGAAAGGTCGAAGAAGTGGGGCATTCCGATGAATCCGCCTGCACCGAACATCAATCCGAAACCGATAAACCAGTATAGTAAAGAGCCGAACATGAAGTCTACAAAGTTCTTCATCAGAATGTTGGCAGTATTTTTCACTCTGGTAAAACCTGCTTCTACTAATGCAAATCCCGGCTGCATGAAGAATACGAGCATTGCTGCAAGCAACATCCATACAGTATTCAATCCAAGAGCTAATTCACCGACCGTATCGGGAGCTGCTGATGCTTCTTCAGCAGGAGCGGTAACGACTTCGGTAATTGTTTCTGTAACTGCTGCAACTGTATCGGCAGCGGCCGTGTTTTGTGCCGACATATCAGTAGTAAAACAGCACAAAATGAATATAGTAGTGGCTATCCACAGCTTTACGAAGCTATGGCTTTTATATTTTGTATCCATAATAGTATAATCTTATTTAACGTTCTTGTTCTGCATTGTAGAGGGCTATGTCACCACGTTCGGCAGTGCGTATGCGGATAGCGTCTTCGATAGGAATGACGAAAATACGTCCGTCACCGATTTCTCCGGTCTGTGCAGCTTTGATGATAGCCTGCACTGTTTTCTCGGTATTCTTGTCGCGCACGACAATAGAGATCAAAATTCGTTCAATGGTGCTGGTGTCATAAACTACGCCACGGTAGATACGTCCTTGCCGTGCTTTTCCAATGCCTCTTACATCGTAATAAGAGAACCATTCGATGTCCGCTTCGAGTAGGGCGTCTTTTACGTCCTCGAATTTGGTTTTACGGATGATAGCTTCAATCTTTTTCATATACCTTAAATATTAGTGTGTCCTGTAAAAGAAAGAGGTATAGGGTAGCGGCAGCCATAGCAGGTTACCATACAACAAACCGATAAAATCTAAACTCTAACTACCTTTTCTAATCCCTATACGCTCTTTGTATTGTAAATTCTCTCTCTTAAAAACTTAGTCCGAAAGCAAAGTAGGCTCCTTCAGTGCGTGGGTTCACTGTTACTTTGGCAAATGTTGGTACAGAGAAGGAATCTGTGATTTTAATCTCCTTGGATGCTCCGAGACTGATGTCTGTTACGCAGAATCCACTGGTATAGCCATTATAAAAAGTCGTTTCCCAGGGAACCATACCTAAATCTACTGTCCAGTCGAGACCTCCCAATTTGAAAGGTGCGCTAAGTGCGAGGTAAGAAGAATAAGCTCTTTTGCCGTTTTCTTTCACACCGTCGGCACCTGCAAAGTTTGTGTACCAGTTGACGGCTAGCGGACCGAAATCATATCCCACTTGTGCTTCAAATACATGTGCTGTAGAATAGGCCCCATATTGGAAATATTTATTGGTTGTATAAATCTCCTTTCCGTATTCGTCTACATCCCCTGTATATGTTTTATCAAACCAATAATCCGTTATTGAAACACTAAATCCACCAATTGAATAACCGAGAGTTAAATCAAACTCTTTTGCATCTTTGGATTCAACTCCTACTGATCCCCATGCTCCGAGTGATAAACCTTTGTAAGAGATTCCTAGTGAAGGCTGGACGCTAACTCCGCCTAAATTCTGACCGCGCCAGATGTAACCACTTACCAAATCTGCCCCAACGGAAGCTTCTACCTTATCTTGTGCCATCATTGTAGACGGGACAAGTCCTGACAGTAATAATGCTACTGTTATTACCCCCAATTTGTTGTTAATCGTCGTTTTCATCGTCTTTTTACCTTTAAAAGTTAGAAAAATGTGGATGTACGGTCCATTTGTTATATAGTAGTGCGCAAAATACTATCGTTTTTTATAGATAACTGATTATGGATAACTGATCCTGCAGGAATGATGATGTCCGTTTAATGGGGGCATGTTGAACTTTCTATTTCCCGCTATCCATTATTCATTCAATCAGAGCCAGTTCTTTATTCTTCTCATCGCTTCGATACAGTCGTTGCGTTCGCCGAACGCAGTTAAACGGATATACCCTTCACCGCTTGGCCCGAAACCTACACCGGGAGTACCGACCACATTAGCTTCATACAACATCTGTTCGAAGAATCGCCATGAAGAAAGTCCGTTCGGAGTTTTCACCCACAAGTAGGGAGCGTTGATGCCGCCGTATACTTTCAGTCCTGTGGCTTCCAAGCCTTCCTTCATGATTTTTGCGTTGGTCATATAATAGTCGATTGTTTTCTTAATCTGTGCCTTGCCTTCTGCACTGTAAACGGCTTCTGCTGCCCGTTGGGTAATATAAGAAGTGCCGTTAAACTTAGTACACTGGCGACGGTTCCACAATCTGTTGAGTGGTATGCGATCACCTTCCAGAGTGGCGGCAGTGAGTTCTTTGGGTACTACGGTATATCCGCAGCGTACTCCTGTAAATCCTGCCGTTTTTGAAAAACTACGGAATTCAATCGCGCACTTTTTAGCTCCCTTAATCTCATAGATAGAGTGGGGGACATTCTCGTCCTGGATATATGCCTCGTAAGCGGCATCGAACAGAATCAGTGTATCGTTTGCCAAGGCATAATCCACCCACTTTTTCAGTTCCGGTTTGGTTAAGGTGGTCCCTGTCGGGTTGTTCGGATAACAGAGATAAACGATGTCTATCCGTTTGTCCGGAATTTCCGGGATAAAGTTGTTCTCACTTGTGCAAGGCATATAAGTAACGTTGCTCCATTTACCCGTTTCTTCTTCCAATACTCCGGCGCGTCCGCACATAACGTTACTGTCTATGTAAACTGGATAAATGGGATCTGTAACACCTACGCTATTGTCGTGGCGAAGAATATCACCTATATTTCCGGTATCGCTTTTAGCCCCGTCACTGACAAAAATCTCGGATGCTGAGAAATGAATCCCGCGTGGAGCGAAATCGTTCTTTATGATTGCTTCAATCAGAAAATCATATCCCTGTTCAGGACCATATCCGCGAAATGTATCTTTGCCGGCCAGTTCTTCTACCGCTTTATGCATTGCTTCTATACAGGCTGGAGGAAGTGGCTGCGTAACGTCGCCGATACCTAGCCGGATGATGTCCTGTTTGGGATGCGTTATCCTGAAAGTATTTACCTTTTTCGCTATATCCGAGAATAAATAACTTCCCGGTAATTTTAAAAAATGCTCGTTTACTAATGCCATATTGTTATTGTTTTAAGTTTCTATTACTATTCATTCTCAACTCTCCATTTTCAACTCTCAACTTCTTCAACAATTTCCCCATCGAAAACCTTCGTTGCCGATCCGGTCATTAATATATGTCCGGAGGTTTCATCCCATTCGATGGTAACTGTCCCTCCATCCATTATCACATCGCTTTTTCTTCCTGCAAGTCCGTTGATGAAGGCGGCTACTGCTGTGGCGCAGGCACCTGTCCCGCAAGCTTGAGTAATTCCCGATCCTCTTTCCCATACTCTCATCCGTATGGTGTCTTTACCGACGATCTGTGCAAACTCTACATTCGTTCTGTCGGGAAAGAGAGGATGATTCTCCAGTTCAGGACCGATTTCCGGCAGATTAATTCGGGTAATGTCATCAACAAATGTGACGAGATGAGGATTACCCATTGATACTTTAGTAGATTGGAAAGGATATTTCTTTCCCCAATCAATCTCTCTTGTTTCTTGCGGACTGCCCATATCTACGGTGACTGTACTGACTGTTTTTCCCTCTACTTGCAATTTCAGAATTTTAATTCCCGATAGTGTATCCAAAGTTATTTCTGTTTTGTCAGTCAATCCGTATTCATATACATATTTGCCTACGCAGCGGCTACCATTGCCACACATCATTGCTTCCGAACCGTCGGCATTGAAAATACGCATACTGAAATCCGCTTTATCAGAGACACCAATCAATATTAGTCCATCGCTTCCGATTCCTGTATGAAACTTGCTCCATTCGATCGCTTTCTTTTCAGGGTCTGCTATTGGATATCTGGTCGTATCTACATATATGTAGTCATTTCCTGCTCCATGCATTTTAGTGAACTTAATTTTTGTTGTCATTTTGATTGGTGTTTATTGATTGTTGTATCCTTTTGTTTAATTATGGTGCAAAGGTATGACTTTTTGATTTATATTTTATTGAAAAGTATGTCTAATCTCTATTAATTTTCTATGAGCTTATAATTGCCTTTCATACGGCTATGTTTAGTTATAAATTGGAATTATATATGTTCATATATTAATAAACTGTTATTTGAACGAATCGCTTTGCATATTCTTTCATAATATATGAAGAATATTTAGTCCTGATAATCCATAAAACCAATTATAGAAACAAGAAATATATCTTTTTTATTTTGACGATATGAAAGTGAAAATCCTTATTTCTCTATCATATTGTTTGCGGAGTGTTTTGAAGAGTGTTTTTCATTTAAAGAAACGGGTGTTTCCTTTTTAAAGGAAACACCCGTTTGACACCGAGAAACAATCTGTCTCTTTTAAAGGAAGATTCCGTTTCCTTAAAGCCAGATATTAAATTCTTTAATATGTGAATATTTTTTCTTATTGAAGCTTTTTAAGTTCTTCTTGTAAGATGACCGGTTCGTTAGTGGTGATGAAATCTACCTTTTGTTCGATCAGCCATTTCATATCTTCTACTTCGTCCACTGTCCATACGTTAACTTTCAAGCCGAGGTCGTGAGCTTCTTTGATCCATTCGGGGTGTTTCTTAATCACTCCCATGTGATAGTCAAGACCAGCAGCACCAAGTTCTTTCAACTCTTTGGGAGACAATTCCCCGTTAAGGTAATATACCGGAGTACCGGCAGGAGTCAGACGGATAAACTCTTTCATGGCATGTAGAGAGAACGTGATATATTCCATACGGTTTTCCAGTCCCATTTTCTTCACCATGGTAACGATTCCTTGTACCGCTTTAGTCTCGCGTTTCTTGTTGCTATGCGCTTTCAGTTCGAGAATCAATTGGGTTTTACAGTTTTTTCCGGTTTCCAGATACTGTTCTAGGCTGGGTAAGTTTTCTCCGTTGGATAATTTAAGTCCGGTCAGCGCATCACTTTGGGAATATTCCATCGGTCTCATCTTATATACAGGATCATGGTTAACCACCAGCTTGTTATCCTTCGCGATCCATACGTCAAATTCTGAACCGTAACAACCGATGGAATCTGCGTTTAGAAGTGATGAAATACTGTTCTGCGATGATCCCGGAGTTTTCCAGAAACCGCGGTGAGCTATCACTTTTGTCTGTGCCTGCATACAACAAGCAGCCATTAGAAGGGCAGAAGCCATCATCATTTTTTTTAAATTCATTTGTTTGGTCTTTTAAAAGTTTGATAGATTTAATTGGTGGCCTCAAAATTATAAAAAAGAAAACGCAAATCAGCCGATAATATGCTAATCTGCGTTAATTGTGTTTTTTAGTGAGAAGAGAAAAGAAAATATTTATTGTTAGATTACACTTATATTAATAAATACTGTATATTTGTTCTATATCAAAGAAAGGAAGGAGAATAATATGGACGATACATTAAAATTAACAGATTCTTATTGGGAAATGTTGAAGTCTTTAAGTGATGAAGTAAAGTTACGTTTGGCTACTCGTCTAACTGCATCCGTTGTTGCTGCTAAAGCAATAAATGCGGATACTACAGAAGAAATGCTGAAAAAACATATGGGGGTGTGGAAGGATGATAGAACTACCGAACAGATAATCGAAGATATGTATGTAGGGCGTCAGAATACTAAAGCACCTTTAAATTTTGATTGAAATGGAGAATAAGTATTTGCTTGACAGTAATATCTGTGTTTATATCCTTAGAGATAAGAAGGATATGCGTGAACGGCTTAAAAAGGCTGGATGGAATAATTGTTATATATCAGAAATAACAGTTGCAGAATTACTGTATGGAGCTGAATGTAGTAGTGCGGTTGAAGAAAACAAGAAAGCAGTCTTGTCTTTTTGTTCTGATATGAAAATAATACCTATTAGCCTGGCGTTAGCTGAATATGCCAGTCAGAAAGCGAGGCTGAGAAAAAAAGGGATATTGATTGATGATTTAGACCTTTTTATTGGCTGCACAGCAGTTACGTCCAATTGTATAATGGTCACGGAGAATGTGAAACATTTGAATCGTATTGATAATATTCACATAGAGAATTGGGTTGAATAATATGAAAGTCCTATATTTTAAGAATTACCTCAAAATGTAGGACTTATCTTTTGCTAAGGTAGCTAATATATAACAACTTCCATATATTAATTTTTATAGGCCTCTTCATGTATTCCTTTCACAGCACGTCCGCTAGGTTCGTTCAGATTTCTGAAAGCAATATCCCAGGCTAGTGCTTCTGCTGTGGAGCAGGCTACACTCGGAACACTGGGGACGGTGCGTGCTGCACTTTCACTGGGGAAATGCTCTTCGAAAATGCTACGATAGTAGTACTCTTCTTTGTTTTGTGGCGTATTGATCGGGAAACGTTCGGCAGCATGTTCCATTTGCTCATCGCTCACGGCAGCTGCTGTGATTTCCCTCAATGTGTCAATCCATGAATATCCTACACCGTCACTGAACTGCTCTTTCTGTCTCCAAGCCACACTTTCCGGTAACATATCGGCAAAGGCTTCGCGAACAATTCGTTTCTCGATGTTTTTTCCGGGGCACATTTTAGCTTTCGGGTTCAGGTTCATTGCCACGTCGAGAAATTCTTTATCAAGGAAAGGGACGCGTCCTTCTACTCCCCATGCTGACAAACTTTTATTGGCACGGAGGCAATCGTACATGTGCAACTTTGAAAGTTTACGTACTGTTTCTTCGTGAAATGCCTGTGGAGTAGGGGCCTTGTGGAAATACAGATACCCCCCGAAAACTTCATCAGCACCTTCACCGCTCAACACCATTTTGATCCCCATTGATTTAATGACACGCGCCAATAAATACATGGGAGTGGAAGCGCGTACGGTAGTTACATCATACGTCTCGATGAAATAAATAACATCACGCAGGGCGTCCAGCCCCTCCTGAACGGTGTAGTTGATCTCATGATGGACGGTACCGATATATTCGGCTACTTCACGCGCTTTAATCAAATCGGGCGCGTCCTTTAGACCGATGGCGAAAGAGTGGAGTTGAGGCCACCACGCATCGCTTGCACCATCTGTTTCTATACGTTTTGCCGCATATTTTTTGGCAATGGCAGAGATAACGGAACTATCCAACCCGCCCGAAAGCAATACTCCATACGGTACGTCACTCATTAATTGGCGGTGCACAGCTTCTTCCAATGCCACTTTCACATCCTCGGTTTGTGCATCATTCTCTTTGACGGTTTCATATCCTGTCCAGTCGCGCGAATACCAACGTTTCATTTTTCCCTCTTTACTATAGAAATAATGTCCGGGGAGGAATACTTCATATTCGTCACAAAATCCTTCGAGAGCTTTCAACTCGCTGCCGAAGTAGATTTTTCCCTCTTTATCTTTTCCTATATATAAAGGAATAACCCCTATCGGATCACGGGCAATTAGAAATTCATCCTTTTCCTCATCATAAAGAACGAAAGCGAAGATACCGCTGATATCTTCCAAAAAATGGATGCCTTTATCTTTGTAAAGGGCAAGAATTACCTCACAGTCACTTCCAGTCTGAAAGTTATATTTTCCCGTATATTTAGCGCGAATATCACGGTGATTGTAAATCTCACCGTTGACGGCGAGCACCTGTTTACGATCGGGAGAGTATAACGGTTGTCCGCCACTCTGCGGGTCGACAATAGAAAGGCGTTCGTGTGCCAGGATGGCACTTCCGCCTACATAGATTCCGCTCCAGTCCGGTCCGCGATGACGGATCTTCTGGGCCATTTTCAGTGCTTTATCTCTTAGTTCTTTCGTTTGAACTTTGATGTTGAGTATACCTGCTATTCCACACATAACTTTAATTTTTAGAGGGGGTAATGTAATCTGTTGATTGTTTATTCGCTATTTCTAAGAAGCTGATTAGCTATTCTTAATTCGTTCCGCCTTGGTTTCCCTTTCGTTCCACCAAGGTTATCTTTCCGTTCCACCTGGGTGTTTCTTTCGTTCGACCATGGTGGAACGAATCGGATAGTACTAATTAAACTTCTGCTTTTTCCTTACTGCAAAGCTATTTCGTCAGATAAGCATCTATTTCCGCAGCAGCCTTTCGTCCTCCCGCCATGGCGCGTACCACCAGGCTGGCGCCAGTCTCGGCATCACCGGCTAGGAATACATTCTTTGCAAATTTCGGTTGTTCCGGTTTCAGGAATCCCATCGCCAATAATACCATATCAGCTTCGATGACTTCCTTCTTCCCTGTTGGTTTCATCGTGGGACGTCCGCCATCTGCTGCCGGAATCCATTCCACTTCTTCCACTTCTACACCTGTCACTTTTCCATTCTTTCCGAGGAACTGATTGGAAGCCAGGCACCAGCGGCGTGTACAACCTTCTTCATGGCTGGAAGTAGTTTTGAAGACTGCCGGCCATTGTGGCCAAGGAGTAGCCGGATTGTAGCCGACAGGAGGTTTCGGCATGATTTCGATTTGAGTGACACTGACGGCTCCCTGTCTCACACTGGTTCCGATGCAGTCGGAACCGGTATCTCCGCCACCTATCACAAGTACTTTTTTGCCTTTGGCATTCACCAATTTATCTTTCGGGAAAGTCTGTCCTGCCAGAATCCTGTTCTGCTGTGCCAGCATTTCAAGTGCGAAATGGATGCCTTTCAGTTCACGTCCCGGAATACTTAAATCACGTGCAGTCGGTGTTCCGGTACAGATGCAGTAAGCGTCGAATCCTTCCGGCAAATGATTGACGTCTATTTCTACTCCCATTTCAAACTGTATTCCTTCTGCAGCCAATATCTTCATCCGTCGGTCAATTACATTCTTATCCAGTTTGAAATTAGGAATACCGAACCGTAATAACCCTCCGGGCGCTTCATCCTTATCGAATAAAGTAACGCTATATCCTTTTAAATTCAGCTGATTAGCCACCACCAATCCGGCAGGACCCGCACCAATCACCGCCACTTTCTTTCCGTTTCTTCTCGGCGTCTTTACCTGTATATATCCTTCACGAAAAGCCGCTTCCACGATAGCTGCTTCATTCTCGCGAATAGTCACCGGCTGATCGCAGGAAAGTTTCAACACACACGATTTCTCGCAAAGGGCAGGACAAATACGTCCCGTAAATTCCGGAAAATCGCAAGTAGACGACAATACTTCGTATGCCTCCTTCCATTTTCCCCTGTATAATGCATCCTGCCATTCCGGTTGTTTATTTCCTATCGGGCATGCCCAATGACAGAAAGGTACACCGCAATCCATGCAGCGTGACGCCTGCAATTTACGGCTGTTTGTATTCAAAGTCTGTTCTACCTGACTATAGTCAGCGATTCGCTCGTTTACAGGGCGGTATCCCGCCTCTTGTCGAGGTATATTTAGAAATGCTTTAGGATCTCCCATCTTGTTATTTACTATTTGACGATTTACTATTTACTATTTTTAGACTATCTTGTCATTTGCTATTTGACTATTTACAGACTATACATTCAAATAGTAAATTGTAAATAGTCAATTTGTAAATCTAATAGTCTCTTTGCATGTCTGCAATTTTTTGTTGTAATTTTCTCATCTGTTCCTCCTGCAATACTTTTTTGTATTCGATGGGTACTACTTGGATGAACTGGTCTGCATAATGATTCCAGTTGTCAAGCATGGTACGGGCTAGTTTTGAGCCTGTGTACAGATAGTGTTGGCGGATTAGTTCGTGTAGCTCCTTCCGGTAGCTGGCTTCTTCGATGAGTGACAGTTCCACCATTTCCATGTTGCAGAAATAATCGAAGTTACCATCCCTGTTCCATACGTAAGCCACACCGCCACTCATACCGGCTGCAAAGTTACGTCCGGTTTGTCCGAGGACTACCACACGACCTCCTGTCATGTATTCGCAACAATGGTCGCCTACACCTTCCACTACGGCAACTGCACCGGAGTTACGAACTGCGAAACGTTCTCCTACACGACCGTTGATATATACTTCACCGCTTGTTGCTCCATAAAGCAAGGTATTACCAGCAATTGTATTCTTTTCGGCTTCGAAGTTGCTGCGGATAGGGGGCAATACGGAGATGCGTCCGCCGCTCAATCCTTTACCCAGATAATCGTTCGCTTCACCTTCCAGTTTAAAGTTAACTCCCGGTACGAGAAAAGCCCCGAAAGACTGACCTGCCGAGCCTTTGAACTTCACATTCAGCGTATGTTCCGGCAATCCTTTGGCACCGTATTTCTTGGCAATCACTCCGGATAGCATCGCACCTATTGCACGGTCTGTATTGGCAATCGTATATTCTAAAGAAATCTCTTTCTCATGTTCAATAGCTTCCTGTGCTGCATCAATGAGGGGTACATCCTTTACAGTAGAAACACCGTGATCCTGATCGATGACATGGCGGATAGCCGCGTTGTTATCAATGCGTGCCAGCAATTTGGTGAAGTCGATTAACGCATGTTTCGGATTCGGGTCGTTGGCAACGGACTTGCGTTCGATCAAGTCTGTGCGTCCGATAATATCATCCATTCTGGTGAATCCCATTTCGGCCAAATGCTCGCGGACCTCCTGTGCCAGGAATGTGAAGAAATTTACCAAATATTCACTACGCCCATGAAAGCGTTTACGTAATTCCTCATTCTGTGTGGCAACTCCCACCGGACAAGTATTCTGATGGCATTTGCGCATCATAACACACCCTAATACAATCAATGCCGAGGTGGCGAAGCCATATTCTTCGGCACCCATTAGTGCCATTAAGATGATGTCACGTCCGGTTTTCAGTTGTCCGTCGGCTTGCAGAACTACTTGCCCACGAAGTCCGTTCAAAACCAATGTTTGTTGTGTCTCGCTCAATCCCAATTCCGGTGAGATGCCCGCATAACGGATAGAAGAAGCCGGAGAAGCACCTGTTCCCCCTTCAGCACCGGAGATGACAATCAGGTCCGCCTTTGCTTTTGCCACCCCGGCGGCAATTGTACCGACGCCGCTTTCTGCTACCAGTTTCACACTGATTTTGGCCTGTGGATTTACATTTTTCAGATCGAAGATTAATTGTGCCAAATCCTCAATCGAATAAATATCATGATGAGGTGGGGGAGAAATCAGTGAAATTCCCGGAATGGAATGGCGTGTTTTTGCAATCACATCATTCACTTTAAATCCCGGAAGTTGTCCGCCTTCACCCGGCTTTGCCCCTTGTGCTATCTTAATCTGAATCTCATCCGCATTAACCAGATATTCTGCCGTTACACCGAAACGTCCGGAAGCTACCTGCTTGATTGCACTTCGTAAGGAACTGCCATCGGGCATCGGTTGGAAACGGGCAGCGTCCTCGCCACCTTCACCGGTATTACTGCGTCCGTGAATTTTATTCATGGCAATAGCCATTGCCTCATGAGCCTCTTTGCTGATAGAACCAAAAGACATGGCCCCCGTGACGAAACGATGCAGAATGTTTTCCACCGGTTCTACCTGATCGATCGAAATCGGGTTACGACGGAATCCCAGAAAGTCACGAAGGAAAATAGGCTTCTCTTTTTCGTCTACCAAATGAGTATATTCTTTAAACTTCTTATAACTCCCCATCCGTGTAGCCAATTGCAGCGTACTGATTGTTTCCGGATTCCATGCATGCTTTTCTCCGTCTTTGCGGAAGGCATACAAACCGTTGTTTTTTAATAATGGAAAGTTGAAAGTAGAAGATGGAGAATTACTTTGTGTTCTTTCATTTCTATTTTTGATTTCTGAAAATCCTTTCTCATGGAAAGCAATGGCATCTCTGGCTATTTCTTCCAAGCGAATACCTCCGATGGGCGAACCGAGTCCACCGAAATAGGCCTTACTCAATTCTTCGCTCAAACCGACGGCTTCGAAGATCTTTGCACCACGATAAGAGCGGATGGTGGAGATCCCCATTTTACTCATGATTTTAAACAAGCCTTTGCAGATGGATTTGATATAATTTTTTTCAGCAGTGGCATAATCTAACTGAATATCCCTGTCTTTAACCAAGCGGTCGAGAACAGCGAATGCCATGTAAGGATTCAGGGCACTTGCTCCGAAACCCAGTAATAACGCAGCGTGCATCACCTCACGTATTTCACCGCTTTCTACAATCAATGCTGTTTGTACACGTTTGCCGACTGAAATCAGGTGGTGATGAACGGCGCTTACCGCCAGCAATGAAGGAATAGCGGCATGGGTAATATCCACGTCACGGTCGGTCAGGACAATGTAGTTTACGCCTTCCGTCACAGATTCTTCCGCCATTTTACAGAGGCTGTTCAGTGCCTCCTGCAATCCGGCTTTCCCTTTTGCTGCTTCAAATAACATGGGCAGTTTGACCGTTTTGAAGCCTTTATAGCGGATATTACAAAGAATATCCAGTTGTGTGTTGCTCAAAATCGGATGATTCAGGCGGACCATTTTGCAATGACTCTCGCTGGGTGTCAGAATATTCATGCCGACTGCCCCGATGTATTCTGTTAATGACATCACCAGTTCTTCGCGGAGCGGGTCGATGGGAGGATTGGTCACTTGTGCAAATTGCTGCCGGAAATAGTTGTAAAGCAATTGCGGCTTATCCGAAAGTACAGCTAACGGAGTATCATTACCCATTGAATGGATCGGTTCTGCTCCGGTGCTTGCCATCGGCATAATCAGTTTTTCGATATCCTCTTTGGAGTAGCCGAAAGTGCGAAGCATACAGTCGTAGTTTTCTACATGATGAGGTACTTTGCGTCCGCTCTTCAGTTCATCCAGTTCGATTCGGTTCGTAGACAACCAGGTGCGGTAAGGTTTGGCTTCAGCCAACTGTTTTTTCAGTTCGCCATCATGATAAATTTCACCTTTTTCCGTATCCACCAACAAGATCTTACCGGGCTGTAAGCGGCCTTTTTCTTTGATGTCCCCCGGTTCGAAATCCATCACACCGACTTCCGAAGCCACTACCATCATATCGTTTTTAGTAATCAGATAACGGGCAGGGCGCAGACCGTTACGGTCGAGCATACCTCCGGCAAATCGTCCGTCACTGAAGAGAAGTGCAGCCGGTCCGTCCCACGGTTCCATCAGGATAGAGTGGTATTCGTAGAATGATTTCAGATCCTCGCTGATGGGATTCTTTTCGTTGAAAGATTCCGGCACGAGCATAGCCATAGCGTGTGGCAGGCTCAACCCCGACATCACCAGGAACTCTAGTACATTATCCAGGGAAGCACTGTCGCTCATGCCCGGTTGTATAATCGGGCGAAGTTCTTTTATGTCACCCAAGGTAGGAGTGGAGAGTACGCTTTCGCGGGCTTCCATCCATCCGCGGTTACCACGGATCGTGTTGATTTCACCGTTGTGTGCCAGAAGGCGGAATGGTTGTGCCAATCCCCATGTAGGGAATGTGTTGGTACTGAAACGGGAGTGCACCAATGCCAGTCCGCTGGTAAAATAGCTATTCGTCAGGTCTGGATAGTAGTTGCGCAGTTGCAACGACGAAAGCATACCTTTATATATAATGTTTTTTGTAGAAAGCGAAACAACATAAAAATCGTCCTTTGTCGGAATGGATGACAGTCTGACCTTATTCTCGATTCTTTTCCGGATCAGATATAACTTCCGGTCGGCCGTTTCCGTTTCTGTAAATCCGGTGATAAACACCTGCTTGATGTCAGGTTCGTTTGCCAAAGCAGATTCTCCTAGAATTTCAGGGCAGGTGGGCACATTGCGCAGATGCATCAATGTGAGTCCTTCTTTTTCAATTTCTTCAATAATGATACTTAAAATGGTTGCCTGGTCTTTCTCATTTTTCGGCAAAAATAACAATCCTGTGCCGTACCGTCCTTTTTCGGGTACAGGAATACCTTGCAATAGAATAAACTCATGCGGAATTTGCAGCATGATACCTGCACCGTCGCCAGTTTTGTTATCCGCACCTTCGGCGCCGCGGTGGCGCATGTTCTCTAATACCTTTAAAGCCGACTCAACAATGTCGTGTGACTTTTCTCCATGAATGTTTACCAGCATACCAACACCGCAGGCATCGTGTTCGTATGCCGCATTGTACAAGCCCATCTGTTTGGGCTGTCGTTGGTAAGGGGATCCTTCTGTTACGTTGTTAAAAAGTTCTTGTTTCTTCATTCTTACTAGCTTTATTGTATGATAATACCTAATTGAAGTGTCAATTTGTTCGGCAAAGTTAGTTGTTTAATTTCAAAATGATAGTAAAATATAAGTTTTCTGTAACGCGAAATTAAAAGAAGAGCCTGTCTTCTTCTAATTTGTAATTAAAAGAAGGAGATTTACTTTTAATTTGTTAGCTCTTTTAGGTTAATGATGAACTAATTGTAACTTGTTTCTTTTTGACCTAAAAATAATATATTATTTAACTTTTTGATGTGTTTACAACTTTTTTATGCGTTTCTGTCAAATAAATATGCTTTTTGTTGTCTTTATGTTATTTGTAATGTGTATATTTGCAGTCGAAATAAAAATATCATAATATGTGTGGAATAGTAGGCTATATTGGTAAACGAAAAGCCTACCCTATCCTTATAAAAGGGCTGAAGCGACTGGAGTATCGTGGATATGATAGCGCGGGGGTAGCAATCATCAGTGATGACCGACAGTTAAATGTGTATAAGACGAAAGGAAAAGTCTCCGATCTTGAAAATTTCGTCACACAAAAAGATATTTCCGGTACAATCGGAATTGCCCATACTCGTTGGGCTACTCACGGGGAACCTTGTTCCGCTAACGCCCACCCTCATTACTCTTCTTCCGAAAAGCTCGCTCTCATTCATAACGGTATTATTGAAAACTACGCCGTTCTCAAAGAAAAACTTCAAGCCAAAGGCTATATTTTTAAAAGTAGTACAGATACCGAAGTCCTTGTTCAATTAATAGAATACATGAAAGTCACTAATCAAGTCAGTTTGTTGACAGCCGTTCAATTGGCGTTGGGAGAAGTGATTGGTGCCTATGCGATTGCGATTCTTGATAAAGAGCATCCCGATGAGATTATTGCTGCCCGTAAGAGTAGCCCGCTGGTAGTGGGGATTGGAGCGGACGAGTTCTTCCTTGCTTCGGATGCCACTCCGATTGTAGAATATACAGATAAGGTGGTTTATCTGGAAGACGGAGAAATTGCTGTTCTCCATCTGGGAAAAGAATTGAAGGTGGTCAACTTGAGTAATGTTGAAATGACACCTGAAATTAAAAAGGTGGAGCTTAATCTCGGCCAGCTGGAAAAAGGGGGATATCCGCATTTTATGTTGAAAGAGATTTTCGAACAGCCCGATTGTATTCATGATTGTATGCGCGGACGTATCAATGTGGAAGCAGACAATGTGGTACTTTCCGCTGTGATCGATCATCGGGAAAAGCTACTGAATGCCAAACGGTTTATTATCGTTGCCTGCGGAACTTCCTGGCATGCCGGACTGATTGGTAAGCATCTGATTGAAAGTTTCTGCCGCATACCGGTGGAAGTGGAGTATGCTTCCGAATTCCGTTACCGCGATCCGGTGATTGACGGACAGGATGTAGTGATAGCAATCTCCCAAAGCGGTGAGACTGCGGATACTTTGGCTGCTGTGGAATTGGCAAAAAGCCGCGGAGCATTTATATATGGTATTTGCAATGCTATCGGGTCTTCTATTCCCCGTGCCACTCACACCGGTTCGTATATCCACGTAGGTCCGGAAATCGGAGTCGCTTCCACCAAAGCGTTTACCGGACAGGTCACTGTGTTGGCAATGCTGGCATTGACGCTTGCCAAAGCGAAAGGAACAATTGACGAACGGCATTATCTTTCAATTGTACAGGAATTAAATCATATTCCGGAGAAGATGAAAGAAGTGCTGAAACTGAATGATACCCTGGCGGAATTATCGAAAACTTTCACGTATGCGCACAACTTTATTTACTTGGGACGCGGATATAGTTATCCTGTTGCCTTGGAAGGAGCATTGAAATTGAAAGAAATATCTTATATTCACGCCGAAGGTTATCCGGCTGCCGAGATGAAGCACGGACCGATTGCTTTGATTGACGCGGAAATGCCGGTAGTGGTGATTGCTACGCAGAATGGACTGTACGAAAAAGTGCTAAGTAATATTCAGGAGATCAAGGCGAGGAAGGGAAAAGTGATTGCGTTCGTTACGAAGGGAGATACGGTTATCAGCAAGATTGCCGATTGTAGTATCGAACTTCCTGAAACAATAGAGTGTCTCGATCCGTTAATTACTACGGTACCTCTCCAACTTCTTGCTTATCACATTGCGGTATGTAAGGGGATGGATGTAGATCAGCCGAGAAATCTGGCGAAGTCCGTAACGGTAGAGTAATGTGATTTACAATTAGACAATTTACTATTTACTATTTACGATTGAAGAATCAATGATAGATAGTAAGTTGTTTGATTGGCAGTGGTAATTTAAATCGTAAATAGTAAATCGTCAAATCGTAAATAGTATAGATGGAACAATTGAAACATGAATGTGGCGTTGCCATGATACGCTTGCTTAAACCGTTGGAGTATTACGAGAAAAAGTATGGAACATGGATGTACGGTCTTAATAAGCTCTACCTGTTGATGGAGAAACAACATAACCGTGGACAGGAGGGTGCGGGACTGGCATGTGTGAAACTGGAAGCAAATCCGGGTGAAGAATATATGTTTCGTGAACGTGCTTTAGGCTCCGGAGCTATTACGGAGATTTTTGAAAATGTTCAAAACAATTTTAAGGAGCTCACTCCCGAACAGTTGCATGATGCTGCGTATGCCAAACGAGTCCTGCCTTTTGCCGGGGAAGTATATATGGGGCATCTTCGTTATTCCACTACGGGAAAATCCGGAATCTCATACGTGCATCCATTTTTAAGAAGAAATAACTGGCGTGCCAAGAATCTCGCTCTTTGCGGAAACTTCAATATGACGAATGTGGACGAAATATTTGCCCGTATCACTGCCATTGGTCAGCATCCGCGTAAATATGCCGATACATATATCATGTTGGAACAGGTGGGACACCGTCTTGACCGTGAAGTGGAGCGTGTATTCAATCTTGCCGAAGCCGAAGGGCTTACGGGCATGGGCATCACGCATTATATAGAAGAACATATTGATTTGGCAAACGTACTGCGTACTTCCAGTCGCGAATGGGATGGGGGATATGTTATTTGTGGATTGACCGGAAGCGGTGAATCTTTCGCTATCCGTGACCCGTGGGGCATCCGGCCTGCATTTTGGTATCAGGATGACGAGATAGCTGTTCTTGCTTCCGAACGTCCGGTGATCCAGACAGCTTTGAATGTTCCGTTTGAGGAAATCAAGGAACTGCAACCGGGGCAGGCATTGTTGATTAGCAAAGAGGGAAAGATCCGTACTTCGCAAATCAATAAGCCGCGTGAAAATCAGGCTTGTTCTTTCGAACGTATCTATTTCTCCCGTGGCAGTGACGTCGATATTTATAAAGAAAGGAAACGGCTGGGCGAAAAGTTGGTTCCGAAAATACTGAAAGCAATCAATAATGACATCGATCATACGGTCTTCTCTTTTATTCCCAACACTGCAGAGGTTGCTTTCTACGGAATGTTGCAGGGACTGGATGATTACTTGAATGAGGAGAAAGTGCAGCAGATCGCTGCATTGGGGCATAACCCGAATATGGAGGAGTTGGAAGTTATTCTTTCCCGTCGTATTCGTAGCGAAAAGGTGGCAATCAAGGATATTAAGCTCCGTACGTTCATCGCCGAAGGAAACAGTCGTAATGATTTGGCTGCCCATGTGTATGATATTACATACGGAAGTCTTGTACCCGGTGTCGATAATTTGGTGATTATCGATGACAGCATTGTGCGTGGCACTACGCTGAAACAAAGTATTATCGGTATTCTCGACCGTCTCGGTCCGAAGAAGATTGTCATCGTATCTTCTTCTCCGCAGGTGCGTTATCCTGACTATTACGGTATTGATATGGCAAAGATGAGCGAGTTTATCGCCTTCAGGGCTGCTGTCGAACTTTTAAAGGAACGGGATATGAAAGATGTGATTGCGGCCGCATATCGTAAGTCGAAAGAGCAGGTAGGACTGCCGAAAGAGCAGATGGTAAACTATGTGAAAGACATTTATGCTCCGTTCACTGATGAGGAAATCTCTGCCAAAATGGTGGAACTACTGACACCCAAGGGAACCAAGGCGAAAGTGGAAATCGTCTATCAACCGTTGGAGGGATTGCACGAGGCTTGTCCGCATCATAAAGGCGACTGGTATTTTAGCGGTAACTACCCTACACCGGGTGGTGTGAAAATGGTGAACCGGGCGTTCATCGACTATATAGAACAAATGTATCAATTCTAACAACCATACAACGATTCAATAATAAGAATGAGAAATGTGACATTAATCCTTGACGACGGGAGCCGGTTTTCCGGTAAGTCGTTTGGCTACGAGAAGCCGGTGGCGGGCGAAGTAGTGTTTAATACTGCCATGACCGGATACCCGGAGAGCCTCACTGACCCTTCATACGCCGGACAGTTGATGACGCTTACCTATCCTTTGGTAGGTAACTACGGTGTTCCTCCTTTTACTATCGAGCCGAATGGACTTGCCACTTTCATGGAAAGTGAGAAGATCCACGCGGAAGCGATTATCGTAAGTGACTATTCTTATGAATACAGCCATTGGAATGCTGTGGAGAGCCTCGGTGACTGGTTGAAACGCGAAAAGGTTCCTGGTATCACGGGCATTGACACACGCGAGTTGACGAAAGTTCTTCGTGAACATGGAGTAATGATGGGGAAAATCGTTTTCGATGAAGTTGAGAATGAAGAATTGAACATGGAAGATTATGAGAGTATTAATTATGTAGACAGAGTAAGCTGCAAAGAAATAACCTCTTATCTTCCCGACGGAACCTCTCATTCTTTCCCATTAACGACTCCTATTGAGCAACTCAACTCTCAACTTTCAGGTTTTAACTCACAACTTAAAAAAGTGGTTTTGGTAGATTGCGGTGTGAAGACTAATATCATTCGTTGTCTGCTGAAACGTAATGTTGAGGTGATTCGTGTACCTTGGGATTATGATTATAACGGACTCGAATTTGACGGACTGTTTATTTCTAACGGACCAGGGGATCCGGATACCTGTGATGCCGCGGTGCAGAATATCCGCAAGGCAATGTCAGACGAGAAACTGCCTATCTTCGGAATCTGTATGGGTAACCAACTGCTATCGAAAGCCGGAGGAGCCAAGATTTATAAATTGAAATACGGTCACCGTAGCCATAACCAACCGGTGCGTATGGTAGGCACTGAACGTTGCTTCATCACCTCGCAAAATCACGGTTATGCCGTAGACAATAATACGTTGAGTGCAGATTGGGAACCGTTATTTATTAATATGAATGATGGCTCTAACGAAGGAATCAAGCATAAAAGAAACCCTTGGTTTTCTGCACAATTCCATCCGGAAGCAGCGAGTGGACCTACGGATACGGAATTCCTGTTCGACGAATTTGTAAAACTATTATAACCCATATTCATCACGGATTATAAAAAATCTGTGTTAATCTGTGTAATCTGTGGTGAACCAGAAAGTAGAATCAATGAAAGAAAATATAAAGAAAGTATTGTTGTTGGGTTCCGGTGCCCTGAAGATCGGTGAGGCCGGTGAGTTTGACTATTCCGGTTCGCAGGCACTCAAAGCCTTGAAGGAAGAAGGCATTGAAACGATTCTTATCAATCCTAATATTGCTACGGTACAGACGTCCGAAGGAGTGGCGGATCAAATCTACTTCCTCCCGGTGACTCCGTATTTCGTAGAGAAAGTGATTCAGAAAGAAAAACCGCAAGGCATTATGCTGGCGTTCGGTGGTCAGACAGCCTTGAACTGTGGAGTGGCATTGTATAAGGAAGGTATTCTTGAAAAATATAATGTAAAAGTACTTGGTACTCCGGTACAGGCCATTGTGGATACCGAGGATCGTGAACTTTTTGTTCAGAAATTGAATGAAATCAATGTAAAGACCATTAAGAGTGAAGCCGTAGAAAATGCGGAAGATGCTCGTCGCGCAGCAAAAGAACTGGGGTATCCCGTAATTGTTCGTGCTGCGTATGCATTGGGTGGCTTGGGCTCCGGTTTCTGTGATAACGAAGAGCAACTGGATATTCTTGTAGAAAAAGCGTTCTCTTTCTCTCCGCAGGTATTAGTGGAAAAATCACTTCGTGGTTGGAAAGAAGTGGAATATGAAGTGGTACGTGACCGTTTCGACAACTGTATCACCGTTTGTAATATGGAAAACTTCGACCCGCTGGGTATTCATACCGGTGAGTCTATCGTTATTGCTCCGTCACAAACGCTTACGAACAAAGAATATCATAAACTCCGGGAACTGGCAATACGTATCATCCGCCACATCGGTATTGTGGGCGAATGTAATGTACAATATGCCTTCGACCCCGAATCCGAAGATTATCGGGTGATTGAAGTAAATGCCCGTCTTTCCCGTTCATCGGCTTTGGCATCTAAGGCAACGGGTTATCCGCTGGCTTTCGTTGCGGCTAAATTGGGACTGGGTTACGGACTCTTCGACCTGAAGAACTCTGTAACAAAGACTACTTCTGCTTTCTTCGAACCGGCACTGGATTATGTTGTATGTAAGATTCCACGTTGGGATTTGGGTAAGTTCCACGGTGTAGATAAAGAATTGGGATCTTCTATGAAATCTGTCGGTGAGGTGATGGCTATCGGTCGTACTTTTGAAGAAGCTATCCAGAAAGGGCTCCGCATGATCGGACAGGGAATGCACGGATTTGTAGAAAACAAGGAACTGGTTATTCAGGATATCGACAAGGCTTTGCGCGAACCGACTGATAAACGTATTTTTGTCATCTCGAAGGCTTTTCGTGCCGGCTACACCATCGATCAGGTACACGAACTGACTAAGATTGATAAATGGTTCCTTCAGAAATTGATGAATATCATGCAGACTTCCGAAGAACTGCATAGCTGGGGAAATAATCACAAACAAATAGCCGATTTGCCAAACGAACTGCTTCGTAAAGCCAAGGTTCAAGGTTTCTCTGATTTCCAGGTTGCCCGTGCCATCGGCTACGAAGGTGATATGGAGGATGGTATTCTTTATGTCCGCAAACATCGTAAAGAGGCGGGTATTCTTCCGGTAGTGAAGCAGATCGATACTTTGGCTGCTGAATATCCGGCACAAACCAATTATCTGTATCTTACTTATAGCGGTGTGGCAAATGATGTTCATTACTTGGGCGACCATAAATCCATTGTCGTATTGGGATCCGGCGCTTATCGTATCGGCTCTTCCGTAGAATTTGACTGGTGCGGTGTGCAGGCTTTGAATACTATTCGTAAAGAAGGATGGCGCAGCGTGATGATTAACTATAATCCTGAAACCGTATCTACGGACTACGATATGTGCGATCGCTTGTACTTTGACGAATTGACTTTTGAACGTGTGATGGATATTCTGGAACTGGAGAATCCGCATGGGGTAATTGTATCTACCGGCGGTCAGATTCCAAATAATCTTGCTTTGCGTCTGGATGCACAGCATATCAATATCCTTGGCACAAGTGCCAAGAGCATTGACAACGCTGAAGACCGTGAGAAATTCTCTGCCATGCTCGACCGTATCGGTGTGGATCAGCCCCGTTGGCGTGAATTAACATCTATGGATGACATTCAGGAGTTTGTTGAAGAAGTAGGTTTTCCTGTACTTGTCCGTCCTTCTTATGTACTTTCGGGAGCTGCAATGAATGTTTGTTCCAATCAGGAAGAACTGGAACGTTTCCTGAAACTGGCAGCCAATGTCTCGAAAAAACATCCGGTAGTAGTAAGTCAGTTTATTGAACATGCCAAGGAAGTAGAAATGGATGCCGTGGCGCAGAATGGCGAAATTGTGGCATACGCTATTAGTGAGCATATCGAATTTGCAGGAGTACACTCCGGTGACGCGACTATTCAGTTCCCGCCACAAAAGCTATATGTAGAAACTGTTCGTCGTATCAAGCGTATCAGCCGTGAGATTGCCAAGGCTTTGAATATCTCTGGTCCGTTTAATATTCAGTATTTGGCGAAAGACAATGATATCAAGGTGATCGAATGTAACTTGCGTGCCAGTCGTTCTTTCCCATTTGTCAGCAAAGTGTTGAAGATCAATTTTATCGAATTGGCAACTAAGGTTATGCTTGGCCTGCCTGTCGAAAAACCGGAAAAGAATCTTTTCGAACTGGACTATGTGGGAATCAAGGCTTCACAGTTCTCTTTCAACCGTTTGCAGAAAGCCGATCCGGTGTTGGGAGTAGATATGGCTTCCACCGGTGAAGTAGGTTGTATTGGTATGGATACTTCTTGTGCTGTATTGAAAGCAATGCTTTCTGTAGGTTATCGTATTCCGAAGAAGAATATCTTGCTTTCCACGGGTACCATGAAACAGAAAGCCGATATGATGGATGCAGCCCGTATGTTGGTGAATAAGGGATATAAACTCTTTGCGACGGGCGGTACACATAAAGCGCTTGCCGAGAGCGGTATTGAGAGTACTCATGTTTATTGGCCGAGTGAAGAGGGGCATCCGCAGGCGTTGGAGATGCTTCATAGCAAGGAAATAGATATGGTAGTTAATATACCGAAGAACTTGACTGCCGGAGAATTAAGTAATGGGTATAAAATCCGTCGCGCTGCCATTGATTTGAATGTACCATTGATTACGAACGCTCGTCTGGCTAGTGCATTTATCAATGCCTTCTGTACGATGAGTGTGGATGATATAGCTATCAAGAGCTGGGCAGAATATAAATAAGATGATTATATTCTATTGAAATGAAAAGACAAAGGTCGTTCTTATTATTCGAGAGCGGCCTTTGTCTATTATTGTAGAAATACAATTTTTCGATTATTCAGTTGGAAAATTAAATACTCTTGGTCTTTATTTGCTGTTTTGGACATTTTAATGTAACTTGCGCGCTTATTTAAATAATATTTTTTTTTACAGGAGGATGATAGGTATGGATAATCATGTTGTAATAATGGCTGGTGGCATAGGGAGCCGTTTCTGGCCGATGAGCACTCCGGAATGTCCTAAACAATTTATTGATGTAATGGGATGTGGCCGATCACTGATTCAATTGACGGCAGACCGGTTTGATGGTGTTTGCCCCAGAGAAAATATGTGGGTGGTAACTTCTGAAAAATACATTGATATTGTTCGGGAGCAGTTGCCGGAAATTCCGGAAAGTAATATTTTAGCGGAACCCTGTGCACGAAATACGGCACCTTGTATCGCATTTGCTTGTTGGAAAATCAAAAAGAAGCATCCCCATGCTAACATTGTAGTAACTCCTTCAGATGCATTAGTCATCAATACGAGCGAGTTCCGTAGAGTGATGGAGAAAGCACTTCGTTTTACGGATGATAGCAGTGCTATTGTCACAATAGGTATTCGACCGACTCGTCCGGAGACAGGCTACGGATATATTGCTGCTGCCAACCAACTTCAAACAGATAAAGAAATTTATACCGTAGACGCATTCAAGGAAAAACCCGATAAAGAGACAGCTGAAAAGTATTTGGTGGAAGGTAATTACTTCTGGAATGCGGGAATCTTTGTGTGGAACGTGCGTACTATCACTTCCGTGATGCGTGTATATGCTCCGGGTATCGCACAGATTTTTGACCGTATTTTCCCGGATTTCTATACGGAAAAAGAAAATGAAACAATCAAAAAGTTGTTCCCGACTTGCGAAAGTATTTCTATCGACTATGCGGTGATGGAAAAAGCGGAGGCAATTTACGTGTTACCGGCTTCTTTCGGCTGGTCGGATTTAGGCACATGGGGAGCACTTCGCGGTCTTTTACCACAAGATAAATCGGGAAATGCTACAGTAGGAACCGATATACGTTTGTATGACAGTAAGAATTGTATTGTGCATGCCAGCGAAGAAAAACGAGTTGTCGTTCAAGGACTCGATGGATATATCATCGCAGAGAAAGATAATACATTACTGATTTGTAAACTGGAAGAGGAACAACGGATTAAAGAGTTCTCGAAATAATGATTATTTCGTTTGCTGATATTCGTGTGGTGTCATTCCTGTCATTCAGCTGATATTCAATTGAAAGCCGGAGTTAAGCACTCCGGCATTATTTTTATAATTGCACTTCGATATTTAATTTTCCACCAAGTCCACGTTCTACAATATCAAATAATGTTTTGAGAGTAATATTTTCTCCATCGTTTTCAACTTTTGATATGAATGTACGTTTCTTGTCAATGCGACTTGCAAGCTCTGCTTGTGTCATATCTAATTTTTCTCTGGCACTTCGTATCTTAAAGCCAATGCGCAAAGCCTCAAGTTCTCGCTCAAGCTTGTCTCGTTCCGGTGCTCCAACTTCACCGTAATACTCATTTTTGATTTGGTCTAATGTCTTTGTATTCATTCTAAAATCTCCTTTTCTTTTTCTTTATAATAGTCGGTCATAAGCCGTTCTGCTCTTTTTATTTCTTCTGGTGGTGTTTTTTGTGTCTTTTTCTGAAAGCCACTTAACAAAACAACCAATTTATTACCGTCAAAGAAACAAAAAATGCGGAAGATATTATTGCCTAGTTGCACGCGAACCTCAAATAGTCCATTAGTACCTTCTATGTATTTTAGATATGTCGTTGGGATTCGGTCTATTTGCTCAATAATATCTAGCACTTTGATGATTTTATCGCGAACCTTCTGTGGTTGTTTCTTGAAAAAATCATCAAAATATTCTTTATATGTTATGACTTCTCTTACCTTCATTTCACAAAGGTAACTTATAAATTACATAAAAGCAATTTTAGACTACTTTTTCTTTAATTTTTCTCATCATTTTATTCATTATCTCTTCAGAACATTTTGCCAACTCATAGAAAGTGACTGACTGTATTCAGAGTTCTCGAAATAATGATTATTTCGTTTGCTGATATTCGTGTGGTGTTATTCCTGTCATTCTTAAGATTATCTAATAATTATATAAGATAGATATTAATTTGATAATATGTCTATTTCTTCTCGATTAGTTTGAATCTTATTCTTAATGTTTGCCTTTCTTCGTCATAGTCATAGCTAATGATTTTGAAAGTTCCCATTTCAGAAGTATTTGATACATGCAATCCGATACAGGCACAGGCGTCATAATCTCCAATGCGGACAATGCGAAGGGTAGGACTTACGTCAGCAGGTAGTTTGCTTAAATCTACGATGTCTTTGGCCTGTTCATGTGTCATATACTCAACAGTCACAGGGAGGTTTTGACTGATTGCTTCATTTACTGTCTCTTCAATGAACTGGATTTGTTCCGCTGTCGGACATGAAGAAAGTATATAGTCGCATTTGCTCTTTTTTCTTTCGATGTGGGCATTGCGAGAACGTGGACAGCCAAAGGTTTTCACCATGGTTGCATTGAGTAAATGCTCTGCTGTATGCATAGGGGCAATTAATGTGTCTTGAAATTTGGGTGCAGCTTGGTTTATTTCCATAATAGACAAGTTTTTATTGCTTTTAGACATAAGAACAAAAGAACATATTTTTTCTTATGCGTTGTTTTTATGTTTATATTCTCTGAATTTCCTTTTTATTTCGATACGTTCACCACCAAAATCTATTAATAATGTGTCTCTACGTATGGATAGGAGGATACTTGTATTTATTATGATCATTGAGTTGAATTTATTGTTTCATGGTTGCTTCCAATATAAATCTTTTCTCCTAAGAAATGAGGTTGCTTATCTATACCTAAATCTATAAACATTTTCACTCTTGCGAGCAATTCGCGGATATTAGTTTTCAGTCCGGCATAAGCATTTACATTTTGGGCATTATAGCCGATAGCGTCTATTCCATTTTTCTCGGCAAGGTAGATGGCTTGTTCGTTATGGAAACGCTGGGAGATGATAGTCAGTTGATTCTGTCCAAACACTTCTTTGGCACGTACAACAGAGTCGAGAGTCCGGAATCCGGCATAATCTAAATAAATGAATTTTTCCGGAACGCCTTTTTGTATGAGTGCCTTTTTCATTTCTTCCGGTTCATTGTAATCCTTTTTACGGTTATCGCCGCTAATAAGGATATATTTAATTTTCCCTGCTTTATATAGCTCTACTGCTGCAAGAATACGATAATCGAAATATAAGTTATTGTTTCCATTTTTCAATTTGGGAGAAGTTCCAAGGAGTAATCCTACCTTGTTGGAGGGGATAATACCCACTTCCGTATATAATTTGGAGACTGTATGCTTCTTGATCGTTCTGTTGCATACAATAATACTGATAACACACAGAATGGCTATTATTAGAGTGGTACAAAGTAGTTTGCGTTTCATGTTTCGGATAATAATTGTGATTCTACAAAAATACCATTCTTTTTTAGGGAATCAAATATATAGGCATAAAAAAAGGAGCAACGCCTTGCTCCAACCTTTGTTAACCTTAAATCTAATACTATGAAAAACACATTGCAAAGATACGGACTTCTGCTAAATTAGCAAATAATCCAAGAAAAATAGCATGTTATATAACATAGATTAAGAAAAGCTTCTTTCGCCTTAACGGTTATTTGATATTTTGGGCGTCTATGTATGGAGTTTTTTTTATCTTTGCGCAAAATATCATATTACTAATACTTAATATAAACATGGATAAAAGAAGATTGAGCCAATGGATGTTATTGGCTGTTGTTTGCTTGAGTTTCTCAATAGGAGAAAGCTATGCACAGAAAAATGATTTTGGAAATTTAGCTCGTTATTCAAAACAAAATGCTGCACTTCCACAAGCAACGAAGAAAGACAAACGAGTTGTGTTTATGGGAAATTCCATTACGGAAGGCTGGGTACGTACTCATCCGGACTTTTTCAAATCAAACGGTTACATCGGTCGTGGAATCGGTGGGCAGACTTCCTATCAATTCTTGTTACGTTTTCGGGAAGACGTGATTAATCTTTCTCCTGCTTTAGTGGTGATTAATGCCGGAACCAATGATGTCGCCGAAAACACACAAGCTTATAATGAAGATTATACATTTGGAAACATCGTTTCTATGGTAGAATTGGCAAAAGCAAATAAGATAAAAGTAATTCTGACTTCCGTATTGCCAGCCGCTGCGTTTAAATGGAGAATGGAAATAAAAGATGCTCCACAGAAAATAAAATCTTTAAATGACCGGATAGAGGCTTATGCAAAGGCTAATAAAATTCCGTTTGTTAATTATTATAAGGCAATGGTGGATGAAAATCAGGCCTTGAATTCCCAATATACTAAAGATGGAGTACATCCGACAAGTGATGGGTATGATATAATGGAGCCGTTGATTAAAGCCGCTATTGAGAAAGCGCTCTAAGGTTTATTGATGTAAATTTTGAAATATAAATGCTGTCTGATAATCAAATTGGGCAGCATTTATTGTGAATGTCCCTTCTAGGGAAGATAGTTGTTGAAAAGGTTTTAGATGACGTATAGGTATAAAAAAAGGAGCAACGCCTTGCTCCAACCTTTGTTAACCTTAAATCTAATACTATGAAAAACACAGTGCAAAGATACGGAGTTTTGGCAACTTTGCAAATTATCAACTATTAATTGGTGTTTTTATAACACTAATTAATAGATTAAATCCTGTGTTACAGGTTTGTTAAGAGTTCTAACCCTTAGCAATCGTAAGAACCCTTGCAAAATAACCTTATATTATTGGGCACGGATTGCGCGGATTACGCGGTTGCTTTATGACAGTCATCATTCGAGGAACCATGTAATCCGTGCATATAAGCTAATTATGGTGACATACATTGTGTAATATATGAAAAGTGGGAGTTTTTATCCCCATTTCTCTTTCATCAAGTCTTCCAGTTTCAACAATTCGTCACGATATTGTGCAGCTTCAATAAATTCGAGTTTCTTGGCTGCTTCCTGCATCTGTTTGCGAGTACGTTCGATACTCTTTTCCATTTGCGCTTTACTCATATACTGCACTACCGGATCTGCTGCAATGTTCGGAGTAGAAGGTTCTACATAAGCATGTCTTTCTTTCAGCAATTCATCCGTCTCTTTGGCATTGCCGAATACTGACAAGTTTCTGGCCTTCTTAATCTGCTGTGGAGTAATTCCGTTTGCTTCATTGTATGCCAACTGTTTTTCCCGGCGGCGATTGGTTTCGTCAATCGTCAGTTTCATGCTATCCGTCATCCTGTCCGCATACATGATTACCTTGCCGTTCACATTACGGGCAGCACGTCCTGCCGTTTGCGTCAGTGAACGGTGGGAGCGGAGGAATCCTTCTTTGTCAGCATCAAGAATAGCAACGAGCGATACTTCCGGAAGATCGAGTCCCTCACGAAGCAGGTTGACTCCGATAAGCACATCATAGATTCCTTGGCGGAGATCATCCATAATCTTCACACGTTCCAATGTATCGACATCACTATGGATATAGTTACATCTTACATTATTATTAAGAAGATACTCTGCCAGTTCTTCTGCCATTCGTTTGGTTAGTGTGGTGACGAGTACGCGTTCTTCCTTTTCAATGCGGAGCTGGATTTCTTCCATTAAGTCGTCAATCTGATTAAGGCTCGGGCGCACTTCGATGACAGGATCAAGCAGTCCCGTAGGACGAATCACCTGCTCTACGACGATACCTTCAGACTGAATCAATTCATAATCTGCCGGTGTGGCACTGACATAAATTACCTGTTTCGCCATTTCCTGAAACTCTTCGAATTTCAACGGACGGTTGTCCATAGCCGCAGGCAATCGGAAACCATATTCTACCAGATTGATTTTACGTGCACGGTCTCCTCCGTACATCGCACGGATTTGAGGTACACTTACGTGGCTTTCGTCAATGACAATCAGAAAATCGTCCGGAAAGAAATCGAGCAGACAATAAGGACGAGTGCCGGCAGCACGACCGTCGAAATAACGGGAATAATTCTCAATTCCGGAGCAATGCCCTAACTCCCGTATCATTTCCATATCGTAAGTCACCCGTTCATATAGTCGTTTGGCTTCATATTCTTTACCGATAGACTCGAAGAATGCCACTTGTTTGGTCAGGTCATCTTCTATTTCGTGGATAGCACGGAGAGTAGCCTCTTTGGTCGTCATAAACAAATTGGCAGGATAAATCTTATAGGCGTCGAATGGGGCAATGGTGACTCCTGTGATCGGGTCTACCTCTTCTATACCATCAATCTCATCCCCCCAAAAGGTGACACGGAGCAGATTGTCGGTATAAGCCAGATAGATATCCACAGTATCACCTTTAACGCGGAAATTTCCACGGTTCAAGTCAATATCATTGCGGACATACAAACTGTCTACCAGACGACGTAAAAAGACATTGCGGTCCATCATCCGTCCCCGTTCTATTTCAATGACATTTTTGTAGAAGTCCGAAGGATTTCCCATACCGTAGATACAAGATACGGAAGAAACCACTACCACGTCTTTTCGTCCGGAGAGTAGGGCAGAAGTGGCCGCGAGTCGAAGTTTGTCGATTTCGTCATTGATGGCAAGATCTTTCTCTATATAAGTATCACTGCTCGGGAGATAGGCCTCCGGCTGATAATAGTCATAGTAAGAAACGTAATATTCTACCGCATTATTGGGGAAGAAACCTTTAAACTCACTATAGAGCTGGGCAGCCAATGTCTTGTTATGGCTCAAAATCAACGTAGGTTTGTTGATATTGGCGATCACATTGGCTATGGTAAATGTTTTTCCCGATCCGGTCACTCCCAATAAAGTCTGTGCGGAAACTCCCTGAAGTACCCCTTCAGTCAGTTGTGCTATCGCTTCCGGCTGATCCCCGGTAGGTTTGTAAGCTGATGTTAGTTCATAATTCATAGTTAAATCCTAAAAAGTGGAGCAATATTCGGTAAAATAATCGAGATAACAAATCATTTTTCCAAATAAATCCTTTACTTTGCAACATATTAATATCAAAAAACAGATTCATACAACTAGTAATACCAGAAACACATGATTTGGAATGAGAGCATTGAGTGTATGGACCGCGAAAGTCTTCGCAAGATTCAAAGCATACGACTCAAGAAAATTGTAGATTACGTCTATCACAACACTCCTTTCTATCGAAAGAAGATGCAGGAAATGGGAATAACACCCGATGATATCAATAGTATTGATGATATTGTAAAACTGCCGTTTACCACGAAACATGATTTAAGAGATAATTATCCGTTCGGACTTTGTGCCGTGCCGATGAGCCAGATTGTACGTATTCATGCCTCTTCCGGAACGACCGGAAAGCCGACGGTTGTCGGATATACCCGTAAGGACTTGGCCTCCTGGGCGGAATGTATATCACGTGCTTTTACCGCTTACGGAGCGGGCCGTTCTGATATTTTTCAGGTATCATACGGATACGGACTGTTTACGGGTGGACTGGGAGCACATGCCGGAGCCGAGAATATCGGTGCTTCTGTTATTCCGATGTCCAGTGGCAACACTGAAAAACAGATCACTTTGATGCATGATTTCGGAGCGACAGTGCTTTGTTGCACCCCTTCTTATGCGCTTTATCTGGCAGATGCAATCAAAGATTCCGGTTTGCCACGTGAAGAATTTCAACTGAAAGTCGGTGCGTTCGGTGCGGAACCTTGGACGGAAAATATGCGTCATGAAATTGAAGAGAAACTGGGAATCAAAGCATACGATATTTATGGGTTGAGTGAAATTGCCGGACCGGGTGTCGGTTTCGAGTGCGAATGTCAGAATGGCACTCACTTGAATGAAGACCATTATTTCCCGGAAATTATCGATCCGAATACTTTGCAACCGGTTGAGCCGGGACAAACGGGCGAGCTGGTATTTACCCACCTGACCAAAGAAGGTATGCCGTTGCTTCGTTACCGTACGCGTGATTTGACTGCTTTGCATCATGATAAATGTTCTTGCGGGCGTACATTAGTACGTATGGATCGTATTTTGGGACGCAGTGATGATATGTTGATTATCCGTGGTGTAAACGTATTCCCGACACAGATTGAATCTGTCATTCTTGAAATGGCAGAGTTTGAACCGCATTATTTGTTGATAGTGGGTCGTGAAAACAATACCGATACGATGGAACTCCAGGTTGAAGTACGTCCGGAATTCTATTCTGATGAGATCAACAAAATGCTGGCTTTGAAGAAAAAGCTGGGAGGACGTTTGCAAAGCGTGCTTGGATTGGGAGTCAACGTGAAACTGGTAGAGCCTCGCAGCATTGAGCGTAGCGTAGGTAAAGCGAAACGTGTGATTGATAACAGAAAAATATAAATAAGTATTAGGTATTAAGTATTAAGTATTAACCATGCGGGTGATTTTGGAACTGCGGTAATACTTGTTGCCTAATACCTAATGCTTGTTACTTAATACTTATTACTTAATACTTTAATAAATATGGTAGCAAAGCAACTTTCTATCTTTTTGGAAAATAAGTCAGGTCGTTTGACGGAAGTGACTGAAGTGCTGGCGAAAGAAAATGTCAACCTTTCTGCCTTGTGCATTGCCGAAAATGCTGATTTTGGTATTTTGCGTGGAATAGTATCTGATCCGGATAAAGCATACAAAGCTTTAAAAGATAATCATTTTGCAGTGAATGTGACTGATGTAGTAGGTATAAGCTGTCCCAATATACCGGGTGCTTTGGCAAAAGTGCTGGGATATTTATCAGACGAGGGTGTATTTATTGAATATATGTATTCGTTTGCCAATAACAATATTGCAAATGTGGTAATTCGCCCCAGCAATCTGGACAAATGTATCGAGGTATTGAAAGAAAAGAAAGTCGATCTGCTGGCTGCAAGTGATTTGTACAAGCTGTAGATATAGCAGTAAACGATCAACATGGAACGGTAAATAGCTGTGTTGTCTTTGAATGGGATAACACATTTGTTTGCCGTTTTCTGCTATAAAAATAGTGACGCTATCCGATGCAGATAGTGACGATATACTTCACCGATACCGTCACTATCCCGGGCATATACCGTCACTATTTTTTTTCTGCTTTATAACAAGTTTTTTTCTGCCTTATAACAAGAAATCTGATGTTTGTTCGTCAGATTTATGTCAATCATGATTTCTGTGTGATTCGTTTATTACCTGCCGTTTACAGTTTGGCGTTTGCAATTCGACGTCATTTTCTCTCCTTTTGTCGATGTTTAACGCCTTTTATGTATTAAAAAACACAGATTAATTGCTAAATTCCCGGCGAATAAGTAACTTTGCGCATTATTTTTAAATAGGATGAAGAAAAATATCATTATAACTTTGCTTGCGGCGGCTACTCTGACATCATGTGGAGAGTACAATAAATTGCTGAAAAGCACCGATTACGAATACAAGTACGAAGCTGCCAAAAACTATTTTGCGAAGGGACAGTATAATCGTTCAGCTACGTTGCTGAATGAGTTGATAACCATTCTGAAAGGAACCGATAAAGCGGAAGAGTCTTTGTATATGCTGGGAATGAGTTATTATAATCAGAAAGATTATCAGACAGCTGCCCAAACATTTATCACCTATTTCAATACATATCCTCGTGGCACTTTTACCGAACTGGCACGTTTTCATGCAGGTAAAGCTTTATTTCTGGATACCCCGGAACCACGTTTGGATCAATCAAGCACTTATCAGGCTATCCAGCAGTTGCAGATGTTCATGGAGTATTTCCCGAACAGCACAAAGAAGCAGGAAGCGCAGGATATGATTTTTGCTTTGCAGGATAAGCTGGTTTTGAAAGAACTTTATTCTGCAAAATTATATTATAATTTGGGTAATTATTTAGGTAATAACTATGAGTCTTGTGTAATCACAGCTCAAAATGCACTGAAGGATTATCCTTATACCGATTATCGTGAAGAACTTTCTATCTTGATTCTGCGTGCGAGACACGAAATGGCTATTTATAGTGTAGAAGACAAGAAGATGGAACGTTACCGCGAAACAGTGGACGAATATTACGCTTTCAAGAATGAATTTCCTGAAAGTAAATATTTGAAAGAAGCCGAAAAAATATTCAATGAATCACAGAAAGTAATTAAAGACTAAATTTAAATAGATTTATGGACTACAAAAAAACGAATGCTCCTGCTACAACAGTAACCCGTGACATGATGGAACTCTGTGCTGATACAGGTAATGTTTATGAAACTGTTGCCATTATTGGCAAGCGTGCTAATCAGATCAGTGTAGAAATCAAAAACGATCTTTCAAAGAAATTGGCAGAGTTTGCCTCTTACAATGACAACTTGGAAGAAGTGTTTGAAAATAGAGAGCAAATCGAAATTTCTCGTTATTATGAGAAATTGCCGAAACCGGACTTGATTGCTACGCAAGAATACATCGAAGGGAAAGTATATTATAGAAATCCGGCTAAGGAGAAAGAAAAACTTCAGTAATTTATTTTCTGACGAAGAATTTGATAGTCAAGTAGTAAGTGGGATGATTATCCCTACTCCTTATTGCTTGGCTATTATTGTTTAACTCAACTACTATTTAGAATACTTATGATTCAACGAATTCAAACTGTTTATTTATTGATTGTTACAGGATTGCTGATTGCAGCTATGTGTATGCCGATAGGTTACTTCATTGATACAATGGGCGAACATCCTTTTAAGGCATTAGGATTGGAAATAAACGACGCTTTTCAGTCTACATGGGGTTTATTCGGGATTCTGATGCTTAGTGCTATCGTTGCCGTGGCTACCATTTTTTTATATAAGAACCGTATGTTGCAGATCCGTATGACGATTTTCAATAGCTTGTTGTTAGTCGGTTATTACATTGCTGCCCTCGCTTTTTATTTTGCGTTGAAGAATGATGCAAATATGTTCCGGGTAGGCTGGGCATTGTGTTTACCACTTATTTCCATTATTCTGAATATATTGGCTGTTCGTGCTATTGGACGCGATGAGGTGATGGTAAAGGCTGCGGATAGATTGAGATAAGATATTTTCCTATATTTGGATAATTCGTTAATATGATTAATGAAAAGCATCGCTTTAACTCTTCTAAAGCGATGCTTTTTGCTCTCTAAAGCTATGTTTTAGCATCTCTAAAACGGGGCATTTACTGAATATTCCTGTTTTAAAGATACAAATAAGGCAACTAATTCATTGCGAGTTAGTTGCCTTATTAAATGAGTATCCCTAAAGTGATGCTTTGTAAATATTTTAAGCTTCTTCTCTCGAAAGGAGGAGGGAGAGGATTTTATTTCTTCAAGTCAAATAAGTATGTGAGCTTTATGGTAATTGTTCCATGCGCTGCACGGGCGAAATAGTCTTTCTTTGTGGTGCTGTAAAAGTCAGACAGTGCAAAGTAGTAACGACCTTCAACGATGAAGCTGCCAGCTTTCTTTGTTCGGAGTTCTACGCCACCGCCACCGGCAATACCGTAGTCGAATTTATTCTGAATCTTAACTCCGTATACGGCTTTCTGTGTATTGGATAAGGTGTTCATATCAATACCTTTTATTGTTTCCGATTCGCTTATCAGAAAGCTGATTTGAGGACCTGCATGAACAAAGAATTGTAATCCTCTGTCTCGTCCGAAAGCAAGATGGGCTAGAAAAGGAATATCAATATAGGTCATTTTGCGGGTATAAGTTTTGCTCGGATCCTTTGAGGTGACTTCATATCCGTTATCGTCCAATGATACCGTTTCAAACAATTGATCCCAACCCCTTTGTGATACATTCAATTCGACTTGTGCACCACAAATCATGGCAAAATACTTCTCGGATATATAACGTGCCGTCACCCCTCCGGTAATTCCCATCAAGCTATTTTGCTTGATACTGGGAGTGAAAGAAACACTGTTTAAGTTGACACCTCCATTAACACCTACTGATAAATTGCTGCGTGCTTCTCCAATTTGGGCAGTGGCAGGAAGAGCAAATCCTGTAAGTAGGAGTGTTGCAATCAAAAATGGTTTTATCTTTATCATTTTCGTATTATTCGAAATCAAGTTTTACTAATTCAAAATTCTTAGTGAAACGTATGAAGAACACTTTCTTATTAATAAATCCTCCCCAGTTGTTCACGCGCTGGAATTTGAATCCTGTCTGGATTGGAGTCAGGTTCATTTTAGTCAGATTGTTTTCCAATTCCGAGCCATAGAGCGATAATCCCTTCAAGAAGAAGAAACCAGTGTCGAAGCCAAGCATTGCGTAATTAGGGTATTTGCTTGCCAAATCTTTACTATACCATTTATGATAAGCGTTGGTGAATTGCACGGCTGCCGGGAACAATGTATTGGTATAGAATGAAGAGTAGAAATATACATCCAACTCAAAGAAACTTTCCAGATGATCTCTGGTGTAAGTCTGCCATTCCGGATAACCGAACAGGTGAATTTTTTCTGTAGGATTCTCTCTCACTAACAACGTCAGTTGAGGAAGTGCCTTAATCAGTAAAACATTACTGCCCGATGTCGGGATGAAAATGTTTTCTTTATCGCTGCGAAGTGTTGCTTTCAATGTTTCTTTAGTTGCGCTTTCGCTGACGGTTCTCATAGGAATTCCTTTGCTCTTCAACTCTTGTTTCAAGCCGTTGATAAATTCCGTTTTCTCCTTGTCAGCACTCGACGGTTCGATAAAAATAACGTTCGCATTAGGGAATTGACGGGTGAAATGCTCATAAACCTCTGAATATAAATAAGATTGAGGCGTGTTAATCTGAAATACGGCAGGATTGTTGAATACCTCTTCTCCCTTTTGAGAGAAAGGAATCACCAGGCGTATATCGTTCTTCTTCGCGAAGTCTGACAATGGTTTTATTTGATTCTGATGCATCGGGCCGAAGATGATATTCATACTCTTCATCTCGTTTTTGGCAAGAATTGTATTCAATGTAGAAATGTCTTTTCCACTGTCATATACATATAAATCAAGAGAAACACCCGTACGTTTCAGACTGTCTACTGCCATCAGGAAGCCTTCGTAATATTCCACCATGCGTTTGTGCTCCTGGAAAGGCAACAACAAGGCAGCCTTAATGGTAGACAGTTTTTGGGGAGTCTCCTTATTGTTATGGAAAAGCTCGCTATTGCTGGGAGGAACAGCGTATGGATCTTCTTTCTTTGTTGGCTGTACAGTGGTTGCTGCCGGGTAGGGGATGCAAAGGAATTGTCCCTTTTTCATACCCTTTTTCAGTTCCGGGTTAGCGTCAATTAACTCCTGCTCGCTGATTCCGTATTCACGGCTCACGCTGAATATAGTCTCTTTGCGCTTTACTTTATGCATATCTTTGCATCTCGGAACAACAGGACCTTGAATGGTCGATTGTTCAGTAGGCGTTTGAACTACGGCGGCAGTTTGTTCTTCTTTTTTTTGCGGAATCAGAATAACTTGTCCGAGACGGAAATTCTCGGCACTCAAACCTGGGTTTGCTTCACAAATATCTTTAGCGGACACATTATACATCGATGTCAGTTTGTACAATGTTTCTCCGGCTTGGATTGTATGGAATGTTTCTCCCTTCTGACTTTCTTTTCCTGTAGGGATTTTGATGGTTTGTCCGGCATAGATCTTTTCGTCACAACCAGGATTCAGACGTATGATGTCTGACGTGGTGACATTATACATCTTGGAAATGGAGTATAAACTTTGTCCTTTTTCGATGGTATGCAAGAAATAAGATTGGTTTTCCTGTGCATAACTGATAGCGTATGAAACGCTTACAAAAAGCAGAAATAAGAATATTCGGTTTATCGGTTTCATCAAATTATAACTATTGGTTCTTGAAATCAAGGAACAAAGGTACAAATAATGCCCTATATCTTCATAAGATTTGAGTTAAGAAAATAATATTGTGCTTTTTTAGGAGCATATTTCGGGCGGAAACATTAATTTTGCAACATTTATGGAAGGATATGAATATGCAGGAAACAGAATATATTAATGTGTATGGTGCGCGCGTGCACAATTTGAAGGACATTGATGCCGAGATTCCCCGTAACAGTTTGACTGTTATCACCGGATTGAGCGGTAGTGGAAAATCTTCTCTAGCCTTCGATACGATTTTTGCCGAGGGACAGCGCCGCTATATCGAAACTTTTTCAGCCTATGCCCGCAATTTCCTGGGCAATCTGGAACGGCCGGATGTTGATAAAATAACAGGCTTGAGTCCGGTTATCTCCATTGAACAGAAAACAACGAATAAAAATCCCCGTTCTACTGTAGGAACAACTACCGAGATCTATGATTATCTTCGTTTGTTGTATGCCCGTGCGGGAATTGCCTATTCGTATCTGTCGGGGGAAGAAATGGTGAAATACACCGAAGAGCAGATTCTGGATTTGATTCTGAAAGATTATAAAGGAAGGAAAATATATTTGCTGGCGCCATTGGTGCGTTCACGTAAAGGACATTATAGAGAACTTTTTGAACAGATACGTAAAAAGGGATATTTATATGTACGGGTGGACGGAGAAGTGCATGAAATCGCACATGGTATGAAGCTCGATCGCTATAAGAATCACGATATAGAAGTGGTTATCGATAAATTAGTGGTTGCAGAGAAAGACGATCGGCGTTTGAAACAGAGTGTGGCAACTGCCATGCGTCAGGGAGACGGGCTGATGATGATTTTGGATGCCCAGTCCGAAAGTATCCGGCATTATAGTAAGCGGCTCATGTGTCCTGTCACCGGGTTGTCTTATCGTGAACCGGCTCCGCATAATTTCTCATTCAATTCACCGCAAGGAGCGTGTCCGAAGTGTAAAGGGTTGGGAGTAGTCAATCAGATTGACGTGGACAAAGTGATTCCCGAACGTGAACTTTCCATTTACGAAGGTGCGATAGCTCCTTTGGGAAAATATAAGAATGCGATGATTTTCTGGCAAATCGGTGCTTTGCTTGAGAAGTACGATGTAACGTTGAAAACACCGGTTAAGGAGTTGCCGGACGATGCGATTGATGAAGTGTTGTATGGCTCTGACGAACGGATTAAAATCAAGAGTTCACTGATTGGCACTTCATCCGATTACTTTGTTACTTATGAAGGAGTGGTGAAGTATATTCAGATGTTGCAGGAGAAAGATGCTTCTGCAACAGCGCAGAAATGGGCGGAACAATTTGCCAAAACAACGGCTTGTCCTGAATGTAAAGGGGCCCGCTTGAATAAGGAAGCTCTACATTTCCGCATCCACGATAAGAATATCAATGAATTGGCAAACATGGACATCAACGAGTTGTATGACTGGTTGATGAAGGTCGATGAATTCCTTTCCGATAAGCAGAAGAAAATATCAGTAGAAATTCTGAAAGAGATTCGTACGCGTTTGAAGTTCCTGCTGGATGTCGGTTTGGATTATCTGGCATTGAACCGTAGTTCTGTCAGCCTTTCCGGTGGTGAGAGCCAGCGTATCCGTTTGGCTACACAGATTGGTTCTCAATTGGTGAATGTGCTTTATATTCTCGACGAACCGAGTATCGGTTTGCATCAGCGTGATAATTTACGTCTTATCAACTCCTTAAAAGAACTCCGTAACATGGGAAACTCCGTGATTGTGGTGGAACATGATAAGGATATGATGCTGGCTGCCGACTATGTCATCGATATGGGACCGAAAGCCGGACGTCTTGGTGGAGAGGTTGTTTTTGCAGGAACTCCCCAGGAGATGTTGAAGACCGATACGATGACTTCGCAATACCTGAATGGAAAGATGAAGATAGAAATCCCCGCCAAGCGTAGAAAAGGAAACGGGAAATCTATCTGGCTGAAAGGAGCGAAAGGGAATAACCTGAAGAATGTCGATGTAGAGTTTCCGTTAGGTAAACTAATTTGCGTGACAGGTGTATCGGGAAGCGGAAAATCGACTTTGATTAATGAAACTCTGCAACCGATTTTGTCGCAGAAGTTTTATCGTTCTTTGCAGGATCCTTTGGAATACGATTCGATTGAAGGATTGGAAAACATCGATAAGGTAGTGAATGTCGATCAATCACCTTTGGGACGTACGCCACGTTCCAATCCAGCTACCTATACCGGTGTGTTCTCTGATATCCGTAATCTGTTTGTAGGTCTTCCGGAAGCTAAGATTCGCGGTTACAAGCCGGGACGTTTCTCCTTTAATGTTTCAGGCGGACGTTGTGAAGCCTGTACGGGAAATGGTTATAAAACAATTGAAATGAATTTCCTTCCTGATGTATATGTGCCTTGTGAAGTATGTCACGGCAAACGTTATAACCGGGAAACACTGGAAGTACGTTTTAAAGGAAAGTCGATTGCCGATGTATTGGACATGACAATCAACCGTGCAGTGGAATTCTTTGAAAACGTTCCGCAAATCTTGAATAAGATAAAAGTATTGCAGGATGTCGGACTTGGATATATCAAGTTGGGACAATCTTCTACCACTCTTTCCGGTGGAGAAAGCCAGCGTGTGAAACTGGCAACGGAACTGTCGAAAAGAGATACAGGCAAGACCCTTTACATCCTTGATGAACCGACTACCGGACTTCATTTTGAAGATATCCGCGTACTGATGGGAGTACTGAATAAGCTTGTGGATAAAGGGAATACGGTTGTCGTCATCGAACACAATCTGGATGTGATTAAAATGGCGGATTATATTATCGATATGGGCCCTGAAGGGGGTAAGGGTGGGGGAGAACTCCTTAGTTACGGAACACCGGAAGAGGTTGCGAAGAGCCATAAGGGATATACACCTAAGTTTCTTCGCGAAGAACTGGGGCTCTAATTTGAAGCATAGCGTTCCCCCAATAAAGTCAACTATTCTTAATCATATTAATTAAGGCGCGGATTACACCGTTTTTATTTAATTAGAGCCGCGTAATCCGTTCCTTAATAAAAGTCATAGAGGATTTTGTCTCCTGCTAATTCTTTATTTGTCAGATATAGAAAGTATAAATACAACAAAAATGAAAATCAATAAAACAAATGCCGCACGGCTGTTAGATAAAGCTAAGATAGCCTATGAACTGATTCCCTACGAAGTGGATGAAAATGACTTGAGTGCTGTTCATGTAGCAGCTGATTTGGGAGAAAAGATTGAGCAAGTGTTTAAAACTCTTGTCCTGCATGGCGATAAAAGCGGATATTTTGTTTGTGTCATTCCCGGAGAACATGAAGTTGACTTGAAAATGGCAGCTAAAGCTTCGGGTAATAAGAAGTGTGATTTGATTCCCGTAAAAGAACTTCTGCCACTTACCGGATATATCCGGGGAGGATGTTCGCCTATCGGCATGAAGAAACATTTCCCTACATATATCCATGAAACCAGCCGTCAGTTTCCGTATATTTATGTAAGTGCCGGTGTACGTGGACTTCAGATAAAAATAGCTCCAGAAGATTTGATTCGTGAATCCAGAGCAGCAATTTGTCGTTTATTTGAGGAGTAAGCCTTATTATTTGTAGAGTAAATATGGCTTCATATTCTTTGAATGAATTAAAAAAAGTATATATTTGCAGAAAATATCAATTTTATTAATCTAATATTCTTATTTATATGTTTGAAGGACAACCGAAAGGGCTATACGCTTTAGCCTTGGCTAACACGGGCGAACGTTTTGGCTACTACACGATGCTTGCTATCTTTACACTTTTCTTACAAGCGAAATTTGGTTACACGGCAGCAGAAACTTCTACGATTTTTGGTTCATTCTTGGCAGCAGTTTACTTTATGCCTCTTGTTGGTGGTATTTTGGCTGACAAGTGTGGTTATGGTAAGATGGTAACGACAGGTATTGTTGTCATGTTTATTGGTTATCTGCTTTTAGCGATTCCTACTGCAGCAGACCTCACTGGTAAGATGATGATGTTTGGTTCACTGTTTTTGATTGCTTGCGGGACTGGGCTATTTAAAGGTAATTTGCAAGTAATGGTGGGTAACCTTTATGATTCTCCGGAATATAGTTCAAAGCGTGACACCGCTTTCAGCTTATTCTATATGGCAATCAATGTAGGTGCGTTATTTGCTCCAACAGCTGCAACCAAGGTAACCAACTATATCTTAGGTGGTGCAGGATTTACTTATAACGCTCAAATACCTTCTTTGGCGCATCAATTCCTTGATGGAACTATTACTCCCGAAGGAAATGTTGCTCTTAGCGGTTTGCAGGCTGCCCAGGGCTTTGCCGGTGATACAGCCGCATTCTGTAGTTCTTATATAGAGAAACTGTCAGAAGCATATAACTATGGTTTTGCCGTAGCTTGTATTTCTTTGATTATTTCAATGGCAATCTACGTATGCTGCCGTTCTATGTTTAAACATGCGGATTATAATTCTAAACAGGCTAAGGCTGTAAATAATAATAACGAACCGGAACTTACTCCGGCACAAACAAAAGAACGTATCGTTGCTTTATTACTTGTCTTTTCTGTGGTTATCTTCTTCTGGATGGCATTCCATCAGAATGGTTTGACAATGACATTCTTTGCACGCGATTATACTACTCAATCCGTGACAGGACTTGACCGTATTGGATTCGATGTATGGAATCTGGTTCTTGTTATTATCGCTGTTTATGGTGCATTCTCCCTTTTCCAGTCAAAAAACGGGCGTGGAAAAGCGATTGGCGGTATTGCTGTATTAGCTTCCTTGGGTGTATTGTTTTGGAGTTATTCTTCTATGAATCCGACTGTAGAAATCCTTCCTCAAATATTCCAGCAGTTCAATCCGTTTTTTGTAGTGGCTCTGACTCCGGTATCTTTGGCAGTCTTTGGCTATTTGGCTAGAAAGAAAAAAGAACCGTCTGCACCACGCAAAATCGGTATCGGTATGGTGATTGCTGCGTGTGGTTTCTTGATTCTGGCGGTTGGTTCTATGGGGTTGCCTACTCCAAAAGAAGTGGAAACAGCGGGTATTAGTCCGGATGTTCTGGTTTCTCCCAACTGGTTGATTTCTACTTATCTTGTGTTGACTTTTGCTGAGTTGTTGCTTTCTCCGATGGGTATTTCTTTCGTTTCGAAAGTGGCTCCGCCCAAGTATAAAGGTATGATGATGGGTGGCTGGTTTGTAGCTACTGCTATTGGTAACTATTTGGTCGCTATTATTGGTTATTTGTGGGGTGGCATGCAACTGTGGATGGTATGGAGCGTATTGATCGCCTGCTGTCTGTTATCAGCTCTGTTTATCTTCTCTATCATGAAGAAACTTGAAAAGGTAGCATAAATTAAGACGGGTATTTGCCCGGTAATATTATTTAATAAAAAAGGCTTGCAGATTGTGTTCTGCAAGCCTTTTTTATTAAATATCCAGTCCCATGATATAATCATTCATATAATATCCGTTTCCAATCGGAAAATCACCTTCCCTCAGTTTCCTCATCCCCATGTGTTCGTAAAACTGTAATGCCTTGTTATTGCGATTTACATTTAGTTCCATCAGGCAAGGTTCCGGATGCATCTCCTTGATGCACTTGATTGCTTCTTTAAATAAGAAACTACCGCAATGCGTACCCTGAAAGCGGGGGAGAACATAGATTTTCTGAAGATGGAATACATCTTTTTCCTGTTGCTGTACAGAGACGTACCCGCATGGCTCACCCTCTTTGTAGGCGATGGAATACACATGCCCTTCTTCCTCCATTTGCTTGCGCACATTGGAAGGAGCATACATCCAGTCCATCATATAATCCAGTTGTTCAGGAGATAAAATATCCTTGTAGGTGGCTGGGAATACCTCCTTTGCCATCATATAAATAAGCTCGCAATCGGCTACCGTTGCTTTTCGAATTGTAAACATACGTATTTTCTATTTTATGGTTCAACGGGCACAAATATAGCCATTATTTCTTTTTATAATAAGGTAAGCACTCTCTAATGTTTTAATTATTATTAATTTATGGTACTATGTAATACAAGGTACTTGTGTAATACATATATTTGTGCCATCTAAAAGAAGTATATAATGAAAGTAGACAATGTAAAATCACAGATGAGGAAAGGCATGCTTGAATATTGCATCATGCTTTTGCTGCACAAAGAGCCTGCCTATGCTTCTGATATTATTCAGAAACTGAAAGAAGCCCAACTGATTGTAGTGGAAGGTACCTTGTATCCGTTGCTGACCCGTCTGAAAAATGACGACTTGTTAAGTTATGAGTGGGTAGAATCTACCCAAGGACCTCCCCGCAAATACTATAAACTCACTGAGCAAGGAGAAATCTTTTTGGGAGAACTGGAAATTTCCTGGAAAGAACTTAACGACACAGTGAACCATATAGCCAATAGATAATCCGAAAAAGAAGAAATAAAAATGAAAAAGACATTGACCATAAATTTAGGAGGAGTCGTTTATCATATAGATGACGATGCCTACCGACTGTTAGACAATTATCTATCTAATTTGAAACATTACTTTCGTAAACAGGAGGGGGCGGAAGAAATTGTAGACGATATTGAGATGCGTATTGCCGAACTGTTTGCCGAGAAAATAACTGAAGGAAACCAGGTTATCACGGTTTCGGATGTAGAAGAGATCATCGCCCGTGTGGGCAAGCCGGAAGATTTTGGTATTGCTGACGAGGATACAGATTCACGGAAAAGAACGGAACAAGCATCGTCCGCTAATCAAAGCAATACGCAAACCTCTGCCCAGCGTCGTTGGTTCCGTGATCCTGACAATAAATTGTTGGGTGGTGTGGCAGCAGGACTGGCAGCTTACTTCGGTTGGGACATCACATTGGTGCGTATCCTGATGATTATTCTCGTGTTTGTGCCTTATTGTCCGATGATTATCCTTTATATTATAGGATGGCTCGTAATTCCGGAAGCCCGTACGGCTGCAGAAAAGTTAAGTATGCGTGGAGAAGCGGTAACTATTGAGAATATTGGCAAAACAGTGACAGACGGCTTCGAACGGGTGGCAGATGGGGTTAATAATTATGTAAACTCAGGCAAACCTCGTACTTTTCTTCAAAAGATAGGCGATGTATTTGTTGGCATTGCTGCTGTTCTCTTTAAGATATTTCTGGTAGCTCTTGTCATTCTTTGTTGCCCTATTTTGTTCGTATTGGCTGTCGTATTGGTAACGTTGGTATTTGCGGCAATTACCGTGGCTGTCAGTGGAGGAGCTTTACTTTGTGAGTTGTTGCCTGCCATCGACTGTATGTCGGTTGCTTCCGTCTCTCCTATGATGACATTATTGGGTACGATTGCCGGAGTTGCCCTCATTGGTATTCCATTAGGAGCTTTTTTGTATACCATTTTGCGCCAGCTATTCCATTGGTCACCAATGGGAACAGGGCTGAAATGGGCGTTACTGATTTTGTGGATATTGGGTGCGGTCATTATGGTCCTTAATCTTTCTGCTCTTGGCTGGCAACTGCCTCTGTATGGTCTGCACTGCTTTAACTAAGCCTCTTAGCCGATTGATGATGAATGTAATGGAGAAGGCTCTGAACTCAAGTAGATTGAGAACAGAGCCTTCTTTAATTTTACTTTATTGGAAAGTCGTTAAGCACAGATTACTTCTTTCCTTTCACCCATTTGTCCAGCCATTCGAAGAATGTGCGTTGCCATAACACTCCATTTTGCGGCTTCAATACCCAATGGTTTTCATCCGGATAAATCAGCAGCTCTGCAGGAACACCACGCATCACGGCAGCATCGAAGGCAGCCATTGCCTGATTAGCCAAAATACGATAGTCTTTTTCTCCATGGATACAGAGAATCGGCGTATCCCATTTTTCTACGAAGAGGTGAGGGGAGTTGGCGAAAGTACGTTGTGCCACTGGGTTCTGTTTTTCCCAGTATGCACCTCCCATATCCCAGTTGGCAAACCATTTCTCTTCAGTTTCCAGATATTGCATTTCCATATTGAAGATACCGTCATGAGCAATGAACGCTTTGAATCGTTTGTCATGATGTCCCGCCAACCAGTATACGGAGAATCCTCCGAAGCTGGCACCTACACATCCCAAGCGATCTTTGTCTACATACGGTTCTTTTGCCATTTCATCAATAGCAGTGAAGTAATCTTTCATACATTGGCCACCGTAGTCACCACTGATCTGTTCATTCCATTCCACACCAAATCCTGGCAAGCCGCGACGATTCGGAGCAACAACGATATAATCATTGGCTGCCATAATCTGGAAGTTCCAGCGATAAGACCAGAACTGGCTTACCGGACTTTGCGGACCTCCTTCACAGAACAACAAAGTCGGATATTTCTTGTTCGGATCAAACTGCGGAGGATAGATCACCCATGTCAACATCTGTTTGCCATCTGTTGTCTTCATCCAGCGACCTTCCACTTTACCCATTTCCAACTGATCATAAATCTGCTTATTCTCCTGTGTCAGTTGAGTGGTTGTGCCATCCAATGTCACTGTATAAATCTCGTCACCCATGCTCATAGAATGACGCTTGGCAATCAGCTTATCACCCAAAAGAGCCACACCTTCGTAATCATACATTCCCGAAGTAACAGCCTTTACCGAATCAGTCGCCAAATCCAGCGCATAAATTTGCGATTCTCCGTGCCATACCCCTGTGAAATAGATAGTCTTGGCATCTGCACCCCATACAAAAGCATCCACATTCGATTCGAATGCCTTGCTGACAAAACGTTTCTCTCCGGTTTCCAGGTTCATGATGAACAGACGGTTCTGGTCGGCTTCGTAACCGTCACGTTCCATGCTCTGCCAGGCGATATACTTGCCGTCCGGAGAGTATTGCGGATTGGTATCATATCCCTTATTCTCTTCGGTAATGTTCTCTGTTTTCTTAGTATTCAGGTCATAGACATAAATATCCGAATTGGTAGAAACCGCATATTCCAATCCTGTCTTTTTACGGCAAGTGTAAGCCACTTTATCCGAAGTCGTATTCCAAGCAAGTTGCTCAATGCCACCCCAAGGCTTCATCGGACTTTCATACGGCTCGCCGTCTAAAATATCCACGATATTGGAAATGCCGTTACCGTCGAAGTCGGCAACAAAAGGATGTGGAGCTGTCGTCACCCATTCATCCCAATGTTTGTACATCAGGTCGGTCACGATGATACCTGTGGATTTCGGCAGGTCCGGATATTTATCAGCAGTGCTTTCTTTCGTCTTTACTTGTGAAATAAACAGTAGTTTTTTGCCATCCGGTGAGATTGAATATCCTTCGATGTCACCGTCATAGTTGGTCAACTGCTTGCGGTCGCTGCCGTCGGGATTCATCTCGTAGAGCTGGCTGCTTCCGTTGTCATTACTTAAGAATGCGAGCTTGCTGCCTCCTTTAATCCATGTCACTTCATTTTCCTGATACGGGGTATGAGTGATTTGCTGGTTTTCGCTTCCGTCTGCGTTCATCACGAAGACTTCGCGGTTACTCTTGTTTTCCGCTACACTGTAATACGCTACCGTATACGCAATTTTCTTTCCGTCGGGTGATACGGCGAATCCGCCGATACGTCCCATAGCCCAAAGTGCTTCGGGAGTCATGCGCTTCCCTTCGATCTTAATATCCGATTTCTCGATAAGCACCTGATCTGTCTTGCCTGCGTCTTTGGTTCCTCCGCAGGCAGCTAACAACATTGCTGCTGACATCATAAATAAATTAGCTTGTCTCATATTTTAAAATGATTGTTTAGTAATTTTTTTATTAGAATAGCCGGACAAATATACGATAATAAAACGATTTTACTTATATTTGTAATAGTCAGAAGTATTTTGTTTGACTATCAGTGTATTATATGAAACTCGCATGAGAATGGGCAACGGATAAGAA
>CAPAOL010000024.1 GCA_948579315.1 uncultured Phocaeicola sp.
GGATGGAGCTCTTTTCAATTAGAATACAGCGCACTTTTCAATTAGTATCTACACCATACTGAACAGCCTCTTTCCTGAAAGAGTGGCTGAAGGAATGTTGTTTTCTTTAGCAATCACATAAAGTCTGCTATAAGAAATCTGGTACTTTTCTTCTATCTCTTTTGCAGAGTAGAAATCAGTAATTGTTTTTGTAGACTTAATAGGTCTCTCTTGCATTGTTTTTACGCTTTTTAAATTCATCATAACCATTTCAACCTCTTTGCGTTTAACAATAATTCTACTACCAATTTGTGAAAAAGGAATTTCATAAATCCGCATGTAAGTATAAATACTTTTTCTGTTTACCCCCAGATAAATGGCGAGTTGTTTCAGGCTGATAAATTCTCTCGCCTGTATAACTTCCAGTTCATCTACAGCCAGACGGATTCTTTTCTTCTTTTCCTCTTTCACTTCTTTTGTGACTGCATTATAGCGGTCACTTCTAATTAACTCCTTGTAATACTTGTCGTTACAAGCCTTACAACAGAAACGTGTCTTGCAGGTCTTTGCTATGAAAGTTTTCCTGCAAAATTCACAGATTCTTTCAATTCTTACCTTGTTACCCATATTTTACTCTCCAAAACTCGCTGCGAAATAGTGTGTAAAGGTGTGTAATGATGTGTAAATACCTTTTGTACTTCGCACACGTTGTTAGTGAAAAATTACTCTAATGAGTCAACAGGTACTTTCGGGGTACAAAAATATGCAAAACCGTGAAAATAAACAATGTTAGCGTAGATTGCTAACATTGTTTAATATATTGATTATTAGACTTTTATTTGTTATTGTTTGCTGGCGTTTTTCATCGTTTTTCAGTCCTTATTTCCCGATGCAAAAATTTAGATTTGAATTTGTATTTCCGAGGTAATTTGGGTTATCAGATCTATGATGTCCATGATTTGTATTATGGCTTGCAGGATGCAGCTCCGAATACGAATGTGCTGGAGTCCGCTTACAAGGAAAATAGGAAAATTACTACAGGAAAAAATGTGCATAGCAGTTATTTTGTACATAATGGTGATTTTATGAAGTTGGATGTCGCTACATTGGGGTATACTTGGAATATAAATAATAAGTGGGTTGAAAAGGCACGTTTCTATATTACAGGACGTAATTTGTTCACTATTAGCGGATATCACAGAGGACTAGATAAGGATGCATATTGTGTAAATGGTATGGAACCCGGTCTACCTTACAGTAAGAATGGATATTATCCGTCTTCACGTCAATTCTTGTTTGGTATTCAACTTAACTTCTAAATTTATTACTTTATGAAAACGTTTAAATTAAAAAATATATTTCTGGGATTAGGAATGTTGGCATCAGTGGGATGTACGGATTTGTCGGAAACTACTTATGATATTGTACCTCAGGATGGATTCTATCAAACCAAGGAGAATGTTCTTCAGGCGTTTGTACGTCCTTTCGGACACGGATATTGGTTGTGTTGTAGGGCGATGTATTGGTTTGGCGAACTTTCTGCCGACCATTATATGACTGTGCAAAGAGAGGAACATTGGTATAATGGCGGTGAATATTTCCGTTATCATTATCATACTTGGACTGTTGATGATTGGTATGTTAATGCAATTTGGGAAGATACTTACAGAGGGATCATTCAGTGTAATGCCAGTATTTCTGATATAAGTAAGCTGAATCCTGCAAAGTTTGGCTTTTCACAGCAAGAGTTTGATGATTTTATTTCTCAAACACGTGTTTTACGTGCGTGGATGTATATGTCTATATTCGATTTAGTACATAATATACCAATTGTTACGGATTATCCAACTACAGAGTTGCCGGCACAATCAGAGCCAAAAGAAACTTTTGCTTTTATTGAACAAGAGCTGTTGGAATCATTGCCTGCGTTACAAAAAAAAGAAAGTAATAATGGAAATGGCTTAAAGCAGGGTCAATGGACCCAGGGAGCTTGTGCTGCCTTATTGGTAAGGTTGTATATGAACGCTAGTTGGTGGATTGATGAGGACAAGACGGTCGAAGCTGAAAAATACTGTGAAAAAATTATAGATGGTGAATACGGTTTCTATGATATAGATAATAGGTGGGATGCGCCGTTTGATTGGGATAACGATAAGTCTAATGAATTATTGTTTGGTTATCCATCCTCGTTTGGTGGTATGCATTGGCTTTATGATTATGAAATGTTTTGGCAGGTTGCTCCGTTCCTCTCTTCGAAATATTTCGGTTTTACAGATTGGGGGAATTGTAACCCCAAATATGCATTACAGCCAGGATTAGATTTAAATGGAAATGAATATTCCTTTGAAAATGGAAAACCGGTCCGTAAGTTTATGAAATATCCTGATGATGTGCGTCTGAAAAAGTATAAAAATTTAGGAAATAGCAAACGCGAAGGAATGTTTTTGTATGGCGACCTACCTTATGAAACGGCAAATGGAACGGAATATGTTACTTCGGACAATGGAGCTTACAAACTTTACATTCGTGATCAAGTAGGTATTTTCCGCGATACAGATCCTGCTAGTTTCTCTCCCAATCCTTCTAGTGGAACCCAAACTCCAAAATCGGCTATGGCTTACGGAGATCAGAATTCAGGTTGGTGTTTGATAAAATATCCTATTTATCGTTCGGATGATGCAGGTAAAATAGAATCGGATTATGCTTTGATCCGTTTAGCGGAAATTTATTATTATTTGGCAGAAATTCGTTTTTATCAGGGTAGAAAGGCAGAAGCGGAAAAATTACTGAATTATGTACGGAAGCGTTATTATCCAGCAGGTTCTTCTAGTTTGTATCCTGAGAATGGGAGTGCATTGACAGAACAGGAATTATTGGATGAATGGGGACGGGAATTTTTAGGAGAAGGTTTACGTAGACAGACTTTATGCAGGTTCGGGATTTTTAATTCGGGAACTTGGTGGGATAAAGAACCGGATCCAGATAATCATACGATGTGGATACCTCTTTCACGTACTACATTGAATACGAATCCAAACTTGAAGCAGAATCCAGGTTATCCATCTGTTAATTAAAAAATTGATAATCTCATTTTTATCCGATAACTTGTATGTATATCTACATCTTGTTGTCGGATTGTTGAATAATTTTTGTATTTAAATAATTAGAACATTAATAGTATGAAAAAAAATAAATTCTTATTTTGTATCGGTCTGTTACTGACTGTTGCGACGATTGTAAATGCACAGTCTGTGACTTGGATTAGTAGTACCGAAGGCAATGTATGGCAAAAATCAAAAGTGAAGTTGCAGTCAAAATCAGAACAAAATCCTGTTTTACAGGTAGATGGAACAGAGAACGGTGTTGCTTTCAAGAATTGGGGAACTACTTTCAATGAACTTTGTTGGGATGCTCTTGGGTTATTAACTCGTACTGAACAAGATGAAATATTGTATAATATATTTTCTCCGCAAGGTGATTTACGGATTACGCGTGGACGAATTTCGATGGGAGCCAATGATTACGCTCGTTCTTGGTATAGTTGTGACGAAGTGGAGGGTGACTTTGAATTGAGATATTTTAATATTAATCGTGATAAACAGACTATTATTCCTTTCATACGTGCTGCACAAAAATATAATCCGAATCTTACATTTTGGATATCACCTTGGTGTCCTCCAAGCTGGATGAAAATAAATGGAGATTATCCGGTTTTAAGTAGTCCGTTTAATAGTTTGTCAGAGAAACAGAATTATTTATTATATGGTGCTACAGGCGGTCAGGTTGATGAGAATGAAATGAAGTTGACCGGTGCCCGTGATGGAGTTTTTCCTCGCCAACTTGCGACAACTGACTTTATGATTCAAGATCCACGTTATTTGCAGACTTATGCAGATTATTTTTGTCGGTTTATAGATGCCTATAAAGAACAAGGAATTCCCATTGATATGGTAATGTATCAGAATGAAGCGTACAGTTACACTCCTTATCCTGGTTGTGCCTGGACTGCCACCGGTACGATTCGTTTCAATAAAGAATATTTAGCTCCTACTTTGAGGCAAATGCATCCTGAGGTGAAGCTTTATTTAGGTACTTTTAATACGAATCGCCAAGATCATGTAGAAACAATTCTTGCTGATACGGCTTTATGTAATTGTATTCGTGGTATGGGATTTCAATGGGAAGGACGTGAAATACTTCCTTCCATAAGAAAACAGCATCCCGAATGGGAATATATCTGTTCGGAAAGCGAATGCGGTTGGGGTAGTTTTGATTGGAAGGCAGCAGAACATACATTTGAGTTGATAAATCATTATTTAGGGAATGGATGTTGTGAATATAATTTTTGGAATTGTATTTTGACCGATAAAGGTGAAAGTCCGTGGGGATGGAAACAGAATGCGTTGATTCGTGTGGATTCGGAAAAACGTACGTTTGTTTATACCCCGGAGTATTATGCGTAAAGCATTATAGCAAAATGGTGGCTCCAGGATCAAAAATCTTACAATACAAGGCAAAGGGGGAGGATAACCAACCAGTCATTATATTCCTGACTCCTGAGAATCAGTATTTGGTAGTGGCGGGGAATTTTAATGGCAAACAACAAAATTTGAGTGTAAAACTGGCGGGAAAATATTTGGAGGTGACGTTGCAGCCCCATTCTCTAAATACATTTTATACAAAATGATCACAAGGAATAATCCTCGTTAAATTGATATCCATTGTAGGGATCGGTGGATTCTTACAATGGATAAAAAAGATGTAAAACTTCTATTTTCCCCCATTTGACCGAATAAAGTCCCTCTTTTGAAAGATTTATATACCCATCGTTAGGATTGTATTTTCTATCTTTGCATCAAACAATTTTTGAACTAATTATTATGAAACACAAAATCCTTACTTTCTTTTTGGCTTGTCTTGTGCCCTGGCTGGCAGGAGCACAGCAATCTGCCAATAGTCAAAACAATGTAGCCGAAAAAGATTACATAGCTTATCTCTTTACCTATTTTACAGGTAACCACATCAGCGAGGAAGCCGTATGCTATGCGGTAAGTACGGACGGATATACCTATTGGGCACTGAATGACAACAAACCTGTCATTGATTCCAAAATCATCAGTTCTACCGGTGGTGTGCGCGATCCGCATATCCTGCGTTGCGAAGACGGAAAGACATTCTATATGGTGGTTACCGATATGGTTTCTGACAATGGATGGGATTCCAATCGTGCCATGGTGTTGCTGAAATCTACAGACTTGGTGAACTGGAACCATTCTGTCATCAATATGCAGAAACGTTATGCTGGACAGGAAAAACTGAAACGGGTATGGGCTCCTCAGACTATCTTCGATGCGGAAGCCGGAAAATACTTGGTCTATTGGTCAATGAAATATGGTGATGGGGCAGATGTGATTTATTATGCTTATGCCAATAAAGAATTTACCGACCTGGAAGGTGAACCGAAACCGCTTTTCATCTCTGAAAACAAGAAATCTTGCATAGACGGTGATATCGTATATAAAGATGGAATCTACCACCTGTTTTATAAAACTGAAGGACATGGAAACGGCATCCGGGTAGCAACTACCCGTTCACTGACTTCGGGACAATGGGAGGAAGAACCCGACTACAAGCAGCAGACCCCGGAAGCGGTGGAAGGTGCGGGAACTTTCAAACTGATAGGCCAGAATAAATACATTTTGATGTATGATGTCTATATGAAAGGTAAATACCAGTTTACCGAAACGACCGATTTGAAAAACTTTAAAGTGATAGACAGTGAGGTGAAGATGAATTTTCATCCGCGTCACGGAACTATCATCCCCATTACCCGTGCCGAGTTGAAGCGCATCACCGACAAATGGCCTTCAAAGGAAATGGGCAATATAACGATTCCCAACAATCCCGTGCTGCAAGGTTTCCATGCTGACCCCGAGATATTGTATTCTCATCAGACTAAAAAATATTATATCTATTCCACCACCGACGGACAGCCCGGATGGGGCGGATGGTATTTCAGTGTCTTCTCTTCGGATAATCTGAAGGACTGGAAAGATGAAGGGGTGATGCTTGATTTGAAATCCGATCAGGTGGCATGGGCGGATGGAAACGCATGGGCTCCGTGCATTGAAGAGAAAATGGTGGATGGAAAGTATAAATATTTCTTCTATTTCAGTGGTAATCCTGTAGCCGGAGGCGGCAAGCAGATTGGGGTGGCGGTAGCCGATTCACCCATTGGTCCGTTCAAAGACTTGGGACATCCCATTATTACTGAATCTCCCGTGGGCCACGGACAGCAGATTGATGTGGATGTGTTTACCGATCCGGTTTCGGGAAAATCCTATCTGTACTGGGGCAATGGTTATATGGCGGGCGCCGAACTGAATGAGGATATGGTTTCCATCAAAAAGAATACCTTGACCGTATTGACACCGAAAGGAGGAAGTCTGAAAGATTACGCTTTCCGTGAAGCGGCATATGTGTTCTATCGTAATGGTCTTTACTACTTTATGTGGTCGGTGGATGATACCGGTTCGCCCAACTATCATGTGGCATACGGTACGTCGAAATCTCCGCTAGGTCCTATAAAGGTTGCTAAGAAACCGGTGGTACTGATTCAGGATCCTGCAAAGGAAATCTATGGACCTGCGCACAATGCAGTCCTACAAATTCCGGGTACGGATGAGTGGTACATTGTATATCATCGTATTAATAAGAACTTTATAGATCGTGAGAAGGGTCCTGGCGTGCATCGTGAAGTATGTATAGACCGTATGGAATTTAATCCGGACGGAACCATCAGGAAGGTTGTTCCCACGTTATAAAAGAAACATGACAATAAAGCATATACCATGAAAAAGACCTTATTATCTCTGGCAATCGCCTCATTGGCAGCAGGCCAATCCGTCTGTGCTGCCGTGGAAAAAGTATATAATGAGCCCGATTCGGTCTACATCTTCTCTTACGCCCATCCGGAAGACGAGGGAAGCAGCGGACTGAAATTCGCATGGAGCCCCGATGGCGACAAGTGGCTGAGTGTATCCGACGGCTTTGCCTATCTGAAATGTGATTTCGGGCGTTGGGGGGCGGAAAAGAGAATGATTAAACCTCTTCTGGAAAAAGCGGAAGATGGACGTTGGTATTGCCGGTGGCAGCTTACCCCCAGCGGAAAAGTATGGGGTACTTCCCATTCTTCCGACTTGTTGAAGTGGGCTCCCCAACAATATGTCAATGCGGAGAAGCCTGCCGTGCCCCGACTGGTCACTGCCCGGCAGATTGTCCTTGATAAAGATACCTTGAACGGTTATATGCAGAAAGTACCTTATGCGGATATAGAACAGTTGATTCGTTTTGCTGAGCATAAGAAATTCCGCGATATACAGAATAATGAGCGTACCGAACAGGATGCCGTCCGCTTTGCCGGACTAAAACCGGTCGCTGCCACCATCCGGGTGGATACCGGACGGGTGAAGCCCATTAGCGAGCATCTGATAGGTATTTTCTTTGAGGATATCAATTATGGAGCCGATGGTGGACTTTATGCGGAGCTGGTTCAGAACCGTGATTTTGAATATTCTGCCAAAGACGGTGCAAGAGATAAGAACTGGAACAGCACGTATGCGTGGAGTATACAGGGTACTGATGCGGAACTGTCTGTCAGTGAGGACAGTCCCATCCATGCTAACAATGCTCACTATGCAGTGTTAGAGGTACACCGCCCGGGTGCTGCCTTGGTGAATAACGGTTTTGACGGTATTGCCGTGAAAAAAGGTGAGAAGTATGACTTCTCTGTGTTTTCCAAAGTGCTGGATGATACGAAAGGTGGAAAAGTGCTTGTGAGGCTGACTACCAAAGATGGCAAGGAAATTGCGCAGGCTGCTATTCGGGTTTCATCTACAGAGTGGAAAAAACAAAAGGCTGTACTGACGGCAACGGCGGATGCTGCGGATGCCGTGTTGTCCGTTTGTCCGCAGATGGCTGGGAAGTATGCCTTGGATATGGTTTCTCTTTTCCCACAGAATACATTTAAAGGCAGGAAGAACGGGCTGCGCGCCGATTTGGCACAGACTTTGGCGGACCTTCATCCCCGTTTTGTCCGTTTCCCCGGCGGATGTGTGGCTCACGGAGATGGTGTGGACAATATTTATGATTGGAAAGGCTCTATAGGAGCGTTGGAGGAACGCAAGCCTCTGCGCAATTTGTGGGGGTATCATCAGACCCGCGGTCTGGGATATCATGAATATTTTTTGTTCTGCGAGGATATGGGGGCCGAACCTGTTCCTGTAGTGGCAGCCGGAGTGCCTTGTCAGAATTCGGGTACTTGCAGTCATCACTCGGTAGGCGAACTGGGTTGCGGCGGTCAGCAAGGCGGAATCCCGATGGAGGAAATGCCGCAGTACGTGCAGGATGTACTGGATTTGATAGAATATGCGAATGGAGATGCGAAGAAGACCGTGTGGGGAAAGAAGCGTGCGCAAGCCGGACATCCCAAACCTTTCAATCTGAAGTACATCGGTATTGGTAACGAGGATTTGATTACCGATATCTTTGAAGAACGTTTCACCATGATTTTCAATGCGGTGAAGGAGAAATATCCCGAAGTGACCGTTATCGGAACGGTAGGCCCGTTCTATGAGGGCAGTGATTATGAGGAAGGCTGGAAATTCGCCACTAAGATGGGTATTCCGATGGTGGATGAACATTATTATAACACCCCGGGATGGTTTATCAACAATCAGGATTTCTATGACCGTTATGACCGTAACAAGGCGAAAGTGTATTTGGGAGAGTATGCGGCTCATTTGCCGGGACGTCCCAACAATATAGAAACAGCTTTGGCCGAGGCCTTGTACCTGACTTCCGTGGAGCGTAATGCCGATGTGGTGACCATGACTTCTTACGCTCCGTTACTGGCTAAGGAGGGACATACCCAGTGGAATCCGGATTTGATTTATTTCAATAATACGGAGGTAAAACCCACCGTAGGTTACTATGCGCAGCAGATGTACGGACAAAATGCGGGCAGTGAATACATCGCTTCTTCCGTGACTTTGGATAATGCACAAGATGCGGTGAAGAAACGGATAGGTGTGTCGGTAGTCCGCGACGGAAAGACAGGAGATATGATCGTGAAACTGGTGAATCTGCTGCCGGTAGCGGTGAATGCGCAAGTGGAGCTCCCGTCTTTGGAAGGAATGAACACCACTGCCGTAAAGACGGTTTTGGCAGGAAAACCGACAGACCAACAGGTTCGTCCTGTATCCGGTACAATGGAGGTAAGCGAGAAATTCGGGTATGAATTGCCGGCTTATTCATTTACGGTAATCCGGATAAACAAGAATGAAAAATAACAATAGATAAATAAACATGAAGAAATTACTGACTTTGTTGCTGGCGGTCCTGCTGCTGGCAGGATGTGCCGGCAATAAGCCCGGGACATTCGAAGCGGGTAAGAATACCTTTCTGCTGAATGGGAAACCGTTCGTGGTCAAAGCGGCAGAGGTGCATTATCCGCGTATTCCCCGTGAATACTGGGAACATCGTATTGAAATGTGTAAAGCATTGGGCATGAATACGCTTTGTCTGTATGTCTTTTGGAATTTGCATGAGGAAACTCCCGGTAAGTATGATTTTACAGGTAATAAAGATATTGCAGCTTTCTGTAAATTGGCTCAGAAGCATGGTATGTACGTCATTGTGCGTCCCGGTCCGTATGTATGTGCGGAATGGGAAATGGGTGGGCTGCCTTGGTGGCTGCTGAAGAACGACAGCGTGCAGCTTCGTACTCTCGATCCTTTCTATATGCAGCACGTGGGAGCCTTTATGCATGAAGTGGGCAAGCAGTTGCAGGATTTACAGATTACCCGTGGTGGTAACATCATCATGGTGCAGGTGGAAAACGAATATGGTTCGTATGGCACGGACAAGCCCTATGTGTCTGCCATCCGTGATACGGTACGTGCCGCAGGCTTTACTGAAGTGCCTTTGTTCCAATGTGACTGGAGTTCTAATTTCCTGAATAATGGTTTGGATGATTTGCTTTGGACTATAAATTTTGGTACGGGAGCTGATATCGACAAGCAGTTTGCCAAACTGAAAGAAGTACGCCCCGACGCTCCGTTGATGTGCAGCGAGTTCTGGAGCGGATGGTTTGATCACTGGGGGCGCAAGCACGAAACCCGTGACGGACAAATCATGGTGGATGGCCTGAAAGAGATGATGGACAAAGGTATTTCTTTCAGTTTGTACATGACCCACGGAGGAACGACCTTTGGCTGGTGGGGCGGTGCCAATAATCCGGCTTACTCGGCTATGTGCAGCAGCTATGACTATGACGCTCCTATCAGCGAAGCAGGCTGGACCACCGACAAGTATTTTGCTTTACGTGATATGTTGAAGGACTACTTGGACGAAGGACAGACATTGCCTGAAGTTCCTGAAGCTTTACCGGTTATGGAAATCCCTGCCATTAAATTCACTCAAATAGCTCCGTTGGTTGACAATCTGTCCGAACCGAAGCAGACAGAGGAAATCCAGCCGATGGAGAAATTTGACCAAGGCTGGGGAAGTATCCTGTACCGTACCCATTTGCCGGAAGATGTGAAAGCGGGAACCGTTCTGAAAATCACCGAACAGCATGACTGGACACAGGTTTTTGCCGACGGGAAACTGTTGGGGCGTCTGGATCGCCGTGGTGGAGAACAGGAACTTACACTGCCTGCATTAAAAGCCGGTACACAGCTTGATTTATTGGTGGAAGCCATGGGGCGTGTGAACTTTGACAAGTCCATTCACGACCGCAAGGGAATTACCGAGAAAGTGGAACTGGTGAACGGTAAGAATGCCGAAACGTTGAAAGGCTGGACTGTTTATAATCTTCCCGTAGATTATGAATTTGTATCTTCCCGGAACTTTCAGGATATGAACTCGTCTGCCGCCTGTGGCATAGAGAAAAATGATGAAAGTGTTCCGGCCTACTATCGCGCTGCTTTTACCTTGGATAAGGTGGCTGATACGTTCCTGAACATGGAGTCTTGGGGAAAAGGTATGGTATGGGTGAACGGTCATGCCATGGGACGTTTCTGGGAAATCGGTCCTCAACAAACCCTGTTCATGCCGGGCTGCTGGCTGAAAAAAGGAGTGAATGAAATCATCGTTCTTGACTTGAAAGGCCCGAAAGAGGCAACCATCGTCGGATTGAACAAACCTATCCTGGATATGCTTCGTGTGGCTGTTCCTGAAACGCATCGTAAACAGGGGCAGACCATCAAACTGGAGAAGGAAACACCGGTATCTGCCGGTACTTTCAAACCAGGTAACGGTTGGCAAGAAGTGAAAGTTCCTGTTACGAAAGGACGTTACTTCTGTCTGGAAGGGCTGTCTTCTTTTGATAATACCAACATTGCCGCCATTGCGGAGTTTGATGTGCTGGATGAGAAAGGACAGAAAATCTCTCGTGAAAACTGGAAGATTGTTTATGCCGACAGCGAGGAACCCCGTAGCGGTAACCGCACAGCCGACAAGATTTATGACTTGCAAGAAAGTACTTTCTGGCAGACGGTGGATAATACGGCTTATCCTCATCAGGTGGTGATAGATCTCGGCAAAGAATATAACGTGACCGGTTTCCGTATTCTGCCACGTGCGGAACAGGGAGCTCCCGGCATGATTAAAGATTATAAGGTGTATGTAAAAGCAACCGGTTTCGGTTATTGATATACTTTTCCCGTAGGGGTGGAAACACAGACTGCTGAAGAAGCTACCAAAAAGAATTAAAGACACAGATGTAAGGAGGAAGCTTCAAAAGAAGGAAACCTGCGAGTGGAGCAATTATCGGATACTTTAGCAAATTTTAAAATTTGCTAGAGTATCCGGTTTCTTTTTTATAACTTTGTGGCAGTCTATGATTCTAACCGAAAGCACAATGAAATATATATTGACCTTTATACTATCTTTTCTCTCCTTCTTGGTGTGTTCTCAGAACATAACTATTACAGATATCCCTACCATTGACCAGCTGCCGGTAAATGCCATTCATCGCGTCTTCAGAGACAGCGAAGGATATATGTGGTATGGCACGGTGAACGGATTATGTCGTGATGACGGTTATCATGTGAAAGTGTTTCGTTCGGACATTGAAACTCCGGGATTATTAGAGGACAATTTGGTGGAGTGTATCGCTGAGGATAAGAAGGGGAATATATGGTTCGGTACAGACAAAGGGGTGTATATTCTTGATAAATCGGACTACAGTGTACATCCTATGGACCGGGAGCGTTTGAAGAATATTCCGGTGATGTATCTATATGCTACCAGTGACGGCTATATGTGGCTGAGCTATCGTTCTATATTGGCCAAATATGACATCAACGGACAGTTGGTCAAAGAGTATCCCCTCCGGAATAAGTACGGAAGAACTACTATTTCCGGATTTTGTGAGAGCCGCAACCATGAGATTATTATTTCTGTGTGGAATGGCCGGGTATATCATTTGGACAAAGAAAAAGACGAGTTCGTTCCTTATCCTGATAAGATGAGAAGACAAAATCCTACGGTGATGGTTCAGGATAATGAACAGGACTACTTCTGGTTGGCAACCTGGGGGGATGGTGTGGTGCGTTTTGACCCTTCGGCTCCTGAAGATTCTATGTTTGTATATTCTGAAATACCGGTCAATGCTGCCGGTGAGGAGGATGGGGTCATCCTTAGTCTGGTACAGGATGATAAACTGGGGTATATCTGGTTAACCACCGGGCACGATTTCATGTCCTTACAAATACAACCGGATAAGACGTTAAAACAATTGAAATTCCAGACAGGGCTTCTGCCTGTTAATCATATGTTGGTAGAAGTTCTGAAAGGGAGGGGATGTCTATGGGTGTCGGCCTTTGACCGTCCTAGTTTCATTGTACATCTGATGGATAATATGACCAAGGATTATGCCTTACCCGCTTTGGCGGACAGAGTAAACCGCAGTCCGGCTGTAATGGCTTTGTGTGATGACGGAGACGGTATGATGTGGATGATGCAAGAAAGAACCGGGTTGGTGTTATATGACTTGAAGCAGGATAAAGTGAAAATCTATTCGGATTTTCCCGAGCTTGTTTCGTTGTCTTTGGATAACGGACGAGAGATGACTCGAGCACGTATTAATAACGGTATTTGGGTGGCAAAAGATTTGAATAGATTGGTTTATGGTATGATCCGTAAGGGTATGGAGATGTATCTGGTGGATCTTATTGATTTGAACGGGCAGGTGGAATCGAACGCTACGGTGACCAAATTGTATGAAGACTCGCACGGAATCTTGTGGATAGGCTTGAACAAAGGACTTTGCAGTTATGATGTCCGTCAGAAAAGAATTAAACAGGTTTATCCCGATGTGGGGCATGTGATGGGAATCGTGGAGAATAAGGAAGGGTTGATATGGATTTGTACTCAAGACAACGGTTTGTTTCAGACAACGGCGGATGAAAAACTTCGTTCTTTCAAATTGGACAAGAATTTCTCTTGTCTGTCTATTGCTCCCGATTGGATTTTGTGGTTGGGAACTTGTGACGGAGGAGTCTATTCTTATGATCCTTCAGAGAATAAGTTGGTCAGTTATAATGAGGCTTGTGGTATGAACGGTAATCAGGTGAATCAAATAGTGGCTGATGCATATAATCATATTTGGATTGATACAAACCAGAAACTGATAGAATTTAATCCTCGTAACGGTTCGTTCCGCACCTATCTTACCACGGATGGTTCTATCTTGTTGCGTCGCTTTCTTCCCACTGCTGTTTGTCAAGCAAAAGATGGCAATATTTATTGGGGCGGCATTCCGGGTATTTGCATGGTTACTCCATCAAACGGGTTGGAAAGAAAGGCTAGTGCAGTGAAGACCAAGATAACTGATATAAAGTTGCAAGGAGAATCATTGATATTCGGAGATAGAAAGAGTAGCAATTCCATTAACCGGATAGAATTGCATCCCGATGATCAGAATTTGGAAATTAGTTTTTCTTCTCTTAACCACCGTTATGCTTCAAAAATACGCTATGCTTATCGGTTGATAGGAGTGGACAAAGCGTGGGTATATGTGGAAGGTGGAAAAAACTCGGCTTTTTATAATCATCTGAGTAAGGGCACTTATACTTTTCAGGTGAAAGCGACGGATGAAAATGGTCTTTGGAGTAAAGAGGTAACTGAACTGACTATCCGACGCCTTCCTGCTTTTTATGAAACTTGGTGGGCGTATTTGTTCTATGTATTGATAGTGATGGGTGTATCCGGTTATAGTCTGTATCTTTATCTGAAACGCGTGGACCGTAAGAATAATGAAATGTGGGCGGACAGCAAGGAGATGATTAAAATGCGTATTTATTTGGATAGTAAGGTGAATTTGCCTGAACCTGAGTTTGCACAACTGGACAAACTTCTATTGGAGAAAGCGGTAAAAGCCGTGGAAGATAACCTTACTGAGCCTGATTTTGATGTGACAGCTCTAGCTGATGCCATGAATATGTCCCGTTCTACTTTGACCCGTAAATTGAAAGCCATAACAGGCCGAACTCCATTGGATTTTATCCGGAACATCAAGATGAAGCATGCCAGACACATGTTGGAAGATAAAGACAAAAGTGTAACAGAGGTTGCCGCTACGTTGGGGTATTTTAATCGGAAGTATTTCACCACTTGCTTTAAGGAGGAATTTGGAATGACTCCCAGTGAGTTCCAGAAATCACAACACGAAGAATAAACATCTTCCTGTCCTTTAATTGTTGCAAATAGGGGGTACAAATGCGTCAAGTTATAGCTAGAGCTATTTGTATCCCCTGTTAGCATGGTTCTTCACCTGTATTTCTATTTCCTATTTCATTCTTTTGCCACAACCTTTTACGGGGAGAAAAACACATCTTCTTCATTCATTCCCGCAGTAAAGGTATGTATAACTTTAAATTTAATATAGAATGAAACATTTGTTTTTGTTGCTTACTCTGCTAAGCTTTTCATTAACGGCCTTAGCCCAGCAAAAAGTGACGGGTAAGGTGAAAGATTCTTCCGGCGAGCCTGTCATAGGAGCCAGTGTTGTTGTAAAAGGCAATAATACCATGGGAACCATTACCGATTTTGATGGAAACTTTATGTTGGATGTTCCGGCAAAGAGTGTGTTGGTTATTTCTTATATTGGCTATGTCACTCAGGAAGTCCCGACAGCAGGAAAGAATTCATTAGAGATTGTTTTAAAGGAGGATACCAAAACCTTGGATGAAGTGGTGGTGATTGGTTACGGTACACAGCGTAAAGGTGATGTGACCAGTTCTGTAGCTAGTGTGAAAGCCGACAACTTTGTAAAAGGAGCCGTGAAAGATGTGGGACAGCTGATTCAAGGAAAAGTAGCCGGTCTGGCCATTACCAATCCTAACGGTGACCCGACGGGAAGTACTCAGATACGTCTTCGTGGTACAAATACCATTGGTGGAGCTAATACAGCTCCTTTGGTATTGATTGACGGAATTCCGGGAGAACTCGGTACAGTGGCTCCCGAAGATGTGGAGAGCGTGGACGTGCTGAAGGATGGTTCTGCTGCCGCTATTTATGGTACGCGCGGTACGAATGGTGTGATTTTAATTACTACCAAACAGGCTAAAGGAGTGGATATTAACCAGGTGGAGTATAATGGCTACGTCAGTACTTCTCTTATAGCCAAAAAGTTGGATATGCTGAATGCAGATGAGTTCCGTACCCTTTATCCTGACCAGGACCATGGGGCTGATACGGATTGGATTGATGAGATTAGCCGTACACCGGTTAGCCATGTTCATAACTTGTCATTGATGGGTGGCAATTCAAAGACTAATTATATTGCCAACTTGAACTATGCCTCTCGTCAAGGGATCATGAAAAAATCGGATTTCGAAAGTTTTCAAGGACGTATTGAGGTAACCCACCGTATGTTTGATGATAAGTTGAAGTTGAAATTCGGTTTGTTTGGTAAGAAAAACCAGATGGAATCTACAACTAGTGGGGGTAGTTTCAGAGGTTGGGTATATGGCCAGGCAACTCGTAGAAACCCGACTGATCCGGTAAGAAATGAGGATGGTACATGGAATGAGAATGTGAGCAAATTCGAATACGAGAATCCGTTGGCTTTGTTGTATGAGGCTGAAGGAAATGTAAAAAAGACGCAGTTGCGTTACAATGGAAATATTGTTTATAATCCTATCAAAGATTTGACTCTTTCTGCCGTATTCTCTTATATTCGTGACAATATGAACCGTGGCTACGGTGAAACTTTGAACCATATTTCTGCTTTGCGTGATGGATTGGCTGGTTGGTCTTCGGTAGGTGCTTATACCAAGATGGAGAAGTTGATGGAACTTACTGCACAATATAACAAAGAAATCGGTGCGCATAAATTTAGTGTCTTGGGTGGTTATAGCTACAATGAAACAGACTTTGAAGAGCTTTGGATTGATAACTATGGTTTTCAGGATGATTATTTTGGCGGATGGCATAATATTGGCATTGGTTCTGCTTTGAAAGACGGTAAAGCGAATATCGGCTCAAAGAAAACTCCTACAAATTTGATCGGTTTTTTTGGGCGGGCTACCTATTCGTTCAAGAATCGTTATTTGTTGATGGGAGCTCTTCGTTATGAAGGAGCCAGCCAGTTATGGGGTACTGATAATGCATGGGGGCTTTTCCCATCTATATCTGTAGGATGGAGAATTACCGAAGAAGCATTTATGAAGAATCAGAAGATATTTGATGATTTGAAACTTCGTGTGGGATATGGTGTGACGGGTTCACAGCCTAAAGATCCTTTCCTGGGGGTGGCTATGTTGAAATACGGCTCGTATGCTTTTGTAAATGGGAATTGGGTACAGACCATTGTTCCGGCATCCAATCCGAATCCTGATTTGAAATGGGAGGAAAAGAAAGAAACCAATATTGGTTTGGACTTCGTTTCATGGGGTGGCCGTTTGTCCGGTTCTATTGATTATTATAACCGTGATGTGGATGGCTTGATATACGAATATGGAGTACCGACTCCTCCGAACTTGTATAATAAGACGATGGCCAATGGGGGTACAATGAGAAACCGTGGTGTGGAAGTGTTGGTAACTGTGGTTCCTGTTCAGAATAAAGATTTTGAATGGAGCACTACCGGAACATTCTCTTTGAACTCTAATAAGCTAATCAGTTTGTCTGGCAGCATCTTTAAGTCGGATTATGACTATTTTAATACGGGTACTGTGGAATACTCCGGTCAGGTAGCCGATTCTCACAGAGTACAGGTAGGTGAAAGCATCGGTAATTTTTATGGCTTTAAAGTAGTAGATGTGGACAGTGAAGGTCGTTGGATCTACGAAGACAGGAATGGTGAGTTGGTGAACTATAAAGATTTTACTCATGCTCCCGAAGATAAGCATGTTATTGGTAACGGTCTTCCTAAATGGTATGCGGGATGGAACAATACTCTTCGTTATAAAAACTTCGACTTGAATGTGACGATGCGTGGCGCGTTTGGTTTCCAGATAATCAATGGTGGACGTATGAATTATGAGAATGTAAAAAACAGCCGTTTTGAAAATCGTTTGAAGTCTGTGAATGACTTGGTATTTGGCAAGCATACGTTGAGTCCGGAAGTAGAACCGGAATTCAATAGCTATTATGTAGAAGATGGTGACTACTGGAAGATTGACAATATCACTTTGGGATATAGCTTCGGTCAGGTAGGTAAATATATAAAGTCACTCCGTATTTATGGTTCGGTATTGAATGCTTTGACTATAACCGGATATAAAGGTATTGATCCGGAAGTATCAACAGATGGTTTGACTCCGGGGTATGATACACGTGACAGATATCCGAGTGTGCGCTCATTTACTTTCGGCGTTAATGTGAAATTTTAATGAACTAAAAAGGAATTGAAGATGAAAACAAATATAAAATTATGGACAATGGGACTGATGACAGCCGCATTGTTGGGAAATACAGCTTGTACTGATTTACTGCATGAGAGCTATGGACAGGTAGTGTCTGAGGATTACGTACCGAAAACGGAGGAAGATGTCAGTTATCTGGTAAATGCCGCTTATATACCTTGGCGTGAAACGTTGCTGCAATGGAACGGAGTGGTTCGTGCACAGGAATTGTGTGCGGATCAAGATGTTCTTCCTGCCCGTGATGGTATTGGATGGGTAGACGGTTATATCTATAAAAGATGGCATCAGCATACTTGGACTACCGAGGATGACGGTGTGCTTCAAGGATGGGAACGTACGTACAATGGTGTGAATACCTGTAACCGTATTTTATCTCAGATAGAAGAAGGTGTGATCAGTGTGGATGGAGAAACGAAAGAAAAGTTGATTGCCGAATTGAAAGTACTGAGGGCTTCATATTATTATATTTTGATTGATTTGTATGGTAATGTGCCCATTGTGACAGATTTTAAAGATACTTCTTTGCCGCAACAGTCTACTCGTAAAGAGGTCTTTGACTTTATTGTGAAAGAAATAACGGAGAATATGGATTTGTTGTCCGAAACGCCGAGAGGTTATTATTATGGACGTTTCAATAAGTGGGCGGCTCATACATTGCTGGCCAAAATGTATTTGAATGCTGAAGTTTGGTCGGGTACTGCTCAATGGCAGAAATGTATTGACGAGTGTGATATCGTGATTAATTATGCCGAGAAGTCCGGAGAATATGCATTGGAGAATAATCAGAAGGATGTTTTTGTAACGCATAATGAGAATTCTAAAGAAATTATCTTTGCATTGCCGTTTGATGAAATTTATGTGACAGGATGGAATGATTTTGATTTTCATATGTACACTTTAGCACCTGAGAATCAAGATACTTACCAATTGACTGCACGTCCTTGGGGAGGCGTGTGCGCAGTGCCTCAGTTTATTAATTCTTTTGATGAGGATGATGCACGTTTAGAGGATAACTATATTCAAGGTCAGCAATATACCTATTCCGGTGAAATCTTGAAGCGTAGTATTGATGGAAAACCATTGATTTATACGGTAGATGTCCCCTCTATTGATCAGTCGGATGTGGATGATGGGTTCCGTTGGGGTAAATTTGAATATGCCACCGGTATAACCAACCGTTTGAGCAATGACTGGCCGTTGTTACGATATGCGGATGTATTGATGATGAAAGCGGAGTCATTGATGCGTTTGGGCAAATCGGGAGCAGGTGCTTTGGTGACTCAGGTACGTGAACGCGCCTTCAAGAATGAACCTGAAAAAGCGCAAGTTACAGACGCGGAACTGATGGGAGGAAGTGTATATGATTATGGTCGGAGAGATAGTTATAAGACAGAACATGATGGAGGAACGGATATTAAATATGGTCGTTTCCTTGATGAGCTTGGTTGGGAGTTTTGTCAGGAAGGACGCCGCCGTCAGGACATGATTCGTTTTGGCATCTTCACTACAAAAGCTTGGTTCTCTCATGATAAGAGTGATGAAACCAAAAATCTGTATCCTATTCCAAATAAAGTATTGTTGACCAATAGTAATCTGAAACAGAATCCGGGATATTCTAAATAGTATTTATTGGATGTTTTTTTAAGGATGAAAAGGTTGTTTTTTCTTTTCTACATTAAATTAGAAAGAATTATGAGTAAAAAGATTTCAATAAGTTTGTTGCTCCTCTGTCTGGGATTATTTTCCCAGGCACAGAGCTATCAGAAAATGCCGCAAGGAGTTAAGACTACTGTACAAGGTATAGATGTTGAAGTGGCATTTTATTCTCCATCCATTGTCCGGGTTTATAAGACACCGGAGGGAAGTTCGTATGACAAGAAGAGCCTTGTAGTAATGAAAGAGCCTGAGGAGACCTTTGTGGAGTTTGCAATGAATAAAGAGTATATTCGTTTAAAGTCGGATGCATTACAGGTGGAGGTCAATTCATCTACAGGTGGAATCAATTTCTATGATGCAACCGGAAGGGTGTTGTTAAAAGACAAGGATTATGGAACACAGTTCACCCCGTTTGATGATGCGGGTACTTTTTCTTACAATGTCCGGCAGGCTTTTTTATTAGATAAGGATGAAGTGATTTATGGATTGGGGCAACAACAGACTGGAAAAGTGAATCAGCGCAATCAAAAACTTTTTCTTCGTAACAAGAATATGAGTATCTGTATTCCTTTTATTCATTCAGTGAAAGGTTACGGACTTTATTGGGATAATTATTCTCCGACTACCTTTACGGACAATCCGCAAGAAATGTCATTCGATTCTGAAGTGGGCGATTGTGCCGACTATTATTTCATTTATGGTAGCAATGCGGACGGCGTGATAGCCGGAGTCCGTGATTTGACCGGGCAGGCTCCTCTTTATCCGCTGTGGACACTTGGATTCTGGCAGTGCCGCGAGCGTTATAAGAGTCCGGATGAACTGTGCGAAGTGGTTGATGAATACCGTGATCGGAAAGTTCCTTTGGATGGAATCATTCAGGATTGGCAGTATTGGGGATGTGATTCTAACTGGAACTCCATGAAGTTCCAGAATCCTCGCTATATTAATAAGATGGGCGACAAAGAATACATGAAATATCTTCCGAATGGTGAGAATCCGGATGCACGTTATGGTACTCCAAGAATAAAAAGCCCTCAAGAAATGATTGACTATATACACAAGCGGAATGCGCATATCATGATTTCTGTATGGGCCTCTTTTGGTCCGTGGACAGAGATGTATCATAAGATGGACAGTCTGAATGCTTTGCTTCATTTTGAGACTTGGCCGCCTAAAGCCGGAGTGAAACCTTACGATCCGTTCAATCCTGTAGCAAGAAGTATTTATTGGAATGAAATGAAAAAGAATATCTTTGATCTAGGTATGGACGGCTGGTGGTTGGATTCTACCGAACCCGATCATCTGGAGATTCAAGATAAAGATTTTGATACAAAAACTTATTTAGGTTCTTTCCGAAGAGTTCACAATGCTTTTCCTTTGATGTCCAATAAAGGTGTTTATGAGCACCAGCGTGCTACCACTTCCGACAAGCGGGTATTCTTACTTACCCGTTCTTCATTCTTGGGACAGCAGCGTTATGCTTCACATTCATGGAGTGGAGATGTCGTTTCTACTTGGGAAGTGATGCGCAAGCAACTGGCAGCTGGCCTGAATTATTCTTTGTGTGGTATTCCTTACTGGAACACTGACTTGGGAGGATTTTTTGCTTGGAAATATAATAATGATGTTAATAATATTGCTTATCATGAGTTACACGTCCGTTGGTATCAGTGGGGAGCTTTCCAACCTATCATGCGTTCTCATAATTCCAGTCCTGTTGCTGTAGAGATCTATCAGTTCGGCGATAAAGGTGATTGGGCTTATGATGCATTGGAGAAATATACCCATTTGCGTTATCGCTTATTACCTTATTTATATAGTACTACTTGGGAAGTAACAAATAAGGCAGGCAGCATTATTCGTCCTTTGGTGATGGATTTTCCGAAAGACAAGAAAGTACTTGATATGGATACGGAGTATATGTTCGGACGTAGTTTTTTAGTACGTCCGGTAACTGATTCTCTCTATACATGGCAGGATAAAAAACAGAATGGTTATCAGAAAAATATGCGGAAAATAGAGAAAACGGATGTATATTTGCCTGAGGGAAGTAACTGGTTTGATTTCTGGACTGGGGCAAAGTTGGCTGGTGGCCAAACCATACAGCGTGAAGTACCTATTGATATCATGCCTGTTTATATCCGTGCCGGTTCTATAATTCCTTGGGGGCCTGCGGTGCAGTATGCCACAGAAAAAAGTTGGGATGACCTGGAGATTCGTGTTTATCCGGGTGCTAATGCAACTTTTATTCTTTATGAGGATGAGAACGATAATTACAATTATGAAAAGGGAGTTTATTCTACTATCACTTTCCGTTGGGATGATAGTAACCGTACTTTGCACATCAGCGACCGTGAAGGAAGATATCCCGGAATGTTGGAAAAGAGGAAGTTCAAAGTAGTTCTCGTAAATCATAGATCAGGAGAAGGCGATAAACCATTGAAGGGAGGAAAGATGGTGAATTATACCGGTACGGCAATTGAGGTGAAACTTTAGAATGTTCATATTGAATATCCAGCAGAATAAATAAAGAAACGATAAAATACATTATGAATTTACTTAAAACCATTTTATCCACTTCCGTTTTTGCTATAGCTTCTGTAGCTTTGCATGCTCAGCTACCCGCAAAAGTAGAAAGTTTTCCAGTCAGGGATGTGCGGCTCACCGCCAGCCCTTTCAAACACGCAGAGGATATGGATATCCGTTATCTGCTGGGAATAGACCCCGACCGTCTGTTAGCTCCTTATTTGAAGGAAGCTGGTCTTTCTCCTAAAGCTGAAAATTATACCAATTGGGAAAATACAGGGCTGGACGGTCATATTGGCGGACATTATTTATCGGCCCTTTCCTATATGTATGCCGCTACGGGAAATAAGGAGATCAAGGCGCGTCTGGATTATATGATAAGTGAACTGAAACGCTGCCAGGATGCCGCCGGTGACGGTTATCTGTGTGGAGTTCCAAACGGGCGCAAAATGTGGAAAGAAATAGAGGAAGGAAACATTCGCGCGTCCGGTTTCGGATTGAACGACCGCTGGGTTCCTCTTTACAATATTCATAAAATATATGCCGGCCTTCGTGATGCAACTCTTCAGACCGATAGCCGGGAGGCAAAGGAAATGTTGGTGAAACTCACGGACTGGATGATTCGTCTGGTATCCAAGTTGAGCGATGAACAGATACAGGATATGCTGCGCAGCGAACATGGAGGGCTGAACGAAACATTTGCCGATGTGGCCGCTATCACCGGCGACAAACGCTACTTGAAACTGGCTCACCAATTTTCTCATCACACCGTGTTGCAGCTTTTGTTGAGACAGGAGGATAAACTGACTGGTATGCACGCCAATACCCAAATACCGAAAGTGATAGGTTTCAAACGTATTGCCGATTTGGAAGGCAACCGGGACTGGAGCGAGGCCGCCCGCTATTTCTGGGAGACAGTGGTAAACCATCGAAGCATCACCATCGGAGGTAACAGTGTGCGTGAGCATTTTCATCCGGCTGATGATTTCAGCAGTATGCTCACCAGCGAGCAGGGGCCTGAGACTTGTAACACCTACAATATGCTCCGCCTTACAAAAATGCTGTATGAAACGAGTGCGGACGTTCATTTTATGGATTATTACGAACGGGCGCTTTATAACCATATCCTTTCCACGCAAGATCCTGTGCAAGGCGGATTTGTTTATTTTACCCCGATGCGTGCCGGTCATTACAGGGTCTATTCGCAGCCTCAGACCAGTTTCTGGTGTTGTGTGGGATCGGGGATGGAAAATCATGCCCGTTATGGTGAAATGATTTATGGACACAAGGATAATAATCTGTATGTCAATCTTTTCATTCCGTCTACCTTGCGCTGGGGAGATACCCAAATTGAGCAACAGACGGCTTTTCCCGATGAGGAGGGGAGTACTCTTGTTATTTCTCCGGAAAAGGGAAAGAAAGAATTTACCCTTCTTTTCCGTATTCCCGAATGGACGAAGCCGGAAGCATTACGCTTGTCTGTTAATGGTAAACGGCAGAACGTAACGGTCAAAGAGGGATATGTTAGCCTGAACCGTACTTGGTCAAAAGGTGACAAAGTAAGGCTGGAACTGCCGATGCATTTGCGTGCCATTGCACTGCCGGATGGTTCTGCCAACTATTCCATCTTATACGGACCGATTGTGCTGGCCGCCCGGTTGGGCAAGCAAAATCAGGATGGCATGTTTGCCGATGACAGTCGTGGCGGACACATTGCTGCCGGACCGCGTCTGCCTTTACAAACGATGCCTGTCATTGTGGGGGATAAGAACAATCTTCTTTCTCATCTGAAAAAAGTGGAAGGTAAGCCGTTGACATTTACATTGTCCGGAGTTTATCCCGAACGCTATGAGGGTATGACTGTGGAACCGTTTTTCCGTTTATACGAGTGCCGGTATATGGTCTATTGGCCTGTGCTGTCCGTACAGGAGTTGCAGGCAAGGCAGGAACAGTTGGCAAAAGAGGAAAAGGAGCGTGCCGCATTGGATGGTATGACCGCCGATAAAGTGATTTGTGGGGAACAACAACCGGAAAGCGACCATTTCATCCGGATGGAGAATTCCCGTACGGGGGATGATGAAGGGGTTCACTGGCGTGAGGCGGCCGGTTGGTTCAGTTATCGTATGAAGACGAACGGAAAGCAGGTCAATAAAGTGCGTATCCGGTTCCGTTCTGAGATTCGTAAGGATGCAAAAGTATGGATAAACGGGCAGGAAGTAGGACGATTGGCTGGTAAACCGGCTTCGGATGTATCGGTGGGGATATTTGATGTACCTGCATCTATGCAATCCAATGAGCAACTGGAGATAAAGATCGGTAAAGGAAATGAGAAAGTGACTCCGCATATTTATGAGGTGCGGCTGGTGGCTGAATGATGATAGATATACAAACCGGTCATGCCTCAGTTGGCATGACCGGTTCGTCTTTTCAGATAATTCCGTTGTCTTTCAAGACCGCTTGTAACTCTTTATCAGTGATATTCTCACGCTCTGATTTATCATAAATGAAATGTAAGCCAATCTCTTTTTCTTCTTTGGATAGAGTGGCGATGAGAGTGATCACTCTTGCTCCGCCTCTTTTCCCTTTTCCTTTTGATGCTATACTCATGCGTACTTTGTGTAGGCCATTGCCTAAATCAGTACCCATGTCAGGGTTCTGCATGAGTTCTGCGGCTAAAATTGTCAAGTCTTGCTTCAATGATTTATATCGCTTGGAAAGTTTCTTAACTTCTTTTTCGAAGTGGCGATATACTTTGATTTTATAGTTCATTGAGCAATTCTTCTATGGGACGGCCTTTCAGCTTTCCTTCACGCATCAGTTTGATGTCTTTGCAAGCCTCGGACAGCCCGTCCATTATTTCACTTTTGGTCATGTAGGGTTCTTCATCCTCTGCCACCATGGTAGAAACAGATTCCATTTCCTTTTTAGCATGAACAAGAGTCTTCCTTACAGACTCCAACACCTTTACATTCTTGATGTCCAAGATTTCCCGAATCAGTTCGTTTTGTATTGATTCCAATGTGATTGTACTCATGACGTTCTCCTTTCTTCTTATTATTTATCTCGTATGGCAAAGATAGCGAAAAGGTGGCATGTCTGCTTGTTTTCTGCATGAAAAATAGTTTTCATTTAGAGGTTGTACCTAAAAGAAATACCTTTTTTCATTTAGTTTTCCTATTTTTGCAGGAAACAAACCGAACAGCTAATGAAAATTCTCCATACAGCAGACTGGCATCTGGGCCAGACTTTTTATGAATACGACCGGCGGGAAGAGCATCTCCATTTTCTAGAATGGCTGAAACAGCAGATAAGACAGCATGAAATAGATGTATTGTTGATAGCAGGTGATGTATTCGACAGCCCGAACCCTTCGGCGGAATCACAACGAATGTATTATCGTTTTCTAAGAGAAGTTACGTCCGAAAACCCTTCTTTGCAAATTATCATCATTGCCGGAAATCATGACTCGGCAGCCCGTTTGGAGGCTCCCAATCCCCTGTTGGAGGATATGAATGTCACCGTTCGCGGTGTCGTGCGCCGCAATGCGGAAGGTGATATAGACTTGCAACACCTGATTGTCCCCCTTTACACAGAAGGGGAAGTGACCGCCTATTGCCTTGCCGTCCCCTATCTGCGTCAGGGGGATTATCCTTCGGCTGAAAATTACTCAAAAGGAGTCCAACTGCTTTATGAGCAGCTTTTCAATGAAGTGAAGGAGAAAGGACTTCCCGTTATCGCCATGGGACATCTGCAAGCCACCGGCTCGGAAATCTCGGAGGACGACCGTTCGGAACGTACCGTTATCGGAGGCTTGGAATGTGTATCCCCCGATGCTTTTGATGAGGCTATCGCCTATACTGCATTGGGGCATCTGCATCGCTCCCAGCGTGTGTCCCATCGGGAGAATGTGCGTTATTCCGGAACTCCTATGCCCATGTCTTTTGCTGAGAGGAACAATGCTTCGGGAGTGGTCATGATAACGATAAGTGCTGAGGGTACCGGCATAGAGAGATTGGCATTTGAACCGCTAGCCGGCGTGATGAGTATTCCTCGTCAGGCCCGTCCGCTGGAAGAAGTGCTGCAAGCCATCGGCGATTTGCCCGATGGGGATGTCACGTTGCGGTCGCCCTATCTGGAAATAAAGATTTTGATGACCGAGCCGGAACCTTCTTATAAGTATAAGATAGAGGAAGCGTTGAAAGGAAAAGCAGTCCGCCTGGCACGCATCGCCGCTATGCTTCCACAAAAAAAGGCAAGCGGCATTGTCGCCACTTCCTACGAGGAGTTGCAAACCATCCGTCCGCTGGATATGGCACTGGATGTCTTTAAACGGAAATATGGAGGGACGGAGATGCCCGATACCATGAAACAATTGCTGGAAAGTGTAATCAAGGAGGCAGGAGTATGAAAATAGTAGCGATAAGAGGAAAGAATCTGGCTTCATTGGAAGGTGAATTTATGATAGACTTTACCGTCGAACCTTTGTGCTCGGCAGGTATATTCGCCATTACAGGCAGTACCGGAGCCGGAAAATCAACCTTGCTGGATGCTTTGTGTCTGGCTTTGTTTGACTGTACGCCACGTATGAACAAGGCGAAAGAGAATAACGTCTCTGTCATGGATGTTGCCGACAGAGGAATTGCACAGAACGATAGCCGTTCCATCCTTCGCCGGGGTACTGCCGAGGGGTATTCGGAAGTGGATTTCGTCGCTTTGACAGGAGAGGTGTTCCGTTCACGTTGGACGGTGCGACGTTCGCGTGGGAAGGTTAGCGGTTCCTTGCAAAAAGTGGAAATGACGTTGACCAACCTTACCTCCGGAGTGGAACAGCAAGGGACGAAGACCGAATTATTATCCCGCATCAGTGAACTGATCGGACTCTCTTTCGAACAGTTCAACCGCTCTGTGTTGCTGGCTCAAGGAGATTTTGCTACCTTCCTGAAGGCTCGTCAGCCTGATAAAGCCGAAATCTTGGAAAAACTGACCGGAACGGAAATTTACTCGCGTATCTCTGCTTCCATCTATGAACGCACCAAGCGGGCGGAAAGCGAATATAAATTATTGCAGGAGCGTATCAAAGGCATTGAGTTGCTGACAGATGAGCAATTACAGCAACTTTCGGCTGAAAAGGAAGAATTACAAGTCCGCTTGTCCGTTTCGAAGAAGAAAGAGGAGGCGTTGTCCGGCAAGTTGAAATGGCTGGAAGAAGAAGGACGCTTGAATACAGGATGCATACAGGCGGAAGAATCACTTTCCGGCATCAGAAAAGAAATAGAAGCCGCCCGTCCACGTTATGAACTGTTGGCCCGTATAGAGCAGGCTCAGGATATCCGCGATGTGTATATGGAACAGCGTAACGCCCGGAAGCAGATAGATGCCGGTCGTTCCCGGTTAGGCGAAATAGAGGTTGCCATCCGGCAGAATGCGGCTTTACAGACTTCCGCGAACGTGCAGTGGGAAGCCGCTCAGAAAGAACTGGCGGAATTTAAGACCTATTTGTCGCAGCAAGAACCGCAATTGGATAAAGCCAGAGCATTGGATGTGCAGTTGGTGGAAAATAGAAAGCAATTAGCGGAAAGTCAGAAAGAAGCGGCTTTGGCATTGCAGGCTAAAGATAATCTGCATCAATCCGTTTGTAAGACAGAGAAGGATATAAGTTTGTTGATGGAGAAGCAAACCGCCTTGCAAACCTGGTTTGAACGATATACCGCTTATTCCCAATTGATTCCTGCCGTTGAACTGATTACCAGCTTGCTTACCAATCTGGAAATGGCAAGGGCGCAAAGCGTATCGAACCGTCAACTGCTGGATAAAGTAAAGAAAGCGAGTGAAGCGGAGGAACAGCGGTTGAAATCGGTACAACAGGAAGCCGAGCGTCTGAACCGACTGTTGCCGGCAGAGGTGCTGTTGCTTCGTGAGCAGTTGGAGGAAGGAAAGCCATGTCCGGTTTGCGGGAGTTTCCATCATCCGATGAGGGAACAGACCAATGTCCAATCCTTGCAGGAAGAGGAACTGAACCGTGCGAAAGAACAGGTTGCTAAAGAAACGGAACAACTGAAAAACACGCTGAATGCCCGCCAACTGGAGATGGCCCGTCTTTCTGCATTGATTGAAAATTATGTGGCGCAAGTTGATGATACGCTGAAAAAAGTAGAAACATACGTATCCATTATTCCCAATTGGAAAGATTTGTTGGAGCAGGGCACATTGAAACATTATGTCCAGCAATTCGGCAGGCAATGGAATGCCCGTTTGCAAGAGCAGACCGAAATAAAAGAGGCTCTTACCTCAAAATCAGCCCAAAGAGATAGTTTGAAAAAAGAAGAAGCCAATGCCATTGGTTTGTACGAAGAAAAGAAACAAAAAGAAGAAAGACAGCAGGCAGAATTGAACGAACGTGCTCGTCTGCGGTCTTCCCTGCTGAATGGTGAATCCACCGAAACAGTGGTTGCAACCCATGCAAGACGGCAAAAGGAACTGGAACAACAACTGGAAAAAGCCATGAACTTGCATCATTCTTTAACTGTGCAGGCGGAATCTTACAAAGGGCAGACCGCACAGATGGAAAAGGAATTAGTCCGTCTGACTGCTGTCTTGCAACAAGACGAATTGAAAATAAACGAGTGGCTCACGCTTCAAAAGGAAACGTATGCCGAGTTGGAACAATTGCTTTCCAAAGACAAAAGCTGGATACTGGCTGAGAAACAAGCGTTGGGCACACTGAAAGAGAAGGAAACCACTCTTCAGGCGATCCTTGCGGAGCGAAGGCAGAAAAGGGAGGAGCATCAGCAAGCTCCTCTGAAACCGGATACCACGGAAAACAAGGAGTCGCTGATTGAAACATTGACTGCCTGCACTGCTGCTAAAGAAATGGAAACCGGACGTTTGGCCCAAATAGAGGTGACGATACAGAACCATATAAAAGGTAAGGAACGCATAGCCGACATCGAGAAAGAGTTGGAGGAAAAAAACTCTATCTACGAGAATTGGGCGAAACTGAACGAACTGTTCGGTTCCCAGACTGGCGCCAAGTTTAAGGAAATAGCCCAAGGTTATACGCTTGATGTCCTTTTGCTTTATGCCAACAGGCATTTGCAAGACCTTGCCCCCCGTTACGAACTGCAACGCATCCCTGATACGCTGGCCTTGCAGATTGTGGATCTTGATATGATGGGTGAGGTGCGTAGTGTCCATTCCCTTTCGGGCGGGGAATCTTTCTTGGTATCTCTCGCCTTGGCATTGGGCTTGTCTTCCTTGTCCTCCAACCGGATGAATGTGGAATCGTTGTTTATTGACGAAGGTTTCGGATCGCTGGATATGGACACTCTGCGCATTGCGATGGATGCTTTGGAGCGGTTGCAGATGCAAGGGCGTAAGATAGGGGTGATTTCCCATGTGGCGGAGATGATGGAACGTATCCCTGCGCAGGTGCAGGTGGTGAAGACCGGAAGCGGAAGGAGCAAGGTGCAGGTGATGGGACCAATATAAGGATTGTACTCCATTACAGATGACAATAAAATAAAAAAGTGACGGACTATGAAAAAAACATTAATTGGATTATTGGGCTCGACAGTTATATGTGTACTGTTTCTTGCAGGTTGTATTGATGAACATTACGGGGAGGATAGCAATACCATTGTTACCAATCTGACCGGTTATGCATGGGAGAGAACATTTCAGATACGTACTGAGGATGGCAGGGATGCGGAAGTCTGTGAACATTATGAGTTCGGGCTGAATGGTAAGGCTTCCTGTAAATCACGGACGACGTGTGATGGCGAGGAAGTGGAAGAGCATGTACATTATTTCCGATATGATTTTATCACTCCCAATAACAGATATCTTCTTCTGGATTACTGCTACTGGCAGATTGACAGGATCAGTTCTTCAGTATTGAGCATATATGAAACCTTTGAGAATCCTGTGGTTGTGATGGGGCAGACCAGGGAATATAAGAGTTTCTCGGCTGTCCCGTTGGGGGATGGCTGATGCGCTATGTCTGATGTGTTTTTAGGAACAGAGGCGTTACAGGCATAAGTGAGGGAAAAATATGATTTTTGTCTCCATATTGAATACTGTTTTTACTTATTACTTATGAGAATCGGACCGGTGTTTTTGATGGGATTTTGTATTAATGTTATAACTGTACGATTACACCGGAAATTCCATATCAAAGACAAGGACGTTTTTTAAAAAGATCAAGAGCTTTTTAAAAAAGAACAGGAGCTTTTTCAAAAACAACAGGATGTTTTTGATGCTTTTCTACTCGTATTGCATAACATGGCAAAATACCTTGTTTTTCTTTCAGAAGTTTCAGCTTCTCCGCAAACGTCCTGTTCATCGGCTTTTCGGCTGAAGGATATACACGATAAAATCCTTCAGCCGAAAAAGATCTTTCAGCGTGACAGGGTAAGCGATGTCGTATTGGTTGGTTTTCTATCGGTATTCGGATTTACCTTTATACATTTATTGACTACGGCTGAAAGAAAGAACTACGCGGTTGAAGGATCTCGGTGCATCAATCTGTCAGCCGGAATGCCGATGAACAGGACGTTTGCGGAGAGGCTGAAACTTCTGAAGGATTTTTGGGGGCATTCTTCAAGAGAGGGGTATTTCTCTTCAAAAGATGGATACGCATATCAAAAAGAAGGTGGAAAGACTTTGAAAACTTGTCGCAAGATGTCGCAATTCTTGTAGCAAGTTTTTCGGAATCTTGTAGCAGGATTTGCAGATTCTTGGTATAGGAATATCTTGTTTGATTTTATAGCTGTCCGGTAAAAATGCCGAAGTTCCCCCAAAAAGGTCTAGCTTTGGGATAAACAGATTCGGTTTTAATGGTAAACAAATATGATTGTATCATTCCACAAACATGTAGCTTGTTTACGATATATATTCCGATAATTTTAGTATATTTTGTAGAATGTGTCTGTGCAAATTAGACGTAGCATTTACCGTCTGTGAAAAGTGGGATACTTATTATTGAACCTGAATCCGAATCCCAGCATCAGATAGTTGGGATCATGGAAATCCTGTAAATTATATCCGATATGAAGGAATGAGTTGCGCGTAACTTCTATCTTCAGTGCCAATATCTGGTAGAAAGATTTTAAATCTCCGCCTGCATGAATCACATTTGTACCCAATCCTATTCCTACTGTGAAGTAAGGCATCACGTACTCGGCACGTCCCGAAACTCCCAGTGCCAGTTGTTTGCCGGCAGACGGCTTGAGGAGCTCATCGCCGTATCCGTCCGGGCTATACACATTCGCACTGCCGTCATAAACCCCGTCTAATGAAATACCCGCACGGAATTTATACCCGAAATTATACATTGGCGCGAAATTAAATCCCAGTACCGGATAAGTTTCAGGAGAAGCAACCATTTGCCCCTCTCCAATCGTTACTCCTTTTCTGCGCCATGAACCGAACAATACCAGGTCATAACTGATATGACGGGGAAATTTAGGTACGGGTGATTGATACAAGGGCTTTGCAAAACATTCTTCTTTTCTATTGATATTGTAAACCAATCCTACCTTTAGTCCGATGGAATTGAGTCCCGCATTCGGGAATTTGGTATTACCGTTAGAGAAATGCGTTACTGCCACACCTGTTGTGAAATCAAATTTGGGAGAAAGCATCCAGTTGAAATAGAAGTTTGTATTCAGATAGGCGTTTACTTTCGAACCTATCACTTTATTATATGGATTCAAATCGCTGTGGTATGGTTTCCAGCCAAATGAAGCGCCGAAATTCCATTCATAGTTTAATGACAATCGTTGGTTGAAACGGGCGATACGCGCTCCTTGAAATAAATAGACAGTAAGCGGGTTGCCCAATTGCGGCTTCTCATACATATTGTAGTAGCCCACGCCAATACCTTGGTAGGCCCCTCTGTAAATACGGTCGTTATAGGTGTTCGGATGAAACTGGAATGAGTACTTCAAGTGAAGCGACAGGGAATTCTCTATGGGTTTCCAATTCAGATTTTCTCCTCTGAAAAAGGAACTGGTGGGGAAAATATATCCGGGACGTGCCTCAATGCCGATACGGTGGATAAAATGACGTTTCAATGACAGGGAATCTACATAAAGCCGGTCGGGGATGTTGGTTTTGTCTGAAATGGAAACCGCTGTTGTGTCTATAGGGTTTCCCTCTGTATATTGATTGATTGTGTCTTTAGCAAAGGTCATGTTACTTAAGAACAGTAATGCATCCAGAAGTATCACGAGTTTCCATTTTTGTATTGTGCCTTTCATATGCCGTGTAATGTTTTTGTGCGTTTTACCGATCTATCGTATGGTCTGATTTTTTTATTTGTGGCACAAATATAATCATAGTATTTGAAAAAAGAAATTTGTTAGATATAAAAAGGTTTTGTATAACCTTGATAACCACTATTTAAACTATTTTGAGGATGGATTGTAATGTCATCCTCTACCATCGGCTCCCCACATCATTTTATTGCGGAGTGTGTTGAAAAAGATATGGCTGTTTCGTTTTACTACATTTATTTTATAGTCGGCTTTGCGGATAGTGAGCCGGCTTCCTTCACGGCAAGTTTCGCTACGTCCGTCGATGGCAATCAGGAAATTGTGGCTGCGGCTCTCTATATCCAATGTGATTTCCCAGTCGTCGTTGATGACAATGGGGCGTACATTCAGGCTATGCGGTGCTACCGGAGTGATGGCGATGGTGTTGCTGTGTGGCACGATGACAGGTCCCCCGATGCTCAGCGAATAGGCTGTAGAACCGGTAGGAGTGGCGATGACCAGCCCGTCCGCCTGGTAGGTGGTGAGATAGGCTCCATTGATGGCTGTGTGGATGGAAATCATGGAAGAACTGTCACGCTTCAGTACCGCTATCTCATTCAGACCGAAAGGGTAACCTTTCAGTTCCTGTTCTTTGCAGGATACTTGCAATACGCTGCGGTCTTCTATCCGGTAGTTTCCATTGTAGATGTCATTGAATGTGTCTTCCATCTCTTCAGGAGAAACATCAGCCAGAAAACCTAATCGTCCGGTGTTGATACCTAGTATGGGAATGTTGCGTGACCCCACACGGCTGGCGGCTTTCAGGAAAGTGCCGTCGCCTCCGATACTTAGTATCATGTCGGCTTCAAAATTATTTCCATCGAAAACACCGGCGTGACGGATGCTTATCTTGAGGTCGTCCGTCAGAAACTCGTAGAACTCCCGGCAGATGTGAACTTCAGCGTTATGTTGTGATAGAATGGATAGCAAACGTTCCACATGAGCCGATTTCTTGGCTTGATAAGTGTTTCCGAAAAGGGCGAATTTCATTGGGCGTATATTCATTAGTTAATTTTATAAATCTTTTGTTTGTCAAAATGGACCAGGTTTTAATAAAACCTGCTAACTTTGCACATCAGAACTGCAAAGATAATAATATATTGCCAAGATGACAAAGTTAAGTGTAAATATAAACAAGGTAGCCACCTTGCGTAATGCCCGGGGAGGCAACAATCCGGACGTGGTGAAAGTAGCCTTGGACTGTGAGGCGTTTGGTGCGGAAGGTATCACTGTACATCCCCGTCCCGATGAACGGCATATCCGCCGCAGCGATGTGTACGAACTTCGTCCGCTGCTTACCACAGAGTTTAACATTGAAGGGTATCCCTCACCGGAGTTCGTTGATCTGGTGCTGAAAGTGAAACCTCATCAAGTAACGTTGGTGCCCGATGCGCCCGATCAGATTACGTCTAATGCCGGATGGGATACCAAGACCAATCTTTCTTTCCTTACCGAACTGATGGATACGTTCGGCCAGGCAGGTATCCGCACCTCTATCTTTGTCGGTACGGACAAGGAGATGATAGAATATGCCGCCAAAGCGGGAGCCGACCGGGTGGAACTTTATACGGAACCATACGCTACGATGTACCCTCGGAATCCCGAAGCGGCCATTGCTCCTTTTATAGAAGCGGCGAAGGTGACACGTAGCCTGGGAATGGGGCTGAATGCAGGTCATGACCTTAGTCTGGTGAATCTGAAATATATGCATACGCATATTCCTTGGCTGGACGAGGTGTCTATCGGTCATGCATTGATAAGCGATGCGCTTTATATGGGATTAAAACAAACTATTGAAGAATATAAAAATTGTCTTCGTTCATGATGAATATCACTTTACTGGCTGCACAGGCGGCTTTGGCGGATACCCTTGCCGGGGGTAATCCCGTATTGACTCCCGTTTCAGAGGAGGCTCGGATGAATCTTTGGGATATGGCGATGAAAGGTGGATGGATCATGCTTGTGCTGGCATTGTTGTCTGTCGTCTGTTTTTATATTTTCTTTGAACGCATGGCGGTTATCCGCAAGGCGGGGAAGGATGATCCTTTGTTTATGGAACGTATTCGTGATTATATCCGCACGGGTGAGATAAAGTCGGCTATAAACTATTGCCGCATCACCAATACTCCTTCTGCCCGTATGATTGAGAAAGGTATTACCCGTATGGGACGTCCTGTTGCCGATGTGCAGGCTGCTATCGAAAATTCCGGCAATATAGAAGTGGCAAAACTGGAGAACGGACTGCCTGTTGTGGCGACTATTGCCGGCGGTGCTCCGATGATTGGTTTCCTTGGTACTGTAACCGGTATGGTGCAGGCTTTTTGGGAAATGTCCAATGCCGGGAACAACATTGATATCACGTTGCTTTCAGGAGGTATTTATGAAGCGATGATTACTACTGTGGGTGGTCTGGTTGTGGGTATTGCGGCTATGTTTGCCTATAATTATCTGGTAACCCGTGTGGACAAGGTGGTAAGTCAAATGGAAGCGCGTACCATGGACTTCATGGATTTACTGAACGAACCCGTTCAAAAGTAATAGCGTATGGCACTGAAAAGAAGACATAAAATATCACCTAACTTCAGTATGGCGTCTATGACAGACATCATATTCCTGTTGCTGATATTCTTCATGATTACCTCTACCATGGTGTCGCCCAATGCCATCAAGGTATTGCTTCCGCAAGGCAGGCAGCAGACTTCGGCAAAGCCGCTTACGAGGGTAATCATTGACAAGAACCTGAACTTCTATACTGCTTTCGGCAATGAGGATGAAATGCCGATAGACTTGGAAGAACTGCCCGCATTCCTGCAAAGGTGTGCCGAGAAGGAACCCGATATGTATGTGGCTCTTTATGCGGATGAGGCTGTGCCTTACCGCGAAATAGTAAGGGTACTGAATATTGCTAATGAAAATCACTTCAAGATGGTGTTGGCTACACGTCCGCCTGAGAAGAAACGTTAAGCTGTAAGCATGAAGAAAAATAAGATAACAGGACTGATTGGTACGGCTGTACTGCATATACTTCTCCTTATCCTGCTGCTGGTGATTGCTATCCGCCGTCCGCAGGTTCAGGAAGAGGGGGGTGTTCCTGTTATGCTGGGAAATACAGAGCTTTCTCAAGGGAATGCCGACCCTTATACGCTGACGGATATAGATATAATGAATGAGCCTGAGGCTCCGGCTCCCGATGTATCTGAACCGGAAACGGTTCCTCCCGTTGAAGCGAAAGAGGAAATCATCACGCAGACAGAAGAGGAAACGGTGGCAGTCCCTAAAAAGGAACCTAAAAAAGAAACCCCTAAAAAAGAAAAACCCAAGAAGGAAACTCCTAAAAAGGACGTACCGAAAAAGGAGGCGGTGAAGCCGAAAGAGAAGACTGAGGCCGAGAAACGCGCTGAAGCAGAAAAAGCGGCGGCTGAGAAGAAAGCGGCTGCCGAAAGGGCGGCAGCGGAAGCGGCGGCGAAGAAGATAGCCGGTGCTTTTGGCAAGGGAACTCAAATGGGAAATAAAGGAACCGGTACCACAGGCTCCGGTCTGGAGGGCAGTCCGACGGGAAACTCTTCGGAAGGGAAGTCCGGCGGAGTGGGCGGTTACGGAACATTTGACCTCAACGGACGTTCTTTGGGTAGTGGCGGTTTGCCGATGCCTGTCTATAATGTGCAGGATGAGGGACGGGTGGTAGTGACTATTACCGTAAATCCCGCAGGACAGGTGATAAGTACCAGTATCAACAAACGTACCAATACAGTAAACGCTTCGTTGCGGAAGGCGGCGGAAGAGGCCGCCCGTAAAGCACGCTTTAACCAAGTGGACGGAGTGAATAACCAGACAGGTACTATTACATATTACTTTAAACTGAAGTAGCTTATGAAAACAATTTATGTATTTTTGGCAGAAGGCTTCGAGGAAGTGGAGGCGCTGACCCCGGTAGATGTGTTGAGACGTGCAGGTTTGCCTGTGAAGACTGTTTCCGTAACAGGTGTGCTGACCGTAAACGGTGCGCATGGTGTTCCGGTAGTAGCCGATATGGTGTTTGAAGAAGTAAAAGAAGGGGATGCGGAGATGATTGTATTGCCTGGTGGTCTGCCCGGAGCGACAAATCTGGATGCTCACGAAGGTTTGGGCAAGTTGATTATGACATTTGCTGAAGCCGGACGTCCGTTGTCTGCCATCTGTGCCGCTCCGTTGGTATATGGAAAGCGTGGTTTGTTGAAAGGTAAGAAAGTAACTTGCTATCCGGGATTCGAAAAGTATCTGGAAGGTGCTGAGTATACGGCCGCTTTGGTAGAGAAAGACGGTAATTTTATTACCGGTAAAGGCCCCGGTGCCGCTATGGCATTCTCATTTGCCATTGCCGAGAAATATGTCGGTGCGGAAAAGGTGACAGAATTGAAGCAAGGGATGATGATTGCAGAATGAACAGGCATGTCATTATAGTTGCAGGAGGCAAAGGGTTGCGTATGGGAGGGGATATTCCCAAACAGTTTTTGCCTGTAGGGGGCAAACCTGTGTTGATGCGTACCATAGAGGCTTTTTACGCTTTTGATTCTTCTATACATATTATATTAGTTCTTCCGGTGAGCCAGCAGGCTTACTGGAAAGATCTTTGTGAAACGTATCATTTTGCTTTGCGTCATGATATTGCCGATGGGGGCGAAACTCGTTTCCATTCTGTAAAGAATGGGTTGGCATACGTGAAGGGAGAAGGCTTGGTAGGTGTTCATGATGGCGTGCGTCCTTTTGTTTCCCGGGAAGTGATAGCCGGATGTTATGAGGCAGCGCAGACTAAGCAAGCGGTTATTCCTGTAATTGATGTGGTGGAAACCGTGCGTCATCTTACGAAGCCGGGAAGTGAAACGGTTCCGCGTAATGACTATAAACTGGTTCAGACTCCTCAGGTCTTTGAAGTGCAGCTGTTGAAAGAGGCATATCAACAGGAATATACGGATGCCTTTACTGATGATGCTTCTGTAGTGGAGGCGATGGGCAGGGAGGTCTGTCTGGTGCAGGGAAATAGAGAAAATATTAAATTAACCACCCCTTTTGATTTGAAAATAGCGGAAGTCTTAATTTGAAATGTTCGATATCACTACGCGTGACATAAAATATTTGCAAGGAGTAGGCCCGCAGCGTGCAACCGTCTTGAACAAGGAATTGAATCTTTTTTCCTTGCATGATTTGTTGTACTATTTTCCATATAAATATGTAGACCGCAGCCGCCTTTATTATATCCATGAAATAGACGGAAATATGCCTTATATCCAGTTGAAAGGCGAAATCCTCAGTTTTGAGACTTTGGGGGAGGGAAGACAGCGCAGACTTGTCGGTCATTTTTCTGATGGTACGGGCATCATTGATTTAGTTTGGTTTCAAGGAATTAAATATCTGCTAGAGCATTATAAGACCAGGACAGAGTATATTGTCTTTGGTAAACCGACCGTATTCAATGGCCGTATCAATGTGGCTCATCCCGATATGGATCCTTCAGGCGAACTTACCTTATCTACGATGGGGTTGCAGCCTTATTATAACACAACGGAAAGGATGAAGCGCGGTTTCTTGAACTCTCATGGGCTGGAGAAGTTGATGAAGAATGCGCTTGCCCTGCTACAGGAACCTCTTGCTGAAACATTGCCCCCTCGGTTAGTGGAGGAGCATCATTTAATGTCTTTGGATGAGGCCATCCGTAATATTCATTTCCCCAAGAATCCCGAATTGCTGCGGAAGGCCCAATATCGTTTGAAGTTTGAAGAGCTGTTCTATGTGCAGCTCAATATTCTACGTTACAGTAAAGACAGGCAGCGTAAATATCGGGGCCTGCGTTTTGAACGGGTGGGTGAGATCTTTAATACTTTTTATTCACAGAATCTTCCTTTTGAACTGACCGGAGCGCAAAAACGGGTGATAAAGGAGATAAGAAAAGATATGGGAAGCGGACGGCAGATGAACCGTTTGCTGCAAGGTGACGTGGGAAGTGGGAAAACATTGGTGGCCTTGATGTCCATGCTTATCGCACTGGATAATGGCTATCAGGCATGTATGATGGCTCCTACAGAGATTCTTGCCGCCCAACATTATGAAACCATTCGGAAATTCCTGTTTGGCATGGATGTGCGCGTGGAACTTTTAATGGGATCTGTCAAAGGAAAGAAGCGTGAGAAGATATTGAAGGATTTGCTGACGGGGGATGTTCAGATTCTTATAGGCACGCATGCCGTTTTGGAAGATACTGTGGGCTTTTCTTCTTTAGGAATGGTGATTATAGACGAGCAACATCGTTTCGGAGTGGCTCAGCGTGCCAAGTTATGGAGCAAGAATGTTTGTCCGCCTCATGTGCTGGTCATGACGGCTACCCCTATTCCCCGTACCTTGGCTATGACACTGTATGGTGATCTTGATGTATCAGTTATTGACGAATTGCCGCCGGGCCGTAAACCCATCCAGACTATCCATCAGTTTGACAATCGCCGTGCCAGTCTTTATGCTTCCATTCGCAAACAGATAGAAGAAGGGCGGCAAATCTATATTGTTTATCCTTTGATAAAGGAGAGTGAAAAAATGGATATCAAGAATCTGGAAGAGGGGTATGAACTGATTTGTGCGGAATTTCCCGATTGCCAGGTCAGCAAGGTGCATGGTAAGATGAAACCGGCGGAGAAGGATGCTGAGATGCAGCGTTTCGTTAGTGGTGAAACCCAGATTATGGTGGCCACTACAGTGATTGAGGTCGGGGTGAATGTCCCGAATGCCTCGGTGATGGTCATTGAAAACGCCGAACGTTTCGGACTTTCACAATTGCATCAGTTGCGTGGGCGTGTGGGACGTGGAGCTGATCAGTCTTATTGTATTTTGGTCACCACTTACAAACTGACCGAAGAAACTCGCAAGCGGCTTGAAATAATGGTACAGACCAATGATGGTTTCGAGATAGCGGAAGCCGATTTGAAGTTGCGCGGTCCTGGTGACTTGGAGGGAACCCAGCAGAGTGGTGTCGCTTTTGACTTGAAGATAGCCGATATTGCCCGTGACGGTCAATTATTGCAATATGTCCGTGATGTGGCAAATCGTATTGTAGATGAAGACCCTGCAGGAACTCATCCGGAAAATGCTATTCTTTGGCAGCAATTGCAAGCATTGCGTAAAACAAATATAAATTGGGCGGCTATCTCTTAGTTTATGTTACTGCATTGTTAAAAGCAAGGATATATGTTGCATAACATATTTGTGGTGTTTCCCCTTTATTTATAGAGGTTTCTGAACATTTTATCGAAGCATTGTATATAACTTACATACAAAAAGAGTTAAAGAAGCTCCTTCTTTCTCAAGGAAAATCTTTATCTTTGGAAGAATTTTTGGAAAAAGCACAGTATAAACCTTAAATGAACCCAATATTATGATGGAAAAAACGCTGGTTATTTTGAAACCTTGCACTCTGCAGAGGGGCTTGGTGGGTGAGATTATTAATAGATTTGAAAGAAAAGGCCTGCGTTTAGCCGGAATGAAAATGGTTCAGTTGACGGATGAAGTGCTTAGCGAACATTACGCTCATTTGAGTTCAAAGCCGTTCTTTCAGCGAGTGAAAGATGCAATGATGGTTTGTCCTGTTATTGTATGCTGCTTTGAAGGTGTGGACGCTGTCCAAGTAGTGAGAACATTAACCGGTCCTACTAACGGACGTCTGGCGGCTCCCGGTACTATCCGTGGAGATTACAGCATGAGCTTTCAAGAGAATATAGTTCATGCTTCCGATTCGCCGGAAACCGCTGAAGTGGAACTTAAACGATTTTTTAAACCAGAAGAGATATTCGAGTATAAGCAAGCCGTGTTCGGTTCCCTTTATGCTAATGACGAATATTAAAAAGAAAAACCTAAAAAAACGGATGATTTTGAAATGTGTTAAAGTAGTCGCAGCGGCAGCCTTCGCCCTGGTTAGCCTGAATGTGTCAGGACAGGATCTGTTGGCACGCCAGGCACCTATCGACCGAAAATTGAAAGCAGTAGATTCTGTTGCATTGATTCGTCAGATAAAGGCGGAAAAGTCAGCTTATCCTGCATATAGTCTCTACCCTAATTGGAGTAACGAGCGTGTACACGCTTATGGTAATACTGTTACTATTCCTGATACATTCCGTATTGATATGACCGGTTTCCGTATGCCGACAGAACACACAAAAATAACTTCTAAATTTGGTCCCCGTCGTCGTCGTATGCACAATGGATTGGATATAAAAGTATATATAGGTGATACGATTCGTGCAGCTTTCAGTGGAAAGGTACGTATGGTGAAGTATGAACGCCGCGGATATGGAAAATATGTGGTGATTCGTCACGAGAATGGATTGGAAACAGTATATGGTCACTTGTCAAAGCAGATTGTGGATGAGAACCAGTACGTAGAAGCAGGAGAACCTATCGGATTGGGTGGAAACACCGGACGTTCCACCGGGTCACATCTTCATTTTGAAACGCGTTTCTTGGGACAGGCCATTAATCCGGCATTGTTATTTGATTTTGAGAAACAGGATATTGTAGCCGATTCTTATTTGTTCAGAAAAGGTAATAACAGATACCAGCGTAACAGGACTAATAGTAAGAATGTGAATTTGCTTGCTTCATCAGATGGTACTATCCGTTACCATAAGGTAAGAAGTGGGGATACATTGAGCCGCATTGCACAGAAAACAGGTACATCTATTGATGCTTTATGCAAGTTGAACCACATTACCCGCAGAACTATTCTTCGTCCGGGACAAGTGTTAAGATGTTCTTAAGCTTTAGTTAATTAAGAAATATAAAATAGGGCGGGAAAGAGTATTCTTTTCCGCCTTTTTGTTTACGCTTAAGCAGAAAAATGCGTAACTTTGCCGCCTAATCATAGAGTGTGATGAAAGATACGAAACAACAATTTGAACATGTGATAGCTATTTGCCGTGATTTGTTTGCGAAAAAACTGCACGATTACGGTGCAGCATGGCGTATCATGCGCCCTTCATCTGTTACCGATCAGATATTTATCAAGGCAAACCGTATTCGTAGCATTGAAACCAAAGGGGTGGCGATGGTGGATGAAGGTATCCGTTCGGAGTTTATCGCTATTGTAAATTATGGAATAATCGGCTTGGTTCAATTGGAACTGGGATATGCTGAAACGGATGACATGACTGAAGAGCGTGCTTTGGAATTGTATGACCGGTATGCCAAACAGGCTTTGGAACTGATGTTGGCCAAAAATCATGATTATGACGAAGCGTGGCGCAGCATGCGTGTCAGTTCGTATACTGATTTGATTTTGATGAAAATCTATCGTACCAAGCAGATTGAAGGTCACGATGGAGCTACATTGGTATCAGAGGGCATTGATGCCAACTATATGGATATGATTAATTATTCTGTATTCGGATTGATCAAGTTGGAATTTGGAGAGTAAACAGTTACATAGTATCATTGGAATCTGGACAAACGCCTGCCGTTTTTTGCTGGCGGCAGTATTTATATTTTCCGGTTTTGTCAAAGCGGTAGATCCGCTGGGTACCCAATATAAAATTCAGGATTATTTGGAGGTTTTCGGTTGGGCTGCTTCGGTGCCTGCCTTTCTTCCGTTTCTGGCGTCTGTATTGCAGGCAATGGTCGAGTTTTGTTTAGGAGTATATCTTTTGTTTGGTATCCGCAGGAGAATGACCACCTTGTTTGTTGTGCTTATCATGGGGGTGATGACTCCGCTCACCTTATGGTTGGCTCTTTCCAATCCGATATCGGATTGTGGATGTTTCGGTGATGCTGTGACTTTGACTAATTGGGAAACTTTTGGGAAGAATGTACTTTTGTTGATAGCGGCGGTGTCCGTTTTTAAATGGGGAAACCGTATAACTCCTTTGGTGACCAAGCGTTTCGATTGGTTGGTGGCTATGTATACGTTTCTCTATATTTCGGGGATGACTTTGTATTGCTACCGTGAGTTGCCTGTCTTTGATTTCCGCCCTTATCATATCGGGGCAGATATACGTAAAGGGATGGAAATTCCGGAAGGAGAGAAGCCTACTGTTTATGAGACCCGTTTTATTCTTCAAAAAGATGGAGTGGAGAAAGAGTTTACATTAGAAAATTATCCTGATAGCACATGGACTTTTGTGGATTCCAAAACGATGGTGAAGGAACAAGGATACGAACCGCCTATTCATGACTTTTCCATTATTCGTCAAGAAGACGGGGAAGATATAACCGATGAAGTACTGGATGATGATAATTATACCTTTCTGTTGGTGGCGCATCAGCTGAGCCAGGCGGATGATAGTACCATTGACCTGATAAATGAACTGTATGATTATAGTGTGGAGCATGGATATCAATTCTATTGTCTTACCTCATCACCCGATAGTGATATTGAAGACTGGCAGGAGCGTACGGGAGCCGAGTATCCTTTCTGCCTGATGGATGACATTACACTGAAAACCATGATACGCTCTAATCCCGGACTGATGTTGCTGAAGAACGGAGTGGTTATAAACAAGTGGAGTGTGAATAGTCTGCCCGATGAATATGTGCTGACCGACAGGCTGGAAAAACTGCCTTTGGCACAAATCAATGAAAAGACTTTCAGTCATAAAGTGGTGCTGGTATTGGCATGGTTTGTCTTTCCGTTGTTGTTTTTCAGCATGGTGGATGTCATTTGGGAGCATTTTCATAGGAAAAAGAAATTGAAAGAGAATCGAACAAAATAATTTCATTAACCCTTTAATAAAACAAACAAAATGAGAAAAAACATTGTTGCAGGAAACTGGAAAATGAACAAGAACCTTCAGGAAGGTATTGCTCTGGCAAAAGAATTGAATGAAGCTTTGGCTGCTGACAAACCTAATTGTGATGTGGTAATCTGTACTCCGTTTATTCACTTGGCTTCTGTTACTCCTATTGTTGACAAGGCTGTAATTGGTGTAGGTGCAGAAAACTGTGCAGATAAAGTATCAGGTGCATATACCGGTGAGGTTTCTGCTGAAATGGTAGCTTCTACAGGTGCTGAATATGTAATTCTGGGTCACTCGGAACGTCGTGCTTACTATCACGAAACTGTGGAAATCCTGGAAGAAAAAGTTAAATTGGCTTTGGCTAATAACTTGAAGCCTATCTTCTGCATCGGTGAGGTATTGGAAGAGCGTGAAGCTAACAAACAAAATGAAGTAGTTGCTGCTCAGTTGGCATCGGTATTCTCTTTGTCTGCCGAAGATTTTAGTAAGATTATCTTGGCTTACGAACCGGTTTGGGCTATTGGTACAGGTAAGACTGCTACTGCTGAACAGGCTCAGGAAATCCACGCGTTTATCCGTTCTTTGATTGCCGACAAGTATGGTAAAGAAGTTGCTGATAATACTTCAATCCTTTATGGTGGAAGCTGCAAGCCTTCTAATGCTAAAGAATTGTTTGCTAACCCTGACGTAGACGGTGGCTTGATTGGTGGTGCTGCTTTGAAAGTTGTTGACTTCAAAGGTATTATCGATGCATTCAAATAATTAATTTCATCACAGATTACTCAAGCTTACACAGATAAAGAATCATAAAATCGTCTGTGGAAATCTGAGTAATCTGTGATGATTTACTTAAATTCATAAAACGACATGAGATACATTTTTATCCTACTCTTTTTGAGTCTCGGACTTTCCGCTTTGGCACAGCAGAACATAGTAGAAAGCTTGCAGCGTAACCGTGCCGGAGAAGGTACTGTAACCATCCGTCAAGATCCTAAAATAACAGGCTTGATTGGTAGTATCTATACAGGAAATGTTACGGGAGGTGAGCAGAAAATGTTGAAAGCCAGAGGGTATCGGGTTCAGGTCTATGCAGGAAACAATTCGCGGGTGGCTCGTAATGAAGCTAATAATGTGGCTGCCAAGGTGAAAGAGGAGTTTCCCGATATGCCTGTCTATGCCTATTTCCAGCCTCCTCGTTGGCTGTGTCGTGTAGGTGATTTCCGCAGTATTGAGGAAGCGGATGCCGCCATGCGCCGTCTGAAGGCTACCGGTGTTTTTAAAGAAGTATCTATTGTTCGTGAACAAATTAATATTCCCCTGGACTAATAACATGGAAGAACTATTGCATCCCGAATGGTCAGCAGAGAAAATTGAACAGTTGAAAGGCCATTATCAGAGTATTTTATCCCTATTGGGTGAAGATGTAGAAAGAGAAGGATTGCTGAAAACTCCTGAGCGCGTAGCCAAAGCTATGCTGACATTGACACGCGGTTATGAACAAGATCCGCATGCCATTTTGTTGGGAGCTAAATTCAAAGAAGAGTATAGTCAGATGGTTATCGTGAAAGATATTGATTTCTTCTCTTTGTGCGAACACCATATGCTTCCGTTTTATGGAAAGGCACATGTTGCTTATATTCCCAATGGTTATATCACCGGTTTGAGTAAGATTGCCCGGGTAGTGGATGTGTTTTCTCATCGGTTGCAGGTACAGGAACGTATGACACTGCAAATAAAAGAATGTATTCAGGAAACCTTGAATCCGCTGGGAGTGATGGTAGTGGTCGAAGCCAAGCACATGTGCATGCAGATGCGCGGGGTGGAGAAACAAAATGCCATTACTACTACTTCTGATTTCACTGGTGCGTTTAACCAGGCTAAAACACGTGAGGAATTTATGAATTTGATACGGCATAACCGATAAGGAGTTATGCCTTTATTTTAGTACTACCCGGTCGCCGGCACGCTTGGCCATAATTTTTTGTAATTCACTTAATTCTTTAAAGTGGGCCATAACTTCAAGGCATTTATCGGCATTGGCTACTACTTCAGGTTTGTTCAATGCTTGCAGCGTATATTTCATATCCTCTTCTAATATGGCAAGTTTGAAGTCGATAAGTTGGTGCGGTACCAATTCGTGTAAGCGTTCTTCATCTTTAACCATCGCTTGTGAATTGCTTTTACTCAGTTGGTAACGATCATTTATCATATCTGCCGCCAGTTTGCTGATTGTAGGATCGGGATGAGCCAGAAAATAACGCTCTGCCGTGAAGTTGGGGTCATGCAGATGAGCTTCTGCTTCTGCCAGTATTTTCCGGTGCAACGGATTATGGAACTGTAATTCATCCTGTTTCAAATCCATAGAAATATATTCTATCACAGTAAGAGGAGTTTCCGTATTTTCTTCCGTTTCTACATAGCACATGACTTTCTCTCCGTGGCGTATCAAAGTTTGAAGCAGTAACTGCTCTTTTACATAAAAAACGTACTTTTCCCGTCCTTCTTGGGGAATATACGATTGATATCCCGCTTCTGCTTCTGCAGGAGGAAACGGAGGGGGAACATTATCATCCACGCCTAGGGTGGGCATATCGGCAGGAGGTATGCTGCCGGCAGGAAAAGGAGTATCCGCTGGAGGCAGAGAGCCGGTAGTGGCGGATGCGTCTTTTTCTTTCTTGATTTGTTCCAGATAGTTATCATCCCGTTGAAGCAGATGCTTTTTGATCTCGTCTAAAATAATTTGCTCGTTTACGTTCAAGAGGGTAGCACATTCTGTCAAGCAGGTATATCGAATTACTTTATCCGGAATCAGTCCGATACTTCGTGCCATGTCCGATATCAATCCGGCCCGTTTGATGGGGTCCCTTTGTGCGTCTTTTAGTAAAAGGTTGGTCTTGAAACGGATAAAGTTCTCTTCGTGATCATCAATGTATTTTCTGAATTCCGTGGCATTGTGTTTTCTGGAAAAACTATCGGGATCATCTCCGTCAGGCAGAAGCAGCACTTTGATATTCATGCCTTCTGCAAGTAACATATCGATGCCTCGGATACTTGCTTTTATACCGGCTTCGTCACCATCATATAATAAGGTGATATTGGAGGTGAAGCGGTGTAGCAACCGGATTTGTTGTTCGCTCAATGCTGTACCCGAGTTGGCCACCACATTCTCCAGCCCGCACTGGTGCATGGCAATTACATCGGTGTATCCTTCTACCATGTAAACACAGTCGGCTTTTACAATGGCAGCTTTAGCCTGATAAATGCCATATAGTTCTTTTCGTTTACTGAAGATTTCGGATTCGGGCGAATTGACGTATTTTTGGTTTACTCCCTTGGTACGGCTGTCCAGTACACGTCCGCCGAAGCCAAGCACTTTTCCGCTGATGTTAAACCATGGAAATATCACACGTCCCCAAAAACGGTCGCGTAAACTGCCATCTTCTTTTTCGTAGCATAGTCCGGTCTTGAGCAAAAATTCTTTTTTATATCCTTTTCGCATGGCTTCTTGTGCCAATGCGTCAGGAGCGGTAGTGCTGTATCCCAATTGGAATTTCTTGACAATATCGTCACGGATGCCCCGTTGGCGGAAATAAGACATGGCAATGGCTTTTCCGTCAGCGTGATTGTAGAGGATATTTTGAAAATAATCGCGGGCAAACTCATTGACAACAAAGAGACTTTCCCGTATATTTTGTACTTGTTTCTCCTCATCGGTCAATTCGCGTTCCTTTATTTCTATATTGTATTTCTTTGCCAGCCAGCGTAGTGCTTCGGGATAGGTCATCTGCTCGTGTTCCATAACGAAATGGACAGCATTTCCACCTTTGCCACAGGCGAAGCATTTGCATAATCCTTTGGCCGGTGATACATAGAATGAAGGGGTTTTGTCATCATGGAATGGACAAAGTCCGACAAAATTCACACCGCGTTTCCGCAGAGTGACAAACTCGGATACCACATCTACAATTTGTGCGGCATCCAGTATCCGGTCTATGGTGGGTTGGTCTATCATTGCGAGTGCGAAGATACAAAAAAAACATCGCCAAGGGTGAACCCGGCGATGTTTTTAACGGAATATTGTAATCAGAATTATTTAATATAAGGATTCAGTTTGTTCCATTCGGAAACTGGAGGAAGTACTCCCATAGCAATCACTTCATCACGCAAAGCACAAAGGTGTGCATAACTTTTTTCTAATGCGGCTTCTTCTTCGGGCGTGCCTTTCACTTCTTTTAAGTGGCAGCCATCCTTGGTGATGGAAGTTTCCCAGGCCATCATGATATGGTCGAACTTACCATTGGATACGTAAGTTCCTGCAGGCCAGCGGAATGGTTTTCCTCCCATAGCGGCGGCAATCATTTCGATAGAAACATAGGACGGGCTTTGGAAAGAAGAGCGGCCGCGCAGGTTGATGATGTTTGCACCGCCTTTAGTTACTTTTTGTTGTATTTCGGTCCATTGTTCTTTTGTCAAAGCATCAGTGCCGATGATATCAAGTAATGCTTTTCCGTTTACTTTAGCGGTAGAAGCATAAACAGCCATCTGCTCACCATGACCGCCATACGTGCGGCAGTTTTCTACGTTATCCATAGCGATGCCGAAATGCTTGGACAATTCGCTGCGCAAGCGTGTAGAGTCAAGAGCGGCAAGGGTTGTAACTTGTGATGGTTTCAAACCTGAATATAATAAGGTGATCAGACCGGTGATATCAGCCGGATTGAAAATAACCACGATATGTTTTACGTCCGGACAGTAGGCCTTTACATTTTTTCCGAATTCTTCAGCGATGGCTGCGTTTCCTTTCAGCAAGTCTTCACGGGTCATGCCGGCTTTACGTGCCGCACCACCTGAGTTTACAATATATTTAGCATCGGTCAAAGCTTCCTTGATATCGGAAGTGAATGTGATGTTCATGCCTTCGAAACCGCAATGGTATAGTTCTTCTGCCACACCTTCCAGACCGGGAGCGTATGGGTCATACAAACAAATATTGGGAGTAAGACCCATCATGATAGCAGTTTGAGCCATGTTCGATCCAATCATTCCGGCAGCGCCTACGATTGTCAGCTTTTCATTCGTTACAAATTCCATAATTCTATTATTTAAAGTTTGTATAATATAAACACTTTTGTGGGAGAGGATGTTCTCTCTTCCGGGTACAAATTTACAAAACCTTTTATTATGGTGTTTATTCTAAAAAATTATATGGGATAATAGAAAGTTATCCCATATAATCATCTTGGGATGGTAAGTTCCAGAATACTTGTCAATCAAGATGTTAAACAGTATTTATTCAAACAGGTTTGTGGATGTGACAAATAATGATATGATTTGTTATGTATTGATGTTTATATAGCTTTTTAATGCGTCTACATATTCTTCAAAGGCTTCAAGCCCTTTTAGTGTAATCTTACAAATGGTACAAGGCATTTTTCCCTTGAAAGTCTTGATGACTTCTACATAGCCAGCCTTGTTCAGCTTGTCTATTTGCACACTCAGATTACCTGCCGTCGCTCCTGTCTGTTGTTTCAGATAGCTGAACTCGGCCTCTTCCACTGAAACCAGTATGGACATCACGGCAAGTCTCAGTTCGGAATGTAGTAATGGATTCAATTCTTTGAACATAGGCGCAAAGTTACGATTTTTTTTGTTTACGGGCAGCATGATTCAATACATGTCCCGGAATAACCATCATGAAAATAAAGACAGGAGCGAAGATTAATATCTGGTTTGGACCTGGATAAAAAAGGCATCCGATGGAGCTTAACGCTCCCAGTGTGCCGCAAATAGTGACAGTTTTATAACCTACCACCAGTCCTGTTAGTGTAGTCCCCATGCCCATCAGCAGAAGGATTATGAACAGGATGGGAAGTTGCCAGAAAAACATGGCGAGCATGGATATCAGAAAGCCGGTTATGCCGAATACCAACCAAATATAATTGATTACTTTGTCCAAATGAGTCTTGATACCCGGCTGCTGATTACGTGTAGAGAGGTAAGTTCCTGTTCCTGCGATGATAGGGAGTAAGAACCATAGGTATTGCCAATAATAATTTCTGGTAGTTACTACCAGAAACCAGATCAGCAGGCTGACAAAGAGGGTGGTATATCCCCAAAAGAGGAATGGCATGCCACAATTGGTTTCTAGCCTGTTTTTTGTATTCTGAATCATTTGAGCGATGAGTTCCAAACTCTCTTTCTCATTCAATTTTCTTTCTTCCATACTGTTTTTTCTTTTTAGTTTGTGATTGATTAATATTTGATGCTTTTTTCTATGGCTGTCATCAGCAAGCTGATTCCCCAGCCTGCTATCACCCATAGTACCCACCAGTAGTGTGGACTGGTAAACCAGTTTATAGCTATAAGAAACAGGTTTATTACCACATAATAGACTAATGACCAAGTGAGCCAATTCCAAAAATGACGGGCACTTTGCCGGCATGCTGCTTCGATTTGTTCCTGGGTTGGAACTGTCTTTTCGTTGTTTTGGTTTGTTTTCATAGGCTTTATTTCTTACTTATGGTGATATAAAGTTAGTGGTCTGTGCTATACTTTCAGTAGCAAATCTCGGAATAGCTAGTGTGGCACATGCCAGGATAGTGGCACGCTTCTTGTAAAATATTGTGTTTGTTTTCATTGTTATGATGCTTTATAGGTTGAATGACAAAAGTTTATTTTACTTAAATACTTTACAAATGTAATATAGTTTATAATATAAACCAAATTATTATAGAACTTTTTTCAAATAATAATTATCAAGTGTGTATGTGCGGTAGAGGGGGAGGTGCAAAATATGTAGTCTTCTTTATGAATTTTACATTCAGACTCTGGTTGGCACGTACTTGAATAAGGACATTCTTCTCTGCTTTTTCTTTCCTGGAGTTTTTCAGCAGTGGCAATAGCTTTTGAAAACTCACTTGTGTGTGTTGTGTATATCGTACTGCGTTTTTCGTAGCTGTTTTCCTGTCCATTCCTTGCCCTGCCCTAGCTTGCGGTGTCCGGTTGTCCTTCGGATTTGCTTCTTTTCCGTCTTTTCTTGTTTTTCGTCTGCTGTTTTCGTATGGGCCCCTTCCTTTTTTCCGTCCTTATACGCGCGTGCGAATATTATAATGTGTGTGTCTTTTTCCTCCGGTGTCCTCCGTTATAAAAACATGCTTTGTAACACATCTGTTATTCAGAGTATTAC
>CAPAOL010000025.1 GCA_948579315.1 uncultured Phocaeicola sp.
CAAAGGTAGGAAGGAAAAGAGGGGAAAAAAACACGCACGAGGCCGAATGCTTACTTTTCACTCAAGTGAAGTGCCGTTGCCACCTGTGTGAAACGGTTGCTTCACCAAGGTGAAGCAATAAAGTCATAAGACTGTTTTCACGGTTGCATCCTGTTGATAAAATACATCTATTGAAGTTTTGTCATTTTGTGTGTGGCGGTTGTTGTGTTGTACATTGATGAACGATACCACCGCTTACCTACCGGTTGAGAGCCTTTATGGATGTTTTTTTACAGTAATTGGTTGATAATTAGAAGAATACTGTGTAGGAAAAATTTTATATTTCACGTTCAATTCAGATGCGTTTTCCATTGTCTTGAAGAATTTTTTTTTGATATTGATAAGATTTCATTGTTTAATGCTTGAATTGTATTTGTTCCTGCTTGCTTGAATTGCCATCTTTGCAATGTTAATTTTTAATTCAAATAACTATGAAAACAAAGACATTCTTAATTTCAGCTGCTATTCTTCCATCCATGGGGCATTACCGTTGTTTGCGAAAGCAATAACGTGTTGGAAATCTATTTTTAGTTAATTTTACAGCAATATTTTTTAATTAAACTCTAATACATTATTTATGAAACAAATTGCATTTACATGGTTGCTGTGCATACTTAGTATATGTGCCTATGCTCAGCAAATTACTGTTACCGGAACAGTGACGGATGCGGAGAATAATCCGTTGATTGGTGCGGCTGTTGTTGTAGTAGGAACTACGGATGGCGTGATTACCGATTTTGATGGCAAATATACCATTAAGGCCGCTTTCGGTCAGTCTTTGAATTTCTCTTATGTAGGTTATCGGGAGCAAACTGTTAAGGTTGATGGCCGCAGTGTGATTAATGTGAAATTGTCGGAAGGTGAATTGTTGGACGAGGTGGTGGTTATCGGTTACGGTACAGTGAAGAAAAGCCATTTGACAGGTGCGGTCGCTTCTGTTTCCGGTAAAGAGTTACAGGCAAATGTTGCACGTAGTGCTTCAGCTGCTTTGCAAGGAAGAGTTGCCGGTGTTACTGTGTCGGCTGCCAACGGTCAGCCGGGGGAAGGCTTGAATATTAATGTCCGTGGTATCAGTTCATTGAGTGCCACCAGTCCGCTTTATGTGATTGATGGTGTGTATGGTGATATCAATATGGTTGATCCCGCTGACATTCAGTCTATTGAAGTGTTGAAAGATGCTTCGGCTGCTGCTATTTATGGTTCTCGTGCTGCTAATGGTGTTGTATTGGTCACTACTAAAGGCGGTCGTTTGGAAACTTCTGCCCGTGTAACAGTGGATGCCTATACAGGCGTTCAGATGGTTGCCAAATACATTGATGTAATGGATGGTAATCAGCTTCGCGATTTGGCAAAGGCTACCGGTTATAGTTCGGCAGAAGGGTTGCTGAATTGGAATGGAGGTGCTGGAACAGACTGGCAGAAAGAACTTTATAACTCGGCTATGGTGAGCAAGGTTAGCTTGAATGTATCTGGAGGAAACAAGACTTCGACCTATAATCTGTCGGGAAGCTATCTTAACCAGGATGGTATTGTGAATACTACCGGTTATGAGGCATGGAACATTCGTGCTAAGAATACTTTTTCTTTTTTCAATAATCATTTGCGTATGGGGACTACGTTGATGATGAAATTCTATAAAAAGAAGTACGAAGATGTTTCATATACCTCCGCTCTGACAGCTGTGCCTATGTGGAATGTATATGGTGAAGATGGCACTTGGGGTGTCGCTCCGGAATGGACCAGAGGAGATAATCCTGTGGGTTGGACAGAAGCCTATGATTACCAAAGACATGGGATAGACATTTTATTGAATGGCTATGCCGAAGTGGATTTGTTCTTGAAAGGATTGAAATATAAATTCAATGTAGGTATAAACAAATATACAAGACGTAATTATGCCTATAGTTCTCCTTATTATTTCAGTTCTACTTCACAAAAGAATGAAGCGGAATTGTCGGAAAGTACAGACTGGGAGAATGATTGGTTGATTGAAAATACAATCAATTATGATAATACGTTTGGCAATCATACGGTTTCTGCTTTGGTGGGTTATTCTGCCCAGCGTAACAATGCGCGTGGTTTTGGTGCAGGACGTAAGGGTTTCCCGGAAGGTTTCTCTGTGATTGACGCCGGTTCGGTTTCTTCACAAAATACATCGGGTAGCGCATGGGCCAATACAATGATTTCTATGTTTGGGCGTGTGATGTATTCGTATGCCGATCGTTATATGCTGTCTGCTTCTGTTCGTCGGGACGGTTCTTCCAAATTTGCAGATGGAAACCGCTGGGGCACATTCCCGTCTGTATCTTTGGGTTGGAATGTGATGAATGAAGATTTCTTTGAAAATATCAAGGAAACCATGAATGAATTGAAAATTCGTGCCAGTTATGGTGTACTGGGTAATTTGAGCGGCATTGGCAATTATGCTACCCAGTCTGTTGTTTATAAAGGTATGAATAACATGATGGGCACAGAACTTTGGGAAGGTGCCATTACCGGTAAGGAATGGACTTCACCCATGAATGTGACTTGGGAAAAGACGAAGACTTTGAACTTGGGTTTGGATTTTGCTTTCTTGAACAATAAGTTCAGTGTCAGTGCTGATTATTTTATTCAGAAAACAGAAGATATGTTGTTGTCTATGCCGCAGTCTTTGAGTTTTGGCTTGAGTGGGAATCCTACAGTAAATGCAGGTACAGTAGAAAACAAAGGATTTGAAATTTCATTGAATCACCGTAATAATGTAGGCGATTTGTATTATCATGTAGGTGTCAATGCCACCTTTATCAAGAATGAACTGACGGAAGTAAACGGAAGTCGTGATGAATGGCAGGGATTCAATCCTCATGCCAAAGGAACGATCACTTATGCCAAGACCGGTCATTCCATAGGTTATTTCAATTTGATAAAGACGGATGGTGTATTCCAAAGCCAACAAGAAATTGATGCGTATGTGGATAAGAACGGTAATAAGATCCAGCCTAATGCACAACCGGGTGACTTGCGTTTCGTGGATTATAACGGAGATGGTAAGATTGACAATAATGACCGTCAGGATGTAGGCTCTGCTTTCCCGAAAGTTAACTTGGGTGTAAGTCTGGGTGCTGAATGGAAAGGTTTGGATTTGAATATGTTCTTTGACGGAAACTTTGGCAACAAGATTTACAATGCCCAGTATTATACTACGGTTTATAATGAATCAACAGGAAACCAATATGCAGAACGCATGAACAGCTGGACTGAAAACAATCATTCTGACATTCCTCGCTGTTTGTTTGGTACTAGCGATCCTAATGGTACAAACTGGGGCTATACGGACCGTTGGTTGGAAAATGGTTCATTCTTGCGCTTGAAGACTTTGGAATTAGGTTATACGTTGCCCAAAGTATGGGTATCTAAAGCCGGTTTGCAGAATGTGCGTGTTTATACGGCTATGGAAAACCTTTTCACTATAACCGATTATAAAGGATATACTCCTGACTTGGGTATGGTAGATGCCGATGGTGCCGGTACATCAGGTGGTTCGGGTGTAATGACCCGTGGTTGTGATGACGGTCGTTATCCGATGGCACGTACTATCACCTTTGGTTTACAAGTAAATTTCTAATTAGGAATAAGTAATATTTGCAGAATATGAAAAAGAATTTTATAAAATACATAGCTGCATTGGCTGTAGCTCCAATGTTGTTGTCTTCTTGTAGTGATGACTTTCTGAATGAGATTGATCCTAACCGTCAGACTCCGACCACTTTTTGGACATCCGAGGATAATGTGATGAAAGGCTTGTCCGCAGTTTATAATCCTTTCCGCCGTATGACCAGTGGATATTATGGTGGGTTGGAAGGCATCATGCATCTTCAGATGCGCGGTGACGACCTTTACCCCACTCGTGGAGAAGAACCTTATATTTGGGAATATTTGTCGTTTGTCAACACAACGAATACAAAGGATTTGAGCTGGGGAAACATCTATGAAGGCATTCAGATGGCAAACGAATTCATATATCGTGCGGCTACGGTTGATATGGACGAAACCAAACGTGAGCAAATGATAGGTGAGGCTTATTTCTTACGTGGATTCTGGTACTTCCGTTTGCGTACTGATTATCGTGATGCGGTTATCCGTACTCTCCCGCAGGATGCAGATCCGGAAACTCATGGACTGTCTAGCGGTGATGAAGTGCTGGAACAGGCTATTTCAGACTTTAAGGAAGCCAAGTCTCGTTTGCCTAAGCTTCGTTCAAGCGATGAGAACGGTCGTGTAACTCAAGGTGCGGCTATTGCTATGTTGGGTAAAGCTTATATCTGGAAAGGGGATTATCAGGCCGCTAAGGATGAGTTTGAAATTATAATGAATGGTTATGGTTACGATTTGACTCAAAAGTATGAGGACAACTTCCGTGACGATACGGAATTTAATGCTGAATCTATTTGGGAAATCAATTATGATGCCAAAGGTAATTCGGGTGACGCTTGGGGCAATGGCACTAGTGACGACTCGTTTATGGGAAACAACCTTGCTCATTATTTTGGCCCGACACTGAAAGGTGAGAATATTGGCGGTGGTTGGTATAAGATGCAGCCTTCTCCCTATTTGATAAAAGAATTCATTTCCGAACAGCGTCCGGAAGGATCTGATTCCAAATGGGATAAGCGTTTGTACACTACGTGCTTCTTTAAATATTCTGATTTCGGTGATGTGAAGCCGGATGAAAAATTCTATGGTGGTAAAGTGGAATTTGATGATATGTTTAAATGGACGGTACTGCCCGAAGGCGATGGCAAATATGGTATTGCCAAGCAAGGATATGCTCCTGCTTATCCGGTTATCGAGGGTGTTCAAGGGCGTTTCATGATGAAGAAGTTTGCAGCTTGGTGGGTTCCCACAGGATGTACGATGTATTCTAACGATGCCGGACGTATCAACAATTTACGTATTATGCGCTTTGCAGAAGTTTTGTTGCTCCACGCTGAGGCTTGTCTGGAAACCAATGATGAAAGCGGAGCAATGAAAGATATTAACCGGATTCGTGTACGTGCCGGGCTGCCGGAGAAAAACTTGAGTGGAAAAGATGCTATAATGACAGAACTCCAGAAACAGAAATTGCTGGAATTTGCCGGAGAGAATATACGTTGGGATGATATGGTTCGTTGGTACGGAAATGATCCTGCTAAGTTGAAAGCTATCATGCACGAACGCAAGACCGATTCTCAACATTATGAATTGCTTTACGAAGAAAATGAAAGTGGTGAAAAGGAATTGGTAGGATATAAACCGACAGACCGCATTTCGGATACACAAGGATTTGACCATTTTGAAGCTAAATTCTTGTACTTCCCGATACCTCAGGCAGAGGTGGACGCTAATTTGAATTTGGAGCAAAAGCCGGAATGGAGATGATTGCATTGAACTGATAATTAAAAAGTATGAGAGGGAGGGGGATCTCTCCCTCTATAAAAACAATGAAGCCAAATGAAAAGGAAAGGATATTATTTATGCTCTTTGTTGGTTATGATATTTGTATTTTTGTCATGTCGTGATGAAGAACAGGATTGTACCCAAGCTATGCAGGATATACAAAACCAGTTGAAGGAAAATGATTTATTGAAATCTGTTTCTCAAGAACGTGAACAATGTGTTTTGTTATTTGAGTCCAATAAGATAATTTTTCCGCAAGAGTTAATCCAAAGTGTAGATGTGGATGCGGAAAACTGGAAAACGACTTTGACATTTGCCAATGGAAGCACTTATGTTATACCTACCTTAGGTACTTCGATTGACAACTTGATATTGAGTTCTACAGTCAATCCTTCCGGTTGCAATCCATTATCGGCCAGTGTAGTTGTAAAATTACCTGTATTGGGACGCATTAAACTGATTGTGCACAGCAAACCGGGAAAGCATACGCCTGACGTGGAATATACATTTAAAGATGTGGGATTAAAACAGAATATTCCGGTATTGGGACTTTATCCCAATTATAATAACCAGATCACTTTAATTTATACGGATTTGCAAGGAAATGAACGTGCTCGGTCCAATCTAAAGCTTCAGACGAAAACATTGGAAAGCAGAAGGCTGCCTAAGGAAATCAGAGTGGTAAAGGCTCAATATGACCGAATGGAGCCAGGCATGAATTTGGTAAACTCCCCCGGACAGGATGAAACAGACACATCTATTCCTTATATGATAGATGCTGACGGAGAAATCCGTTGGATTCTTGATTGGGAGAAGTCGGATGAACATCGATATATCGGAATCGGGTGCGGATTGATCCGGATGCAGAACGGACATTATATGACCGGTGACGGAAACCATCATCGGATGGTGGAGGTGGATATGATGGGAAATACAATTCATAATTGGGATATGCTGGAAAGGGGATACACTATGCATCATGCCATATCTCAAGATAAGCAAGGCAATATATTAGCGACTGTGAGCAAGACTTCCGCTAAAATCGCCAATGGGAAAGATGTACGGATAAATGATTTTATTATTATGATGGATCCCGAAAAAGGGGAGATATTGCAAGAATGGGATTTGGTGCACATGTTGGATTCGGCTCGCTATGGAATGACCGATTATGATCTAACCTCAGACCCTTTTGCACAAAGTGCCAGTAATTGGGCGCATAATAATGGTATAGTAGAGTGGGGAGATGATTATCTGGCTACAGCCCGTTATCAAGGAATCTTTAAGTTTAATAAAGCTGGAGGTATTGAGTGGATTATATCGCCTCATGGGTATTGGAGAGATAAATACTTGAAATTATTATTGAATCCTCTTCATGCCGACGGAACTCCTATTACTGATCCTGAGGTGATAGCCGGAACGAAGACTTGTGATGATTTTGAATGGCCTTGGGGATGTCATACAGCTGTCCCATTACCTAATGGACACATTCTTTATTTCAATAATGGTTATGGGCGTAACTTCAAACTGGATTTTACAGACAGGAAAAATATTTATACTTGCGGCATAGAATATGAAGTGGATGAAGTGAACCGTACGGTTCGCCAAGTTTGGCAGTATGGAAAAGAGCGTGGTGCCGCGTATTTTACTCCGGCCCGTTCCGGGGTGCAATATTTGGAACAAACGGGTAACAGATTAATTTGTCCGGGAATGAGCAATGTGCTTAGCAATGGCAATCGTGGTGCACGCGTGACAGAAGTAGATCCTGAAACACAGGATGTTGTGTTTGAGTTGGAATTGGAAGATGCGATTTACCAGCGGGTTTACCGTATGTCTCTTTATCCTGAGAACCAATAACAACACTGTATAGAATATGATTGATTTTTGATAAAATAGTATAATTCTAGATGCTTGGATAGCATTCTTTTACTGTAAAAGATGGATTGATAACAATGAAAAGAAAATAAGATATGAACGGATATTTCAAAAAACAAATAGAAGCATTGCGCCAACGCCATGAAGCGTTGTTGCAACGTCCTAATGAAATGCAGGAAGAAACGAACGGTGTCATCCACCGTTATGTTTATCCGGTACTGACACGCCAGCATATTCCCCTGGAATGGCGTTATGACTTCAACCCTGCCACCAACCCTTGTTGTATGGAGCGTATCGGCTTTAATGCTACCATGAACAGTGGTGCCCTGAAATGGAACGGAAAGTATCTGATGGTGGTGCGTGTGGAGGGAGCAGACCGGAAGTCGTTCTTTGCCATAGCCGAAAGCCCTAACGGGGTGGACAATTTCCACTTTTGGAAACGTCCGCTGGTATTGCCCGATGTGGATCCGGCGGAAACCAATGTGTACGATATGCGTCTTACCGCTCACCAGGATGGATGGATTTATGGTATCTTTTGCAGCGAACGCCATGATGACAAGGCACCGGCGGGAGATCTGTCGGCGGCGGTGGCAAAGGCGGGAATCGTACGCACGCGCAATCTGGTGGACTGGGAACGGTTGCCCGACTTGAAAGCGGCGAGCCAACAGCGCAATGTGGTGTTGCATCCCGAATTTGTGAATGGGAAATATGCCCTCTACACCCGTCCGCAGGATGATTTTATTAATGCCGGAAATGGGGGAGGAATAGGATGGGCGTTGATAGACGACATCACCCGGGCGGAGGTGAAGGACGAAATGATAATAAACCACCGTTATTATCACACGATCAAAGAGGTGAAGAACGGAGAGGGACCGCACCCCATCCGCACCTCCCAAGGGTGGCTGCACCTGGCGCACGGAGTACGCGGATGTGCCGCCGGACTGCGCTATGTGCTCTATCTGTATATGACCGCAGCCGATGAACCGTGGCGCGTCATAGCTGAACCAGCCGGCTATCTGCTGGCTCCGCTGGCGGGGGAAAGGGTGGGCGATGTGTCCAATGTGCTTTTCTCGAACGGATGGATAGCCGATGACGACGGTACGGTATACATCTATTATGCCTCCAGCGACACGCGGATGCACGTGGCGGTTTCTACGGTGGATCGCTTGGTGGACTACTGTCTGCACACGCCTGCCGACGGATTGCGTTCCGCAGCTTCAGTGGCAGCGGTGAACGCGCTGATAGATCGCAACGAGGCATTTCTGAACGGGTAAAATAGAAGGAATATAAAGGCATTGATAAGATAAAGTCGTTTTTAATGCGGAATGGCTGTTTTTTAGGTGGAAAGAGAAGTGGATAATGCCATTTATTTTCTTGTCGAAAGGGAATAAATGGCTAATTTTGTAATTATAAACCCAAAATAGATATTGTATGAAAAAGATTGCTTTATGGGCTATGTGCATAGCCGTAATGGTGTTGTCGGGTTGCCGGAAGGCTCCGGAATGGAAAGCGGAACATGTGTTTGTCATCGGTTTGGACGGATGGGGCGCCTACAGTGTGGCAAAGGCGGATATGCCGAACGTGAAGGCGTTGATGGATGCCGGATGCTACACGTTGAAAAAACGCAGTGTACTTCCTTCATCCAGTGCTGTAAATTGGGCTTCCATGTTTATGGGGGCAGGTCCTGAACTGCACGGGTACACGGAGTGGGGATCAAGAACGCCCGAACTACCTTCGCGTGTGCTGAACGAGCATGGCATTTTCCCCACCGTGTTCAGCGAGTTGCGCAAGGCGGCTCCCGATGCCGAGATGGGCGTACTGTATGAATGGGATGGTATCAAGTATCTGGTAGATACGCTGGCTTTGAACCATCATGCGCAGGCACCCGACTATAACACGCATCCTACGGCTTTGTGTGACATGGCCTGTGAGTATATTATGCAGAAGAAACCGGTGTTGAGTGCTTTCTGTTTCGACAACCCTGACCACGTAGGGCACGGTGACGGACACGATACTCCGGCTTATTATGCCAAACTGAAAGAACTGGACGGCTATGTGGGCCGTATTGTGGATGCCATCAAGGAAGCGGGTATTTATGAAAACAGCATCATTATTGTCACCGCTGATCATGGGGGAATCAATAAGGGACATGGCGGAAAGACCATGGAGGAGATGGAAACGCCGTTCATTATCGCCGGAAAGAACATCAAGAAGGGGGGAGCTTTCGAAGAGAGCATGATGCAGTTTGACTGTGCGTCTACTATAGCATCTGTTTTCAATCTGGAGCAACCGCAGGTGTGGATAGGACGCCCCATGACACAGGTGTTTGAATAAAAGATGAAGCGGATACTATGAAATTGCATATCGTTGATATTCTGATTATTTGTGCTTATCTGATGGTTATTGTCGCCATCGGGTTGTTTTTGAAAAAGAAGGCGGCAAAGAATATGGATTCTTATTTTTTGGGCGGAAAGTCGTTGCCGTTTTATATGTTGGGGCTGTCGAATGCATCGGGCATGTTTGATATTACCGGCACCATGCTGATGGTGTATTGGGCTTTTGCTTATGGGTTCAAAAGTCTGTGGATTCCATGGTTGTGGCCCGTGTTCAATCAAATTTTCCTGATGGTCTATCTGTCGGTGTGGCTCCGCCGGAGCAATGTGCTGACGGGCGCCGAATGGATAAAGACCCGTTTCGGGCAGGGGCGGGGGGCTACGCTCTCGCATACTATTGTCATTGTCTTTGCTCTGCTCAGCGTGCTGGGCTTCTTGAGCTACGGGTTTATCGGAATCGGCAAGTTCATGGAGATCTTTTTTCCGTGGGAGGTAGTGTTGCAGTATGTGCCCTGGGATATTCCGGTACAATATGTGCCTCATTTTTACGGCATTTTCTTTACGGCCATTGCTACCTTCTATGTGATGCTGGGCGGTATGCTCAGCATTGTGTGGACGGATGTGGTGCAGTTCCTCATCATGACGGTGGCGGGTGTGGTCATTGCCATTATCGGGATGAACATGGTGGCTCCTGAAATGATCCGGGAATTTGTGCCTGCAGGGTGGGAGTCGCCTTTCTTCGGCTGGACGCTGGACATTGACTGGAGTGAACGGATGAGTTTGCTGACGGAACGCATGGCGGACGAACCTTACAGCCTGATGGGTGTCTTTGTGATGATGGCGTTGCTGAAAGGGATTTTTATGAGCATGGCGGGACCTGCTCCGAACTATGACATGCAGAAGATCCTGTCGTGCAAGTCACCCAAGGAGGCGGCGCTGATGAGCGGTTCGGTATCGGTCATTCTGCTGATTCCGCGTTATCTGATGATTATGGGGTTTGCGTTGCTGGCTATCTATTTCTTTAAAGTGGATGGAGGACTGGAACAGATGACGGCTGTCCACACGGATTTCGAAACAATTCTTCCTCACCTGATTACGAAGTATGTGCCGGTGGGGCTGGCGGGTTTGTTACTGGCAGGATTGCTGTCGGCATTCATGTCTACATTCGCTTCTACGGTGAATGCGGCACCGGCCTATGTGGTGAATGATATTTATCTGAAGTATATCACCCCAGGGGCTTCCGTCAGAACACAGATACGGGCGAGTTACCTCGTTTCGGTACTGGTGGTGGTTATCAGTACGGTGATGGGCTTTTTTCTGAAGGATATCAACGAGATTTTCCAGTGGATTGTGGGCGCGTTGTTCGGCGGATATATTGCCGCCAATGTGTTGAAGTGGCACTGGTGGCGGTTTAATGGTGAAGGGTATTTCTGGGGAATGACCTCGGGTGTGGTGGCTGCCATTGTGATGAAGTTCACGGTGCCCAATTCGCTGGTACTTTATTTTTTCCCCGTGTTGTTCGGCATTTCGCTGGTGGGTTGTATCGTGGGTACGTATTCGGCACCTCCTACTGACGAGGAGACGCTGGTGAACTTCTATATCCGGGTACGTCCGTGGGGGTGGTGGAAACCGGTGGCGGCCAAGGCGGTAGCACGCTATCCGCAGGTGACGCGCAACCGCCATTTCAAGCGGGATATGTTCAATGTGGCGATTGGTATCGTGTGGCAGTGCTGTCTCACTATTGTGCCCATGTATCTGGTGGTGCGCGGTACGGGGGGACTCATTGCGTCGGTGTTGCTGCTGGTGGTGACCACCGTGGTGTTGAAATATACCTGGTACAGGCCGTTGTGCAGGGAAGAGAAGGAATATGATGAGTTGATGAAACGTATCGGAATGGACTGATAGACAAAAAAGGGTAAATGTGTCAAAACTAAAATGGCTACCCCGCAAAGTTACAGATCGTATTTATAACACTTAAAAAAGGGTCGTATCAAGCTCTGTATTGAGTAATGATACGGCCCTTTCTTTAGCCTTTTAGGATGTTCAAATGCCAGATTATAAGTTCATATTTTCAAAAACAGAGTTTTGACATCCTCTTTTTGTCTGTCAATATCAACCGGAAGGTTTAGCTCACTTCGGGCGGCTCCAGTATGCGGCTGGCGTACTCATGTTGTAGCGGTAGCTCGACACCTTGTTTCATCAGTATTCTTCCGGAGAACATTTTGTTGTCCAGTGGCAGCGGACGGGCATCTTTTCCGGTTTAGTTCCGTGATGCGGTATTGCTTGTCGGCTTTCAGCCTGTCCATGCGGAAACGGGGAATAATCTGATTGCAATAATGCTGAATCTTGTAGGCAAGAACACGGCATGTTTTTTCTGTGGGGTGTAGAGCATCAGTGAGAAAGCACCTCTATCATTGTAAGGCGAGATGAGACGGTATGATAAATTGCCCAGCTGTATCATCGGAGGGATTTTCTTGTAGGTAATAATGGCTTCACGTTTTCGGGAACGGACAACGGCAGGGAGGTGTTCGGAGTAGCTATCAGAATATCTTGTTCCTATACCCGGAGCGGAAAGGAAGAGAAGAGGCATAAGTTTGCCGGAAGTAGTTTTTTCATGGGATGGTATTTTTTTGAAGAATAATGATCTGTATGTTTGGAATTATGCAAAAATGAAAGAAGTTTTTGGCATTTTATGATAGAATATTATTCATGTGGCACTATGTGCGCATTTTATGTAATTATGAGGTGCTTTTCCGCAATAAATATCAAGGAATCTTTTTATCTTTGCGAATATTGGTAATCAGTGCTTAAGTATAAAAAAAGGTTATGGAAAAGAGAGATAAAGAGGAAATGAGCCGCAGGAAGTTTCTGAAGATAGTAGGCGTCAGTGCGGCTGCATCGGCGGCAGCCCTGTATGGTTGTGCATCCGAAGGGAAACCGGCTTCATCCGAGGCTTCTGTATTGGGCGAAGTGCCTGTGGATAAAATGACGTATCGCGTTTCCCCCAAAGGGGAGCGTGTCTCACTTTTAGGATATGGATGTATGCGCTGGCCGTTGAAACTTGCACCGGACAGCGATGGAAATGTGATAGATCAGGATGCGGTGAATGAACTGGTGGATTATGCTATCGCTCACGGAGTGAATTATTTCGATACATCTCCTGTTTATTGCCAAGGGTTTTCTGAAAGAGCCACCGGTGCGGCCTTGAAACGTTATCCCCGCGAAAAGCTCTTGATTGCGACAAAGATGTCCAATTTCCAAAACTATACTCGTGAGAATTCCATCAAGATGTACCATCAGTCGATGAAAGAATTGCAGACGGATTATCTGGATTATTATTTGCTTCATTCCGTAGGTGGAGGGGAAGGAATCAAGACTTTCCATGACCGTTATATTGACAATGGAGTTCTTGACTTTTTACTAAAAGAGCGTGAAGAAGGCCGTATTCGTAATTTGGGATGGTCATTTCACGGATCGGTGGAAGTGTTTGATTATTTGCTGTCGCTGGATGTGAAATGGGATTTTGTGCAAATTCAGATGAACTATGTAGATTGGCGCCATGCTTCGGGTAGAAATGTTAACGCGGAATATTTGTATGGAGAGTTGGCCAAGCGTGGAATTCCGGCTGTGATTATGGAGCCGCTGTTGGGAGGACGTTTGTCTAAACTGAACGACCACCTGGTGGCGCGCTTGAAGCAGCGTCGCCCGGAGAACAGTGTGGCATCGTGGGCGTTCCGTTTTGCCGGTACGTATCCCAACGTGTTGTGTGTGCTGAGTGGAATGACTTATATGGAACATTTGCAGGATAACCTTCGGACTTATTCGCCCTTGGAACCTTTGAATGAGGAAGAAAAAGAGTTCTTGGAAGAAACAGCCCAATTGATGCTGAAGTTCCCTACGATTCCTTGCAATGACTGCAAATATTGTATGCCCTGTCCTTACGGGTTGGATATTCCGGCGATTCTGGTGCATTATAATAAATGTGTCAACGAAGGAAATGTGCCTAAAAGCAGTCAGGATGAGAATTACCGCCGTGCACGGCGTGCTTTCCTGATAGGTTATGATCGTAGTGTGCCCAAACTGCGGCAGGCAAGCCATTGTACCGGATGTAACCAGTGTAATCCGCATTGCCCTCAAAGCATTGATATTCCCAAAGAACTGCATCGCATAGACGCATATGTGGAACAGTTGAAACAAGAGACTTTATAATGGAATGGATAAACATGATAAAATAACGAATGCTTATGTTACGTAAAATAAGACTTGCCGCCGCCCTTTTGTTCTTTACAATGATCACGTTGCTGTTTTTGGATTTTACTGGAACTGTGCATGGTTGGTTTGGCTGGATGGCGAAAATACAGTTCCTTCCTGCCGTGCTGGCATTGAATGTGGGGGTGGTGATAGCCCTTGTTTTGTTGACTCAGCTTTTGGGGCGTGTCTATTGTTCGGTTATCTGTCCGTTAGGGGTGTTTCAAGATATCATTTCCTGGGTTTCGGGAAAGGTAAAGAAGAATCGTTTCCGCTACTCGCCTGCTTTGTCGTGGTTACGCTATGGGGTATTGGTAGTGTTTGTCGTCGCTTTGGTAGCAGGGGTGGTTTCATTGGCGGCGTTGATTGCTCCTTACAGTGCATACGGCCGTATCGTTTCTAACCTGCTGACACCTTTGTATCAGTGGGGGAACAATGTACTTGCCCTATGGGCGGAGCGTGTGGACAGTTATGCTTTTTATTCGGTAGATGTTTGGATGAAAGGTCTTTCTACTTTTGCAGTTGCAGTGGGTACTGTGATTGTGCTTTTTATTTTGGCATGGCGTGGAGGAAGAACTTATTGCAATACCATTTGCCCGGTGGGTACAGTATTGGGAATCTTATCTAGATATTCTTATTTTAAACCGGTTATTGATACGTCTAAATGTAATGGTTGCGGACTTTGTGCTCGTAATTGCAAGTCTTCCTGCATTAATCCCAAAGCACATGAGATTGATTATTCCCGTTGTGTTGCTTGTATGGATTGTCTAGGCAAGTGCCGCCAAGGGGCAATAAAATATGTATCGGGGCAGATGCTTCTGAAGAAACAGGCTCCGGCAAGTGAAGGAATTGGCAAACAGGTTTCTCAGGCGTCTTTAAACAAAGAAAAGGTAGATACTGCACGGCGTGGGTTCTTTACGGTTTCGGCTTTGATTGCTGCAAGTGTTGCCGTAAAAGCTCAGGAAAAGAAAGTGGATGGCGGTCTGGCTCCTCTTATAGATAAGAAAGTTCCCAAGCGTGCCACTCCTATTGTTCCTGCGGGAGCATTGAGTTTCCGTCATTTTGCGCAGCACTGTACGGCTTGTCAGCTTTGTGTGTCGGTGTGCCCTAATCAGGTATTGCGTCCGTCCGGTGATTTGAAACATCTGATGCAGCCCGAGATGTCTTACGAACGTGGATATTGTCGTCCTGAGTGTGCGAAATGTGCAGAAGTATGTCCTACTGATGCTATTCACTTGGCTGATCTGACAGAGAAGTCATCTGTACAGATTGGTCATGCTGTGTGGGTTGCTCAGAATTGTATAGTGAACACAGATGGGGTAAGTTGTGGAAATTGTGCCCGTCATTGTCCTACGGGGGCTATCTTGATGGTTCCTAAAGATGCCGATGATGAAAAATTACTTAAGATACCGGTTGTGAATACAGAACGTTGCATCGGTTGTGGCGCTTGTGAAAATCTTTGTCCGAGCCGCCCGTTTAGTGCTATTTATGTAGAAGGTCATGAGATGCATCGTATTATCTGAATGAAATAGAAAGGAAGATGGATGAATTAATCAGATTGTTGCATGAAGGCGGCTATTCCTGTGTTATCAGAAAGGAAGAGATCCGTACTTTTACCCAACGCGGGGTAGCCGATTTATATGATTTGCTGAATCAGCATCCGGTCTTTTTGCATGGAGCGCAGGTTGCTGACAAGGTGGTAGGAAAAGCAGCTGCCGCATTGATGGTGCTGGGGGGTGTCCGGGAGGTTTATACGGATATCATCAGTGAGCCTGCATTGGCTGTATTGCACAAGGCGAATATTAGGGTGGAGTGTGTTCAAATAGTTTCTCGTATTTGGAACAGAAACCGGACAGGCTGGTGTCCTTTGGAAACTCTTTGCTATGAGTTGGAATCGCCTGAGGCTATGTATCCGGTGATTCAGAATTTTGTGGAAAGGATGAGGGGCTTCGGAAGCTAACTTCGTGGTTCTTGTCTTGTTTCAAATGTGCTGATGATGCTGTACGTTCGGAGAGTAAACGTTTTGCATATAATCTTAACTAATGTTGTCTGTCAGATGGTTTTCTTCGAAACTTAATGAAATTTTGCTAGGAATTCTTAAATCTTCATTATCTTTGAAGCATAAAACAATAAGATTATGAGTGACCAGATAAAACAAATAGCTGAGCGTCTCCAGGGATTAAGGGACGTTCTGGAACTGACTCCTGATGAAGTGGCTAAAAGTTGCCAGCTTTCAGTGGAAGAGTATTTGGGTATGGAAAGCGGGGAGAAAGATATTTCTGTCAGTGCTTTACAGAAAATAGCCCGTAAATACGGTATTGCATTGGATGTATTAATGTTTGGTGAAGAACCTAAGATGAGTTCTTATTTTCTGACCCGTTGTGGTTCAGGAGTGTCGGTAGAACGGACCAAGGCGTATAAATATCAGTCATTGGCTTCCGGTTTTCGCGGGCGTAAGGCTGATCCTTTTATTGTGACTGTAGAACCGAAACCGGAAAATACTCCGATTCATTTTAACTCACATGAGGGACAAGAATTCAATTTGGTTATTGAAGGAAGAATGTTACTTAATATAAATGGAAAAGAATTGATCTTGAATCCAGGTGACAGTCTTTATTTTGATTCTTCTATTCCACATGGTATGATGGCATTGGATGATAAGACTGTGAAATTCTTGGCAGTAATATTATAATAAATTGAGATTAAAAAGACAGCGTTGTCATTGACTGCAACTATTTCTAATTTTTGGTTCTCAATTTTTAATTGAATAAGATTATGGTAGAAAAATTCTTAGAACAGACCACATTTACCTCACAAGAGGACTTTATAAAGAATTTAAAGATTAAAATCCCTGAAAATTTTAATTTTGGTTATGATATAGTAGATGCCTGGGCTGCCGAAGAACCCGATAAGAAAGCATTGTTATGGACTAATGATAAAGGGGAGCATATACAATATACTTATGCAGACTTGAAAAAGTATACGGATATGACTGCTTCTTATTTTCAGAGCCTTGGTATTGGTCATGGTGATATGGTGATGCTTATTTTAAAGCGTCGTTATGAGTTCTGGTACTCTATTATTGCCTTGCATAAGTTAGGAGCTGTGGTTATTCCTGCAACTCATCTGTTGACAAAAAAGGATATCGTGTATCGTTGTAATGCTGCTGATATCAAGATGATTGTAGCTGCAGGAGAAGATGTGATAACAAAGCATATTATAGATGCCATGCCCGATTGTCCTTCAGTAAAAAAACTGGTCAGTGTAGGACCGGATATTCCGGAGGGTTTTGAAGATTTTCATAAAGGTATTGAAAAAGCTGCTCCTTTTGTCAAACCGGAACATCCCAATACGAATGAAGATACTTCATTAATGTATTTCACTTCGGGCACTACAGGCGAACCTAAGATGGTGGCACATGATTTTACATATCCTTTGGGACATATTGTAACTGCCAGTTTCTGGCATAATTTGCATCGTGACAGTCTTCATCTTACCATTGCCGATACAGGTTGGGGGAAAGCTGTCTGGGGAAAACTTTATGGACAGATGATAGCAGGAGCCAATATTTTTGTGTATGATCATGAAAAATTTACACCGGCAGATATTCTTGGAAAGATTCAGGATTATCATATCACTTCTTTATGTGCTCCTCCTACTATTTATCGTTTTTTAATTAAGGAGGATATTAGTAAATATGATCTTTCTTCTTTGGAATACTGTACTACGGCGGGAGAGGCTTTGAACTATTCTGTATATGAAACGTTCAAGAAAATCACAGGTATCCGTCTGATGGAAGGTTTTGGACAAACGGAAACTACATTGACTTTAGGTACTTTTCCCTGGATGGAGCCTAAACCCGGAAGTATGGGGGTACCTAATCCTCAATATGATATAGATTTGTTGACACACGACGGGCGTTCTGCTGAGGATGGAGAACAAGGTCAGATTGTTATTCGTACAGATAGGGGCAAACCATTGGGATTGTTCAAAGAATATTATCGTGCTTCGGAATTAACGGAAGATGCTTGGCATGATGGTATTTATTATACAGGTGATGTGGCTTGGCGTGACGAGGATGGTTATTTTTGGTTTGTAGGCCGTGCTGACGATGTGATCAAGAGTTCGGGTTATCGTATAGGCCCGTTCGAGGTGGAAAGTGCTTTGATGACCCATCCGGCTGTTGTGGAATGTGCCATTACCGGTGTGCCTGATGAAATCCGTGGTCAGGTAGTAAAGGCGACGATTGTCCTTTCCAAAACTTTTAAGGGTAAGGAAGGACCTGAGTTGGTAAAGGAGTTGCAAGATCATGTGAAGCGTGTGACTGCTCCGTACAAGTACCCGCGTGTCATAGAGTTTGTAGAAGAACTTCCAAAGACCATCAGTGGAAAGATTCGTCGTGTGGAAATCCGTGAAAAGGATAAATAATCAGTTGTGGACTGATCGGAGTTTTATTGGTAAAATAATTAAAAATGAAAAAGGTTTTACTTCTTGTGTTTTTAAGTCTGGCCTGGTTGTCAGCAAGTGCGCAAGCCTTGGTTCCTATTACATGGACAGCCTATGGTCTGACTTTTGAGGCTCCAAAAGGGATTTTGGTGGAGGAGGATACAGAGGAGACTTTTCTTCTGAACAATTCCAGGTTTTATATCACCATTCAGTCTTTGGATTCGGATGGTATGACAAAAAGTGACTTGAAGAGTGTATTAAAAGACTATGCCAATGATGACGGGGTGAAAGACCAGTCGGCTGTGCAGGAGTTTGAGTTACCACAGTTTTTCGGTACTTATTTAAAAGGAAGCTGCGAAACAGATCATTGTCTTTATGCTTGTCTGATGACTAAGGCGGCAGGTAGTGGATTTTATATATCTATTATCTATAGCAAGGAAAATGAAAATATTGCCGAAAAAATACTGAAAAGTTTTACAATGGAGGAATAAACAAAAGAGCGTTAATGCTTGTTTCTTAGATAAGAAAGCGTTCAAAATTTACCAGAAAATTACTAGATTATTAATAGCAAATGAAAGGACTGGCTTCGTGAGAAGGTAGTCCTTCTTTTTTGTGTAGTTATGAATGTTTAGGGAATCTATGATTCATGTGTAATATGCTTTGCCGACATCAGAATATCAAATGATTTTGGGCCATAATAAGGGACATTCAGAAAATAATATAAGTTAGCCAACTAATTCGTAATACTTTAAGTATGCATTAGCTGGCTAACTTATTATTCTATAAATGTTTCAGGTTAAGGCATTAACGTCCGGTCCACCATAAGGGGGTGATGATATTATCTGAGCCTCCTAATAACTCTACAGCTTGTTTATAGCCTTCGGGGTCTGCATTCTCCAGACTGGAAGGATATCGCATACGCTGTGGATAAAATTCCCATTTCTGTCCGTCTTTCCAAGAATTAGGATTCCAGACATTAACCATGTCTGAACCGGTCATTGAACTTTCGTTTGCAGGAATCTCAAAGAATGGTAATCCCAAACGGCGGAAATCCGACCACATTTCCAATACCAAATACGGAGTTTGTGCAATGAATTTTTGAGTGATAATTTTAGTCAGGTGGTCATTCAATGCTTTTCCATATAACGTTTTAGAAGCTGTAGGATATTCATAAGTAACAGTCTTCTGTTCCTTGCTGTATCCATCCACATAAGTCATTTGTTCAGCAGTAGGTTCAGTGGTATGATCAAATTTGACTGAAGTACCTACACGATTGTAGTTGGTGGAATTCAGATAATCATTCACATATTCGCTAACACCAAAGTATTCAAAACTAGCTTTAATACCGTTTTCATAGGCTTCTTTCGCTGTTGTTCCAGTGTTCCAACCATACAATGAAGCTTCTGCTAGCAAGAAATACGTTTCCCATGCTGCAAAGAATATGCGAGATTTGCCCTTACAGTAGTCTTTACCCAACATTGGAAGAGTACAGCCGGGGCCATATCCATTTGTTACCAGTTGGTTATAAGCCAAGGTTGGTGACCATCCACCACGCGAACCAGCGGGATAACCATTCCAACAACGAGTTGCATCAATCTTTATTTCTCCGGGATTATCCTTGTTAGGAATCGGATTTCCGTTTTCGTCTACTGTGTAAAGAACGAAATCTTTAGCTGTCCTGTCATTATATTTATCTATGTAGTTCTCAGCATTTTCATCATCAGGCAGACAGAATATCTTTAATGCACGCGGGTCAAGATTTTCCGGCATACCATCCAGCCAATATTGTTTAGTAGGATTATCTGTATTAGCAACATAATGTCTGTCATATTTAATACCTAAATAATTAGCTGGTTTAACATAACTAGCCAAATCGGAACGTTGTTCTGTTACTTTAATACCACCTAAATTAGTCAGAAGATTGGCAACTGTTGAAGAAAGAACCTGATCGTCAAATGAACGGGTATATACTCCGGAAAAGACATCCCATCCATCATTTTCTTTTACTGCAAACATATCATCAGCCGTTAAAATCTTGTTACCTTTGGCTGCATCCTCAAATTCGGCCTGTGCAGTTGCCTTGTCGATGTTTGATAAACGCATGGCCAGACGCATACGGAGTGAATTTGCATATTTCTGCCACTTCACAGGATCATATTTTACATTGTCAAACGGGTCGCATTTACCTTCTGCCTCAACAGGCAGGACAGAGGTGTTGATAGCTGCTGCGGCTTCTTTCAACTCCTTTAAAATGAATTCATAATCATCTTTCTCTGAGTTGAAAACAGGATTTTCCCCTAGGAAACTTTCAATAGGATAAGGTCCGAAATTATCGACAAACTCACTGATAAGATAGGCACGCCAGATACGGGCAAACTGCTTTACGTTCGGGAAAAATTCTTTTTCATGTGCAGTGGTAGTGGCCGCTTCGAGCTGGTTCTCTACTGCTGTAATAGCCAACGTAGCATTTTTAATACTGGAACTGAGATCAGGATAATAATAAGCAGATGTGTAGTCATCACTATAGCGGCCTACGTTCAGAAAACTCATTTCTCCACAAATTCTGGCAGCACTAGCCCAATTATAGACTACTACACGTTCTGCGGTACCGGGATTCATCTGTGCCTGTCCTATAGAATTATTCAATGCATATTGAGGTTTTACATATTCCTCACCGGCGGCTGTGGGATTGGTATTGACTTCATCAAAGTCAGAGCAGGAAACTAATCCGGCGCAAAAGCCAAGCCCCAAAAATAATTTATTCATTGTTTTCATTGTTCTTTTTCTTTTTTATGATTAGAAACCAAGAGTTACATTAAACAGGTAAGAACGTGATGTCGGAGCTGACGAGTTCTCCAAACCTGTTGCATTAGTACTTGTAGCATATACTGATTCCGGATCAATGCCGTCCAAATGGCTTGAAATCATCCATACATTATTCACGGTGAAACCAAGCTTAACCTGTTGGAACGGAGTCTTTTTCAACATAGATGACGGGAAACGATAACTCAAGGCGATGTTACGCAAACGGATGTTGGTAGCATCATAGATATAAGCTTCCGAAATACCGGCGCGGCCTGTAGCCAAAGCTTTGTAATAACGTTCTAAAGAAACACTTTGATCATTTACCTTATAACCGTTGCCATCTTTGATAACTCCCGCTACAACGATATCCTCACGTTTACCGCCTGGAGCAGTACATTCGGCAATACCACTACGTTGCAAGTTCATATTGGTGAATGAGAAAATATCGCCACCAAAACGTCCGTCAATCAGGAAACTAAGTGTGAAGTTTTTATAATTAAATGTATTTGTCCATCCTAATAGGAAGTCAGGCTGTTGTTCACCAATCTTATGCTTGTCACTAGTGGCCTGTGGCAGTCCTGATTCATTGAGTAATAATTGTCCTTTAAATTCTCCTTCTTCTACTCGTTGATATTTGGTACCCCAGATTTCACCATAAGCACCTCCCGCAACTGCATAAACCTGTAATGCGTCAGAACCTCCTAAAGCATACTGCATACCTGGTTTTCCCGGTAATAATTCAATAATCTTACTCTTGTTCTGAGAGAAGTTCAACTGAGTATCCCAACTAAATTGAGCTGTTTCGATAGGGCGTGCATTCAACATGATTTCAATACCGGTATTTTGAATGTTACCTGCATTTACTTTCATGTTATCATAACCGGAAAGGTTATTTAAAGGAATATTCATTAACTGGCGTTTTGCGTTTGTCTTGTACCATGCAAAGTCAACTCCTAAACGGTTATTGAAGAATTTCAATTCAGCACCGGCTTCCCAAGAAGTAATCAACTCGCTGCGTACATCTGCATCGTATTTGGTTTTTCCTTGTCCGGCAGTTGTATTGCCATTAGGGTCTGAACCAATACTATATGTATTATATAACTGATATGCATCCATATCGTTACCTACTTGTGCAAAAGATGCACGTGCTTTAGCATAAGTAAACCATTCGGGCATGCCTTTGCCTACTTTACCCACCATATCACTGATCACCCATGACAATGAAACAGACGGATAGAAGAATGAACGGTTTTCTTTATTCAAAGCTGATGACCAGTCATTACGGAAAGTTGCATCCAAGAATGCCCAACCATTATAGTTGATCCCAAGAGTTCCATACAAAGAATTGATTTTTTTATGAATATAGGTTTCGGTTATTGACAAATCTTTTTTGTCACCATTGGCTAAAGAGAATAAATCGGGAGCAGTCAATTTTCCCATAGCATTATCCAAACCTGTAGATTTTCTTTCCATTAAGTTACCACCAAAAGAGAAATTACCACCAAATTTTCCAAACAATTCATCTTTATGGCCACTGATCAAAAAGCTGAAATTATTTTCGAAGAACTTTTTCTCACTAGTGCTGTAACGGCTGTTCTTATTATTAGTAGGACTTCCTGCATACAATTTCTCTTCACCCTCAGTGAAATACATATCACTACCGGCTTTGATTTCAGCATCCAGCCAATCTGTAAATTTGTACTTCAATGATCCGTTCATCAGGAAACGATTGCGACTGTCTTTATTGGGATTATAATCTTTAGACCAATAAGGGTTGATACCCCCTTTACTCCACCAGATCATTTCGCCGAATTCGTCTTTGACAGGGCTGGAAAAGTCACGGATGTCAATAGTCGTAGGCATATTGAAAATAGTATAAAATGCATTATTCCCACGTGCACCACTGATAGGGCGGTTTTCTGCGAGGGTATTGATGTATTGTACTTTTGCATCAATGCTCCAACGATCATCTTTACCAAAAGTAGAAGATGCACGCAAAGTTAAGTTTGTACGGCTTAAGTTAGCACCCGGTATCATGCTGGAGTCATCCATACGATTCAATGAGGTGTAAATGGATGTTTTATCATACTGCTGCTGGAATGATATGCTTTCTGATAAGTTCACACCTGTATCAAAGAAATTTTTTACGTTATCAAAGATTTGCATATTTGCAGTTGTACCATCCCATTTTGTATAGCTTTGCCCTGTTACTTCAGGACCCCAGCTATAGCCGTTAGTTGAGTCGAACACGCCATTCTCACCTTGTCCAAAGGCTTTTTGGCGTTTAGGGAGCATAAATGTTGTCTCAGCGGAAACTGAACCAGAGATAGTGATACCCAAACCTTCACGCTTTGTTCCTTTTTTAGTTGTAATCAAAATAACACCATTACCGGCACGAGAACCATAAAGTGCAGCAGCTGACGCACCTTTCAACACAGACATGGACTCAATATCTTCAGCATTAATATCTGAAAGTCCATTACCCATATCCAATGTCGGGTTATCAATATCATTATTACTTGCTCCTGTAAAGTTATCCATTGGCACACCATCGACAACAATTAACGGCTGGTTCAAACCTGTTACAGAATTCGCACCACGAAGCTGGATTTTGGAAGAACCGCCAGGACCATTACTTGAACGGATAATCTGGACACCTGAAACTTTACCTGTCAAAGCATTTGCGAGGTTCGTTTCACGAGCTTCAAGTAACGCGTCACCTTTTACCTCCTGCATGGCATAACCCAGTGCTTTTTTCTCACGTTTGATACCAAGAGCAGTCACTACAACTTCACCCAATGTTTGTGTGTCATCCTGTAAAGTTACATTCATGGGTTGTCCATCCCAAGGAATCTCTACTGTTTGATAACCTACAAATGAAATTTGAATGATATCCCCTTTTTTCACATTGGATAAAGAGAAGTCGCCATCAAGTCCGGTTATCGTACCATTAGTCGTACCTTTCACTACTACAGACGCACCGATAACGGTTTCACCTGTAGCGTCTACTACAACTCCTGTACAAGCTCCATTTTGTTGTGTGATTTTCACATCGGCAACGCCGGGATTGGCGACCGCGTATGCTGCTCCTGTAGAGGCACCCATTAGGAACAGCAACATACTGACTGATTTTAGTCGTTTTAACATAGCTGTGATTTTTTTTTAAGTTTATTGAAAATCAAGTAATTCCGTTTCCTTAGTTCCTTCAGAACTACTCTTGTAGCTATGTATCTGAATATCAATGTGTTTTATTTTTATGCCTCAAAAAGAAAAATTGTATTTAAAAGTCTATAGAAGGACTTTTAAATACAATTTTCTATCTATTTTCTACCGAAAAGAGCACTAATATAGAAAGCCGAATAACCATAATGGTATTTTATTATTTATTCCATACTCTATATCATCAGCGACAATATATGCATCAGAAAGTCCATTTATTTGTTGTTTACCTTTATGTCTACCACCGACTTCAAAAGTATAGCGTCCATCAATAAAGAAATCACTCTCTTTAGAAACGTTTATTCTGTGGCAATAACGCAATTGGTTGGCAAAAAAAGTTTCCCTGACATTTCCAATATCAATCTGACTGGCAGACAATGCATACATTAAATTAGGATTCTCCAAAAACAGTTTATCAGGTTTTTGCAAGCGGCTTATGCCGGAGCCTTCTTTTTGGAGATTCATAGTCAGACAGCTGTCATGGAGGGCATCCAGATAGGCCAGCAATGAATTACGTGAGATTCCTATCCGTTCACTTAGTTTGCTGACATTAGGAATAAAAGGCGCCGACTCTGCAATGATATATAGTAACTGCTTAATTTTAGTTGTATATGAAATATCAACCCCTCTTAACTGTGGAATCTCCAATTCCACAATCAGATTGACCACTTCATTTATTCTTGAATAATAAAGAGCGGGTAATTCATTGTAATAAGGATAATATCCATGTTTCAAATAATCAGAAAAATGTTTCAGAACTTTAACTTTGTCTACTATCCCGACAGATAATGCCAGATGATTGTCCAATATATTATTTAAAGTCAATATCGGCAATGATAGTTTTTCATTCCAGTTTAAATACTCGCGAAAAGAAAAACCTTGCATTTCATAAACAATAGCCCGCCGGCTTAAATCCGATTTGGCATTTAAGATTTCAAGCAAGGACGAACCTGTAAAGACTACATGAAGTTCAGGTAAGTCATCATAAATATTTTTCAGTTCTTGAGACCAGTTGGGGTATTTGTGTACTTCATCCAGAAACAGATATTTTCCTCCCCGCTTTACAAAATCGGAAGCTAAATCATAAAGTTTATGTTCACTGAACCAAATATTATCCACACTGGCATAAAGTACGGTTTTATCCATTGGAAGGTTCAGTTTGATATACTGCAACAATAAAGTTGTTTTTCCAACTCCCCGGGCCCCCTTTATACCGATAAGACGAGCTTCCCATTCTATCTCATTCATCAGGCTACGTACAAAAGAAGTATTTGTTATAGCCAGTTTCTTGATAAAGGATTCAAATAATCGTTCCATTTCTTCTTTTTGTTTATCACACATTACAAAAATAGTAATAAATTGTTCATCGCGATAAACAAAACGAGTTTTTTTTTAAAGTTGCAGCAATAAAATGCTCACATTGCCATTTGTTTAAATAAAGTTCAGACCTTCGCCCAAGTGTACTGCCCTTTTTTATTTGGCTTATGTTAAGTGGCTCTATGACCTATGCATAATATGCTTTGCCGATATCAGAATATCAAATGATTTTGGGTATAATAAAAAAGGAAGAGAATATATCACATAACCTCTTCCTTTTTTATTAATAAACTTGGACTAGCGTCATATTTCAGACTGTTTTTTCATTAATTCAAATTAGGTCCTTCGCCAAATTGCGGATTTCCTTCATCTACCCATACACGCTGAGAGTTTAGTTTGTCAGGATCTGCATTGTCAGTACCATAAGAGAACCCTTGCGCTTTATATGCTGCAATTGTAATATCACGCATCTGATCTGTAGGAGCAGGTTCACTTACTTTGAAACGTCTCGGAATTAATGTTGAATAATCCAATAAATCACTAAATTCCTCCCAAGGTAATAATGTACTGTTTTTCATGGGAATACCGGAACGACGTACATTTATAAACTGATCAAGAGGGCTCATTATATAGTGGATGTACTGCTGAATATATACCTTTTCCAAATCAGATTTAGTATCACCAGTTAATTTGAAAGCATCATGAGAGAGCATTTCATTAACCATGGTATCATCAATCTTAATAGTAGCATCGAGCGGGTCATTTACACAAGTACGTGAATAATAAGGAACTTGATTGAGTTCCGCTGCTTTGTCATATACATAAGCAGATAAACGACAACCTTCTGTCAGATATTCTTGAGCCGATTTAGGTGCATTAGCTCCTAATAATTTAAATTCAGCTAATAATAATTGTACTTCTGCTGCTGAGAAATAAATGCCATACCATGGGGTTATTTGAATATCTTTATCAGGTGTTACATCCGGTGCATCTGGATAAGTGAAGTCATAAATACCTTTTACTAATTCCTGATTGCGGAATGACAGCGCTTCATAATCTCTTGTTCCACCTGCGGAAGTTTTTAACTGGAACAATAAACCTGTAGGGTCAAAAATCCATTTGTTATTCTCTTCCAAGCCAGCACCAATCTTTAAAGGGGCTCCGTAATAACGTACCCATGGTTCGCCTGGACCTGTCCAGCCTTTAAATTTACCGTCTTCGATAATAGCGTTTTCGGCGATATAAGGAGGAATTTCTTTACCTTGATCCAAGAATGCTTGTATTACAGCTCCGTTAAACTCATTCTTTGTGAAGGCACTTAACAGACGTGTGTCGCGGTTGTCTTTCATAAAGTCAATTAATAAATCATGTCCGGCACCTTGAGGGAAATCATTGTTCCAGTGATTGTTTGTTCTTCCGCGATTATAAATAAAATCATCAGTTGCGGATTCTAATATACCAGCCTGATTGGCTATGACTTCATTTGCTATCTTAATGGCTCTGTTTCTGTCTTTATTAACAAGACGTGCTGCTAGCTTTAATTTTAAAGAGTTGGCGAATTTCGCCCATTTTTTGACATCGCCATTGTATATGAAATCCTGATTACCTAAGATATCGCTAATATTATTAGTCGTAAGATAGTTAATAGCCTCGTCCAATTCCTTCAACCAATAATCATATAATTCTTCCTGTGTGTCAAATTTGGGATACAATGTGCCTCCATAACGAGCCATCTCTGCTTCCGTGTATTGAAGTGAGCCATACATATCGCTATCACCCATTGCCAGAAAGACAGCTAAAGGATTACATAGATATTGAATATATCCATAACGTGCTTTATCTTCATCAGACATTTGAGAAATTTGATAACGTAAATCATTTATCATACGTAAAGTATCATATATATTCGATCCTGTACTACCTTGCTCGGTTATCAGATTAAAACTGTCTACATTACCACTTGGGCTAACAATACACTGTCCCCAAGCACCAATACGCGGAAAATCATAATACCATGCAGAATAATCCATCGGTTCGAATTGATATAGGCATTCCGTGAATAAAAAACGGATATTAGGAGTTGAAATGTCACCTTCACTTGAGTTTATATCTTTAAACTCATCGGCACAAGAGGATAAAAGTCCTGCACCTAAAATGCATGAAGCAAATAAATATTTTAATTTCATACTAATTCAATTTTATATTGTTAAAGCATTATGCATTAGAATTCGGCATTAATAGTAAACGTATAGTTTCTAATATATGGTTCATAACCACGGATACGGAATTCTGCAGATCTATTACCACGAACACTTTCCGGGTGAACGTTATTAGGCAATGAATTATATATATAGCCTACATTGCGTGCTGCTAAACTTAAATTCAAACCTTTAGCACCAATCTTTGATGCTATGCTTTTAGGCATACGATATGACAATGTGATATCACGAAGAGCTATGTAACTTAACTCATGCACCCAGTCATCATTAACGACACCTTCGCCCCAAGAATTTCTAAACACATGATATGCACTAGCATGGGTCGGTTCGATAATACCTGCATCAATAGCTTGCTGATGGGTCATACCACTGATGTCATGTGATTTGCCATCAATACCTGTAGCTGAAGTACCCGGGGCAAACACTCCTTCTAAAATAACACCATCTTCATAGGTGATTCCATTGCTACCCCCTGCATACTGACTTGTCCAAGTCAAACCACCACTTGCCGCATCACGATATTTTAAAGACGTTTTAGTCCAGCCGGCATTTGAACCGTAACGGTTGCTATACATAGCTACTAAACCACCGATACGCATATCAAGACCTACATGTAAACTTAAATTTTTCCAGCGCAGGCTTGTTGACATAGAACCTAAAAAATCCGGTTGCATATCACCCAATTCCTGAACCACTCCACTTCTACGTTCGTATACAGCACGACGCGTATCACTGTAGTTCAACAAAACTCGCCCTTGATCGTCACGAGCAGGAAGAATATCAGTCATTAACATACCATAACTTCCACCAACTTTAGCAACAGAACCAATACGGTAGTCATAGGCGTTTACTTGACCTGCAAGTGAAATATATTCAGCTGCATCCGGATGGAGTTCTACAATCTTACTCGTATTTTTGGTCCATGTGAAATCTAGTCCCCATTCCCAATCTTCATTTTGGAAAGGAATAGTATTCAAAGCTAACTCTATACCTTGATTCTGAATATTACCAGCATTAATCAATTGTGTACTGATACCTGATACCCAAGGAGTTGCTATTTCCATTATTTGATCTTTGGTATTTTCTTTATAGTAAGTTACATCCAAATTCAGACGGTTTTTAAATGTACGGAAGTCCAAACCAATTTCCCAAGCATTTTTACGTTCCGGTTTTAAATTGGAGGCTTTCATTATTGTATTTAAAGTATTGGTATAAATATTCCCGCCATTAGGCAATTCAATTGTACCAAATCCATAAGCCTGGTTTACATAATAAGGATCGGTATCATTACCTACTTGTGCCCACGAGCCACGAACCTTAGCGAAAGAGATCCATTCGGGCAATTGCTCACGGAATGTTTCACTAATAATCCAAGAACCTGAAACTGAAGGGTAAAAATAAGAATGATTACCTGTACCATTAGCATAAACTAATGCAGAAGACCAATCATTACGTCCTGTAACATCCAAATAGACTTGATTCTTCCATCCTAAATTTAAAGCAAAAATGGCAGAAAGCATACGTTTTTCGCTTTTCAATCCACCATCGGATTTTTTAGGATTCTTTGAGTTATCAACGAACCATTGTCCAGGAACCACCATACCTCCGTCAGTATTTACAGAATATTCATATCTGCTAGTATTATAATATTCAAAGCGTGCAAAGCCACCAATATAATAATCTTTTATAGTTTTGTTCCAAGTAAACGAGCCACCAAAAGTGGTTTGTTCCTTTGTGTTTTGCCAAATTTTATAATAGCCTCCATCATTGGCATATCCGGTTCCTAATTCTTTGTTATCACCACGATTGTAGTAATAATTCATATTAGCATCAGCTTTAAATTTCAGCCAGTCGGTTATTTTCATATTAACTTCAAAAGTAGGGCGTACAACTGTTTCTTTTTGGCGATAATCATATTTATCAATTTCGAACCAATAGGTTTTACCAGGAACATTTCCATAGATGTCACCATAATCAGTACTTGCCACTCCACCATGTTCACCGAGATATTTGTTACGGAAATATTGGGGGTCATAATTGGGAGTCCATGTTCCGTTTACGAAATTTTCACCGATATTGCGTGCTGCATTTCTTGGCGTTGAATTAGAAAAATTCACAGAAGCTGCAACATCTACCCAATCATTTAATTTATGTGTTGCTTTTACCAAGAAAGAATAACGCTCAAATGTATTATTCGGAGTAGTGGATTCAGCATGTTTATAAGACATGGAAGCATAGAATGTGGTTTTGTCATTACCACCATGAATAGCTAGATTTGTATTGGTGTTGAAACCTATTTGATACATATCCAACATATTATTTTTATGTGGGGAATAAGTAGTCATTGTACCGTCATAATTTTCAATTTGACTACCGTCATATTTAGGACCAAATCCAGTTCCCCAAGTTCCAATTAAGGTATGTTGTCCAGCTGAGTTCACTTGGAATTGTGTTGGTTGCCAGATATTACCATCACCATCTGCGTCATAACGTCCTACATACGGACCATCACCATAGACAGTCTGAATATCTGGAGTTTTATATGCATGGTCGATACCGAATGTTTGAGAGAAACTGATACCTAATCCACTACCACCCTTGCCACTTTTAGTAGTAATTACAACAGCACCATTCAAACCACGAGAACCATAGAGTGCAGTCGCTGCGGCACCTTTTAAAACAGAAACTGTTTCAAAATCATCAGGATTTAGATTTTTCAATTCATTACCATAGTCACTGGAATTACTCCCCCAGTTCAAGTCATCATTACCAGATACATTATTATCCAGTATAACACCGTCTACTACATAAATAGGCTGGTTGTTATTGCCCATCGTGGAAGCACCACGGATTTGAATTTTGGCTGCGCCAAAGATACCACCATCTGAACTGGAAATTTCAACACCTGCTACTTTTCCTTGTAATGCAGTAACCGGAGAAATGGTGTTGGCTGCTTTCAATTCATCACCCCTTACTTCGGTAACGGCATAACCCAGCGCCTTTTCCTCACGTTTCAATCCTAGAGCGGTTACAACTACCTCACCCAACAATTGAGTATCATCTTTCAAAAGAACATCTAGAGGTTTCCCGGTCCATTTTATTTCTTGAGTAGCATAACCAACGAAAGAGATAACAATGATATCCCCTTCCTTTACATTACTTAAAGAGAAGTCACCGTCAAGCCCTGTGATAGTACCATTCGTAGTCCCTTTCACTACTACAGATGCACCGATAACACCTTCTCCCGTAGCATCCTTGACGATACCCGTACATGTCCCTGTCTGTTGTGTGATTTTCACATCGGTAACGCCGGGATTGGCGACCGCGTATGCTGATCCTGTAGAGGCACCCATTAGGAACAGCAACATACTGACTGATTTTAGTCGTTTTAACATAGCTGTGATTTTTTTTTAAGTTTATTGAAAATCAAGTAATTCCGTTTCCTTAGTTCCTTCAGAACTACTCTTGCAGCTATGTATCTGATAATCAAAGCATATGTACTTTGGTAATTTTAAGATGATCTTTGTCCTTGAATTTACAAACAGGAAATAAATTTGCGATTTCTACCAGTTTTCTACTAGCTACCATCCCGTTACCATAGTCAAATTTAAATTAGGATAGGGTTAATAAATATTGTATTGTAATACTTTTTATTCTGTCACCACATATCGCTGGACTTCAATATTATATGGTGACAGAACTTTCAGTATTTCCTCGAAATGGTTTATCAGTTAGAGCCGGTTCAGCAGATACTGGTCGCCATAGCGGGTATGTAATTTCTTCACTCCCATCAGAGCCAAATGTTTTCCGAAGGCTCTCATCTTGACATCACGCATGGTTTCAGGACTGGCCTTTTTCATCACTTCATAAATCTGGCCGATAGTCCATCTTTGAAACTTCTCCTCATCTCGGGGCAGACTGAAGCAGCTATAAAAGAGGCTTTCCTCTATGGGACGGCGCAAAAATGCGTCATTACGCAAGCTGACAGCCTGTTCTTCTTTGGGTGAGAGCCAATAGCGGCGGTTATGTTTTAGTTCATCTCTTAACTGAGCATAAAGTTGTTTATAATTGATGCGAGGCAAACGGATACTCCCTTTGGTCATCACCGGATAAAAACGGCGGTTACCGGAAGAATCGGTCAGCAGATCGCAAAAATTGGAGGTGCCAATAAATGAGCTAAGGCGCGGTTGCTGGCTATAGCTGCTTTGAAACGGACGGCGCATACTAAGACCGCTCATTTGGACTAGATTCTTCAGCCGTGCCAGTTTACCTTCTTCCATCCGATTGAATTCGTCTATATTGATAAGAGCCAAAGAGCGCATTTTGCGCAGGGCATCCCCCTCGCGGGTCACATCGAAGTCATCGGTATAATATCCACGTAACGCTGGTGGAAGGAGCGACCGGCAAAAGGTAGACTTCTTCAGGCCCTGAAGGGGATTAACCAAAATGGGAATCAGGCAGTTGCCATGCATCCGGTTTTTACCGCTCCATTGCATCACCATGCCCAGCATCCAGATATGAAACACCTCCACCCATTGCGTTTCATCGCTTACCGAGCGTGCCAGCTCGCTTACTCTGTCGTGCCCGTCCCAGTGTGGCAGATGTTCCAAATAGGCTGTCACGGGGTGAAAAGAAGGAATGCGTGACGAACCCAGATAACGGCGCATATCACGGTCCATACAGTTCACGCCTTCCTCTATTGCATTAATAACCAATGTGTTGAATTCCCGCTCATCCACCACACGGTATTTATCGAACTTGTGCTTGTCATGAAATTCGCATTGTTCTGTTATTTGGTTGTAACGAAAGGAATAATGAGTGGTGAGGAATGAATCAAGCCCTTTCATGGCTTGTTTCAGTTTTGAGTCTTTTTCTTTTTCCATTAAATCTGTTTTTTTATTGATTTGAGGTGTGAAGATAGTTCTGCAAAACAGGGTTTTGCAAGAACTTTGCTCGACAAATTAAAATAAATCCAACGTGTGAAACATTTATGGCAGAATCTTTGCAAGAGGACGAAAGAATCCGTACCTTCGTCCGGAAGAATCTGGGTTCTCACTGACGTGAAGTTGCCTACTCACTTTAGTGAAGAGCCATTGCCACACGGGTGAAACTGCCGCTTCACTAAGGTGAAGCAACAGAATGTTCTGTAAGTTTGCACGATAACATCCTATAAATAAAACAAATACATAGTACATTATGTCAGACATTAAATTTGATATCTATGAATCTCCGGCAAATGACGGGGAAAAGAAAAAATACCATGTGAGAAACACCAACAAGCAGACCATCCACTCGAAGGACTTGATACACGAGGCTACGCTTTATACTTCAGTAAGCCGTTCGGACTGGGCGGCAGTGGTAGAGGGACTGATAGATATTCTGTCCGAGAAATTAGGTGACGGCAAGCGAATCCATATCAACGGATTAGGGTATTTCTCTGTCAGCATCGGCTCCACAGAGAGTGAAAATCCTAAGAAAATGACCCGTGGCACAGTACAGATAACAGGAATCAACTTTCAGCCCGAAAAAAGTTTCAAGAAGAGTATTATAAACCGGGCGCATTTTGTAAGAGAACGATACAAGGTGCACACGGTGGACTTGTCGCCTATCGAAGTAGACGGGTTGCTGAGTGAATATTTTAAAGATCATCGCAGCATCACCTGCGCCCGGATGCAGCAGGTCTGCGGAATGACTCGTTCTACCGCTTACCGTCGCCTGCAAACATTGACTCAAGGAGAGCATCCGTCATTACAACGCGAGGGCTACAAAAATGCCACTGCCTACATACCGGTTAAAGGGCATTACGGACGTTCCTACACCGCAGATCGCTGGTAATGAGTCGGATAGGGTGAAGGGAGGATTTTGTGTTTCATGTAAAACGAATTGTTATATCATACTTTAAAATAAGAAAAAATGAAAAGAACCATCTTGAAAGACGTAGGAATCGGCTTGTACTTCCTGCTTAGCACCGGAACGATCTACGCGCAGAACTACCCTAGAAAAGTGAAGAATGCGCAAGGTATCGAGGTGACCTACCAATCGAATTACAAAGGGAGAGTCCGGCCGGGACATTTGTTGATGACCGTGTCCGGTGACCGCGTATCATTGACCAACGTATGGCCGGAGCAAAATGACCGTCCCGATCCCCGCCCGGAAGACAAGACACCTGTAACCGGCAGTTACATCGACTACACCACCCGGCAGGCATACCGCAGGGCTGAACTCCCCAACGGACAAGTGATATCTGCGGTCACTCCCTTCGAATTCGGCAAAGGCTTCACGCAAACGGGCGAAGGAAAACACTTAGGGATGAACTGCAAAATTTTGCGAACATCTATCAATTCCAACACTATCGAGGTATGGTATACCAACGACATCCCTTTTCGTGGTACTCCGCAAGCCAATGTGGGTGTACCTGACGGATTGGTACTGAGGGTCGTGCGAAACGGTGACATGATTCAAGAGGCTACCCATATTACCCCACTGAAGAAAGGAAAGGATGTATTGCCACAGTCGTGGGGGAAAAGCATGGATGCGGCCGACTACCAATATACCATCAACCAAAGTGGAGTTATCACAATTCCGGTCTTCGACCAACAGAGCATCTGCTTCAACAACACTAAATTGCCCGAAGTACTGGAGGATGGCGTACAATACAGTGCTGGAGGCGGCACCATTCTGTTAAAGAAAGTGAAGTTACCCGACTATGTGAAGAATCGCACCGTCTTTGCGGAAGTTGTTCAATACTCGGACGGCGATGCTTACGACCGCATCGGTTCTGTCTTTCTGATACCGGAAAGCAAGCGGCTGTCTTTTCTTGATGCCATGCGTGATTTGAAAAAAGTTCCCTCTTTTCACTCGGAAAATATGGATTACCACGGGCTGATTTCTACAGCGGAGTATGATGTGCCTTTAGAATTGATGCGTTTTTTCACCGGTTTCGGTGTGCGCAAGTTCAATTATAATAAGGTGAAGGGGCAGGACTGGGTGGACTCCGTACTTTACAAAATGGAGGTAACCCCACTGGCCGAAAAGTTGGAAGGAGAAGCTTGGATTGGCGCTTACATCGGCAACTGGGATGCCAAAGGGCATCGTCTGTCGTTGAAACTGAAGTATTATCCTGATGAAGAACATCGGGTTTATAACACTCTTCCGCTGTTCAATACAGTGAATTATCTAGAGCAGGCAGGACAGCCTTATCCGATTTTCATGCGTCAGGATTCTCTGATCGTAAAATTCACCTTGAAGGAGCCTGCCAAGAATGCCCGTCTGTACTACCTCACCACGGGACATGGCGGTTGGGGAGGCGGTGATGAGTTCAACCAGAAACCGAACACTCTCTATTTGGACGGTGAAAAGGTGATCTCTTTCGTACCTTGGCGGGATGATTGTGGAACTTATCGTAACTGGAATCCTTGTTCGGGTAATTTCTCCAATGGACTGAGCTCTTCCGACTTGAGCCGTTCCAACTGGTGTCCGGGTACGGTGACCAATCCCGAATACATCTATTTGGGTGATCTGGAAGCGGGTGAACACAGCATCACCGTAAAAATACCACAGGGTGCTCCCGAAGGGGGAAGCAATAGTTATTGGTGTATCTCAGGTACGCTTATTTATTAATGTAAATTCCTTTGTCCTGCGATAACAGAAATGTTTCTGTCACCGCAGGACAAGGAATGTTCCAACTTTTCTATCTCCTCAAAGGACAATCTTGTCCTTGGGCAAGTTGTCACATGGGCAAGTTCAAGGACTTAAAATTACAGCCTACAGTTTGTTTGGACTTCTTTCCCTCTTCCGTTCTTCCTTTCATATTCCTTCTTTCCTTTCATCTTTTGATTGTTGTCTGCAATACTGTCTATATAAAAAAGGTATATTTTCTCTAGCAATACACCAACGGCATGGACTGGCATTACCTTTTTTCCTTTGGTTCTTATCCCAATATGCGTTACCTGTTTTCTACCGACTACCAAACAAACGGTAAATATTCGATGAAAAAACAATATAAATCATTTCAAGAAAGTTCTGTGAAAGTTATCGGTTCTCTCTTTAAATAGGGGGCTCCAGATATCTCAAACGTTAAAAATCAGAGCATATTAAAAATATTTTTCAATAGATTCTTTATATATATTAAAATTGTTATATATTTGCACCGTTAATCTAAATTAAATTGAAAAACATAGTTCTGAAGGAACTAAGGAAACGGAATTACTTGATTTTCAATAAACTTAAAAAAAAATCACAGCTATGTTAAAACGACTAAAATCAGTCAGTATGTTGCTGTTCCTAATGGGTGCCTCTACAGGATCAGCATACGCGGTCGCCAATCCCGGCGTTACCGATGTGAAAATCACACAACAGACAGGGACGTGTAAGGGAGTCGTAGTAGATGCTACAGGTGAAACCGTTATCGGTGCGTCTGTAGTAGTGAAAGGTACGACCAATGGTACTATTACCGGTATTGATGGTGACTTTTCCTTGTCAGGTGTTAAACAAGGAGATGTTATCCAAGTTTCCTTTGTGGGATATCTTACCCAAGAGATTAAATTTAAAGGAGAATCTTTAAAAATTATTCTTCAAGAAGATTCACAAACTCTTCAAGAAGTGGTTGTAGTAGGTTATGGTGGTGTTCAGAAAGCCAAAACAATGACTGCATCTGCCGCTACCGTAAAGATGTCCGAATTGGCAAAGTTACCGGTTGCTTCTATGTCCGAAGGGTTGGGAGGACGTGTTACCGGTGTGGTAACTCAACAGGCTTCCGGTGCGCCGGGTGAAAACGCCAGAATTTGGATTCGAGGCGGTGAAAATATCTTGTATGTCATTGACGATGTCGTGATGGATTCGGGGCAAGGTAATGAGTTTTTCAACCGCTTGCGTCCGGATGATATCGCTTCCATGTCAATCTTGAAAGACGCTGCTGCAACTGCCGTATATGGTCCGCGTGCCGCTAATGGTGTAGTAGTGATTGCTACCAAGCGTGGACAGGAAGGCGCGCCTACCATTACTTTAAACCAAAAAGTGTCTATCATGACTCCTGCTTATCGTCCCAAAGGATTGAGTAGTTACGAGTATGCATTGGCACGTAATGAAGCGGAATTGGCAAGTTTCCAGGAGAGTCCGACTTTTAATGATACAGAACTTTCTAAATATTATATGGGCGATCTGTGGCAGAAAGGATACGGATTTGAAGAAATCCGTAACCTGGTGAACGAAAGATATAATTTAGGGTATTCTTTGCAAGACATCAACGACTTGTTCGATCCGTTAAAGACACAAGGTAAAAATATCCAGGACTACTATTCTTCTTACGACCCATGGGATATGTTTGATCATACACAGCCAATGTATCAAACTAATGTCAGCCTGCGTGGTGGTGGCGAACGTATCAAATATTATTCAAGTTTGGGATATATGAAGCAAAATGGTGTCAATGATAAATATTCATACGAACAGGTGAACATGATTTTGAACACAGACGCCATGTTGTTGAGCGACAAGAGTTTGAAATTTACTTTCAACTTGAACGGTAATACTTCTAACAACAATAAACCTGCCGATGGTGAAGGTGTGTTCAACAATGCCATGTATGGTGACTGGATGCCTAAGAGGCCGGCTGCCTGGAGTACCGGACTGCCAAGAAAGGGATCTGTGGAGGCGCAGTTGAACAACGGTTTCAACAATACAGAATCTTATCGCTTCCAGATGAATGCAGCTTTGAAATGGAGTGTGCCTTGGGTGGAAGGCTTGTCTGCACAGGCTAGCTTGAACTTCACTACTTCTTATTATCATCAGCGTCATTTTAACCATGATCAGGAAGGCGTTTATGACAATCCGTATGCTACTGCCGTTTCTTCCTATAATCCTGAAAACGCCAACTTATATGAAAAATGGAATAAGTATAAGTTGTTGACCGGCATTTTCCAGATTGATTATACCCGTTCTTTCGGAAAGCATAATCTATCTGCTATGGTGAACTATCAAAGTCAGGTAAGAAAGAGCAATTGGACGGATGCAAAGAAAAAAGGCTATCCTACCACTTTGGCTCCGCAGCTTGATCTAGGCGGTACATTAGTTTCTGCCGGTGGCTCTGCTGAAGAATGGGGTTCTGCTTCTTACATCGGGCGTTTTACTTACGACTATGACAATAAGTACCTGTTCCAATACAGTGCTAACTACAATGGTTCTTTGAGTTATAGCCCGGATAAACGTTGGGGATATTTTCAGGCTTTCTCATTGGGTTGGGTGATGTCCGATGAAGTTTGGTTCAAGAATTTGGTGAATCCGAACATTGTTAATATGATAAAATTACGTGGCGGATTTGGATTGGTAGGTAATGAAGTGGGAAGTCCATTTTCTTTCCTTACCCAATATGCGCAGAGTTCAAACCGCATATTGTTTGGAGAAAATATGGCTTCTAATGTAGGATGGTACGAGTCTGATGTAGCAAACAATTTACAATGGTCCAGCAGTAAGCAGTATGGTATTGGTCTGGATTTCGGCTTTTTGAAAGACCGCTTGACAGGATCATTCGATACGTTTTTATATTTGAACAAAGGAGATGTGATGGACATGACTGATGATATGATTCGGGTAGATATTTTAGGTATGCCGAACACTCCGAAAATTAATGCTCCGTACACTACTTCACGAAAAGGAGGTTTCGAAGTTTCGTTGAACTGGCAAGACAAGATTGGCAAAGTCGGTTATCGTGTAGGGGTAAACTATTCTTATTGGGATGAACGGGTGACTCGCCATAGCAGCTCTGATTCGGACTGGTGGACTCCGACATTCGACAATATCGGCAAACGTCCTTATGTAACAAACGGAGAATCTATAACATATCCTTATGGGTTGAAGACCAATGGATTACACGGGTCATGGCAAAAAATGTATAATTCCTTATTACACGCTAACAATAATATGACTTTGGGAACTCCGGCTTTGGTGGACTTAAATGGTGATGGTCGTGTAAATGATTACTATGTGTTCAATGCGGAAGGGTCTACTCCACATACTCAATTTGGTGTAACTTTAGGAGCCGACTGGAACGGATTCGATCTGGAACTGTTCTTCCAAGGAGCAACCGGTGCAAGGGGAGCTATGCCTTCTCCGCTCCGCAGCCAACAAAGCTATATGTGGAATTACGGACAATACGCGTTCCAGAATGCATATACACCGAGCAACCCTGATGTAGACGCCGCTCTTCCAACTCCGGTTCCTGAAGGCAATGGATTTGGATATAGTTACATTGACATCTGGTCTTTTGATGCCTCTTACCTGAAACTGAAAAATATCAGTTTACGTTATGACTTAAAACGTTCGGTTTTGAAAAATCTACCAGTTATTCAAGGATTGGATTTAAGTTTCGTTGTGACTAACGCATTTACTTGGACTAAAAAATCTTATCCACTGAAAGATTTGCAGGATCCCGAATTCATTACTACAGGTGCTTCTATCTATAATAACAATGGTACTTTGGGAAGCTATCCTACCCAGCGTTCTTATACTTTGGGCGTAACAGTAACTTTATAAAACTTGGTTAATATGAAACGTAAAAATAAAACAACTAAATATATTCTGGCCGGGTTATTTCTTTCTTCGATGATGGGAGTAACAACTGCATGTGATCCGTTAGGAATAGAACCTACAACAAAAGTGGATGAAGAACGCTTTTGGGAAAATCCTCAATTGGCTCGTTCTTATGTGAACAATTTCTATTTCATATCCCAATCGGCATCTGGTGACACCTTCCAGTCAGAACAGTGGTCAGATAACTGTCAGGGAAACTATGAACAGGACTGGGATACGTATCGACAGTACAATTTTAACAAACGTACTTATGATGAAAATAATGGTATCACTTGTTTCAGCGCCCCATGGAGTGGAGCTTATAAAAACATTCGTGCTGTAAATCTTGGAATTGAAAAAATTTCTTCCAGCAGCATATTGACAGAGGCTCAGAAGAACCAATTCTTGGGTGAATGTTACTTTTTCCGTGCTTTTATTTATTTTGACATGGAAAAGTTTTGGGGAAGCGTTCCTTATGTAGACAAAGCGTTAACGATTGAAGATGAAACCTATTTGCCTCGTACTAAACGCGAAACTATTTTCGACAATATTCTAGACGATTTGCAGAAATCCGTAGATTATTTTAAAGCTTATGGTGGAACGCATACGCTTGGTATGGTAAATGAAGATGTAGCTAACGCATACATCTCTCGCGTGGCTTTATATGCAGCCAATGCGGCCGATGCTTCAGCCAAAGGTCTATATTCGGATGATGCTGAAGGCTTGTTCAAGTTTGAGAAGAATGCAAATCATTATTATGAATTGGCTTATAATGCAGCTAAAGGATTGATAGGCAAGTACAGTTTGGAACCGAATTATGAGGATCTGTTCACAAAAACAGAGTCACATACAAGCGTTGAGTCAATTTGGCCGGTCATGTTTAAAGAAAACCAACGTAGTGGTTTCAATCCAACTGCAAAGAACGGACCTGACGGGAATTATTATGGAGCAACCGAAGATGCGACTTATTCTTACGGGCGTCGTTCAGGTTTATTTCCTACACAGGATTTGGTAGACTGTTATTTACAGAAAGATGACGCTGATGGCAAATGGAAAAATTGGTGGGAAACTTCACAGGCAAAAGCCATGGGAATCCATAGAAATGCAGAAGGAGAATTAGAAGGAGAATCTGCTAATTATCGCGATATGTTCAAGAATCGCGATAGCCGCTTCTATTCCACAGTTACTTACGATGGAGCATATATGGGACCGGAAGAAGAACGTTATATTATTCAAACTTGGATTGACAATACTACACTAGATGAAAAGACCTTAAAATACAGTGCTTTACATTCTGGGTATAGAGTGATGGAAAATTTAAATTCCGCACCAATCAACAGAGCTTCCGCACAAACAATAACTGGTTATTATTCAAGGAAGTACTCTCAGTTTAATAAAATCAATACGGACGGGACTTTGGATTTTGACACCCAGCGTCAGACTTGCTATTTCAATGTACGGTATGCGGAAGTGTTGCTGAATTGTGCCGAGGCAAGTATTAAACTAGGCAAGACCGATGCGGCAGGCTATATCAATGAAATCCGTAATCGTGCCGGATTGCCTAATTATGACGGCAATGATTTGTGGAATGAAATGAAACTGCAACGTCGTTTGGAATTTGCATTTGAATGTCCGGGCTTCCGTTATTTCGATTTATTGCGTTGGGGGGAAGCAGAAGGCAAAACGACTATTGAAGAGTTGAATACTCCTTCCAGAGGATTATGGATTTTCCGTAAAGGTATGGAAAGCGAAAAGGCTGGTGAGAATGGTTATCCTGTAGAGCCGGGTGGTGAAGGATATTTTACTCCTAAATTCCAGACTTTTGAGATGCCGTATTCTTATTATGAAAGAAAGTTTGATGATGCAAGATACTACTTTGTACCATTTTCACAGTCCATGTTGAGAGACTATACACAATTGCAACAGAATCCGGGATGGAAAAACTTCAACTATAACAATTAAAAAAAGATAGTTATGATGAATAAATTGCTAAATAAAATATGTATAGGTGCAGCTGTGTTGTGCAGTGCATCAGTTATTTCTAGTTGTACTGCCGGATTGACTTATGAAGAGGCACCGGAATCTGTTTATTCAGAAGTAGGGGTAAGCAAAATCGAGTTAAAAGCCCGGGAATTGTTTAATGACAAGATTTATGCAGTTAACTGGAACAAATGGGTGGACAATTATATTGATACTCGTTTGATTGGAAGTTCTGACGTTTTTACGTGGGTTAACAGAACGGGGGCTCCCTATACCATGCCGGATGGGAAAGTTGTGGCTGCCGGAGAATCAATAAAAGTGGAAGGTTCGGAAACAATAGAATCCGATAGCAGTGCGCCTGATGGCAAGGTGTATGTATTAAACGTATATGCCGCTTCGGATGTACAATATTCGACAGCTAACAAGGGGTTCTTGTTTGATGGCAGCAAGTTCTCCGGTGACTTTGAATTGGTGAATCCTGTTGATAACCGTTCACAATATGTAGTTCTTCCTGTTAGAAAGAATGAAATCATAGGTGAACTTTATCTGGTAAGCTATTCTGTCTGTACGGTAGAACCCGTAGGTGACTCTCCTAAATTGGGTATGCCGGGAGATTTTACCAAGCCTCGTCGTTATCTGGTGAAGAATATCGCTCATCGCCCTGCTGGAGTGGAGCAACATCAGCGTATGTATGAAGTACGTGTTACTTTCCTTCCGTAACGCAGGTGAATTCTTTTTTATAATAAATGAAAGGGTGGGCTTCAGGCTCACCCTTTCTTGAGATAAACAATTAACTGAAAATATATGAGACTGATTTTATGTTGGTTAGGGATATGGATATTCTGTGTGGGTCTGTTTGCGCAAAATACTAAGGACAATTCCTCTTATCTGTTTGATGAATTTCAAGATTGCTTGATTGTATATAAAGATGGAAGACAGTTTACGGCTCCGGTTAATTATGACCTGATAAAGAAGCATTATGTCTTTAAAGATCCGGAACAACAAGAAAAGGAGTTTTCTGATCCGGAATTGATAGCGGTGCTTCGCATAGGCAACAGAAGTTTCTTGATAGGAAAGCAAGAAGCGGTAGAGGTAATCCAAGCTCAGCCCAAATTCAATGTAATCTATACAGGTGATACACGAAGAGCCCCCAAAAAGATTTCGTATGGAGGAACTACACAAACGGCTTCCGTGGATAACTATTCAGGATTAACAGGTACAGGGTTGTCCGGTGGCATACAGGACGCCCAACGTATCGTTACCGGAATTAATAAAACCTACGAAGTTGGTGTAGGTAAAAAAACGAAACGCTTTTATAACAAGAAGAGTTTTTTAAAGCTTTTCCCTAAAAAACAACAAGTCCGATGGAACCGATACATCGAAGAAAATAAGATAGATTTCGGTTCTGTGGATCAGGTGTTCAAGCTCTTTCAAGTTTCTATTTCACACTAAGCATTTTCGCGGTCACAGAAATAGTCGGGTCCTTGGTAACCGGTTATTAAAAATGGATTAGTAGGAATATTCTTCATTGCTGTTTTTATGTTACATAAAACATGTAACGCAAATAACGCAATAAAGTTTGGATTGAGCAAATATGAGAGTTGTATTTTTGTGTTGCCCATTGTACCATGCTCTGACTTGACATGGTCCATGGCAATAATTTAATATGGCAGTTACAAGATATCTAAAGCAGAAGTTATGCAGATAATGATCATGTTTCATGGATAAGGACATGATACCTGGAGCATTATGATCCTTTGGAAAGCATCAGGAGCAGAAAACAGGAAGAGGGTATATAGCCGGAGCCGGCTGTTATACCCTCTTCCTGTAATGAGGTAGATTCCTTATTTCATCTTATACACCAAAGTTCCACCCTTCAAAATATCTTCATGCGAGATATAATTCTTTGTATAGGGTTCACCGTTCAGTGTGATGCTGTCAATGTACTTGTGTTCCTTTGACAATCCTTCGGCAATGATCGTGAAAGTCTTTCCGTCGGCCAGATTCAAAACGATTTCAGGCAGCTGCGGAGCGCCGAAGACATAATTGCCACTTACCGGATCTACCGGATAGAACCCCATAGCCGAGAACATATACCATGCTGACATCTGTCCGCAGTCGTCATTGCCACAGAGTCCGTCGGGTTCGGGACGATATTGCGTATCAAAGATTTCACGGATCAGTTCCTGGGTACGTTCGGGGCGGCCTGCCAACGTATATAAATAAGTAATGTGATGACTGGGTTCGTTGCCGTGTGCATATTGACCGATCAAGCCGGTAACATCTGCCTGGGTGGTTTCCAGTTTCAAGGTGAACAAAGAATCCAATTTGTTTAAGAATGCCTGTTCTCCGCCGAATAACTCAATAAGCCCCGGCACATCATGTTGCACATGCCAGGTGTACTGCCATGCATTCCCTTCGGTATAGTCTCCACCGGTACTTTCCATGTGGGCAACCTGACTAGGGTTGAAGGGAGATTTCCAACTTCCGTCAGCATTACGGGGACGCATGAACTGCGTTTCTTTATCAAACAGGTTCTTATAAAAATCGGCACGTTTGGCAAAATAAGCGGCATCTTCCTCTTTACCCATACGTTGGGCCATATCGGCTGCGGCATAATCGTCATATACCGATTCCAGTGTGGAGGATACTGATTCTGTCTTAATCAAGTCTGTAGGGAAATAACCGTATTTCATATAAGTTTCCCAATCGGATTTCAGTTTATGAGATACGGTCTGGGTATTTTTGATAGCATTGAAGGCACGTTCGGCGTCAAAACCCCGGAACCCTTTGCGGTACGCTTCGGCGATAACTGAAACACCGTGGTTGCCAATCATGGTATATGTCTCTTTTCCCCAAAGTCCCCAGATAGGCAGGAAGCCCTGTACTTCAGCCTGTTCTACCAATGAATTGACGAATCCGTCTACTTTTTCAGGAACCATTAAGGTGTAAAACGGATGGGCGGCACGATAAGTGTCCCATAAGGAGAAAGTGGAATAAAAAGCTCCGTTACCGGCTTTAACGATGGAATCGGCTGCATTACGGTACCATCCGTCTACGTCCGAGATTTGGTTGGGCTGTATCAGGGCATGGTAGAAGCTGGTATAGAAGTTGGTCTTCTCGTCATCCGTACCGGTTACTTCAATGCGGCTCAGATAATTGTTCCATTCGTTGTGGGCTGCTTGCTTCACTCCTTCAAAATTCCAGTCGGCTATTTCCGCTTCCATATTCTTCTTGGCTCCATCCACGCCGGTGGTGGACATGGCTACTTTCATCAGCAGTTCCTCTCCCGGCTTCATGTCAAAAGTAGCGATGATGCGTTTCCCTTTTTCAGTTTCGGCCATGGGCAGATACAGGGTATCTATGACGGGACGATTGAACTTCATAACAAAAAAGTAATCCTGGTTCACCCATACGCTGTTGCGTACATGTCCGGTCAAGGTTTGTGCATCTTCCCAATTGGTTTCGCAACTTTGTACTTGCGAATGGTATTGGTTTTCGTTCCACGCAGGTCCGTGCTGAAGGTCAATCAATACAGATGCCGAGTCGGCGTTATGATAGGTATAACGGTGCAGGGCGGCATGGGGAGAGGCGGTCAGTTCGGCCTTCACGCCGGGGTCGGTCAGCTCTACGGTGTAGTATCCGGGAGTCGCTGCTTCCTTGTCTTTGGGGAAGTGGCTGCGATAAGCGTCCCAGGCACGGGTGCGTGTTCCGGTAACCGGCATCACCAGGATGTCTCCCAGGTCCATACACCCTGTTCCATTAAGGTGTGTCTGGGTAAATCCCCATATCAGGGAGTCGGTGTACACATATTCCGAGCAATATCTCCAGCCGACAGCTCCGGTTACGGGGCTTGTCTGGATCATGCCGAAAGGACGGCAGGCACCGGGAAAGGTATGTCCGTTGTCTGCTGCTCCGATGAACGTGTTAACATACTGCGTGTAGTCAGTTTCGCCTGTCTTCTGCTGTGTTGTGGAACAGCCGAAGAGCGAGCCTGCCAATACAAATGCGCAAAGGATAGAATTGGTTTTCTTCATAGATTCGCAATTAATAAATATTTTGCGTAAAGATAAAGAGTTTTCTGGAAAAATGGGTCAAGAAATCAAAACAAGAAACGAATTAATAAGAAGTAAATGAATATCTTTGCATCTCTTAAATTAATAAACGACATGAAAAACCTTAGTTTGGGATCTCTCATGAGGATACTCTCTGCATTCATTTTCCTTTTATCGAATCTTCTTTAGATTAATCCGAAATGTTTCAACGCATTGGCTATTCCGTCTTCATCTACGGAGGTGGTCACATAGTCGGCCACAGCTTTTACATGAGGTTCGGCGTTTCCCATAGCTATCCCTGTGGCTACGTGTTTCAGCATGGGAATATCATTGCCGCCGTCACCGAAAGCCATGGTGTCTTTCAGGTCAATGTCAAAATATGCCAGCACTTTGTCTATTCCCGTACTTTTACTGTTGCCCCGTGCAATGATGTCGGCAAACAATGGATACCAGCGCATTGGCTCGCAATGGGTCAGCACTTTGCCGAATATATCTGTTTCTTTTTCCTCTTCGGCCGTAAAGTACCCCATTATTTGCAGGATGTCTTTTCCACGGGCTTCTTCTATGGAGGCGACAGGGGGAACAGGAATTTCAATCAGATCGGAAACAGCCTGTACTCTGTCATTCACCTCAGTGACGAACATTTCATTGCCGTATGCAAAAACGAAAGGTACCGGATGGCTCTGTTGGAAAGTGATAAGCCGTTCAATGTCTTCTTGCGGGATGCAACCTTTATAAATGGGCCGGTGGCCGGCGGTAAAGCAATAGCTTCCGTTTACGGTGATATACCCGTCAAACTCTAAGTCACCCAGGTTGTTTATTAAACATTGTGGGCGTCCGGTAGCAATAAAGATTTTAATGCTTTTATCACGGAGTGCCTTTAATGCTTCTTGGGTCGAAGCAGGAATCTTATGTGTTTTAAAAGAAACCAGTGTACCGTCAATATCGAAAAAAATAGCTTTAACCATACGTTTACCTATTGAATATTATCGTTATATATTTTCATTTTGCAAAGATGAGAATTAAAATACATGCACACAAATGCGATAAAGGTTAATTTTTGGCTTATTTGACTTTACAGATTGATTTTAATATCTATATTTGTGTTTCTAAAATAACAAGAGAAATGGCAGTTCAGTTTACAAGAATAGCAGTAAAGATCGGTAGTAATGTGTTGGCGCGTAAAGACGGTACGCTGGATGTGACGCGTATGTCGGCATTGGTAGACCAGGTGGCGGAATTGCGCAAAGCCGGGGTGGAAGTCATTCTGATTTCATCCGGGGCGGTAGCTTCGGGACGCAGCGAGATCAAGCCTTCCAAGAAATTGGATAGCGTGGAGCAAAGGCAGCTTTTCTCGGCGGTGGGCCAGGCAAAACTGATCAACCGGTACTATGAACTGTTTCGCGAACACGGCATCCCTGTGGGGCAGGTGCTGACTACGAAAGAAAGTTTCGGCACGCGCCGTCATTACCTGAACCAGCGCAACTGCATGATGGTGATGCTGGAGAACGGTGTCATACCTATCGTAAATGAGAATGATACCATTTCGGTCACTGAACTGATGTTTACAGACAATGACGAGCTTTCGGGAATGATCGCTTCCATGATGGATATGCAGGCGTTAATCATACTGAGCAATATTGACGGCATATACAATGGTTCTCCTTCTAACCCCGGTACGCAGGTGATACGGGAGGTGGAGCAGGGAAAGGATCTTTCGGACTATATACAGACGGAGAAATCGGGATTCGGCCGGGGCGGCATGCTGACCAAGACTACCATTGCCCGCAAGGTGGCCGATGAGGGCATTACCGTCATTATAGCCAACGGCAAGAAAGACCATATTCTGGTCGATTTGCTGCAACATCCGGCAGAGACGGTTTGTACGCGCTTTATTCCGGCAGAAGGCGGAGTATCCAGCGTGAAAAAGTGGATTGCCCATAGCGAAGGCTTTGCGAAAGGCGAGCTGCATTTGAACGAACAGGCCGTGAAAGTGTTGAAAGGACAGAAGGCGGTAAGCCTGCTTCCTGTGGGAGTGGTCCGCATAGAAGGGGAATTTGAAAAAGATGATATAGTGAAAATCATAGACCACCGGGGCAGGCAGATAGGAGTGGGACGCATCGGATTCGATTCGGCAGAAGCGCGTGCATTGCAGGGGAAACATGGACAGAAACCTATGGTACACTATGATTATTTGTATTTGGACTGATGCGGTGTGGTAATGATTTAGATAAAATGAAGTGACTATGGAACAGATAAAAGATATTTTTAAACAGGTGCGGCAGGCAAAAGGATCTCTTGCTTTCTGCAAGGAGGAGATCATCAATGACACCTTGTATGCATTGGCCGACAGGGTGGAGGCTGCTACGGACCGGATTCTGGAAGAGAACGCCAAGGATCTGGCGGCGATGGATCCGTCGAATCCCAAATATGACCGTCTCAAACTGACGGCGGAACGTATTCACGCCATAGCCCAAGGCATACGGCAGGTAGCCACGCTGCCTTCTCCATCGGGAAGGATACTGAGCCAGACCGTGCGTCCCAATGGCATGAAGCTGACCAAGGTAAGTGTGCCTTTCGGGGTGATAGGCATTATTTATGAAGCTCGTCCTAATGTGACTTTGGATGTGTTTGCACTTTGTTTCAAATCCGGCAACGCCTGTATATTAAAGGGGGGGAGCGATGCCGATTTCTCCAACCGTATCCTGGTGGAGATTATCCGGAATACCTTGCTGGATGTAGCCCACTTGTCTCCTTATCTGGTGGCATTGTTGCCGGCAGGACATGATTCGGCCGACGCGCTGCTCCATGCCCGCGGCTATGTGGATCTGATTATCCCCCGCGGCGGCAAGGGGCTGATAGACTATGTGCGGCAGAACGCCACGATTCCCGTTATCGAGACAGGAGCCGGTGTGTGTCACGTTTATTTTGACAAGGAGGGTGATGTGGCGAAAGGAGCCGCCATTATCCGCAACGCCAAGACACGCCGTGTCAGCGTGTGCAATGCCTTGGACTGTCTGATTATAGATGTGAACCGGCTGACCGACCTTTCCACTCTTTGTAGCGGCTTGCAGCAGGACAACGTGGAAATCTATGCCGATGACTTGTGTTACAATTATCTGAAGACTTCTTACCCTTCCCACTTGCTGAAACATGCTTCTACGGATACTTTCGGAACAGAGTTTCTGGACTACAAAATGGCAGTGACGGCGACTATGACCATACAGGCGGCTGTGGCCCACATTTCTATCTATGGTTCGGGACATAGTGAATGTATTGTGACGGAGAATGACCGGGCGGCCGATTATTTTATGAAAATGGTGGATGCGGCTTGTGTCTATGTGAATGTGCCTACTTCGTTCACCGATGGAGGTGAGTTCGGACTGGGAGCGGAAATAGGTATCAGCACGCAGAAGCTCCACGCCCGTGGTCCGATGGGACTGGAGGAACTGAACACATACAAGTGGATTATTCAGGGGGATGGACAAATAAGACAATAATACTATAAATGAAAAAATTATGAGATACTTTACAAACGTACACGATTTGGGCGACTTGAAGAGTGCCCTTGCCGAAGCTTTCGAAATCAAGAAAGACCGCTACAAATATGAAACCCTGGGAAAGCATAAGACTTGTCTGCTGATTTTCTTCAACAACAGTCTGCGTACCCGTTTGAGCACCCAGAAGGCAGCCCGTAACTTGGGCATGGATGTGATTGTGCTCGATGTGAATCAAGGTGCATGGAAGCTGGAGACCGAGCGCGGTGTCATTATGGATGGCGACAAGAGTGAACATTTACTGGAGGCTATTCCGGTGATGGCTTCTTATTGTGATATCATCGGTGTGCGTTCGTTCGCTCATTTTGAGAACCGCGAGGATGATTATACCGAAAAGATTCTGAATCAGTTCATCAAGTATTCCGGCAAGCCTGTATTCTCCATGGAAGCCGCTACCGGTCATCCGTTGCAGGCTTTCGCCGACCTGATTACTATCGAGGAGTATAAGAAGAAAGACCGTCCCAAGGTGGTCTTGACTTGGGCGCCGCATCCGCGTGCATTGCCTCAGGCCGTTCCCAACTCGTTTGCCGACTGGATGAACGAGGCCGATGTGGATTTTGTCATCACTCATCCCGAAGGCTATGAGCTGGACCCGAAGTTTGTCCGTGGCGCGAAGGTGGAATACAACCAGATGAAAGCCTTTGAAGGGGCTGACTTTATCTATGCCAAGAACTGGGCATGTCCCGGTGTCACCCGTCCTGCCGACTATGGAAAGATCCTGAGCAAGGATATGAACTGGACGGTAGATGCGGCGCACATGGCAGTGACAAACGATGCTTTCTTTATGCATTGTCTGCCGGTGAGAAGAAACATGATTGTGACCGATGAGGTGATTGAAGCGCCTACTTCGTTGGTTATTCCTGAAGCGGCCAACCGGGAAATTTCTGCTACAGTTGTTTTAAAAAGAATGCTGGAAGGGTTGGAATAACCGGCAGTCGGAATGACGTATTCTTCCTTTTCAATTTATCGTTTCACCTTAGTGATGAAACCGTATCACCCATGTGATGAAAATTGATCACCTTAGTGATAAAACTTCATCACTAAGGTGAAACGGTAAACAGAAAAGGGCAGCGGTAAGCATTCGGCCTCGTGCGTGTTTTTTTCCCCTCTTTTCCTTCCTACCTTTGT
>CAPAOL010000026.1 GCA_948579315.1 uncultured Phocaeicola sp.
ACTTGCTAAATTATATGCTTAAATATAAAATCCCTCAGATTGTTACGTTGACCCCGAAAATCCGCTGACCCATTGTTACGTGCTTCTGCTTCCGTTATCTTATGGTGAATTATACAAAACAAAAATCGCAATCATCAGTTTTCCAATGATTGCAATTACATCTTGTACTCGAAGCGGGACTTGAACCCGCACAGCCGCAATGGCCAAGGGATTTTAAGTCCCTCGTGTCTACCGATTCCACCATTCGAGCATCCTCGACGAGAGAGAGCGGAAAACGAGACTCGAACTCGCGACCCTAACCTTGGCAAGGTTATGCTCTACCAACTGAGCTATTTCCGCGTTTTGTTTTAACGGGTGCAAAGATAAGCCATTTTATAATACCAACCAAACTTTACACCCATTTTTTTATTCACAATCGTAAAATTCCCTCTATTTCGGTCAATTCTGCATCAGTAAAGGCCAAATTATCCAACGCATGAAGATTATCTGCCAGCTGTTTTACAGAACTTGCCCCCACAATAACAGAGGTCATCCGTTCGTCTTTCAACACCCATGCCAATGCCATCTCAGCCAAAGTCTGCCCACGGCGTACAGCCACCTCATTCAGCCGACGTGCTTTTTCCACTTTATCTTCTGTCACTTGGTCTACTTTCAAAAACCCAGTAGCACGAGCCGCACGAGAGTGTTCCGGAATACCATGCAAATATTTATTGGTCAGCAATCCTTGTGCCAAAGGCGAAAATGCAATAAAGCCGGAGCCTTGTTCAGCGGCCAACGGCAATACCTCCTCCTCCACAGCACGATCAAACATACTATAACGATATTGGCTGATCAAACACGGCACACCGGCACTTCTCAATATTTCATAAGCCACCTTTGCCTGCATAGGCGGATACTTTGAAATACCCACATACAATGCTTTTCCTTGCTTCACTATATCAATCAACGCTTGCATCGTTTCCTCAACCGGGGTCACGCCATCATAACGGTGACTATAAAATATATCAAAGTAATCCAAACCGGTACGGCACAGGCTTTGGTCGATACTGGCCATTAAATTCTTACGCGAACTGTTTCCCCCATAAGGTCCATTCCACATTTCGTGTCCTGCTTTTGAGGAAATAATCAATTCATCACGGTAACCTTGGAAATTCTCCTTCAGAATTTTACCGAAATTAATCTCAGCACTTCCCGGAACAGGACCATAATTATTAGCTAAGTCAAAATGTGTAACCCCGCTATCAAAAGCATATTTAATCATATCGGTTGCTACACCAAAATCGTCCACACTACCAAAGTTATGCCACAAACCTAAAGAGATACGAGGTAAAAGCAAGCCGCTATTTCCGCAGTATTTGTACTGCATTTTGCTATAACGGTCTGCCGAAGGTTGATATTTCATGCTATTACGTTTTACAATTATTTCTATCTACCTAAAAGGCTTCGTTCAGCCTGTTCCATGACTGAGAAATTAAATCCGTCCACTACTTGCCGCATCAAGCTTTCGATCCTGTCATTACACAAATTACCGATACTACCCTCATGAGTATGATGCACCTTCTTGTCATGGGTGAACTTGCCGGCTTCTATGTCCAGGCCAACCTTTTTATAAGCATCACGGAACGGCATACCTTCAGACGCCAAACGGTTGACCTCTTCCACACTAAAGATATAAAGGTAACGGTCATCATCCAGAATATGTTCGTTGATTTTAATTTTGTCCATAATATAGGCAGCCATTTGCAGACATTCCTTCAACTCCCGGAACGCAGGCAAGAAAACTTCTTTTATAATCTGCAAATCACGAAAATACCCCGAAGGCAAATTATTCATTATCATCATAATCTGCTGAGGAAGAGCCTGCAGCTTGTTGCATTTTGCCCGTGTCAATTCAAAGACATCAGGGTTCTTTTTATGAGGCATTATACTGGAGCCGGTAGTACATTCATCCGGAAGTTTTACAAAGCCAAAGTTTTGGCTACTGAACATACAAGCGTCAAAAGCCATTTTAGAAACTGTCCCGGCAATAGAAGCCAAAGCAAAAGCCACATTACGTTCCATCTTACCACGCCCCATCTGCGCATACACCACATTATAATCCATCGAATCAAATCCCAACAAGCGGGTGGTCATCTCACGATCGAGCGGAAAAGAAGAACCATACCCGGCAGCAGAGCCCAACGGATTGCGGTTGCACATTTTGAATGCAGCCTGCAGAAACATCATATCGTCCACCAGACTCTCAGCATACGCGCCAAACCACAAGCCAAATGAAGAAGGCATCGCTATCTGCAAATGAGTGTAACCCGGCATTAACACATCCTTATATGTATTGCTTTGAGAAATCAGCACATGAAAAAGTTGCTCCACCTCTTCGGCCACTTCTTTTAACTCCGCACGAGTAAACAGCTTCAAATCCACCAACACCTGGTCATTGCGTGAACGTCCACTATGAATTTTCTTTCCGACATCTCCCAACTTACGCGTCAACATCAATTCTACTTGCGAGTGTACATCCTCTATACCATCCTCTATTACAAACTCTCCCTTTTCGGCAGAAGCATAGATATTCTTTAATTCCGCTAATAGCATTTCCAATTCTCCGGCCGTAAGCAAACCGATACTTTCCAACATGGTGATATGTGCCATTGAGCCCAATACATCGTGTTTAGCCAGATAAAGGTCCATTTCACGGTCACGTCCTACAGTAAAACGATCTATCTCCTCATTTACCCGGACATTTTTTTCCCAAAGTTTCTGTGCCATATTTGTCTTTATTTTTAATAAGGAATCATCGATAACATCTCAGCCAGTTTATCCACACCATCCTGTAAAGGTTTAGCAACCATCGCCTTCATAAACATATTCACTTCTGCACGAATAGTTACTTTCAGTTTTGCCTGCCCAGCCTCTACAGGCAAAATCTGAATCCACAAATTCATAGGAACCGGAGATTTTTCACTTTCGAATTTAACACATTTATAAGGTTCACGTTCTATAATACGCAAAGTAATGCTTATGCCTTGTACCGTAAAACTTAAAGAGTCACTGTCGAACTCCATACCTTGTACCTTGTCGGCCAATTTATCACGCACAGATTCCAAGTTACTTAAATCCGACAACTTATTAAACACCTGCTCCTGACTATAAGGAACATATTTCACACCACTCTCAAATTGTGCCATAATACCTGCTCTCTAAAAACACGAAAAGAACAATCCGGAAATCCATAAAAATTCCCGAACGGTTCTCTTCATATTATATTTGTTTTAAAACTATAACTTATTTGCCTGCCTCCCAATGAGCCGGATCCTTTCTCCAATTATCCAAAACCGGAACATCCTCTTCATTAATATATCCGGTCTTCAAGGCTGAATCCAATACAGCTTCATAATTAGTCAGAGTAACCAAGTTCACTTTTGCTTCCTTGAACGCTTCAATTGCCACTGGGAAACCATAAGTAAATGCAGCGACCATACCAATCACTTCACATCCGTCACGACGGATAGCTTCAACAGCTTTCAAACTGCTGCCGCCAGTTGAAATCAAGTCCTCAATAACTACGACTTTCATACCAGGACGAAGTTCACCTTCAATCAGGTTTTCCAAGCCATGGTCTTTCGGAGTAGAACGAACATACACAAACGGCAGATTCAACTCTTCAGCCACCAAAGCTCCTTGAGGGATAGCCCCTGTCGCCACACCGGCAATAGCATCTACCTGACCGAACTTCTCCAGGACAATACGGCTAATCTCAAGTTTCACAAAATTACGAAGAGAAGGATACGAAAGAGTTTTGCGGTTATCACAATAAAAAGGCGACTTCCAACCGGACGCCCAAGTAAAAGGATTAGCCGGCTGCAACTTGATAGCCTTAATCTTCAGTAATTTCTCTGCGAATAATTTTTCTAAAGTCTTCATAACTCAACTATATCTGATAAATATTGTGCAAAAATATAGAAATACATCGAGATAATGAAAAATCGGACAAGGTATTTTTCTAAAAAATAGTTGTTGTTATCAGGATTCCCCTGCCAATGCCAAAGTAAGCACACTGATACGTAATCCGGGTATGCCACGAAAGGCATCAGCGCAAGAAACAACCGTAGCCCCTGTTGTCAGCACATCATCCACCAACAAAAGATGCTTTCCTTCCAAGCTGTCAGGGAAAATACAGGCAAACAAATTTCGCACGTTTTCCCATCTTGCATATTGTCCTTTATGCGTCTGTGTGTCAGTATACCTGCTTCTTATCACAACTTTAGTATCCATAGGAATACCTGTCACCACCGAAACTCCTCTTGCCAGGCATTCGCTTTGGTTATACCCCCTTAAACGTTTTTTACGTTGATGCAACGGAACAGGAACAATCAAATCTATCCCATCAAAAAAATGAGAACACATAAGTTCAGATGCCATCATCCGCCCCATCACTTCACCCACTTCTTGATTACCATGATATTTCAGTTCGTACAACAACTGTCGGACATTTCCTCCCTTTGCATAATAAAGAAAAGAGGTGGCATGCCCCACCGGTATTTTTCCCCAGAAATTACATTCTACAATATTATCTTTCCGTAAATGAAATTGAGTACGCGGAAGCCCCGACAAACATTTCAAGCAAAGCACTCTCTCCCCTGATATAAGCTGCCGCCCACAAAGCAGACAACTATGAGGGAAAAATAAATTCCAAAGATCAGTCCAGATAGGCATCATCTTCTCCGGTTTGTTTCACACAACGGCAAACAGCCTCCATTTCAAATCCTCTACCAACTGCAAAACGAATCAATTTCCCATTCCGTTCGTATTCCGTACATGCTTTCACACTTCTTCTTTTCTGCTCGATCAAACCAGATAGTACCTCCATATATTCCCGCTCATCTACCTCCTCCAATCCTTTGGCTATAACATCCGCAGGGATTTTCTTCATGCGCAAAGCCTGGCAGATTTTCACTCTGCCCCATTGGTTAAAGCGATATTTATCGCGAACAAAGGCCGAGCAAAAACGCTTCTGGTCAATGTATCTCTCATCCTGCAAATACCGAACGATTTTCTCCATCATTTCCGGAGTGGCTCCCCATTGTGACAATTTAGCCTCTACATCTGCTACACAACGCTCCATTGAAGAGCAATAAGCTTCTGCCTTATACCTCAAATCATTCTCACTTAATTCTCCCTTCATCTTATTTCTCCGCTTTTATCATTCTATCATTTTGAAAGAGATCTTTTCTCAATTCTATATTTTTGTATTCCAAACCTGCCAACATATCCACCGTTTCCCGACCGTATTCCTGATTAATTTCAAAATAAAGCCTTCCACCAGACCCTAGCATATCCCTACCCAATTCTGCTATTTTCCGATAAAACAGCAATGGACTATCATCCGGCACAAACAAAGCCAATTCCGGCTCCCATTCCAAGACATTAGCACTCATATCCGCCCTCTCCTTTTCTGTAATATAAGGTGGATTGCTGACAATGACATCAAACCGCTCACCTGCAGGAGAAGCAAGCAGCACATCCCTTTGCTCAAGAGTTACACGAACGCCGTTCCGCCTGCAATTACGTTCCGCAACTTGCAACGCCTTTTCTGAAACATCCCATGAAACGACCTCCGCCCCTTCCAAATTCTTGGCCAAAGAGACAGCGATGCAGCCGCTCCCCGTACCAATATCCAATATTCTAACCCGACCATACTTATGCTCCCGTATAATCCAGTCTACCAACTCCCCTGTTTCCGGACGTGGAATCAATACATGTTTATTCACTTCAAAAGTAAGGCCATAAAATTCTTCCGTACCTATTATGTATTGAATAGGTTCCAGTTTTTGCAGACGAACCAGAATATCATCCAGCTGTTTCCGCTCATTCACCGAAAAAGTAGTATCTTTGCCTGCATACAATTCAACAACAGACATGCCGAAGACTTGTGTAAGCAGCAATTTAGCCATAGGCACAAGTTCTGAATCAGGGTAATATCCCTGCAAGGTTTGTTTTATGTAAGATACAACAGGATTCATAATGTCATTTTATATGCAAAAGTAAGAATTTAAACAAGATCGTTATGACAAAAGATGAAAAATATATTTCCCGTTGCCTGCAACTGGCATACAACGGACTTTGTAACACAGCCCCTAATCCGATGGTAGGTGCTGTCATTGTATATCACGACACCATTATTGGAGAAGGCTACCACATCCGTTGCGGAGAGGCACATGCCGAAGTAAACGCCATACGTTCCGTTAAAGACGAAAATCTTTTGAAGGAATCAACCATATACGTAAGTCTGGAACCATGCTCCCATTATGGAAAAACCCCTCCCTGCGCCGACCTGATTATAGAGAAGAGAATCCCCAAAGTCGTAATAGGCTGCATAGACCCGTTTTCCCAAGTAGCCGGCAGAGGCATCGAGAAACTGCGCAAAGCCGGCATTGAAGTAACCGTAGGCGTCTTAGAAGAGGAATGCCGGCACCTGATAAGACGCTTCATAACATTCAACACGCTCAAACGCCCATACATAACCTTAAAGTGGGCAGAATCCGCTGATGGCTTTATCGATATAAACCGCACAGGAGGAAAGCCGATCATACTTTCCAATCCGCTGACCAGCATGCTGGTACACAAAAAACGCGCCGAACATGACGCTATATTAGTAGGACGACACACGGCATTACTTGACAATCCCTCCCTATCCACCCGGAATTGGTACGGCAAGCATCCCGTGCGTCTGGTAATAGATAAAGAATTGACATTACCCCGAGATTTGGAACTTTTCAACGGCAAAATAAAGACATTCGTGTTTACCCGGGAATCCCCCTGTCAGCCAAACGCATTAACAGAATACATATCGTTGGATTTCAACAAAGATATCCTGCCGCAAATAATGGAAGTATTATATCAGAAAAAAATACAATCACTTCTAGTAGAAGGCGGAAGTATTTTATTACAGTCTTTCATAGACTCCGGCTTATGGGATGAAGCCTTCATAGAAAAGGTTCCACTACGCTTAAACAATGGAATACAGGCACCTTCTATTCAAAAAAAACACTTTAAACTGAATAAAATATACTTTGGAAGAGAAATAATGCATGCCGTCCATTCACAAATTCAAAGATAAAATGTGGCTGATTGACCGAGAAAAAGGGCTGGTTTATCTATAAATTAATATAAAACTTGTCCCAAAACTTCTATATAGAAAAAAATCTTCCTACTTTTGCGACTTGTAACAATAGACTCATTTGCAAATGAAAATAAAGTTTTTGACTGTCATCACAAGTCTGCTTGCTGCGGCTTTTATGATTACATCTTGCTTGGACGACAACGAAGTAGAAACAGAATATAGTTCAGAATCAAGCATTACCTCTTTCGCTATAAAAGATAAAATTGAAACTCAATATACCGAAAAGGTTAATGGCAAAGACACAACGCTGACATTCACCGTTGATGGTACCAAATACCCTTTTGCCATCGACCAAGGCACAAGACATATCTACAACGTAGACTCCCTGCCAGTCGGTACAGACATCAGCAAAGTCGTAGTCAGCATAATATCAGACGGTATTGGCATTTTTATTGTCTCTGAGGACAAAGATTCGTTGTGGAGTGATACCGACTCCCTGAATTTCGAAAAGCCTGTCCAATTTAAAGTTATGGCGATGAGCGGAGTCTATGGACCTATTTATAAAGCCGAGATTAATGTACATAAACAAGTTCCCGACTCATTGCAGTGGAGCCATAGGGGAAGTAGTTTCGACAACACTATCCAAGCACAGAAAGCAGTCACATTAGGGGATTATATTTATGTTTTCGCACAGCAAGACAATGGCGCCGCTGTTACAAGCACCCACATCAATGACGGAAAAACCTGGACGCCCTTACAGGCTTTACCTGAAAATATGCAAAATGCGGACTATTCTTCTGTCATGGCATGGGGAAACCAGTTATACATACTTGCCGACAATGATCTGTACTGCTCCTCTGACGGAAAAAGCTGGAGCAAGATGGGCACTAACACCAAATTCGAGAAGCTGATTGCCGGTGTTCATTCAGAACATAACTGCAAATTGTACGCCATAGACACCAACAATCATTTTATGGAAAGCACGGATGCTCTGGTTTGGGATACTAATGGCGAGGTTCCGGCCAATTTCCCGAAAAATCAGTTATCATACACAGCTTACCCGTTGGTAACCAATAAATTCATAGACCGTATGGTACTAATGGGAGAAAATCCCATTGCGACCGACACGACCTCTACTGTATGGACCAGACTGACTACAGAAGACAGTTGGGCAGATTATCCTACAGCCGCATACGATAGTTTTTATTGTCCCAAGCTGGCTAATATAGCCATGATTCATTACAACGACCAATTATACGCTTTCGGTGGTCCGGGTAAAAGTTTCGGTAAGGACATTCCCGCTTTCAGCCGATTCTACGGATCAACGGATCAAGGCGTTACATGGAAACCTGTTTCAAGATATGTATTCTTCCCTACAGAATTCACTGATCTATACAACCAGGCAGACGGCAACTATTCTTATGTTGTAGACAAGAATAACTTCTTGTGGATTATATGGAGCCGAAGCGGAGAAGTATGGAGAGGACGAATCAATAAGTTGGGATTCGATTCCAAGGAATAAAGTCAAAGAGAGTCATATAAAATAGATTGCGACATGCCATATAGAGAGCAAATAGACAAAAGCCGTATACCTGCCCATGTAGCCATTATAATGGATGGAAATGGAAGATGGGCTAAACAACGTGGACAGGCGCGCAGCTTCGGACATCAAGCCGGTGCAGAAACTGTACACATCATAGCAGAAGAAGCGGCTAGACTGGGAGTCAAATACTTGACACTATATACTTTCTCTACCGAAAACTGGAATCGTCCGGTAGATGAAGTCGCTGCTCTGATGAGTCTTCTGATGGACTCCATTGAAGAAGAAACTTTCATGAAAAACAACATCAGTTTTCGCATTATCGGTGATACGGCAAAGTTACCGGTAGAAGTTCTGGAACGATTGAACCAATGCATTGAACGCACCTCAATCAATACCGGTATGTGTCTGACACTTGCTTTAAGCTACTCTTCCAAATGGGAAATAACAGAAGCGGTAAGACAAATAGCGGCCAAGATTCAAAACGACAAACTAGCCATTGAGGACATCGATGACAATTTGATAAGTGCACATTTAAGTACAAACTATATGCCCGACCCGGATTTGCTTATACGTACCGGAGGAGAAATCCGCCTTAGCAACTATCTGCTTTGGCAATGTGCTTATTCCGAACTATATTTTTGTGAAACGTTCTGGCCGGACTTCCGCGAAGAAGAATTTTGCAAAGCCATTTATGATTATCAGAAAAGAGAACGCCGTTTCGGCAAAACCAGTGAACAAATATAAAGTTAGATAAAATGCTATATCGTATTTCACTTATACTATTAACGCTTACATGCCTATTTTGCTTTTCAACAGGCAGTTACGCCCAAGAAGCAAACGTAGAAGAAAACGACAATCCAGTCATACTTTATTCCGGAACGCCCAAGAAGTATGAAATCGGCGGAATCAAAGTAGAAGGCGTAAAAAACTATGAAGATTATGTATTGATCGGACTTTCAGGACTATCGGTAGGACAGACCATTGTTGTTCCGGGAGATGACATCACCACAGCTGTAAAACGTTATTGGCGACACGGACTGTTCTCGGATGTACAAATCCTAGCTGAAAAAATTGTTGGAGACAAGATCTATTTAAAAATCATCCTGGCCCAACGTCCACGTATTGCCGACATTCGTTACCACGGCGTAAAGAAAAGCGAGCGTGAAGATTTGGAAGCCAAACTAGGTTTGGTAAAAGGAAGCCAGATTACTCCCAACTTGATAGACCGTGCTAAAATATTAATCAAGAAACATTTCGATGAAAAAGGTTTTAAAAACGCCGAAGTGACCATCGTAGAGCGTGATTTGGCTGACAATAAGGACCAAGTGGATGTTGATGTGATGATTGACAAGAAAGAAAAGGTGAAAGTCCACAAGATCACCATTGACGGCAACACCGTGTTAAGTGACAAGAAGTTAAAACGCGTCATGAAGAAGACGAATGAGAAAAACAAACTTGTCAACCTTTTCCGTACCAAAAAATTCATTGAAGAGAAATACGAAGAAGACAAACAGCATATCATCGACAAATACAACGAATTAGGTTACCGCGACGCACAAATTGTTGTGGACAGTGTTTCTCCGTACGATGACCGTACCGTCGACGTGTACATGAAAATAGAAGAAGGTGATAAATACTATCTGCGCAACGTGACCTGGGTAGGTAACACCATTTATGCTTCGGACTGGCTGAACGAACAGCTCCGTATGAAAAAGGGAGATGTTTATAACCAGAAATTAATGACCGAGCGTCTGACCGGTGATGAAGATGCTATCGGTAACTACTACTATAATAAAGGATACGTTTTCTATAACCTTGACCCCGTAGAAGTAAACATAGACGGCGACTCCATTGATTTGGAAATGCGTATTCAGGAAGGTCCTCAGGCCTCTATCAGCAAAGTGCGTATCAACGGTAACGACCGTTTGTATGAAAACGTAGTACGCCGTGAGTTAAGAACCAAGCCGGGAGATCTGTTCAGCAAAGAAGCATTGGAACGTTCTTATCGTGAGATAGCCCAAATGGGACACTTCAACCCTGAAAATATCCAGCCGGATGTACAACCGGACCCGACCAACGGTACGGTAGACATCAACTGGAACCTGGAGTCCAAAGCAAACGACCAGGTAGAATTCTCGGCAGGTTGGGGACAAACCGGTGTTATCGGTAAATTAAGTTTGAAGTTCACGAACTTCTCTATGACCAACTTGTTCCATAAGAGTGACAACTACCGCGGATTCCTGCCACAGGGTGATGGACAGACATTAACCATCAGCGGACAGACCAACGGTAGTTATTACCAGTCATATAGTGTATCGTTCTTTGACCCATGGTTTGGCGGAAAACGTCCGAATTCATTCTCTGTTTCGGCTTTCTACTCCATACAGACAGATATCAGCAGTAACTACTATAACTCAGCTTATATGAATAATTACTACAATTATTACAGCGGTTATGGAAATTATTATGGCGGATATAATAACAACTACGAGTCTTTTTATGACCCCGATAAATCTATCCAGATGTATGGAGCATCTATCGGTTGGGGTAAGCGTTTGAGATGGCCGGATGACTATTTTACCTTGTCAGCCGAACTTTCTTACCAGCGCTTTATTTTGAAAGACTGGAGCTACTTGTATATCAAGTTGAACAACGGAGAATACATGTCAACCGGTAATTGCAACAACCTGAGTTTGAATCTGACTTTGGCACGTAACTCTACGGATAACCCGATTTTCCCGCGTCGCGGTTCTGAATTCTCGGCTTCCGTACAGCTGACTCCTCCGTACTCATTGTTCAGTAACAAGGACTACTCGGTATACGGTAAAGATGATTATGATGAAGCGGCAAGTATGTTCAACTGGATTGAATACCACAAATGGAAATTCAAATCAAAGACCTATACCGCTCTTACAGGAGGTCAGAAATGTCCGGTTATCATGACACGTGCAGAGTTCGGCTTGCTGGGTCACTATAACAAGTACAAGAAATCACCTTTTGAAACATTCTATATGGGTGGTGACGGTATGACAGGCTATAGCACCAGCTACGCTTCCGAAACCATTGCACTGCGTGGTTACGAAAACGGTTCATTGACTCCTTATGGTAGTGAAGGCTATGCTTACGTACGTTTAGGTGCAGAATTAAGATACCCGTTGATGTTGGAAAATTCGACCAGTATCTATGCACTAGGCTTCATTGAAGGAGGTAACGCATGGACAGATGTAAGCAAATTCAATCCGTTCCAGTTGAAACGCTCGGCAGGTGTCGGTGTCCGTATCTTCCTGCCGATGATTGGTATGATGGGTATTGACTGGGCATACGGTTTCGACAAGATTAACGGATCCAGCCAGTATAGTGGAAGCCAGTTCCACTTTATCCTGGGACAAGAGTTTTAATAACTAAAAACAATGTGATTATGAAAAAGGCTATCCTATTATCTCTATTGTTTGTGGCTTGTGTATTCACAGCCAGCGCTCAAAAGTTCGCCTTGATTGATATGGAATATATCCTGAAGAATATTCCTGCATACGAACAGGCGAATACCCAACTGAATCAAGCTTCACAACAATATCAAAGTGAGGTGGAAGCAAAAGCAAAAGAAGCGGAAGCACTTTATAAAGAATACCAGAAAGCCTCGGCTTCCCTGTCGGCCGCACAGAAAACGCAAAGAGAAGAAGCGATTGTAGCAAAAGAAAAGGAAGCAGCCGAACTGAGAAAGAAATATTTCGGTCCCGAAGGAGAAATGGCCAAAAAACAAGAGGCATTGATCACACCAATTCAAGATAAAATCTATGAAGCGGTAAAACAGATTTCAGAGCAAAAAGGATATGCGGCAGTAGTGGACAGAGGCTCCGCCCAAAGCATTATTTTCGCATCTCCAAGCATTGATATCAGCAATGAAGTGCTCTCAAGATTAGGATATTCAAATTAATTTCCTACATTTGCAACCGATAATCCAAATTTGCAATAACTAATAAAAAATAGAACTATGTTGAAAAAAATTGCTTTACTACTTTTACTTATCGCTCCGATGAGTGTATTTGCTCAGAAATTCGGGCATATTAAATCCGCAGATGTACTTACTGTCATGCCGGAATTCACAAAGGCCCAGACCGACATCCAAGCCATGCAGAAACAATACGAGGATGAAATGAAACGTGCAACTGATGAACTGACCAAAAAATATACTGAATATCAACAGGAACAAGCCAACCTTCCTAAGAACATTCAGGAAAGACGCCAGAAAGAATTGCAGGAATTACAGGAAAAAGGAATGCAGTTCCAACAAGATGCACAACAACAGTTGCAGAAATCATACGCTGATATGATGGAACCTATCTACAAGAAAATTGAAGACGCCATCAAAGCAGTAGGCCAGGAAGGTGGATATACTTATATCTTCGATTTGAACAGAACAGAAATTCCCTACGTAAATGAAGCGCAGTCTACAGATGTAACTGCTGCTGTCAAAGCTAAAGTAGGAATCAAATAATTAAGTTAAGGACCTTTACAGGCACGGATTACACAGATTTCACAGGTTTCAGAACCGTGAACATCCGTGTAATCCGTGCCTGTATTATATAGCTATACTGCCATGATCCCATCTATCCTCCCTTCAACCGGTCCCATCGGTGTATTCGACTCCGGCTACGGCGGTCTGACCATTCTGGACAAAATACGCGGACTGATGCCTGAGTATGATTATATCTATTTGGGAGACAGCGCACGCTGTCCGTACGGACCGCGCTCTTTTGAAGTTGTTTACGAATTTACCCTGCAAGCCGTAAGCAAACTGTTTGAACTGGGATGTCCTTTGGTGATATTGGCATGCAACACAGCATCGGCAAAAGCCTTACGCACCATCCAGCAGATCAATCTTCCGGTAATAGACGCTACCCGCAGAGTACTCGGTGTCATCCGGCCTACAGCAGAATGTATAGGAGAAATCACCCGAAGCCGGCACGTAGGTATACTGGCCACAGCCGGTACCATCAAATCCGAATCCTATCTTTTGGAAATACATAAGTTATCTCCCGACATTGTGGTAACAGGAGAAGCCTGTCCCATGTGGGTCTCCTTGGTAGAGAATAATGAATATCAATCGGAAGGAGCCGACTATTTCGTCAAACAACATATCAACCGGCTGCTGGATAAAGATCCGATGATTGACACCATCATATTGGGATGTACCCATTATCCGCTGCTACTGGATAAAATAAGGCAATTTACGCCTGAACCTATCCGCATCATTTCACAAGGGGAATATGTGGCCCGGAGCCTGCGAGACTATTTAAACCGCCATCCGGAAATGGACGCACGCTGCGATAAAGGAGGAAACTGCCGCTTCCTCACCACAGAAAGCGAAAACAAGTTTGAGGAATCCGCTTCCATCTTCTTGGGCCGGCAAGACATAAAGGTAAAAAGCATAGCATTGGAATAACTTTCTTCCGGTTTACCTGTTATATATACCATCCATAACGCTTAATTCATGAAGATATGTATACAAATAAAGTAAAGAAGATAGCTGCGGTACACGATCTGTCCGGTGCAGGGCGCGTATCCCTCACCGTCGTTATCCCTATCCTCTCATCCATGGGCTTTCAAGTCTGCCCTCTGCCCACAGCCGTATTATCCAGCCACACCCAATACCCGCACTTCTCTTTCTTGGACCTCACGGACGAGATGCCCAAGATTATCAGTGAATGGAAACAACTTGGCGTACAATTCGATGCTATTTATACGGGCTACTTGGGATCTCCCCGCCAGATACAAATCGTATCCGGGTTCATTGATGATTTCCGCCAGTCCGACAGCCTGGTCATGATAGATCCCGTATTAGGAGACAACGGAAAGCTATATACCAACTTTGACGAACAAATGATTCTGGAAATGCGTCACCTCATCCGGAAAGCAGATGTCATCACGCCCAATATGACCGAACTGTTCTATTTGCTGGACAAACCCTATAAAGCGGAGAATACAGACGAAGAACTAAAAGCTTACCTGCATGAGATTTCGGAGCACGGCCCCGGCATCGTTATTATCACCAGCGTGCCCGTACAGGGAGATCCTCGCAAAACTTCCGTTTACGCCTATGACAGACAGGGAAACCGCTATTGGAAAGTAACGTGTCCCTACCTGCCCGCACACTATCCCGGCACAGGCGATACATTTACCAGTGTGATAACCGGCTCACTGATGCAAGGCGACAGTCTTCCTATCGCCTTGGACCGCGCCACACAGTTTATCCTTCAAGGCATCCGCGCCACTTTCGGCTATGAATATGATAATCGGGAAGGCATTTTGCTGGAGAAGGTGCTGCATAATCTGGATATGCCTATTCAGGTGAGCAGCTACGAATTGATTTGAGGACCCTGAAAGTAGAAGATCTGAAACGCCCTGGAAAGAAGCTTGTACCAAGCCCTATTGCTCCGACGATTAAGGTCGTTTTTCCTTATAGCTAACCCTTATCATACAGTTAACTACTACAGACTCCGGCAGTGGACTGTACAGTCTACTGCAAGAGTTTATACAGTCCACTATATCAGACTGTACAAACCACCGCAAGAGACTATAGTACACAACCATAAAAAAGAGCTTAACCATAAGGTAAAACAAGGTTAACCACAAAGAAGAAAAGACTTAACCAGATAAAGCCATAAGGCCAAAAGACGAAAAGAATAAAAACAAAGAAAGCAGCCAAGCCGTACCGTACAAACCGACAAACATCAGCCGTATCAACAATAATAAATAAATTACCTGCCCAGCAACCTGCGGCTGAGATAACGCACCGGATACCACACGGAAAGAAAGCCCACCACCAGCACAGTGACAAAGACTATAACAATATCCCATACATGGACACTGACGGGATAAGCATCCACCACAAAATTACCGCCGGAATTACCACCTCCCAGCGAAAGCAATCCGAATTCCTGCTGGATAAAGCAAAGGATCAGCCCCAGTATCACACCAACCACCGCACCTATCAGTGAAATCATACGCCCCTCGAACAGGAATATACGCGTGATCAGCTTGTCGCTGGCCCCCAAATTGCGCAATGTCACTACATCTGCCTTCTTATCTATAATCAGCATGGACAAGGAGCCTATTACATTAAAGCAAGCTATCATCAGGATAAAGGTAAGGAAAATATAAGATATCAGCTTCTCTATCTCCATAATGCGGAAAGTATCCGCTTGCTGCTCATACCGGTCCTGCACCCGGAAACCATCTCCCAATATTTTCTGTATCTTCGATTTTACACTCCCTACATCTGCATCCGGCTTCAATTTCAATTCTACCGAACTCACTTCTGTGTCATACTGGAACAACCTACGGGCAAATTGGAGGGAAGTCAGAATGTAAGAAGAGTCATACTTCTGTTGGTTCACCGCAAACACAAGGCCGCTGGAATATAAATCGGCAGAGTTAAAGCTGGAAGCTGGATTGGCCATATTGACTTTAGCTCCCCGTTTGGGAGCATAAATCTCTAGCGGATCGAGGAATTTGATACCCGTTCCCAAGATGGAAACCAATTCTATGCCGGGAATGGCATAATCCACCACTTCATCATGCAACACGAATTGCCCCCGGCCGAAAAGAATACTGTCAATAGCGGTCAGATCCTCGAAATTATCCTCAATTCCCTTGATCACCGCCATAGTCTGACGGCCCTTATACTGAACCATCGCATTCTCTTCCAAGGACTCAGAAAAAACAGCGATCTCCGGCATCCGGCGCAAAGCTTCTATACGCGCTTCCTGTCCGTCAAAGACCTTTCCGGTGACAGCCGTAATTTTCAGCTCCGGATCAAAAGCCGTAAAGAAAGTAGCCACCAGATCCTGGAAGCCGTTAAAAACAGACAAAGTACATACCAATGCCAATGTAGCCAAAGCCACTCCGCAGACGGAAATGGCTGAAATGACATTAATGGCATTGTGCGACTTCTTGGAAAAAAGATAACGCTTCGCTATATAAAAGGGAAAATTCACCGTCCGGTTCTACTTTTTCAACAATTCGTCTATACGTTCGGCATAATCCAATGAATCATCCACAAAGAATTTCAACTCGGGAATGATGCGCAACTGATGGCGTACCCGTGTTCCTAATTCATAACGGATGGATTTCATATTATCATTGATATTCTTTACTATTTCCTGGCTCCTCTCAGAAGGGAACACGCTGAGATAGACACGTGCAATACTCATATCGGGACTGATGCGGACAGCACTTACCGACACCAAAACACCATTCATGGACTTGGTCTGAAGCAGGAAAATCTCACTCAACTCCTTTTGGATCAAACGAGAAATCTTATTTTGTCTGGTCGTTTCCATAATTAATAATTATTCAGTTTGCTAATTTGTTAATATGCCATACGGTTCATAGCATAACCTATTGGCACATTATTCAACATTTTCTTATGATTGTCAGCCCGTCGCGCAAGGGAAGAATCACCTTTTCAACCCGTTTGTCGGCAGCTACCAAATCATTAAATTTCTTTATTCCAATAGTCTGAAGATCTGTATGATGCGGTTCCTCCAATACATGTCCGTCCCACAATGTGTTATCGGCAATGATGTATCCGCCGGGTGATAATTTCTCCAGTACCATTTCGTAATATTCAATATACTTCCGCTTATCACCGTCTACAAACGCCAAATCAAAGGTAATGTTCATGCCAGGCAGCAACTTCAGCGCATCACCTATATAAAATTTAATCTTGCCGGCGTAAGGCGAACCTTCCAGCCAGGGACGTGTAAAGTCCTCCTGCTCATCGTTTATCTCAAATGTGTGCAACGTGGCCCCCTCTTCCAACCCTTCGGCCAGGCAAAGTGCGGAGTAGCCACTGTAAGTCCCGATTTCCAGCACCTGACGGGGGCGTATCATTTGCACAAACATTTTCAGCATACGTCCCTGCAAGTGACCGGAAGCCATACGGGGACGTAAAAGCTTGACGTGCGTATCGCGATAAAGTGCCTTCAGATAATCACTTTCTTCATCAATGTGCTGAAGGATATATTCGTCAATAGCGTCCGTTTCTTTCATTCCTATCTTCTATTATTATAGGTAACGGTTGCGGTTGGGCAGCACATAGTCCATAGCATACTTCAACACATCTCCCACTACATTGATTTCAAGGAAAGAAGTCTGAGTACCTTGCTTGCCGCTGCTCAGGTAAGCCACCATGTCGCTTTCACTCAAGACACCATCATCCAGCAATTTACGCAAAGCAGCGAAATAATATGCCTGTCCGTTAGCCTTTTCGGGCATATAGATAGCTTCCACCCCATATGACAAAGCCAGATGACGCATCGTTTTTTCTTTATAACAGATGGCCAATACAGGATATTTGCCACGGAAAGCAGCAATATTACGTGCGGTACGCCCGCTGAAACTGTCGGTAATAATGGCGCGGATATTCAGTTTGCTGGTAGCCTTTACTGCCTGTTTTGCCAGGAAAGCGGTTACATCATTGGAGTTTTCATCCAAAGGAATACGGATGTCATTCTCGGCCAGTTTATCTTTCTCGGCCTGCGCTGCAATCTTGGCCATCGTCTTCACGGCTTCCACCGGATACTTGCCGTATGCCGTTTCCCCACTCAGCATCAATGCATCCGTGCGGTAGTAAATAGCATTGGCAATATCGGTCACTTCAGCACGGGTAGGACGCGGATTATTAATCATGGTATGCAACATCTGGGTAGCAACAATCACCGGTTTCTTTGCCAGAATACATTTTTTGATCAACAGACGCTGAATGCCGGGAATTCGTTCCTGAGGAACCTCAATGCCCAAGTCACCACGAGCCACCATGACTCCGTCGGCCACTTCCAATATTTCATCAATATTGTCCACTCCTTCCTGATTTTCGATCTTGGCGATAATCTTAATGTCGCTGCCGTATGCATCCAGTATCTGACGGATATCCAGCACATCCTGCTTATTACGAACAAACGAATGTGCTATGAAATCAATGTCCTTTTCAATAGCATACAGTATATTGTTACGGTCCTTTTCTGTCAAAGAAGGGAGATTGATGCGCACGCCCGGTACATTTACACTCTTACGGTTACCCAAAGTAGCTTCATTCTGCACCTCACACAACAAATACTCGTCTGTCTTCTCAATCACACGCAGCTCCAGATCACCATCATCAATCAGAATATCGCCATCCACCTGAAGATCATGCACAAAACCGGGATAAGATACAGCAATACATTCACGGGTCGTTTCTTGTGCAGGATTGCCTACAATCTTCACTTTGTCACCAATCTGATAAGGAATAGGCTCGCCGCCCGCAATAGCAGTAGTACGCACTTCGGGCCCTTTTGTGTCCATCAATATGGCAATACGGTTGGAAACCTCACGTACATTGGTTATCAATTTTTCAAAACCTTCACGCGATGCGTGAGCCGTATTCATACGGACCACATTCATACCGGCCTTGAAAAGATCTCTTATAAACTCTACCTCGCAACGCTGATCTGAGATGGACGCTACGATTTTTGTTTGTTTCAACATCATAATCTTATCACCTTATATTATACCTAAACGTTTTATTTTCTCATTAACAAAGCCTCAATCGCCAAACGATATGAATGAAGCCCGAACCCACAAATCACCCCCGCACAAGCACAGGAAATCATCGACTTATGGCGAAACTCCTCACGGGTATGTACATTCGAGATGTGCACCTCAACCACGGGAGCTGTCACGGCGCGGATAGCATCCTGCAAAGCAATGGAAGTATGCGTATAAGCCCCTGCATTCAACACGATGCCGTCATAATCAAAACCCACTTCGTGTATTTTGTTGATCATCTCACCTTCCACATTCGACTGATAATACGCTATTTCAATGTCCGGATAAGTACGGCGCAATTCCACCAGATAGTCTTCAAATGAAACAGCGCCATAAATGGAAGGTTCCCGTTTGCCTAATAAATTGATATTAGGTCCATTAATAATTTGTATTTTCATATTTATACTATATCTGAACTTTTTCTACCTTTGCAGGGAATTTGGGTACAAAGGTAGAAAAAAGAAATGAAAAGAACCGAGAAAACAGACAAGATATTGGTGAAATACAAACAATATTTAAAGTTGGAGAAATCGTTATCTGACAATACGGTAGATGCTTATCTTACTGACCTGGACAAGTTACTGGCTTATCTTACATTAGAAAACATCAACATTCTGGATGTCCGGCTTGAAAATCTGGAAGATTTCTCGGCCGGATTACATGATATCGACATCCACCCCCGTTCGCAGGCACGCATCTTGTCGGGCATCCGCTCTTTCTACCGTTTCCTCATTATGGAAGATTACCTGAAAGCCGACCCGACAGAATTGCTGGAATCCCCCCAGACAGGTTTCAAACTGCCCGAAGTAATGACTGTAGAAGAGATAGACCTGCTGATAGGAAGCATAGACCGCAGCACCAAAGAGGGACAGCGCAACAGGGCCATACTGGAAACGCTTTACAGTTGCGGGCTCCGCGTTTCCGAACTCTGCAACCTGAAATTATCCGAACTTTATTTTGAAGAAGGCTTCATCAAAGTGGAAGGAAAAGGTAGCAAACAGCGGCTGGTTCCTATTTCACCGCGCGCCATCAAGGAAATCAGGCTCTACTTCACCGACCGTAACCTGATGAAAATAAAGCCGGGATTTGAAGACTTTGTCTTTATCAGCAATTTCGGGAAGAACATCTCCCGCATCATGGTTTTCCATATCATCAAAGAACTGGCAGCCCGGATAGGTCTGAAAAAAAAAATCAGTCCTCACACATTCCGCCATTCTTTTGCAACACATTTGCTGGAAGGAGGCGCCAACTTGCGTGCCATACAGTGTATGCTGGGACATGAAAGTATCGGGACAACAGAAATTTATACACATATAGACCGTAATATGCTACGCAGTGAAATCATAGAACATCACCCCCGTAACATCAAATTCAGAGAAAAAGATAATAAAGGTTCTATATTCTAAAATATTTTAAGATAAATTGAAAAAAAAGCAGGCTAAGAAGCTAGCATATAATAGAGTTTTTCCTATCTTTGCCCCCAAAGAGACGCACAAAAACGTACTATAGCGAATTTTACATTACAAACGTTAAATTAATAAGTAACTATGATTAAAAAGTTGTATTTGCCCTTAGTGGCTTTATTGGTCCTTGCCTTATCATCATGCGGCAAGATGGGAGAATTGTCTTCTGACTATTTCACAACTAACCCTGAAGTGCTTGAAGCAATCGGTGGTAAAGTGCCTGTGACAATTAATGGTAAATTCCCCGAAAAGTATTTCAAGAAGAACGCAACTGTTGAAGTTACCCCCATTCTGAGATGGAAAGGCGGCGAAGCTAAAGGCCAGCCCGCTGTATTCCAAGGAGAAAAAGTAGAAGGAAACAATCAGACTATCGCTTACAAGGCAGGTGGCAGCTACACGATGAAAGCTTCTTTCGACTACGTTCCCGAAATGGCAAACTCTGAACTTTATCTTGATTTCAAGATTACAAAAGGAAAGAAATCATACACTATTCCTTCTGTAAAAATCGCTGATGGCGTTATCGCGACTTCTGAACTGCCTACTGCTGCCAGCTCTAACGCATCATACGCTAACGATGCTTTCCAACGCATTATTAAAGATGCTCAGACTGCCAACATCATGTTCTTGATCCAGCAAGCCAACTTGCGCAACAGCGAATTGAATTCTGACGATATCAAAGAATTCCATAAGAAAGTGGCTGAAATTAATGCCGACACAAAGAACTACAAACTGAACAACATCGAAATTTCTGCATACGCTTCACCTGATGGTGGTGTGGAACTGAACACCGGTTTGGCTGAAAACCGTGAAGCAAACACAGAAAAATATATGGAACGCCAGTTGAAGAAGGGCAAGATTGATACTAACCTGGATGCAAAATACACTGCACAAGACTGGGAAGGCTTCCAAGAACTGGTATCTAAATCAAACTTGCAGGATAAAGATTTGATCTTACGTGTTCTTTCTATGTACAATGATCCTGAACAAAGAGAAGCTGAAATCAAGAATATCTCTTCTGTATACAAAACTTTGGCTGACGAAATCCTGCCTCAGTTGCGTCGTGCCCGTTTAACTGCCAACTATGACATCATCGGTCGTAGCGATGACGAAATCAACGAAGCATTCAACTCTGATCCTAAAGTATTGAGTGTAGAAGAATTATTGTACGCTGCTACACTGACTAACGACAACGCTCGCAAAGAAGCTATCTTCACCAAGACAACTCAACTTTATCCGAACGATTTCCGTGCTTATAATAACTTGGGTGAATTGGCATTCGCTGCCGGTGATGCTGCTAAAGCAGAAAGCTACTTCAAACAAGCTGCTTCTAAGAACGCTAACGCTCCTGAAGTAAACGCTAACCTTGGTCTTTGCGAATTGGTTAAGGGCAATGTTGCAGCTGCCGAAACTTACTTAGGCAAAGCTACAGGTGCTAACGCTGCCGGCGAAGCTTTGGGTAACTTATATATCAAACAAGGCCAGTATGACAGAGCTGTCAACTCATTCGGTGACGCTAAGACTAACAGTGCCGCTCAAGCTCAGATTTTGGCTAAAGACTATAACAAAGCAAAAGCTACTTTGTCTGCAATCAAGAATCCGGATGCAATGACTGACTACTTGATGGCTATCGTTGGTGCTCGCACAAACAATGCTTCATTGGTAAGCAGCAGCATCAAGAGCGCAATCGCAAAAGATCCTTCAATGGCTGAAAAAGCTGCTAACGATCGCGAGTTCGCTAAATACGCTGATGCTATCAAATAATATAACTAGATATCATCTTGTCTAGTTTTTTAGATGATTATGACTGAAACCGGAGGCTTCGTGATGAAGCTTCCGGTCTTTTTATGTAAAATAACCTTCATTTATGCCTGCCTTTAGCCACAAAATGCGTATTTTCGCAAAAAATATCTTGAAATGAAAAAATTACTATTCTTTCTTTTCACTCTTGTTGTGCTGGCAAGCGGCTGCGGCAAGAAAAATACATTCACCTTGGAAGGAAGCATTAAAGGACTTCCTTCAGACACTATATTAGTATTTTATCAAGAACCCGATTACAAGCTGGATACCATACTCCTCTCAAAAGGTAAATTCACTTACACCATTACCCCTGACACATTTACTATCTTCTCATTACTATTGGGAGAAAAACAAATCTTACCGATATATGCTGATAAAGGAGAAAGTGTTACCCTAAACGGAATGGTCGGAAAGATAGAGGTTAAAGGAAAGGGAGAGAACGCACAACTGGCAAAACATATCCAGTACCTTAGCACCTTAGAAAATAACAAGGCAGCTGTTATGACTGCTGTGGATTCGTTGATTAAAACCAACCCAAGCTCGTACAGCAATATCTATCTGATAGACAAATATTACGTACAGGACTCGCTTCCTGATTACAACCACATAGATCAGCTGATAAAAGGACTAAGCGGTATTATAAAAGACACACCTTATATTATAGAACTCCAGAATAAATTAAGTGAGAAAAAAGAACTGACAGAACATCGCTACGTTTCCAACATCTCGTGCACGGATAAAAAAGGAAAGACCGTCAACTGGAACAGTGTAAAAGGGAAATATGTCCTTTTGGATTTTTGGGCAAGCTGGAACAAAGAAAGCATTGCCACACAAGATTCTTTAGTATCCGTACAAAAGGCATTGAAAAAAGACAAGTTTGTTATTATCAGCCTCTCCCTTGATCTGGATAAAAAGGAATGGATGGAGAAAATCATTCAAAAAGATACCACGCAATGGAAACAAGTTTGCGATTTCAAAGGCTGGAACAATTCCATTGTCAAGCAACAAGGCATAACCCGGATTCCTGCCAATATACTGATAGGTCCTGACAAGCGGGTCATCACACAAGATATACGGGGCAAAGAACTGATAGACAAAGTGAGACAGCTGACAGAACAAGATAAAGAGAAAGAAAAAGCCGCCAAAGAGGCAGAACGTGCTCGAAAGAGACAAAATAAAAAATAAAAGAATGCTGGTAAAAGTCTATGGAGCAGCCGTTCAAGGTATCGACGCTACCATTGTAACTATTGAAGTAAATAGTTCACGAGGTATAAAATTCTTCCTTGTCGGTCTGCCGGACTCGGCCGTGAAAGAAAGTCATGAACGTATTATTTCCGCCTTACAGGTAAACGGATATAAATTCCCCACTTGTCAAATTGTAGTGAATATGGCCCCTGCCGACATACGCAAGGAGGGGTCTGCATACGACCTTCCGCTAGCAATCGGAATATTGGCCGCTACCCAAATCGTATCGGAAGAAAAACTTTCACGTTATCTTATTATCGGAGAACTTAGCCTGGATGGAAGCCTTCAACCAGTCAAAGGAGCCCTCTCCATAGCTATCAGTGCCCGCGAGCAAGGTTTTGAAGGCTTCATACTTCCCAAACAAAATGCGCGGGAAGCTGCTGTAGTAAACAACCTGAAAGTATATGGCGTAGAAAATATCAAAGAGGTCATCGAATTTTTCAATAATGAACGCAATCTGGAGCCTAGCATCGTCAATACACGGGAGGAATTCTATGAACACCAAAGTAGCTTTCCATACGATTTTGCTGATGTGAAAGGACAAGAAAGTGTAAAACGCGCATTGGAAGTAGCCGCGTCCGGAGGACACAACCTGATAATGATCGGTTCACCCGGAAGTGGGAAGTCCATGATGGCAAAGTGTATGCCAAGCATTCTCCCTCCCCTTTCATTGGGTGAAAGTCTGGAAACGACTAAAATACATTCAGTAGCAGGAAAATTAGGAAAAGACAGTTCACTGATTGCCATCCGGCCTTTCCGTAGTCCCCATCATACAATTTCGCAAGTAGCAATGGTAGGTGGCGGCACCAATCCCCAACCGGGAGAAATCAGTCTGGCTCACAACGGTTTGCTCTTTCTAGACGAGTTGCCGGAATTTAACAGAAGTGTACTTGAAGTACTTCGCCAACCCCTAGAGGACAGGCATATATCCATCGCACGAGCTAAATACAGTCTGGATTATCCGGCCAGTTTCATGCTGGTAGCCAGTATGAATCCCTGTCCATGCGGATATTATAATCATCCCACACGAGCTTGCGTCTGTAATCCCGGACAAGTGCAACGGTACCTGAACCGTATCTCCGGTCCTTTACTGGACCGCATAGATATCCAAATAGAAATAGTTCCGGTTCCATTCGAAAAAATGGCAGAACGCCATCATGCGGAAAGTAGTGCAAGCATACGCGAACGGGTTATCAAGGCCCGGGAAATACAAGCTCAACGTTTTGCCAACCATCCGGGTATTTACTGCAACGCACAAATGGAAGCCGGGTTACTCCATCTGTACGCTCAACCCAATGAAGCAGGGCTAAAATTATTACGAACTGCCATGACACGCCTCAACCTGTCGGCGCGCGCATACGGTCGTATTCTAAAAGTAGCGCGTACCATTGCCGATCTGGACAACAGCGAACACATTACTTCCATCCACCTGGCAGAAGCGATAAGCTATAGAAATCTTGATAGAGAAGACTGGGCCGGTTAGTTTAGCTGCCCGACTCAGTTTCCTTTGCATGATAAATGACCTGCATCAATGAGTCCAGTTCAATGTAATTTGAAAGAACATCCTCTTCCTTATCGGTCGTTTCCCAATCTTTATCCTCTCTCTTTTTAGAGAAAAGTGCATTTAAAATGAATTTATACCACGTATTCATGTCTCGTTCGACTTAAGGTTTTATAAAAAACAGGATAAGTAAAATTTAGTTCATCATTTTTCTCTCCTTAAGATTAAATGCAAATAAGTGCAAATCACTGCATCACGATATAACATTTTTCTGTATTTTCACTTCTTCCGACAAAGCCCCCGAATAACCATATTTTATAATAAGTACGGCCTGTCAGAGATTTTAAGGGAGAAATATTTCTGATTATTCCATATACTTACTAAAAATCACTAACTTTGCACGTTACTGGTAGAAATAACAAAAAAGACATCATACAATGGAAAATAAATTCAAAAGAACCACCGTCACATCCGCTTTGCCCTACGCAAACGGTCCGGTACATATTGGTCATCTGGCAGGTGTATATGTTCCTGCTGATATCTACGTGCGCTATCTCCGCCTGAAAAAAGAAGATGTTCTTTTCATCGGAGGCTCTGACGAACACGGAGTACCTATCACCATTCGTGCAAAGAAAGAAGGTATTACTCCACAAGATGTGGTGGACCGCTATCATACCTTGATAAAAGAATCATTCAAAGAATTTGGAATTTCATTCGATATATACTCTCGTACTACATCAAAGACACACCACGAACTGGCTTCCGAATTCTTCAAAACCCTGTATGATAAAGGTGAGTTCATTGAAAAGACCTCCATGCAATATTACGACGAAGAAGCCCATCAGTTCCTGGCCGACCGTTATATTACCGGTGAATGTCCTCACTGCCATGCAGAAGGAGCCTACGGTGACCAATGCGAGAAGTGCGGAACATCACTTTCTCCGACCGACCTGATCAATCCGAAAAGTGCTATCAGTGGCAGTAAACCAGTGATGCGTGAAACCAAACATTGGTATCTGCCATTGGACAAACACGAAGGATGGCTGCGTGAATGGATTCTTGAAAATCATAAAGAATGGCGCCCCAATGTATACGGACAATGTAAAAGCTGGTTGGATATGGGCTTGCAACCCCGTGCGGTAAGCCGTGACTTGGATTGGGGAATCCCTGTTCCTGTAGAAGGCGCTGAGGGAAAAGTACTTTATGTATGGTTCGATGCCCCCATCGGCTATATTTCAAATACAAAAGAATTACTTCCCGACAGTTGGGAAACTTGGTGGAAAGATCCAGAAACCCGTTTGATTCACTTCATCGGAAAAGACAATATTGTATTCCACTGCATTGTTTTCCCTGCTATGCTGAAAGCGGAAGGAAGCTATATCTTACCGGATAACGTACCTAGCAATGAATTCCTGAATCTGGAAGGTGATAAGATTTCCACTTCACGCAACTGGGCAGTATGGTTGCATGAATATTTGCAGGACTTCCCCGGCAAACAGGATGTATTGCGCTATGTATTGACAGCCAATGCCCCCGAAACAAAAGACAACGATTTTACCTGGAAAGATTTTCAAGCACGTAACAACAATGAGTTGGTGGCTGTTTACGGTAACTTTGTAAACCGTGCTTTAGTGCTGACTCATAAATATTTCGACGGGAAAGTTCCCGTTTGCGGTGAATTGACCGACTACGACAAAGAAACATTAAAAGAATTTGCAGACGTAAAGGCAGAAGTAGAAAAGCTACTGGATGTATTCAAATTCCGCGATGCACAAAAAGAGGCAATGAACCTGGCACGTATCGGTAATAAATACTTAGCCGATACAGAGCCTTGGAAACTGGCAAAAACTGATATGGACCGTGTAGCCACCATTCTTAACATAGCATTGCAACTAGTTGCCAATCTGGCTATTGCATTCGAACCTTTCCTGCCTTTCAGCAGCGAAAAGCTCCGCAAAATGCTGAATATGGAAACATTTGAATGGGACCAACTGGGACGTACCGATCTGCTGGCAGAAGGACATCAATTGAATAAGGCAGAACTGTTGTTCGAAAAGATCGAAGATGAAACCATTCAAGCACAAGTAGACAAACTGTTGGCTACCAAAAAAGCAAACGAGGCTGCCAACTATAAAGCTAACCCGATAAAACCGGTAATTGCTTTTGAAGAATTTGAAAAGTTAGATATCCGTGTAGGTACCGTATTAGAGTGTGAGGTAGTGCCTAAAATGAAAAAGCTGCTGAAATTCAAGATTGCTGACGGACTGGAGAACCGTACCATCGTCAGCGGTATCGCACAACATTATAAACCGGAAGAACTGGTGGGCAAACAAGTTTTATTCATTGCCAACCTTGCTCCGCGCCAATTCAAGAATGGATTGGTGAGCGAAGGCATGATCCTGAGTGCTGAAAACTTTGACGGCACCTTAGCGGTGACCTCTTTATTAAGAGAGGTAAAGCCGGGCAGTGAAGTGAAATAATATACACCCAAATACAGAAAAGGCTGAAAGCAACTGAAACGTCCGCTTTCAGCCTGACTGTTTTATAATCTATCTATAAAAATGGCAGAACAATCCTTGAAAGAAAAGACAGCAAAAGGCCTCTTCTGGGGCGGATTAAGCAATGGAGTACAGCAGCTGCTGAATCTTTTTTTCGGGATATTCCTGTCACGCATTCTGAATGCGGAAGATTATGGCATGGTGGGAATGCTGTCCATCTTCTCCCTTATTGCAGGCTCTTTGCAGGAAAGCGGGTTCACGGCCGCCCTAGCCAACAAACGGGATATCTCCCACAAAGACTATAATGCCGTATTCTGGTTCAGTACCGGGCTAAGTGCCTGTCTCTACCTCATTCTGTTCCTTTGCGCCCCACTCATTGCCGAATTCTATCACACTCCCGAACTGACAGCTTTGGCACGATACACTTTCCTCGGTTTCTTTGTAGCCAGTTTGGGCATTGCCCACAGTGCTTACCTGTTCCGCAACTTAATGGTCAAGCAAAAGGCAATGGCGGTCACTATCGGATTAACCGCCTCAGGAACTATCGGTATAACTATGGCCTGCTTGGGATTTGCCTATTGGGGGATAGCCACACAAAGCATTGTCTATGTAGGAACCATTAATATCTGTTATTGGTGCTTCTCACCCTGGCGACCTACACTTACTTTCGACTTCAAGCCTTTGAGAGGGATGCTTTCTTTCAGCAGCAAATTATTAGTAACCAATATATTCAACCACATCAATAATAATATCTTTACCGTTATCCTTGGTAAATTCTATTCGGGACAAGAAGTAGGCTATTTTACTCAAGCTAATAAATGGAATTATATGGGACATTCATTAATTTCAGGAACAGTCAACAGTGTGGCCCAACCTGTACTTTCCAGTTTGTCGGATGAAAGGGAACGCCAACAACGCGCTTTCCGAAAGATGCTCCGCTTCACTGCCTTTATTTCTTTTCCGGCTATGTTAGGATTATCATTAATCGCACCCGAACTGATTATACTGACTATTACAGACAAATGGCTACCCAGTGCCTTCATCCTGCAATTGCTCTGCATCGGTGGCGCATTCATTCCCATAACCAATTTGTATTCCAACCTAGTCATCAGCAAAGGAAAATCGGATATCTATATGTGGAATACCATCAGCTTAGGCATCATCCAGTTAACAACCATGCTTCTGCTCTATCCATACGGCGTACATACCATGATTATAGTGTATGTATCCATCAATATCTGCTGGCTGTTTGTATGGCACTATTTTGTATGGAAACAAATACGGCTCAGCTTGTTTGCAGCGCTGAAAGACATCCTTCCGTTTGCCTTCATAGCTACCGCGGTAATGGCGGCTACCTATTATATCACTATCGGCTTTGCCAATCTGTATTTATTAATGGCAAGCAAAATGATCATAGCCGGCACACTCTACACAGCCATCCTGTGGTTGAGCGGCTCCGTCACTTTTAAAGAGAGTTTACACTATATAATCAAGAAATAATGGCTGCTACACGTCACTCCGGATTAGAATGTTTACGAATTATCAGTATCATACTGATTGTATCCATGCATATTCTAGGAAATACCTTCCACACCAGTAACTGGCTGAACAAAGAATTCATACTATTTATCAATACACTGGGAAACACCGGAGTAACCTTGTTCATTCTGATCTCAGGTTATTTTGGAATCCGTTTCAATACACATAAATTTTTCAAAATGTTGGTTGTCGTATGGTTTTATTCCATCGTTTCTTATCTGATCGAAACAATATGGCTTCACACTCCGCATACCTGGACAGGACTGGCCTCCTCATTGCTACCGATACTTAGCAAAAAATACTGGTTTATGACCTGCTATGTAGTACTTTATTGTTTCTCGCCCTATTTAAACCGACTGGTTCATAACCTCTCACAAAAAAGTTATAAACAACTACTGTTACTATGGGGATTCTTTTTTGTATTTGCCCCGACAATCCTGTTTTTTGAAATTCAGAATGACACGGGCAAGGGAATTATCAATGTCACACTAGCTTATCTCATAGGACAATATCTGAAGACCTATGGTCTTCCGGAAAACATAAAACGACATAGCCGGGAAATCTTGTCAGGCAGCCTTGCCGGTATTTTTATACTGAATTCCCTGCTTACAGCAATGAGTGGAAATATCATACTGAGATTCGCCCGAGATAATAATCTACTGGTTATCATCGCCTCCATCATGATTTTCTACCAGTTTACCCGGTGGCATTTTTCATCCCGCATCATCAATTACCTAGCAGGATACGTTTTTGCCTTATATATGCTTCAAGGACTTCTTATCCACTGTTTACAACCCTGGTATGTCCCATATGCAGACAGCAACCTACTTGTTCTGTATTTTATGGGAACACTTGTTTCTATCTGTCTGACAACGCTTGTTATAGAATGGAGCAGACGGCTGCTATTAGGAAAAATAGAAAACAAATTGGCAAATGCCATAGAAAAAAGAGGAGCAAAAATAAAAATGTTTGCAGATAATCATTAAAACAATGATTTATTTCCGCAACTCATAATTTCAAAATCTCCAATGGAACCCCTCCTATCTGAGCTGCCATATCCGAAAATGAACTCTGAAAAGAACCATATATTTTTTGTGTACGAGCCAATGTGTACATATCCGTGATACCCTCCCTTATTCCCTCCAAAGATCCACGGTCTGCCTTTTTTCCGGAACAGAATATCCGGTCGCCATAACGCTCTTTCATCTCCCGCTTCACCTCTTCCGAATCTGTAGCCAAATAGATAGCCACCTTGCCGTTCTCTTTTATCTTCTCATCTAATTTCTGATAGAACAACTCGATAGGGCTTTGCCTGATAGAAGCCAGATTATCTGTACGACGGATATGCACACCAATCATAGCATCCGAAAAATTCCGACAACGGTTTTCTACCTCTCCCATAATCTCGTCTACCGGAACAAACAACCGACTGATCCATGCATAATCATAAGGTTGGAAAGCGGTGTATGATGCCATATAAACACAGCCACCTTCTTTAACCCACCGTTCAAAATCAAAATGCCGGTTACATAAAGGAGTAATGGAACGCTCGTACAGACAAGACTTGAAAAGCAGTTTCTGAAACAAAAGCGGGAAATGAAAATTCTTGGAACGAGGTCTGTCTAATAATGCATAATCCAACCGCGAAGCATCCCGTAAACAAGCCACTTCCCTGTCTACAGGCTTAAACAACTGATAAAACGGTGCATTCAGTGCCCAATCCTGAAACCAAATGATGCTTAATTCACTTTTCGTCTTTCCTGCCAGCATTACCGCCGAAGCCACTGCACGCATACGGTTGGCCAATCCTCCTACCGGTACAAATGTTATTTTACCCATTCCTGTTTAAAATTTGAGGCAAATATAAATAACATCGCTTATAAATGCTAATTAATTACTACTTTTGCAATATATATACCTAATTTATTATGCAAGCAATCATTCTAGCCGCCGGCATGGGCAAGCGCTTGGGAGATCTTACCAAAGATAACACCAAGTGTATGATTAAAGTAAACGGGACCTATCTGATAGACCGTCTGCTCTCACAGTTAGATTCATTAAATCTGGAACGCATCATTTTAGTCATAGGCTACCAAGGAGAGAAATTACGTACCCACATAGAGAAACAAAGTAGAAATACTCCGATAGAATATATTTACAATCCTGTCTACAATAAGACCAATAATATCTATTCTCTCTATCTTGCTAAAGAGGAATTGCAAAAGCAAGATACTTTATTAATTGAATCCGATTTGATTTTTGAGGATACACTTTTCCACAAAATTTTAAATAACCCCTATCCCAATCTGGCACTTGTAGCTAAATATGAGCCATGGATGGACGGCACGATGGTACGGCTCAATACTGAAAATGACATCATTGATTTTATCTCAAAAAAAACGTTCCGCTACGCAGATATTGACGATTACTACAAAACCGTCAATATCTATAAATTCAGTAAGGAGTTTCTCCGCAACAGTTATGTGCCATTTCTTGAAGCCTACAGCAAAGCCCTGGGTAATAACGAATATTACGAACAGGTATTACGGGTAATCACCCTGCTGGAGAGATGTGAACTGAAAGGACTCCCTTTGGAAGGAGAACGCTGGTATGAGATTGATGATATACAAGATCTTGACATCGCTGAAACCATTTTTGCCGAACAGGACCAGCTACAACGCTACCAAAAAAGATATGGCGGATACTGGCGTTTCCCAAAGCTGAAAGATTTCTGCTATTTAGTAAACCCCTATTTTCCACCACAAAAAATGTGTGAAGAACTACAGGCTAATTTTAATGTGCTTCTCCGTGAATACCCTTCCGGCATGGGAGTGAACACGCTTGTCATGGCAAAAAACTTCGGTATCCGGCAAGATTATGTGGTTGTTGGCAACGGAGCCGCCGAAATCATCAAAGCGCTGATGGAACATTCAGATGGCAAAATGGGAGTAATTTATCCCACTTTCGAAGAATATCCCAACCGGCAATCAGAAGAAATCATTGCATTCTATCCACAGAATGCCGATTTTCATTATACGGCAAAAGAACTGATGCTTTTTTATGCGGACAAAGATATCCGCCATTTACTCTTGATCAATCCGGATAACCCATCAGGTAACTTCATCCCCCTTAACGAACTTATGGATTTGCTGGCATGGACGCAGCAGCGAAATATCCACTTAATACTGGATGAATCTTTTGTTGACTTCAGCGAAAAAAGTGTCGAAAATACGCTGCTTAAGAATGAAGTTCTGGAAACATACCCACACCTCACAGTCATTAAAAGTATTTCCAAATCTTATGGAGTTCCGGGATTACGCTTGGGGATAGCCGCATCTTCCGACAAAGAGATAATAGCCTATTTACGAAAAAACATGGCTATATGGAATATAAACTCCTTCGCCGAATTCTATTTACAGATATACAGCAAGTATAATAATGATTATCAAAATGCCTGTAAAAAATTCATAGCCGAGCGCCAACGCTTTTTCGAGGTATTGCAACAGGTTGACTTCCTACGTGTCATACCTTCACAAGCCAATTATTTCCTGTGCGAAGTAACTTCCCGCTTCAGTTCCACCAAACTCGTTTCTTTATTGCTGGAGCATAATCTCTTGTTAAAAGATTGTAGTACCAAGACAGGATTCGATGGCAGGAATTACATCCGTATCGCCATACGCGACACTGAAGACAACAATTATCTGGCTGAAAACTTAAAAAAACTGCAAGCATGAGTATCAATATCTGTATTTGTGGCGGTGGCGGTCTGGGGCACGTCATTGCAGGAGTAGCTGCACATAAAGGCTTTAATGTTTCCGTCCTCACCCGGCATCCCGACCAATGGAATCCATCATTACTCATTGAAGATTGCCGGGGAAATACATTCTCCGGCTCATTAGCCTGCGTTACGGCTAACCCGGCAGAGGTCATTCCACACTCTGATATCGTATTGCTTTGTCTCCCCGGATTTGCCATTGAGGAAGAACTTCTCCACATACAACCGTTCTTGCAGGAAAAAACTTGCATAGGAAGTGTAGTCAGTTGTACCGGTTTTTTCTTTACCGCTTATAGAATATTAGGCAAAACAGCTTCACTTTTCGGATTCCAGCGTGCTCCATTCATTGCCCGTGTGCAAACCTATGGCCAGAAAGCACTCTTGTTGGGATACAAAAAGGAATTACAAATAGCCACCGTAAACATATCAAAATCCGATATTTTACTACGAACTCTTCAAGAAATGTTAGATACGCCGGTGCGTATGCTTCATCATTTTCTAGAAGCCAGCCTGACCAATAGCAATCCATTGCTTCATCCGGCCCGTCTTTATTCACTTTTCCATACCTGGAGTAGAGGAAAAGCATATCATGAGATTCCCGGGTTCTATAATAGTTGGGATGAAGAAAGTTCGGAGCTTCTCATTGCTTGTGACAATGAATTCCAACAAATTCTGAAAGCACTGCCGGTCCGAATAGAGCCAATTCCTACTTTATTGGAATATTATGACAGTTATGATGCAAGGTCACTTACCTACAAGATACGCTCCATCATTGCCTTCAAACATATTCCAGCTCCTATGGAAAAAACAGAAAAAGGATTTCTGCCTGATTTCAAAAGCCGGTATTTCACTGAGGATTTTCCATTTGGATTATTGATAATCAAATCAATAGCAGAGGTATTAAATATTTGTACCCCAAACATTGATAAAATATTGCTATGGGGGCAAGATGTATTAAACAAAGAATATATCCATGAAGGAGAATTAAAAGGAAAAGACCTGTCAGAAACAGGTTACATCAACGCTGATTTGTTTTATAAACTACTAAAAAATTAATGTATGGATAGTGAACTAAGAAAGCGATTTAACCCCGATGGTTCCCTTCTCCGTCGCCAGCAACTACGTATGTTAGAGCTTCTGGAGGTTATTGATGTGATTTGTCGCAAGCACCAAATACCCTATTGGCTCAGTTCCGGAACTCTAATAGGTGCAGCACGTCACAAAGGTTTCATTCCCTGGGATGATGATCTGGACATAGAAATGCTTCGCTCAGATTACCTGCGTCTGCTGAAAGTTCTTCCTCAAGAACTTCCGGACAATCTTGCATTGCAAACTAATGAAACAGATCCCAATTACATCTTTATATACGGCAAATTACGTGATAAGGATTCTCATTTGGAAGAAACAAATTCATATGACCGTATTTTCCATTATACCGGTATCTACATTGATATTTTTCCTTTAGAAAAGATCCCTTATTGTCTGGCTTGGATAGGAGGACACATGCAAGGGCAGATATACAATCAGTTGAATAATAAAAATATAAAAGAAAGCACATTATACAAACGGATTCGTAGGATTTATCATTTTAATACCCGCATCGGTTTTCCCATCCTAAGGTTCATTGCCAAGTTATTCCCCAGAAAAGAATTACGCCATTCTTTTGGCACCGCCTATTTCAAACCGCGCTATACAGACGATATTTTTCCACTGACAGAAATGGAATTTGAAGGAAAAATGTTCCCCGTACCACGCCAAACAGATGCTGTGCTAAGGAAGATATACGGTGACTATATGCAATTACCAGATTTAGAGAATATACATCCGCATTACAACAAACTCGAATTTTACAAATAAAGGAGATTGAACTATGAAACCGTTCCTTGTAGATGTACCTGTACTCATTTTGTTCTTCAACCGCCCGCAACAGCTGTCGCAAGTGTTTGAACAAGTCAGGAATGCCCGTCCCTCCAAGCTTTTCCTCTATCAGGACGGACCACGCAGCGAACACGACCTGCCCGGTATAAAAGCATGTCGTGAAGTGACAGATCAGATAGACTGGGACTGCGAAGTCCACCGTATGTATCAGGAAAAAAACTACGGTTGCGACCCTTCGGAATACATTTCACAAAAATGGGCTTTTTCTATGGTTGACAAATGTATCGTATTGGAAGATGACGATGTGCCTTCCGTTTCTTTTTTCACATTCTGTAAAGAAATGTTAGACAAATACGAGCAAGACCCCCGTATCACCATGATTGCGGGTTTCAATAACGAAGAGATTACTCCGGGTGTACCATACGATTATTTCTTTGCCTCCACTTTCTCTATCTGGGGATGGGCCAGTTGGAAAAGGGTCATTGACCAATGGGACGAACATTATACTTTTCTAGAAGACAAGTTCAATATGCAACAACTGGAACAGCTCGTTAAAGAACGGAAATTCCGTAAAGACTTTATCTATATGTGCCATCGCCATAAAGAAAACAACAAAGCCTATTATGAAACCATCTTCCACGCTTCCATGCTTTTCAACTCGGGACTGGCTATCGTGCCCACCCGCAACATGATTAACAACTTGGGAGCCACGGCAGATTCCACCCATTTTGCCGGTTCTGTGCATACACTACCTAAAGGATACCGCCGCATCTTCACCATGAAACGGTATGAAGTAGAATTTCCTCTCAAGCATCCTCGTTATGTCATTGAGAATGTAGCTTATAAAAAAGCTGTCTACCGCATTATGGGGTGGGGACATCCCTGGATTAAGATAGGACGTTCTTTTGAAGAACTATTTCTGAACCTGCGATACGGCAATTTTTCCATCATCACTAAAGCAATAAAAAACAGAATTAACAAATGGCTGAAAAGAGACCAACACCGGTAAAACCACTCACTATTTATTTTTATCACACCCGATTAACCCGTGAAAGTTACGAGGAATGGAAAGATTATAAGTTTCCGGGACATATCCTCTACGGACTTCCTTTGCTGGAAAAATATGGAATCCGGTCGGTGATGCATAAATACAAAGCTTTCCCCAGCCGTCTGAAACTAATGCTCTATGCCACTAAAGAGATTCTGTGCTGCAAAGAGCCATACGAAGTGCTCTACGGTACATCTTTCCGTGGGTTGGAACTTATCATCCTACTCAGAGCATTAGGCCTCTACCGCAAGCCCATTGTCATTTGGCATCACACTGCTTTAAAAACCTCATCCAGAAAAATAAGAGAACGCATCTCACGTTTCTTTTATAAGGGCATTGATCATATGTTCCTGTTCAGTAAAAAATTGATTAAAGACTCATTAGCAACCGGAAAAGCTCCCGAAGAAAAGCTTCAGCTTATCCATTGGGGGCCGGACCTCGCTTTCTATGACCATCTTCTGCAAACAATGCCGGATCGGAAACCGGAAGGTTTTATCTCCACCGGGAAAGAAAACCGGGATGTAGACACAATGCTGCAAGCTTTCTGCGCCACCGATCAACAACTGGACTTGTACATAGCCCCCACCAATGGAAGTGTAAACTACCAACAGATTATTGAAAGCTTCTGTCTGCCCGATTCTGTACGAGTACATTATACGGACGGTGTCATCCCATACTTGTTGGCACAGAAAGTGGCACGAAAAAGCTGTGTTGTCATCTGCTGCATGGATTTTCCTTATACCGTAGGTCTTACCACACTGGTAGAGGCCTTTGCATTAGGCATCCCTGTCATTTGCTCACGTAATCCTAATTTTGAAATGGATATAGACAAAGAAGAAATAGGAATTACCGTAGCCTATGATGACGTGGAAGGGTGGATCAATGCCATTCATCGCATAGCCGACCATCCCGAAGAAGCCCAAAAAATGGGCGCCAACGCCCGAAAGCTGGCAGAAAAACGTTTCAATTTGGAAATCTTTTCCCGTGAAATAGCAGAAAGCTTACTGGAAATATCCAAGATGTCCCCTAAAAAACGTACATTTGCATAAACTTTTATGCACATGAGAGTACTTATCATCAATACGTCTGAGCGAATAGGTGGAGCCGCCATTGCAGCCAACCGCCTCATGGAGGCTTTAAAAAACAACGGAATAAAGACAAAAATGCTTGTACGCGACAAGCAGACCGACCAGATAAGTGTCGTTGAACTAAAGAAATCATGGTGGAAAGTATGGCAATTCATCTGGGAGCGTGTCGTTATCTGGCAAGCCAACCACTTCAAGAAACATAACTTGTTTGCCGTTGACATAGCGAATACCGGCACCAATATCACAGCATTGCCCGAATTTACCCAAGCCGATGTCATTCATCTGCATTGGATTAACCAAGGTATGTTGTCACTGACAGATATCCGGCGTATCATCCAATCCGGCAAGCCCATCGTTTGGACAATGCATGATATGTGGCCTTTTACTGGTATCTGCCACTATGCAGGAGATTGCGATAAATATGCCACACAATGCCACAACTGTCCGCAACTTTACAAAGGGAGCAAGAAAGACATAGCCTACCGTACTTTCCAGAAAAAGAAAAAACTGTTTGAAGGAGCACAAATCACCTTTGTAGCTTGTAGCCGCTGGTTAGAATCATTGGCTAAGAAAAGTGATCTGATTAAAGGTCAGACCATTACCAATATTCCCAATGCAATCAACACCAACCTGTTCAAACCTCGTGATAAAAAACAGGCCAGAGAAAAATGCCACCTCCCGCAAGACAAGAAGTTATTGCTTTTCGGCTCCGTAAAAATTACAGACAAGAGAAAAGGAATAGACTATTTGGTATCAGCTTGCAAACAAATAGCTTCCTCGTATCCTGATTTTAGTAAGGAGTTAGGTGTAGTGGTTTTTGGCAACCAAGCCGAACAATACGCTTCCCTGTTTCCTTTCCCTATCTATCCGATGAATTATGTCAGCAACGAGAAGGAACTGGTAGATATTTACAACGCAGTCGACTTATACGTCACACCTTCTTTACAAGACAACCTACCCAATACCATCGTAGAGGCAATGGCCTGTGGTATTCCGTGCATAGGGTTCAATGTAGGAGGTATTCCACAAATGATTGACCACCTGCACAACGGCTATGTTGCCGAATATCAGTCTTCCAAGGATCTGGCAAACGGAATTCACTGGGCATTGACCGAAGGAGAATATGAAAGTCTGAGCGAAGAAGCCTGCCGTAAGGCAGTATCCAGCTATTCGGAAAGTACCATCGCCAAGAAATATGTTGAAATCTATAACAAGATTACAGGGAATCATGCATAACCATCATCCTCATCCCAAGTTTTCTATTATTACTGTCACCTACAACGCCGCAAAAGTATTGGAGGATACTATACAAAGTATTGTTACACAAACTTATAAGAATCTGGAGTATATTATTGTAGATGGGGGATCAACAGATGAAACACTGGATATCATTCACAAATACCAGGAACATATCACCACTGTTATCAGTGAACCCGACCAAGGTCTATACGATGCCATGAACAAAGGAATAAAATTGGCAACCGGAGATTATCTTTGTTTCTTGAATGCCGGTGACGGCCTGCACGAGGATGATACTTTGCTGCAAATGGTACATTCCATCAATGGAACAGCCCTGCCGGGAGTGCTATATGGAGAAACAGAAATTGTGGACAGTCAAGGGCATTTTTTATATATGCGCCGCCTGTCCGCACCCGCAACGCTTACCTGGAAAAGCTTCAAGCAAGGAATGCTAGTCTGCCATCAAGCCTTTTTCGCCCGCCGTGATCTGGTGGAACCATATGACCTGAGATATCGGTTCTCGGCAGATTTTGACTGGTGTATCCGTATCATGAAGAAAGCGGATGTACTCCATAACACCCATCTTACTCTTATTGATTACCTGAATGAAGGAATGACCACCCGTAACCATAAAGCCTCCTTGAAAGAACGCTTCCGTATTATGAGCCGTCACTATGGATGGGCAAGCACAGTGACACACCACTTATGGTTCGTTCTGCGCCTGCTTTACAAATAATCCGGAGTCTGGCTTACGACGGGCCTTAATCAATTTTCCTACGGGCTCTTCTGACCTGCAAGAATAAGAACAAGACCAGCACACAGGTCAATACACCCAACGCCACAAAAGCCACCGTTTCCGTAACATGCAGCGATTTCGGATCGAACTTAAATTCCACTACATGCTTTCCGGCCGGCACATTCATCGCCCGAAGAATATAATCCGCTCTTCCGTGCGGTGCTTCCACACCATCAATATATGCCTGCCAACCAGGATAGTAAATTTCCGAAAAAACCACTGTTCCTCCTGTCTTCGAATTAACCTCATATTTCAAGTCATTAGGTTCGTACGCAGTCAGTTTGATTGTACCCAGTGTATCTGTTTCAGCCGCCGATTTTACCTCCGCACTGAATTTTTTATCTACGACAGCCGTTTTTGCCGGATCTATCCGATGCAAAGCATCTATCTCTTCATTGGCATTATCCACATACTGCACCTCGTTTACAAACCAAGCATTGCCCAGCGTATAAGGATTCTGTATCGGGACAGTCTTTCCACCTTGCAGCGGAAAAATAAAGTAACGGGTATTCAGCATATTCAACACAGGAAAACCGGACGGAGCCACCTTCTGCATATCGCCTCCCGCCTCCGAAACAGCCTTGAACACGCCATTCATCTCAGTGCTGATATGCTCCTCTATCATTTCTTGATAGCGGCGCAGCTTGGCGGCATGATATCCACCGATGCTCTTATGCCAATAAGAAGTCGTATTTTCATTAAACGTATTGCCGGCTAGGTTCAGTACCCGGAAATCCAACGTTTTATCGGCCAATATTGCCTTATCCGTTTCGGTCGGTTTAAAGGAATTATCCTGCTGCACCTTCTCCACAAATTGTTCATCATACAAATAACGTTTGTTCACACTCCACATATCTGCCAGACAGAGGACAGCCAATGCCAGAATCGTCACCTTCGCCTTTAGTTTGCCCATGCCATATAACCAAAGAACTGCCGTACCTATCATAATAACAAAGAAACTGCGCCATGCATCCGAAGTAAAGATACTCTGACGGATTTCTTCCAGATTAGCAAGTAACGGAGCCAGCTGATCTGCCGGAATACCCTGCAATGCCTGCATTTCCATACTTGAAACATACGACGGGAAAAAGAAACCGGGAGCTAATGCAAACAATAAAGCGATGCCACCTGTCAATCCCAGACTGATATAAAACGACCGGGCCTGTTCCTTAACCAACTGAGGGCGTGCCATTACCTCCTTTAAAGCAAGGACAGCCAACAAAGGTATGGTAAACTCAGCAATGACCAAAATAGAAGAAACCGCACGGAATTTATCGTACATCGGGATATAATCCAAAAAGAAATCGGTGAATCCCATAAAATTCTTTCCCCATGACAGCAGGACAGACAAAACTGTAGCACTCAAAAGCGTCCATTTCATAGGACCTTTCACTATAAACAGCCCAAGAACAAACAGAAACATCACAAACGCCCCCACGTATACAGGACCGGATGTACCGGGTTGCTCACCCCAATACTGACCTATCTGGCTATAGATACTATTATACATAGGATTCGCCTTTTCCATCGCCTTTTCGTTAGCTGCCAAAGGTACGGAAGCACCACCTTTCACATTAGGGACAAGCAAAGAGAAAGTCTCACCGATACCGTAGCTCCACTGAGTGATATAATCTCGTTCCAGACCACTTTTTGTCTGATTATGACTATCCGGTTTCACCAACTCACTCTTTCCACGCATCGTTTCCTTACTATACTCATACGTATGATATAAGTTAGATAGATTTATACAAACTCCCAAAATACCGGCCATCAACAACACACCAGTTGCTTTCAGAAATCGCGGCATTTCCTTCTTCTGCCAAGCATCCACTCCGAACGCAACCGCCATAAAGAGCATGACAAAAAGAAAATAATAACTCATCTGCACATGGTTCGACACTATTTGCAAAGCAACAAAAACCGCTGTCAGCAAACCACCTGACAGGTATTTCCCTCTATAAGCCAATACCATACCGGCTATAGTGGGTGGAATATAAGCCAAGGTTACAAATTTCCAGATGTGTCCGGCAGCTATAATGATGAAAAAATAAGAAGAAAACGCCCACAACACAGCCCCCAATGAAGCCAGCCAGACCGAGAAATCGAATGCACGCAATAATATATAAAAGCCCAACAGCATGACAAATACATACCACACATAATTCGGGAGATACAAATGATATAACTTCTCCACTCCCTTCAGGGTATCCGTAGAATCATAACTGGGTGCCATCTGATAAGTAGGCATACCACCAAAAATAGAATTAGTCCAGCGCGTACGCTCTCCCGTACGTTCCAGATATTCTTTCGCTTCTTCACCGGCACCAATGCCCGCCACAGAGTCATGTTGTGAAAGGATACGCCCTTCTGTCACTGCCGGAAAAAAATAGACGAATGAGATGACAGCAAAAAGGATAATCACTACTATATCAGGTAGTATTCTTTTAAATAAGTTCATAAGTATATCTGTTTATTAACGTTGCAAAGATACGATATACTCTGATAAAATGCGTACATTTGCAGCCATAAATAAAGTTGAATTATGAAAATAGGAATTATAACAGCCATGAGTTCCGAGCAGAAACAAGTAGCGCAACTGCTCGAAAACAAGAAAGAATACACCGAAGGTCCTTTCCAATATACTGAAGGCAGCATTAGAAATAATACCATTATCCTGATGAAATGCGGAATAGGTAAAGTGAACGCTGCTGCCGGTACTGTAGAACTGATCCGTACCTTCCAACCCGACTGTGTCATCAGCACCGGTGTAGCAGGAGGCATAGACAGCTGCCTGAAAATAATGGATGTTGTGGTGAGCCGACAAATTGTATATCATGATGTATGGTGTGGAGAAGGCAATATGTACGGACAGATACAAGGACTTCCCGCCCGATTCGAAGGTAATGCCACATTGTTTGATTGCGCCATGTCACTGGATACTCCGACCGCCATTCATGGAGGTCTGATATGCAGCGGAGACAAATTCATCACCGACCGTTCCGAACTGAACGACATTAAAGAAAAGTTCCACGAAGGGCTGGCAGTAGATATGGAATCGGGAGCCATCGCCCAAATCTGTTATATATATAAGGTACCGTTCATCAGTTTCCGTATCATCAGCGATACGCCGGGATCCGACAACCATTGGGAACAATACACAAATTTTTGGGAGACTATAGCCGACCGTTCCTTCGAGGTCACTCATACCTTCCTTTCCTCATTACCAGCTAATTTATAAAAACGAATAATATGAAGACAATACCCAGTTTTACCATTGACCATATCCGCTTGCTTCGCGGTATCTATGTATCCAGAAAAGACGAAGTGGGCGGTGAAACGGTCACAACCTTTGACATCCGCATGAAAGAACCCAACCGGGAACCTGCTTTGGGGCAAGGAGCCTTGCATACCATAGAGCATCTAGCCGCTACCTACCTGCGTAACCACCCTATATGGTCTGACAAAATTGTCTACTGGGGACCGATGGGATGCCTCACCGGTAACTACCTGTTAATGAAAGGCGATTTAAAATCGGAAGATATTATAGAACTGATGCAGGAAACGTTCCGCTTTGTAGCCGATTTTGAAGGCGAAGTTCCGGGAGCCGCCCCTAAAGATTGCGGTAACTACTTGCTTCATGACCTGCCTATGGCCAAATGGGAGTCGGCCAAATATCTGCATGAAGTATTGGAACACATGACAAAAGATAATCTGTATTATCCTACTAAAGAGTAATTCTCAACAACAGAACAGTAGAAACGTAATAACAGAAAATAGAAAAGCCGCTTTCTTTTCAGAGAGCGGCTTTTCTTTAAGTCCTTTTCAATAGAGATTGAATTACTTACGTAATCCTAGTGCTTTAACAATAGCACGATATCTTTCGATATCACGGTTCTTCAGGTAGTTCAACAACGCACGGCGTTTACCTACCAAAGTTGTCAAAGCTCTTTCAGTGCTATAATCTTTTCTGTTGAGCTTCAGGTGCTCAGTCAGGTGAGAAATACGGTATGAAAACAAAGCTATCTGCGCTTCAGCTGAGCCAGTATCAGTGTTAGACTTTCCGTACTTTTCAAAGATTTCTTGTTTTTTAGCTGCATCTAAATACATAATTCTTAGATTTTTTGATATATAAAATTTTCATTTAGCAGGTGCAAAGATAGACATTATCTTTTATATCACAATGAATTAGAGCGATTTATTTTAAAAATAATCTTCTATCTCTTTTACTGTCGCATCTTTCAGCATATCTTCGAACATTATAGCAAAGGCTGCCCAACTGACATTGAATGAAATTGTAAACCCGATTTCTCTCCATCCGATGAATAAAAGTGCCCAGTCCGAAACCATTTCTTCACGAATTTCGGACTGGACCCTTTTTAAACTATCGCTATTTTATTTCAACCAGCCACTCATGGAACCTATAGTGCAATACATATTCGGATTGGCTATGACTGATAACTTTATCCCAAGAAATCCGGTTTACATCAATTTCCGCCCTTGCCAGCCACAAAGCATTTTCCATCACATAACGGTCTAAAGAAAGCTCAAGCATCATCCGGCTCAAATAAAAAGCAGACTGTTCATAGGCATACCATTTACCGCATGATTTTTTATCCATGATTTCTAACAGGCTGCTCATAACATTCTCCTTTATACTTAATACCGGATCTTGTAATAACGGATGTCATGATACCTGTCATGAGATGGTTGGTTATAATGACATCTCCACCTTCAGAAAGCATTTTGTCGATTTCTATGGCACCACTCCCTCTACATTTAAAAGTAAAGAAGATACGGAAGATAAAAAATAATCGTTAACAGCCAAATATTTTTTAGAATAAAAATCGTACCTTTGCAGCCAAATATATAGGTATAGTATGCAAGACATTAGAAACATTGCGATCATCGCCCACGTAGACCACGGAAAAACGACTTTGGTGGACAAGATGATGCTGGCGGGACATTTGTTCCGCAACGACCAGACAAATGGTGAACTGGTATTGGATAATAATGACTTGGAACGCGAAAGAGGGATAACTATCCTTTCAAAGAACGTTTCAATTAACTACAAAGGAACAAAAATCAATATTATTGATACTCCGGGACACGCCGACTTCGGTGGCGAAGTAGAACGTGTACTCAATATGGCTGATGGATGTATCTTATTGGTAGACGCATTCGAAGGCCCGATGCCGCAGACACGCTTCGTATTGCAAAAGGCATTACAGATCGGATTGAAACCTGTAGTTGTAGTGAACAAGGTGGATAAACCCAACTGCCGTCCGGAAGAAGTATACGAAATGGTATTCGACTTGATGTTCAGCCTGAATGCTACAGAAGATCAGTTGGATTTCCCCGTTATCTATGGTTCTGCCAAAAATAATTGGATGAGTACTGATTGGAAGACCCCGACAGAAAACCTGGTTCCGTTGTTGGACGCTATTATTGAGCATATTCCGGCACCGAAGCAGTTGGAGGGAACTCCTCAAATGTTAATCACCTCTTTAGACTATTCAGCATATACAGGTCGTATTGCTGTAGGACGTGTACATCGTGGTACGCTGAAAGAAGGTATGAATATTACACTAGCAAAGCGTGATGGTAGTCTGATAAAGTCTAAAATCAAAGAGCTACATACTTTTGAAGGCTTAGGACGTAAAAAGACAAATGCCGTTTCATCGGGAGACATCTGTGCTGTAGTAGGTGTAGAAGGCTTCGAAATTGGTGATACTATCTGCGATTTCGAAAATCCGGAACCATTGCCCCCCATCGCCATTGACGAACCGACCATGAGTATGTTATTCACTATCAACGATTCTCCTTTCTTCGGCAAAGAAGGTAAGTTTGTGACTTCACGCCACATCCAAGACCGCTTGACCAAAGAATTGGATAAGAACCTGGCATTGCGTGTACGCAAAAGCGAACTGGAGGACGGTAAATGGATTGTTTCAGGACGTGGTGTGCTTCATCTTTCTGTCCTGATTGAAACCATGCGCCGCGAAGGATACGAATTACAAGTGGGCCAGCCTCAGGTTATCTTCAAAGAAATAGACGGAGTAAAATGCGAACCTATCGAAGAATTAACGATCAGCGTACCCGAAGAATATTCCAGTAAAATGATCGATATGGTAACCCGCCGTAAAGGTGATTTAGTTTCTATGGAAACACAGGGTGACCGTGTAAACATTGAGTTTGATATGCCTTCGCGCGGTATTATCGGTCTTCGTACCAATGTACTGACAGCATCGGCCGGAGAAGCGATCATGGCTCACCGTTTTAAATGCTACCAACCATACAAGGGCGAGATAGAACGTCGCAGCAACGGTTCTATGATTGCTATGGAAAGCGGAACAGCTTTTGCATACGCTATTGACAAATTACAGGATCGTGGCAAATTTTTCATTTATCCGCAAGACGAAGTATATGCCGGCCAAGTAGTAGGTGAACATGTTCATGAAAACGACTTGGTTATCAATGTAACTAAATCGAAGAAGCTTACCAATATGCGCGCATCAGGTTCTGATGACAAGGCACGCATCATTCCTCCGGTAGTATTTTCGTTGGAAGAAGCATTGGAATACATTAAGGAAGATGAATATGTAGAAGTTACTCCAAAGAGTATGCGTATGCGTAAAGTGATTCTTGACGAAACAGAACGTAAGAGAGCTAACAAAAGCTAATCAATCTACCTTTAATATAAAAAATCCCGGAGACCATATTACCTTCGGGATTTTTTATATTTAATCTACAAACTTTACTTTACTAACTTCTCTAGGTTTAGCAGCCGGCATTTCATCGGGATAACCGAAAGCAATCGCATAAAGCAACTCATACCCTTCACTGAATCCCAACTGTTTCATATATTCGGCAGCTGCAGGTGATTTCATGAAACGCACAGGCCCTCCCAAACAGCAGGAACCTATTCCCATTGACCAAGCAGACAAAATCATATTCTCACCCAACAGACCACAATCTATCTGTGACATATCATATGCAGGATCGTTAGCAATAAACACTACTGTAGGAGCATTATTGAACATATTCTGAAATCCCGGACGTTCTGCCGCTTTGGGATTTTCTTTTTTGAAAATTTCAGTCAAACCATTGATAAATTCCGGATTATCTACTACACGAACCTCCCATGACTGTTTATTCATTCCATTAGGTGCATTGATTCCACATTCCACTATAGTCTGCATTTTTTCACGTTCCACAGCCTTGGGCTTATACTTCCGTATACTACGGCGGCTCATAATAGTTTCTATTACAGGGTCTACCTGACTCACGGAAACACTATCCGTAACAACTTCCTTCTGTTGAGAACCTTGCGATGTACAGCTGCATAATACGAACATACCTGCACCAACTAACATTAATCTAAATAATTTCATTTGCTATCATATTTGGTTTGCAACAAATCTAGGCATTTTCAAGCATAAAAAAAAGTGGTTCCCGATAGGAACCACTTTTTATATGTTAAATCTGTAAAATTCAGATTACAATTTCGGACCGGCAGCAACCAATTTCTTACCTGCTTCGTTACCAGTGAACTTAGCGAAGTTCTTGATGAAACGACCAGCCAAGTCTTTTGCTTTTTCATCCCACTGAGCAGCGTCAGCGTAAGTGTCACGAGGATCAAGGATCTTCGGATCAACACCCGGCAATTCTGTAGGAACAACGAAATCGAAGTAAGGAATAACCTTAGTAGGAGCCTTATCAATAGAGCCATCCAAAATAGCATCGATGATACCACGAGTATCGCGGATAGAGATACGTTTACCAGTACCGTTCCAACCAGTGTTAACCAAATATGCTTTAGCACCAGTCTTTTCCATCTTCTTAACCAATTCTTCAGCATACTTAGTAGGATGCAATGACAAGAAAGCAGCACCGAAGCAAGCAGAGAATGTCGGAGTCGGTTCAGTAATACCACGTTCTGTACCAGCCAATTTAGCTGTAAATCCAGACAAGAAGTAATACTGAGCTTGTTCAGGGTTCAAGATAGATACCGGAGGCAATACACCGAATGCATCAGCTGACAAGAAAATAACTTGTTGAGCGTGAGGACCTTTAGAGATAGGTTTAACGATGTTTTCGATATGATAGATAGGATAAGAAACACGAGTGTTTTCTGTTACGCTCTTATCAGCGAAATCAATCTTACCGTCAGCATCAACTGTTACGTTTTCCAGCAAAGCGTCACGTTTGATAGCAGCGTAGATATCGGGTTCACTTTCCTTATCCAAGTTGATAACTTTAGCATAGCAACCACCTTCGTAGTTGAATACACCTTCGTCATCCCATCCGTGTTCGTCGTCACCGATCAACTTACGTTTCGGGTCAGTAGACAAAGTAGTCTTACCTGTACCAGACAAACCGAAGAAGATAGCCGAACTAGTTCCTTCCATATTTGTATTAGCAGAGCAGTGCATAGAAGCGATACCACGAAGCGGGTTCATGTAGTTCATGATAGAGAACATACCTTTCTTCATTTCACCACCGTACCAAGTGTTCAGGATAACTTGTTCTTTAGTCTTCAAGTTGAAAACAGTAGCTGTTTCAGAGTTCAAGCCCAGTTCTTTATAGTTGTCAACTTTTGCTTTAGATGCATTGAAACATACAAAATCAGGTTCTCCGTAAGCTTCCAGTTCTTCAGCAGTCGGGCGGATGAACATGTTAGTTACGAAATGAGCCTGCCAAGCTACTTCCATGATGAAACGTACTTTCATACGAGTTGCAGCATTAGCACCGCAGAATGTATCAACAACGAACAAACGCTTGCCGCTCAATTGTTTTACAGCTTTAGACTTCAAGTCAGCCCAAGCTTCTTCAGTACAAGGTTTGTTATCGTTTTTATATTCGTCAGAAGTCCACCATACTGAATTTTCAGAAGCTTCATTCTTAACGAAGAATTTATCTTTAGGAGAACGACCTGTGTAAACACCAGTCATTACGTTTACAGCACCCAGTTCAGTAACCTGTCCTTTTTCGAAACCTTCCAATCCCGGTTTAGTTTCTTCAGCGAAAAGCACATCATAAGAAGGATTGTGGAGAACTTCCTTCACGTCGGTAATACCGTACTTGCTTAAATCTAAATTTGCCATTTTTTAATGATTTAATTTGGTTATTGTATAATGTTATTTTTACTCTTTATTTTCTGAAAGAAGATGTTTTTCAACACCCCCTTGTCTAAGGCGCTACAAAATTAGTGCTTTATTTTAAAAAAAAGAAGTTATTAGAGAAAAATTTCCGTAATAATCAAATATTTATATTTGTGTAACAAAAATGCAATTCGTACTTTACAAATCTAGAAATTATTTGTTTCTTTGCAGGTCAAAGTCAACAATATAACAAAAGCATAGATATGAAAATCATCAATCTCAGTGAAGGCAATTCTCTCCTAAACCAATATGTAGCGGAATTGCGCGATGTACATGTTCAAAATGATCGTATGCGTTTCCGCAGAAATATTGAAAGAATAGGAGAAATCATGGCATACGAGATGAGTAAAGCACTAACCTATTCCGTAAAGCAAGTACAGACACCCTTGGGAACTGCCACGGCCAGCACACACGATGACAAAATAGTGATCGCAACGGTATTCCGTGCCGGACTGCCGCTGCACACCGGTTTTCTGAACATGTTCGACCATGCCGACAACGCTTTCGTTTCCGCATTCCGTTTTTACAAAGATGATGAACACCGTATTGTAGATGTACACATTGAATACATCGCCGCTCCTTCATTGAATGACAGAACCTTGCTTCTCGTTGATCCCATGCTTGCCACCGGTGAAAGCATGGAACTTGCCTGGAAAGCGTTCCTTACCAAAGGCAAACCAGCTAAATTGCAGATGGCCTGTGTCATTGCCAGCCAACAAGGGGTAGCGCATATGGCAGAACTTTTTCCCGGCGATGATATCACATTATGGTGTGCCGCCATAGACCCTGTCTTGGACGAGCACAAATACATTGTTCCGGGGTTAGGGGATGCCGGTGATTTATCATTCGGCGAGAAACTCTAAAGCTCAAACTATAAGGACAGTTTCAGGTGTGTTCTCTTACACACTAAAATTCTAAATTAAATGGTTAACCCCAGTTCGGGATAAGATTTTGTTCATAAAAAGTTGGTAGTCTCATAAATATT
>CAPAOL010000027.1:0-41999 GCA_948579315.1 uncultured Phocaeicola sp.
TAAATAAAATCAATAAATATCTTTTTTGGCCAATATTAACAGAAAGAATGATTCATACAGAACATGCAGAATGGGCTGACCATAGGCAGTGTGGTGGATGGGCGTATATGGATGAGAACGGTGTCATACATTACCAGTTTAAATCTTATGAACCCTCAAATATTCAGAAAAAATGGAGAAAATGGAAAAATATCATATTGAAAAAAATAGGAAAAATATTACTTTATTTACACCAACATCATTTGATCTGGCTTCCAGAAAAGAGGAAACTTAAACTATACTATGGTGATGACTATTCATGGCTGTTCAATATAAAAAATGAATCCGCGGAGCAAAAAGAGCAAAGAGAAGAGCTATACAAAAACCTTGGATTATTGGCAAAATTTGAGGAAGAGGATAATAATTCTTGAGGGTAGAATATTAAAGTTACCACAACTATAAATTTGTGACTTAACAATATTTGCGAACGATAATATTGAGTAAATATATGTCATCATACATAGAAAAAAAATATGAGAACCGAAAATAATAAAAATATCGCGAATTTGTTGTGTTCAATAACGGTTACTTTTTTCAAATGAGTTCTTATTTTGAATCGATGATGAAAATATCAGGTAAAAACAGGGGTGATAATTAATAAGGGAAAACTTGTAATTCTCAGACTTCACATTTCTCAGAACTACCTGTAGAGAGGATGATTAAAAGAACTGTTTCAGTGGTTTCCAATTAATATCATCCTTTCCCTAAACTGGAAAGCATTCAAATTGGCTTGCATTGAATCCTATGGGGAAGATTCCGAATGGTTCACATTTGCTAAAATGGGGATTTTTTGCCACAACGCAGACTTGCTTTTGGATGTTCGACTTCCCTTAGAACGATTAATGCGAAGTGAAAAAACCAGAGTGATTGTCGCCACTTCAACATTAGTACAAGGGGTAAATCTTAGAGTATCAACTGTAATTTCCTCAACACGATATCAAGCAGGAACAGCAATCACCAAAAGAGATTTTTGGAATATTGCAGGCAGAGCAGGACGTGCATTTGTAGATCATGAAGGGAAGATTTTAGTTGCACTCGATAATTACTGGAAAGGATGAGGACAGAGTTGAATGGAAAAGAGGTATTATTTCTGCCTATTTGAATAAAAACAACATAGATAAAGCAGAAAGCGGTTGTTTGAGGTTAATAAGAGAATTAAAAAACTTATCACTATTAAATGGATTGTCATTTGACACACTTATTAGCTTACTTGCAGAAAAACGTATTGATGAGATTCACGAACAATCAGATGAGATTGATACCCTTCTTGATTGGATCGACGACGGCTTATTATCACTACATAATTCTAATAATCCCGAAGGGAATACATTAGAATGGATTGATGATTATTTTGCTAAGTCCTTGGAATATTTGCAAACTCAATACTACAAAGACATCACTGGTGATGAAGTAAGAAGATTGGGAGAACGTTGTATCTTCTGGCATACCAATAAATTCCGATTTACAAATTGAAGATAGAATAAAAGAGGTTATTAGTTTTGTTCAAGGTTATATAAACGGTGAGCAACCATTGGAAGACCGGATTTCACTTCTTGAGAATATTGAAAATACGATAAATGATGTAAATATATTAAAGGAAGATTCTATAAAGAGCGCTGATTCAATGAAAATATGAAGAAAATGGTTAAGTGGAGTTGCGATGTCAGATATTGCACAACATGACAATGCTATTAGTATAATAACAAATCATTATTCCTTTAACTTACCCTGGATTCTCAATGGAATATCAAAGAAATTGAAAAATAGAAATTTGATTGATGAGTCTGAAATCATTGAAGAACTGGTGATTCTTATAGAGTTGGGATTACCCGATATAAAATAAGTCAAAATGTATCAGGCAGGTATTCATTCAAGATCTTCGACCTTCGAAATTGCAAGTTTATATGAAGATGAGCTTTGGAAAAAAAATATCAAAACATATAAGCAGGATTTAATAACACATACCAATTATTACAAGATGCAAGTATCCGAAAATGCTGCATCATGGATTGAACTATTAGTGAAGTTCTCAAAGAGGGAATTTTTTAAGTTTAAGAAGGTGTCGAATTTTACTTACAGAAAAGTACATGAACAAACTAAGCGCCTAATTGCCAGATTAATTAACAATGAGCAATATCTATTAAGTTCATATTTTAGTGCTATAAATAAAATAGAAAAGATTCAAATGTCAATTTTCTAAAGTTAATGTTCTAAATGGAATCTATTTTGATTATGACGTAAATGATAATCTTTGGAAAATGATATTTGTAAACCCATATGTTCAATTTGAATAATTGCTTTATACACCTGCTTCCCATACTTCTTTTTTCATTTTTTTAAGAGCGCTGAAGGCAAACTATCGACGGGAGAATCATACTCGAATATCCCTTGACGAATAATTTCATATTATCACCAGTTAATTAGTTCTACATTTATGAAAATAACTGACTTTTCGTGACAATATATGACACTATCATCTAAATCATGAAAATACTATCTATCTTGCATCAAAATTATAGTATAATTTAAGAGAATATTATTATGGAAGTCATTTACATTGAAACCAAGCTGTTTGAAAAAATGATGAATCAATTCAACGCTTTTACAAAACAAGTAGATTCGCTTTGTCAAAAAGTTGATGTCAAAAATCTTGGTGCATGAATGGATAGCCAAGATGTATGTTTGAGATTGAATATTTCTCCCCGAACATTACAAACCCTAAGAGATAATGGTAAATTACCTTATTCACAAATTCAGCACAAGATTTTCTATAAGCCGGAAGATGTAGAGGCATTATTAACTATTGTCGGGCTTCAACGGAAAGAGAAAATTTTAAAATCAAAAAATATAAATCTATAGGTCATGGAAGGAATTATAATGAAAGACAACAAACAGGTTGTTGCTTTTTTCAAAGCATTGGACAGTATGCTTGTGAAAATGAACAAGATCGTAGATAATAGCCGTCCTCCATTGAATGGAGAGCGATATATTACAGATAAGGAGTTAGCCCAATGATTAAAAATTAGCAGAAGAACTTTGCAAGAGTATCGTAACAATGGAATGCTTCCTTATTATCAGCTAGGAGGAAAGATCTTGTATAAAGAATCAGATGTGGAAAAGTTATTGGAAGATAATTATCGTAAGGCTTTTCAAGAGTAGATACTCTATCTAGTCTGAAATATTATCAAAGGTGTTCCGTATAATACTCATCTGATTATAAGAATATTACATTCAATTAATAGCTCATAAATTAGCATATCAAATAGAAAATTCGTAACTTTGTAACATGATAGAAGGATGAATACCACTGTAAAATGCAGCAGGTAATACAGGGTGAAATCGGAGGACTTCACAAACCCGATATCTTAGAAAGACTGATAATCAAATGGTTACAGAAGCATAATATAAAGTGTTCGAGCCCCAGGCGGATCACTCGAAAAAGCAGAGAGTTACATAAAAGTAGCTCTCTTTTTTTATGCCCAAATTGCGTTGGTTTACTTTTACTTACTTTCATAAGAAAATATAGGCACTGACTGAATTTGCTAAACGAGAGGAGAAAAACTTACCACCAAATATAACGAAGAACCTACATTATAATAACGATCAGCTCCGCCAATCCCCCATCCATACCATATCACTAAAAAGAATCCGGTTGAAACTTCTCCCCAAGGGTGGATTATTTCAACCGGATATTTCACAATCGTCAAGTTCCTTATTTTACTTTTTCAAGGACTGATAGACAGCTTTTGCCATCACTTTGGCCCCCTCTTCATTCGGATGGATCTTATCCGGGAACATCTGGGGTATCCCATCCATTGCTGTGTGAAGATCGATAATAGGCAGGTTATTTTTCTTGGCAACCTTCTTTATCATCGGAATGATTTGTTTAGAGATGATGTCATCGTTGATACCATTACCGGTCAGATAAGCTTTGGAAGGATAACAAAGATAAATCTTCGGTTGAGCCGGCAACGCTTTGAAAGCATCGACCATTGTTTGCAGATCTTTCGTGAAGTCTGCCTTATATTTCCAGTTGAATGATTTACTGTCATTCGTACCCAACTTGATCACCACAATATTAGGATTGAAAGCCAGCGCATCCTGATATGCCTTTTCTTTCATATAAGGATGATCGCCCTTGTTGAGCATAGTGCGGGCACTGACTCCGAAATTCTTTACCCAATAAGCCTCGCCCAGCATACGGCCCAACACTGCCGGATAACCGTCACGATCGCGATTCTTGATACGTGCTCCATACGTAATGCTATTTCCGATGCAAGCTACACGGATCGCATCTTTATGAGGCACTTTGAAACTACGGAGCCAAGACGTCAGCTCGTCCAGCATTTCATTCTTATAGAGGAAGCCCTCGCGAATCCCCCATCCATGTCCGCCGGAAGGATAAATATGAAGCACTGAAGGAACATGGTTCTTGTTCAGCGCCAAATAATAATTCACTCCGTTGGCAGGCGGAACAACCTTATCATCATCACTATATACGATAAAAGCACGTGGCGTATCTTTCGTCACTTGCTTTTCATTAGAGTATTCAAGTTCCAGTTCGGCAGAAGCATCTTTCCCCAAAAGGTTGTCGTGAGAGCCTCTATGGGTATAAGATTTATCCATCGTAATCACAGGATAGAAAAGAATCTGAAAGTTCGGACGAAGTTCGGGCTTGGCATGAGTGGCAATGGTAGAAGCCAGATGTCCGCCGGCGGAAGAGCCCATGATACCAATGTCATTCGGATTCAAATTCCAGACATCGGCACTGTCACGCACCAGTTTCATTGCTGCTTCAGCATCCGAAATGGGCAATGTACGGTCACCGTTCGGCATCCGGTATTTCAGCACAATCAATGCAATGCCTTGTTTATTGAAATAGGGCGCCCAATCGCATCCTTCGTGTTCGAATGCCAAATGCGAATATCCGCCTCCCGGACACGCCACCACCGCACGTCCTGTTGCCAACTCAGGCGCAGGAAGGAATACGCGAAGTGAAGGTTGTTCAATATCAAAAGGTTTCGGAGCATTTTGCGCTACCGTTTGTGAACCTGCTAAAAAGAGAAGCAGCAAGATAAAAATAGTAGAAAATTTCTGTTTCATAGTATCTATGTACTTTGATTAGTGAATAATTAGATGCGCGAAGATAGTAATTTTGCGTCTCTTTGCACCCCATTTTGAGTAGAAAAATGATATGCAAGGAATAAAGAATCTGACACAAGGCGCTATCAACCGTCAACTGTTTAACTTGGCAATGCCGATGTCGGTCCGAGTTATTTTAACTTAAAAAGTACACGCTTGCCAAATAATATGTATCTTTGCATTGTTATTGATTATGCGAAGTGATTCGTATAAAAACATTTTTATAAACCTATTAAAATACATCAAGATTATGAACAAGATGAAATTTATGGTTCTCTTTATGAGCATTGCCATGATATTTGGTAGCTGTGGAAGTATGAACAACACTGGTAAAGGTGCTGCCATCGGTGGTGGTTCGGGTGCTGCACTGGGTGCGATCCTGGGAGGTGTTATCGGCAAAGGTAAAGGTGCCGCTATCGGTGCTGCTATCGGTACAGCAGTAGGCGCCGGCACAGGTGCTCTTATCGGTAAGAAGATGGACAAAGCAGCAGCTGAAGCAAAACAAATTGAAGGCGCACAAGTAGAACAGATAACAGACAACAACGGATTGCAAGCCGTGAAAGTAACATTCGATTCGGGTATTCTTTTCACTACCGGTAATGCCAATCTAAGTGCTGCTGCCAAATCTGCTTTAAGCAAGTTTGCCAACAATGTGCTCAACCAGAACCGGGATATGGACGTATCTATCTACGGATATACCGACAACCAGGGCTGGAAAAACAGCACTGCTGCACAAAGCCAGCAAAAAAACCTGAACTTATCACAAGAACGTGCGCAAAGTGTGTCCAGCTACTTGTTGAGTTGCGGTGTTTCTACCAATCAAATCAAGAGTGTACAGGGAATGGGTGAAAGCGATCCTGTTGCAAGCAATGACACTGCTGCTGGTCGCGAACAAAACCGTCGTGTAGAAGTATACATGTACGCAAGCGAGCAAATGATTAAAGATGCACAGGCAGCCGCTAACTAAAAAATGACTGCGTCGTACACGCAATCTACTGTTTTCTTTTAAGAGATAAGAGGCTGTTTAAAAAGTCGTTAGTAATTCCAACTCCCCTCCTTCCCGAAGGAGAATGATGATGGAACCGACTCTTTGGACAGCCTTTTCTTTTGATAAGAGATCTCCCAACCTGCCAATGGCAGTCAGTGGATACACAAAGGGCTCGAAGTCTACTTTACGTTTTTTTATCGAACTCTTTTGGGCGAAAAAAAGAAGGTGTCCCGAAAAGTCAACTCCTTACTTTTTTCACTTACAGTTTGTAAGTCAACAAAGAAATATCATTCAATAAACTTGAATTCATTACCTTTCTCATGCATTATGGATGTATCTTTTTTATCAGGGAATAATGGTAATTTCATTCTTTCATTTTTAAACAGCAAGTAACAGTAAGGGGCTATCCGACTTTTTGGACAGCCCCTCCTGCTAACAGACTTGTTTATATGTGTTATCCCTCCATTATACAAAATCTTTCAATTCGCGTTGCAAACGTTGCCGCGTGAAAAATATGCGGCTTTTCACTGTGCCCAACGGTAGTCCTAATTTCTCTGCAATTTCGCGGTATTTAAAGCCTGACACATGCATAGAGAAAGGAATTTTATACTCCCGTGGAAGTGCATTAACGATGCGGTGCATTTCTTTCAGGTCGTAAGCACCTTCCGTACTTTCAAATCCCGAATCTTGTGGCATATTTAAATGATAATAATTATCAGTCTGGTCAACAAAAGTCTGATCACGTACTACTTTACGGTAGTTATTAATAAATATATTACGCATGATGGTGTACATCCATCCTTTGAAATTTGTGTCCGGAACATATTTTTCTTCATTATCTAATGCTTTTAAAGACGTTTCTTGCAATAAATCGTTTGCTTCTTCGCGGTTGGCAGTCAATTTATAAGCAAAACGAAGCAACTCTTCCTGTACTCCAATTAAATCTTTTCTGAAACTTAAACTTTTCATACTTTAATGGTTTTATGGTTAATATCTCGATTTTCTCGATGTTTGCAAGTTTAAAGGTTTTTTGCTTATCAAGCAGGGTAGGATCCGTTATTTTTAGGGTGAAATTCTATCAATTGATAGATTTTAGGTGTTTTCTGATAGTTTTTAGGTGGTGATTAGCGGAATTTATCCCCTATTGCTTGGTTAAAAAAACAATAGATTACTTATGTAACTCTCTGATTTTTCAGTGATCCGCCTGGGGTGGGATTTTATATGAATGTGAATTCTAAGACTTCACGTTATATTATTAAATAAGAAGGAAACGCTCAAGCGGGTGAAAATTGGTCTAAACTTATAAATAACAGGGATTTCTGTTTAATTTTCATAAAGGGAACAGGAGTATCCCTGTCTTTTTCGTATATTTGATTGTTATACGTATATACATCAATCTAAAAACAACTGATATGAGAACGAAGAAACAAATCTTTATACTGTTGCTAGCCTTGCTAGCGGGCATCCCTACCCTTTCGGCTCAAAGTAAAAAGGAAAAGAAGGAACAGAAGAAAGAAGCCGTAATGAAGCTGGTTGAATCTGAAAACTACAAGATAGATGTCAATACCGCCATGCCGATGCGCGGACGCTCCATCCCTTTGACATCTTCCTACTCACTGGAAATCAGAAACGATTCGGTCATTTCTTATCTGCCTTATTACGGACGGGCTTACAACATCCCTTATGGCGGAGGCAACGGGCTTAATTTCAAAGCTGCGCTCAAGGAATATAGTATGGAAACGGATAAGAAAGGAAACGCCGTTATCAAGTTTATCGCACGAAATCCTGAAGACAGGTATGAATACAGAGTCAAAGTATTCCCCAATGGAGCGGCAAGCATTGATGTCAATATGCAAAACCGGCAGTCCATTAGTTTTCAGGGGGAATTGGAGGTGAAAGAAGATTAGTGAGAAACAAAAGACTGGTAAGAAAAACGGAGTAACTAATTTTGTATTATTAGGCACGGATTACACAGTTATTAGAATAATGGTTGCCATACATAACTGTATAATCCATGCAACTATGCAATCGTATAATCCGTACAACCGTGCAACTGTATAGTCCATACAACTATGCAACTGTGCAATCCATGCAACTATGCAACCGTGCAATCCGTATCTGAATTTATTCTTCCGGCTCTTCACCACCTTTCAATATAGGCAGGCAGATGTGATACTTTACAGCCAAGATGCGAGTCAGAAACACGGCTGATCCGCCAATCAACTGACAAGCGTAGGACTCCATACCTGCGAGGTCACAAATCCAATAGGCAATACCGCCTACCACGCAAGCCATTGCGTAAATCTCCTTTCGGAAGATAAGAGGTATTTCATTGATAAATACGTCACGAATCACTCCACCGGCCGCTCCCGTAATGCTACCCATGATAATCGCCACCCAAAAAGGATAGCCCAGGGCAATGCTCTTGCCTACACCTACCACGGTAAACAGTGCCAGACCGATGGTATCGAAAATGAAGAAAGTATTATTGAGCCGGATAAGCCAGCGTCCGAAACAGATGACCCATATCAACGCCAGTCCTGTACAAATCAGATAGATAGGGTCGGTCATCCATCCCGGGGTCACGTCGAGCAGTACATCACGGATGGTACCACCGCCGATAGCCGTAGCAAGTCCTACCACGTAAGCGCCGAACCAGTCGAAACGTTTCGCCGAAGCTAGCCGGATACCACTAATAGCAAAGGCAAATGTGCCTATAAAATCAAGAATTTGAACGAATGTGGGCATATATTTGTTATTTTGTATGCAAAGTAACGAATAAATTCCGTAAGAAAATGTACTTTTGCTTCACGAATTAAACCGAATAAGATAGAAACAATATGAAAATAACAATTGTTGCGGGGGCACGCCCCAATTTTATGAAGATAGCTCCCATCACACGCGCTATTGAAGCCGCACGGGCGCTGGGTAAAAGCATCTCTTACCGATTGGTTTATACAGGAAGGAAAGATGATACGAGTTTGGACGCTTCTCTCTTTTCGGATCTCGATATGAAAGCTCCCGATGTGTATCTGGGAGTAGAAAGCAGTAACCCGACGAGTTTGACAGCCGGAATCATGGTAGCCTTCGAACAGGAACTGACGGAGAATCCGGCACACGTAGTCCTTGTGGTAGACGACCTGACCGCAACCATGAGTTGTGCCATCGTTGCCAAGAAACAAGGCACCAAGGTGGCACACCTCGTAGCCGGAACCCGTTCTTTCGATATGAAAATGCCCAAAGAAGTCAACCGCATGATTACAGACGGACTATCCGACTATCTATTCACAGCCGGCATGGTTGCCAACCGCAACCTGAATCAGACGGGAACGGAAAGCGAAAACGTATATTATGTAGGCAACATCCTGATCGATGCCATCCGCTACAACCGGAACCGCTTGCTCAAACCGATATGGTTCTCCGTCCTGGGGCTGCAAGAAGGAAATTATCTCCTGTTTACTCTCAACCGTCGTGCATTACTCGGCAATAAGGAGAATCTGCGCCAGCTGATGAAAACAATCATCGACAAATCTGCCGGTATGCCTATCGTTGCACCGCTGCATACCTACGTACGCAATGCTATCAAAGAGCTGAATATCGAAGCGCCGAATCTCCATATCATGCCGCCGCAGAACTACTTGTTCTTCGGTTATCTGATAAACAAGGCGAAAGGAATCATAACGGATTCGGGAAACGTGGCCGAAGAAGCAACCTTCCTGAGTATTCCTTGTATCACGCTCAACACGTATGCCGAACATCCGGAGACGTGGCGCATGGGTACCAACGAACTTGTCGGAGAAGACCCTGCACTGCTTGCCAAAACAATGGATACTCTGATGCACGGGGAATGGAAACGGGGCGAACTCCCCGAACGCTGGGACGGACGCACCGCAGAGCGTATTGTACAAATACTTACAAGCAAATAACATTCACGCGACATGTTATTGATCGCCACACAACATGGGACTGATCGTTACGTGGCATGTTATTGACCGTCACCCGATATGTTACTGATCGTTACGTGGCATGTTATTGACCGCCATGCGATATGTTTCTGACCGTTACACGGCATGGGACTATGGTTTCATGCCGGGAAACGGAAAGTTTCAAATGCCGAAATCAGGAGAACGAAGTGCCAGAACCGGGATAACGAAATACCAAAATCAGGAAAACAAAATTGCCGGAACCGAGAGAACAAAATGCCGAAACAGCCTGACCAACAGAGTTAACAGCGAGATGTTCCTTCGATTATCAGGCGATATATGCTTGTAAACAACCAAAAACGATAAGTAAAAAAAGTTATATACTCTATCTATCCTGAGAGTTATTTGTTAACTTTGCAGCTCTACTACGAACGTTATGATACAACGATATAACAAAATACTTATACTGTTCTTACTCGTATTGGCAACCTCCAATGCTTTTGCGCAGCAAATTAAAGGAGTAGTCACCGATTCGGTTACCCACGAGCCATTGATGTATATCTCTGTCTACTATCAGGAGAAGAGAGATATGGGAACCATCACCAATATTGACGGAGAATACACTCTTGACACCCGCAGAAACGGAGGAACACTGGTATTCTCTGCTATAGGCTACATTAGCAAAACGGTGAAAGTAGGTTCCGGCAATCAGACTGTGAACGTTACATTAGCTCCGGACAATGTGATCCTGAACGAAGTCACCGTGAAGCCTCAAAAAGAGAAATACTCACGCAAGAACAATCCGGCAGTGGAATTCATGAAGAAGGTGATCGAACATAAAAAGGCACAAGTCCTCGAAGTGAACGATTACTACCAGTACGACAAGTACGAGAAGATGAAAATGTCTATCAACGACCTCACACCGGAAAAGCTCGAAAAAGGTATCTACAAGAAATATTCTTTTTTAAAAGACCAGGTGGAAGTGTCGGAAACAACCAATAAGTTGATTCTCCCTATTTCCGTACAGGAAACGTCGTCGCAAACCGTCTACCGCAAAAACCCCGAAAGCAAGAAAACGATTATCAAAGGCAAGAACTCCAATGGTATAGAAGAGTTCTTCTCTACGGGAGATATGCTCGGCACCGTACTGAAAGACGTATTTGCCGATATCAATATCTACGACGATGATATCCGGTTGCTCCAGCAGCGTTTCGTCAGTCCGATCGGCAACAATGCCATCTCATTTTATAAATATTACCTGATGGACACATTGATGGTAAACAAGCGCGAATGTGTCCACCTTACTTTTGTTCCGCAAAACTCGCAGGACTTCGGATTCACCGGACATCTGTATGTATTGAACGATTCTACATACGCCGTTCAGAAATGTACGATGAACCTGCCTAAAAAGACCGGAGTCAACTTTGTCAACCGCATGGACATCACGCAACTGTATGAGCAACTGCCCAACGGCAACTGGGTGTTGGCGGATGATGACATGACCGTAGACCTTTCCTGGAATTCCAACAAAACAGCAGGCGGATTGCAGGTGGAACGAACCACAAAATATAGTAACTATAAATTCGATCCGATCGAACAACGACTATTCCGGTTGAAAGGCAGCGTGATAAAAGAAGCGGACATGCTCTCGAAAAGCGATGAGTATTGGGCGAGTGTCCGTCAAGTGCCATTGACAAAGAAAGAAAGTACGATGGACATATTCGTCAAGCGGATCGAACAGATTCCGGGATTCAAATACATCATCTTCGGAGCGAAAGCACTGATTGAGAACTTTGTGGAGACAGGAGGCAAAGAGCATCCGAGCAAAGTGGACATCGGCCCTATCAACACCATGATTTCGAGCAATTACGTTGATGGCACCCGTTTCCGGTTGAGCGGCATGACTACGGCTCATTTCAACAAGCACTGGTTTTTGAGCGGATACGGAGCATACGGTCTGAAAGACGAACGCTGGAAATATAGCGGGACGGTGACTTATTCGTTCAACAAACGCGATTATGTGGTCTGGGAATTCCCGAAACATTATCTTTCGGCTACGTACAGTTATGACGTAATGTCGCCGATGGACAAATTCCTGTTTACGGATAAAGATAATATCTTCCTGTCGGTCAAGACAACGACGGTAGACCAAATGTCGTACATGCGCGACGCTACCATTAATTACGAACTCGAAACGCTGACAGGATTCGGAGTGAAAGCCATGCTGCGCCACCGCAACGACGAGCCTACCGGCAAACTGGAATATCTGCTCAATGATGCCGCACAAACCCGTGTGCACGATGTCACGACTTCCGAAGCAAGCCTGACGCTGCGCTATGCACCGGGCGAATCGTTTGTCAACTCTAAGCAACGCCGCATACCCGTTTCGCTGGACGCTCCTATCTTCACGCTCACTCATGCCATGGGTTTCAAAGGCGTATTGGGCGGTGATTACAGCTTTAACCGCACGGAAGCAAGTGTGTGGAAACGTTTCTGGCTCCCGGCTTCGTGGGGAAAGGTGGATGTCAGCCTGAAAGCAGGTGCCGAATGGAACACAGTCCCCTTCCCGTTGTTAATTCTGCCGGAAGCCAACTTGTCCTACATCACCCAGCATGAGACTTTCTGCCTGATCAACAACATGGAATTTCTGAACGACCGGTTTGCCGCCTTGTCTCTTTCGTACAACATGAACGGGAAACTGTTCAACCGCATCCCTCTCATCAAAAAGCTGAAATGGAGGGAAATGTTCCGCGTACGTGCCCTATGGGGAACACTGACCGACAAAAACAATCCGTTCAAAAGTAACAATCCCGATTTGTTCCGCTTCCCGACACGCGACGGTAAGTTCACCAGTTTCGTAATGGACCCCAAAGTGCCTTACGTGGAAGTGGGCTTCGGTATCTTCAATATATTCAAGTTGCTGCACGTCGAGTACATACACCGCCTCACCTACCGCAACAATCCGAATATCAACATTCATGGTATTCGCTTCATGATACTAACAGCATTCTAAAAAAACACCATGCAACCACTAGCAGAACGCTTACGACCAAAGACTTTGGATGATTATATCGGTCAGAAACATTTAGTTGGACCGGGGGCTATCTTGCGGAAAATGATTGACGCAGGACGCATCTCTTCGTTTATTCTCTGGGGACCTCCCGGAGTGGGTAAAACAACCCTTGCGCAAATCATAGCCAACAAACTGGAAACGCCTTTCTATACGTTAAGCGCCGTGACTTCCGGTGTGAAGGATGTGCGCGAAGTGATAGAGCGCGCCAAGAGCAACCGCTTCTTCTCACAGTCCAGCCCGATTCTGTTTATCGATGAAATCCATCGGTTCAGCAAGTCGCAGCAGGACTCTCTGTTGGGAGCGGTAGAAAACGGAACGGTCACGCTGATTGGCGCAACAACGGAGAATCCGTCGTTTGAGGTCATCCGCCCTCTCCTGTCCCGCTGCCAGCTTTATGTGCTCAAATCTTTGGAAAAGGAAGATTTATTGGAACTTCTGCAACGTGCCATCACCACGGATGCCGTATTGAAGGATCGCAAAATTGAATTGAAAGAAACAACCGCCATGCTGCGCTTCTCCGGTGGAGATGCCCGCAAGCTGCTTAATATATTGGAACTCGTTGTGCAATCGGAAACGGAAGAGACGGTTGTCATCACCGATGAAATGGTGACCGAACGGTTGCAACAAAATCCGCTGGCATACGACAAGGATGGGGAGATGCATTATGACATTATCTCCGCTTTCATCAAGTCGATCCGTGGCAGCGACCCCGACGGAGCGATCTACTGGCTTGCCCGTATGGTGGAAGGAGGCGAAGACCCTGCTTTCATTGCCCGCCGACTGGTGATTTCGGCTGCCGAGGACATCGGCTTGGCAAACCCGAACGCACTGCTTCTCGCCAATGCCTGCTTTGATACACTGATGAAAATCGGCTGGCCCGAAGGACGGATTCCTCTGGCTGAAACAACGATTTATCTGGCTACCAGCCCGAAAAGCAATTCGGCATACAACGCAATCAATGACGCACTGGAGTTAGTACGCTCAACCGGCAACCTGCCTGTACCCTTGCATCTGCGCAACGCTCCAACCAAACTGATGAAGCAACTGGGCTACGGACAGGAATATAAATATGCACACAACTATGAAGGTAACTTTGTCAAACAGCAATTCCTACCGGACGAGCTGAAAGACAAACGGATATGGCAACCGCAAAACAATCCGGCAGAACAGAAGCATGCCGAACGGATGATACAGTTGTGGGGAGAGAAATTTAAGAAATTCAAGTATTAAGTATTAGCCGTGGCTATGAAAAAACATTTAATAAAAGAAATACTTAAATTACTGACAGCCATAATTGTAAAACTAAAAAACAATGGTAACACCATTAACATCTAATACTCGATACTTAATAGTTAACATTTAATACTTTAAATATATGAAGATTGTAGTTTTAGACGGCTATGCCGCCAATCCCGGAGATTTATCCTGGGAAGGAATGAAAGTTCTTGGAGAATGTACCATTTATGATCGTACGGCTCCGGAAGAAGTATTAGAACGTGCAGCCGGTGCAGAAGCAATTCTGACTAACAAGGTAATCATCAATGCAGACCACATGGCTGCACTGCCCGAACTGAAATATATCGGTGTATTGGCTACCGGATACAACGTGGTAGACACAACTGCTGCCAAAGAACGGGGAATCATCGTTACTAATATTCCTTCATACAGCACCGCCTCCGTTGCTCAAATGGTATTTTCGCATATCCTGAACATCACTCAGCAAGTGCAACACCACTCCGAAGAAGTGCACAAAGGCCGTTGGGCAGACAACAAAGATTTCTGTTTTTGGGACACTCCGTTAATAGAACTTCGGGATAAGAAAATCGGTCTGGTAGGACTGGGAAACACCGGATATACCACAGCCCGTGTTGCTATCGGGTTCGGTATGCAAGTGTACGCATTTACTTCTAAATCCCACTTCCAGTTGCCACCGGAAATCAAGAAAATGGAGTTGGATCAGTTGTTCAGCGAATGCGATATCATCAGTTTGCACTGCCCGCTTACACCGGAGACACGCGAAATGGTGAATGCACGCCGCCTTGCCATGATGAAGCCGACAGCTATCTTAATCAATACTGGTCGCGGATCGCTTATCAACGAACAAGATCTTGCAGATGCTTTGAACAGTGGCAAGATTTATGCAGCTGGCGTAGACGTGCTTTCTACCGAACCACCTTACGCCGACAATCCATTGCTGACAGCGAAGAACTGCTACATCACTCCGCACATTGCCTGGGCAACCACAGAGGCGCGCGAACGTCTGATGAATATTGCAACCAGTAATCTTCAGGCTTACATTTCCGGCAAACCGGAGAATGTAGTCAATAAATAATTAATGTAAGTTCGATATGACTTCGTCCGCATGGTTTCCCTTCCTTCGGGAAGGAAGAGAATTGGAATAGTACAAGCTTATATCGAACAGACGTTAATTAGCATTAGCGTAATTCATAACGAGGGTGTCATAATGCCCTCATTGAAAGATTTACCTCTGCTACACATTGAAACAGAACTGCACTCCCCAAAAAGTTTCACACAAAACTTTAGGTGTGCAATCCAAGTTGTGTGTAATATATAAAAAACTCCCCTTATTTCCTCTCTCTACCATGACTTAGAGTGATGTTAAATAAGGGGAGTTTTTAATGATATATCAGTATGAGTGTCCTCCTTCATCCATCTCTTTCCCGGTAATCTTATGCCGGTCGATACTATGCCAAGCGTAGAAAATATAAGCAATCACGAACGGAACAAGAATGGAAACATAAGCCATTGTCTTCAGTGTAAATTCACTGGAGCAGCTATTGGCTAACGTCAATGAGCTTTGCAGGTCGGTGTATGACGGATAATAGGCAGTGTTGTTATATCCCGCTACCAGTAGCAAAGACAAAACAGTCAGTACCGTACCGATTCCGGCAAACCAGATACCTTTATCAAAAGTATTTTTAAGCAATGTCTTTCCGATACCGAAAAGAACCAGCACCACCCCAATCAGGAATAAAACCAGCACTACCGGCATTTCAATAAAGTTAGTGAAATACTTGTATGGCTGCATATAAATCTCCTGCGTTTCCGGGTTAACGGCAAAGCCTTCGGACACTAATGTACGAATGACAAACGACAAAAAGAATACAAGAAACAAAACTGTGTTATTGCGTACTGCACGACGACATTTGTCGGTCAACGCTTTGTCATCAATATTATTAATGAAATAGAGTGCTCCCAATACACGTGCAAGGAAGAAGACTGCCAATCCGAGAATTACATTCCAGATATTCGTCAACGCATCCAATCCATGCCAGCCATTTCCCCAATGACTGATTACCGGCATAATAGTGTCTGTCATGTTCGCCTTATTAATATAGAAATCAGAACCGGTGAAGAAAGTAGCCACCGCCCCGCCAAGTAACACAGGACCCACTACCCCATTAATCACCAAGAAAGTCTGATATGTCTTCTTACCTAACAGATTGCCTGCCTTACTCTGAAACTCATAACTGACAGCCTGCAATACAAAACTGAAAAGTATAATCATCCAAAGCCAATAAGCACCACCGAAACTGGTACTGTAGAACAACGGGAAAGAAGCAAAGAAAGCTCCTCCAAACGTCACCAACGTAGTAAACGTAAACTCCCACTTACGCCCGGTAGAATTCACCATCATCTTACGATGCTCTTCGGTTTTACCCAGACAGAACAACAATGAATTACCCCCCTGCACAAACAATAAGAACACAAGTATGGCTCCCAGCAAGGAAACGACAAGCCACCAATATTGTTGCAAAAATATATACATAAATTTAAGTATTAAGTAATAAGTATTAGGTATTATGCTTCGCCTTTGAAGGTTCGTAATAAGTATTAGGCATCAAATATTAAGTATTAACAAAGCAGCAAAGCATCCCCGCAGCTACGCTTAACACTTAATACCTAATACTTAATACTTATTTTTCCGGTCCCTTCTTGATGGCTTTCACCATAATTCCGGCACCGGCAATCAGCATCACTGTAAACAGGAGCAGGAAGATAAAGAACGTAGTTTGCACGGAGCTTACATCCAGTTTGGAAATAGCAGCCATTGTAGGCAACATATCGCGGATGGCCCACGGCTGACGACCACATTCGGCAACCACCCATCCGGCTTGTCCGGCGATGTATCCCAAGGGAATTGTCAGCAGAGCAATCCAGTGCATCCAGCGCATCCGGCTCAAATCCTTTTTATAGATGAAGAAAAGAACGGCGATAAAGAACAGGATGAAATATCCGCCCAAGATGACCATTACACGGAATGCATAGAAGTTGAGAGGAACATTCGGAACCAGTTGGTTCACGTCTTTGATATATCCGTAGCCAAAATAGGGAATATTTTCTTGCAATACACGATAGGCAATCTTCGCATCTTCCTCGTGTCCGGCACTCTTTGCGGCACGATAGGCAGCCAGTGCACCGATAGCCGTTTTACCACGTTCTATCTTCTCGGCAGCAGAGAGAGCTGTCGATCCGTCTTTCAACTGATAACCACCTTCGATGATATTCGCAATGCCCGGAACGTAGCCGTCCACATCACGCTCGGCAAGGAAAGAAAGCATACTCGGGATTTCAAAACGGAAGAGGAAAGGATCTTTCCCATCGTCGTAAGTCTTCTTTTCAGGGTTCAATACTCCTATTCCGACCAGACCGACATTCGTGCCGCCTTCATACAGACCTTCCACAGCAGCCAGTTTCATCGGTTGCGTTTGGGCAATCTGATAACCGGAACCGTCGCCCGTCCAAGCAGAGAGCAACGATGCCACCAATCCGAAGATGGCACCAATCTTGATGCTCGCCAGCGCAAACTCACGATTGCGTTTCTTCAGCAAGTACCAACAACTGACACCTACTACAAAAATAGCACCCAACACCCAGCCAGACAATACCGTGTGGAAGAACTTATTGACTGCTACAGGTGAAGTAGCCACCGCCCAAAAATCGACCATCTCATTACGGACAGTGTCAGGATTGAACTCCATGCCTACCGGATGCTGCATCCATGCGTTGGCAACAAGAATCCACCAGGCAGAAATCGTAGCCCCCAATCCTGTCAGCCAAGTGGAAGCCAAGTGGAAACGTTTACTTACTTTTCCCCATCCGAAGAACATAACCGCAATAAACGTAGCTTCCATAAAGAATGCCAGAATACCTTCAATAGCCAACGGGGCACCGAAAATATCTCCTACAAACCACGAATAATTACTCCAGTTCGTACCGAACTCGAATTCTAAAATCAAACCCGTTGCCACACCGATGGCAAAGTTGATACCGAAAAGTTTCATCCAAAACTGGGCAGTCTTTTTCCAAAATTCGTTGCCTGTTTTATAATACAGCGTCTCCATGATTCCCATCACCACTGCCAGTCCGAGTGTGAGGGGAACAAAAATCCAGTGGTACATGGCTGTCATCGCAAATTGGGCTCTCGACCAATCGATCAGTGAAGTGTCAATACTTTCAATCATAATCCTATGTAGTTTAAGAGTTAAAAATCAATCGGTTTATCGGGAATAGCACGCTCTATCAGTTCATTTCCCACGTATGTACCTTTGTCGGCATCCGTCGGGTGGTCGCCAAGGAAATCCGGGAAAAAGAACATCTTGAGGATGAAGAACATGACGAATAATTTCAGCAAAATAATAACCCATAGCGTACGCCCTAAGGTCATACTACGGAAGCCCTCCAAATAGAAGTTCCAGATCGTAAGCAGTGTATTCTTCATTTGTTTACGTTAGAATTTGTAATGAGTACAAATATACATTTTTTATAATTAAAACAAACAAGTAGTCAAAAAAGTTGTAAGATTTGTCGTGTTTTTCTTCAAAAACCTGCCTATCGACAGAAAAAAATCATTTAACGGCGAAATAACCTCATCCGTCTATCGTTTTTGTGGCATATATAATATGTACGTACTTTCGCTGGCAGTAAATCAATAGAAGTATGAATATGATAAATGTAAGAAGATTGACAGTGATGACATTTCTTGGAGCAGGTATGCTGCCCGGCATATCTGCCCAAGGTTCTCTGCTACAAGCCGATACACTGAAAGCTGATATGCTGAAAGTCGCTACACTGCAAGCCGGTACGCTGCAAGAAATGAAGATTCCTACCCAATGGGATTTGCAGTCATGCATCGACTATGCAAAGGAGCAGAACATTACCATTCGCAAGAACCGGATCACTGCGGCGGGCACGCAGATTGATGTGAAGACAGCTAAAGCTGCCTTGTTCCCCAGTCTTTCGTTTTCTACCGGCCATCAGGTGGTGAATCGTCCGTATCAGGAGACAAGTAGCCGGGTGAGCGGTAGTGAGATTATCAGTAGCAACAGCAAAACGAGCTACAACGGTAATTATGGACTGAATGCTTCGTGGACTCTATATAATGGTAATAAGCGGTTGAAAACTATCCAACAGGAAAAGTTGAACAATCAGATCGCCGAGCTGGATGTGGCGACTTCCGAAAATAATATTCAGGAGTCTATCGCCCAAGCGTATATCCAGATTCTTTATGCAGCCGAATCTGTGAGAGTAAACGAAAACACCCTGCAAGTCTCCATTGCGCAGCGCGACCGCGGACAGGAACTTCTGAATGCCGGAAGTATTGCCAAAAGCGACCTCGCGCAACTGGAAGCACAGGTGAGCACCGACCGTTACCAACTTGTCACCGCGCAAGCCACGCTTGAAGATTACAAATTGCAACTGAAACAACTGCTCGAACTGGATGGGGAGAATGAAATGAACATCTTCCTCCCTGCCCTGTCCGACGAAAATGTACTGGCTCCGCTGCCTGCCAAAAGAGATGTGTACATCAGCGCTTTGGGACTTCGTCCGGAAATAGAAGTGAGCAAACTGAATGTAGAGGCTTCCGAACTGGGTATCAATATCGCCAAATCAAGTTATTTCCCTACCATCAGCCTTAGCGCAGGAATTGGAACAAACCATACCAGCGGCAGCGACTTCACCTTCGGAGAACAAGTGAAGAACGGATGGAACAACTCTATCGGACTGTCTGTCAGTGTGCCTATCTTCAATAACCGTCAAACGAAAAGTGCCGTACAAAAAGCTAAATTGCAGTACGAAACGAGCATGCTTTCCTTGCTGGACGAACAAAAGGCACTGTACAAAACCATTGAGAGCCTTTGGCTGGATGCCAACAGTGCGCAACAGCGTTATGCCGCCGCTAACGAAAAGCTGAAAAGTACAAAAATCAGCTATGAGTTGACGAGCGAACAGTTTAATTTGGGAATGAAGAATACCGTAGAACTCCTTACTGAAAAGAATAATCTGCTCCAAGCACAGCAGGAACAGCTTCAGGCTAAATATATGGCTATACTGAACACGCAGTTGCTGAAATTCTATCAGGGAGATCAATTAGCTTTATAAAGAGTATACAATCAGCATTATAAATAAAAGCATAATAAACGAATGAAAACGAAAAAGATTATTCTAATCGCCGTGGCAGTCGTTGTGGTGGCAGGAGCAGGAATGTGGTTCTTTGCCGGTTCACCCGCCAAACACAAGGTGACGTACGCCACCGCTACTGTCAGTAAAGGCGATATTTCAAATTCGGTGACTGCTACCGGAACGATCGAACCGGTAACGGAAGTAGAAGTTGGTACACAGGTGTCCGGTATCATCGACAAAATTTACGTAGACTACAACTCGGAAGTAACCAAAGGACAGTTGATTGCTGAGATGGACCGCGTCACATTGCAAAGCGAACTGGCATCACAGCGGGCAACTTACGACGGCGCGAAAGCTGAATATGAATATCAAAAAAAGAATTACGAACGCAACAAAGGCTTGCACGAAAAGTCGCTGATTAGTGATACGGACTTCGAGCAGGCTCTCTACAATTATCAGAAAGCGAAAAGCAGCTATGACAGCAGCAAGGCATCGCTTGCGAAAGCAGAACGCAACCTGTCTTACGCTACCATTACTTCACCGATTGACGGAGTAGTCATCAGCCGTGATGTAGAAGCGGGACAAACCGTTGCTTCCGGATTCGAGACCCCGACATTGTTCACCATTGCTGCCGACCTGACACAGATGCAAGTAGTGGCCGATGTAGATGAAGCTGATATAGGCGGTATCATAGAAGGTCAGCGTGCCAGCTTCACGGTAGATGCTTATCCGAATGATGTATTCGAAGGAACCGTTACCCAGATTCGTTTGGGCGACGCAAGCAGTACGAGCAGCACGAACAGCACTTCAACAGTAGTCACTTACGAAGTAGTCATCTCCGCCCCCAACCCCGACTTGAAACTGAAACCCCGCCTGACAGCTAATGTCACGATCTATATCCTTGACAAGAAAAACGTGTTGTCCGTTCCGAACAAAGCCTTACGATTCACACCGGAAGCACCGCTGATCGGTAAAAATGACATCGTGAAAGATTGCGAAGGCAAACATAAACTTTGGACACGCGAAGGAACTACATTCACCGCCCATCCGGTAGAAGTGGGAATCAGCAACGGTATATCCACCGAAATTATCAGTGGCATTGCCGAAGGGACAAAGGTGGTGACCGAAGCTACCGTAGGTGTTATGCCCGGTGAGAGCATGGGACCTGAAGGAAAGATGGAAAACGGCGGAGAAAGAAGCCCGTTCATGCCAGGCCCTCCGGGAAGTAAGAAGAGAAAATAATTATTCGATGTGCCAATAACGAATGGGCGCATCAGCACATTATTGACAATGAAAAAAGTAATTGAAATACAAAATATCAAACGTAACTTTCAGGTAGGCGACGAAACCGTTCACGCATTGCGAGGCGTTTCGTTCAATATCAATGAAGGGGAGTTTGTTACCATCATGGGTACTTCCGGTTCGGGGAAGTCTACGCTGCTCAATATATTAGGCTGCCTGGACACCCCGACCAGCGGAGAGTATCTGCTCGACGATATTCCCGTACGTACGATGAGCAAACCTCAACGTGCGGTACTAAGAAACCGGAAGATCGGGTTCGTGTTCCAAAGCTACAACCTGTTGCCCAAAACAACGGCAGTGGAAAATGTGGAACTACCGCTGATGTATAACTCCGCCGTCAGTGCTTCCGAACGTCGCCGACGTGCCATCGAATCCTTACAGGCTGTAGGATTGGGCGACCGCCTGGAACATAAATCCAACCAGATGTCCGGCGGGCAGATGCAACGGGTGGCCATCGCACGTGCCTTGGTCAACAATCCGGCAGTGATTCTTGCCGACGAAGCGACCGGAAACCTTGATACCCGTACCTCCTTCGAGATACTTGTATTGTTTCAGAAACTTCATGCAGAGGGACGTACGATTATCTTTGTGACACATAATCCCGAACTTGCGCTATATAGCAGCCGGAATATCCGTCTGCGCGACGGTCAGGTGATAGAAGATACGACCAATCCCAGCATCCTGTCTGCCGCCGAAGCGCTGGCTGCATTGCCGAAGAATGACGAGGATTAATGAATGTAAGTTCGATATGACTTCGTCCGCATGGCTTCCTCTCCTTCGGGAAGGAGAGGTGTCCGAAGGACGGAGTGGTAGGATAAACGAAGTCATCCCTATCTTACTGTAGATGATAGACTTATGTATTTACCTACCACCTCCCCCTACGGGGACTCACCCCCTCCGACTCCCCCGTTATCGGGGGAGAGCAACCTTCTTGAAGGAGGAGAATCGAAAAGTACAGGCTTATATCCAACTGACGTTAACTAATGTGACAAGGAGTAACCAGAACTCCATTAATAACTCCATAACTTTATAAACATGAATGGAACTAATTTATTAAAGATAGCTCTCCGGGCATTGGCGAACAATAAGTTGCGTGCTTTTCTCACCATGCTCGGTATCATTATCGGTGTTGCTTCCGTCATCACAATGCTGGCTATCGGACAAGGTTCGAAGAAAAGCATCCAGCAGCAGATTTCCGAGATGGGATCGAACATGATCATGATTCATCCGGGAGCCGATATGCGTGGAGGTGTCCGTCAGGACCCGTCTGCGATGCAGACCTTGAAACTAGCCGACTACGAAGCTTTGCGCGATGAGACCAGTTTCCTGTCTGCCATCAGTCCCAATGTCTCGTCGTCGGGGCAGCTCATAGCCGGTAACAACAACTATCCGGCTTCGGTGAACGGTGTCGGAACAGAATATCTCAATATTCGCCAGCTGACTGTTGAGAACGGAGATATGTTTACAGAAGCCGACATACAAAGCTCGGCAAAAGTCTGCGTGATCGGAAAGACCATAGTAGACAATCTGTTTCCGGACGGAAGCGATCCGGTGGGTAAGATTATCCGTTTCAACAAAATACCTTTCCGTGTGGTAGGAGTGCTCAAAGCCAAAGGATACAACTCCATGGGACAAGACCAGGATGCCGTAGTGCTTGCACCATACACCACCGTAATGAAACGCCTGCTTGCCGTTACGTACTTGCAGGGAGTGTTTGCCTCTGCCCTCACCGAGGATATGACGGACTATGCAACTGACGAAATCAGTACAATTCTCCGCCGCAACCATAAACTGAAGGCTTCGGACAACGACGATTTCACCATCCGCACACAACAAGAACTGAGCACGATGCTCAACTCGACCACCGACCTGATGACCACACTGCTTGCTTGCATCGCAGGCATCTCGCTCGTAGTAGGTGGTATCGGGATTATGAACATCATGTATGTATCCGTTACGGAACGTACCCGTGAAATCGGTCTGCGTATGTCTGTCGGTGCACGCGGGGTCGACATTCTTAGTCAATTCCTCATCGAAGCCATCATGATCAGTATCACGGGAGGTATCATCGGAGTGATGATCGGCTGCGGAGCCAGCTGGATTGTCAAGAGCGTAGCCCATTGGCCTATCTACATCCAGCCGTGGAGTGTATTCCTCTCCTTCGCAGTATGTACCGTCACTGGAGTCTTCTTCGGATGGTATCCGGCTAAGAAAGCAGCAGATTTAGATCCGATAGAAGCCATCCGGTACGAATAATACGGATAATTTCCAATAAAAGAATTATCTTTGTCTTTATGAAACAAACCTTTACATCCGCACGTCGTCCCCTGGAAGTGCTGATACATATTATCAGCTGGGGGATTATGTTCGGTTTCCCGTTCTTCTTCGTCGAACGTGGGAACGGGAACATCAACTGGATGGCTTATATACGCCATCTTGCCGTACCACTTTCTTTCATGATTGTGTTCTACGTGAATTATTTCATTCTTGTGCCGCGCTATCTTTTCCAAAGTCAGTCCAAAAGATATGTGGTCTACAACATTATCTTTTTATGTGTCATCGGCGTGTTGCTTCATCTCTGGCAAAGTCTGACGTTCGATCCGTCATTGGTCTCCAGACCCAAAAGGCCTGGGATGCCTCCGGGATGGTTGTTTTTCCTTAGAGATATGCTGAGTCTCGTATTCACCATCGGACTAAGTGCCGCTATCCGCATGAGTGCCCGATGGACACAGAACGAAGCTGCCCGCAAAGAGGCGGAACGGAACCGTGCGGAAGCGGAACTGAAGAACCTGCGGAACCAACTGAACCCTCACTTTCTGCTGAATACGCTGAATAACATCTATGCACTGATTGCATTTGACTCGGACAAGGCGCAACAGGCAGTTCAGGAGTTGAGCAAACTGCTTCGCTATGTGTTGTATGATAACCAGCAGACGTACGTTCCTCTCAGTAAGGAGGTCGATTTTATCCGCAATTACATCGAACTGATGCGCATCCGCCTGTCTGCCAACGTGCAGATGATTACCAAATTCGATATCCAGCCCGACAGTCAGACGCTCATCGCCCCGCTTATCTTTATCTCTTTGATAGAGAACGCTTTCAAGCATGGCATCTCTCCTACCGAATCAAGTTTCATCAGTATTCATATTTCGGAGAATAACAACGAAGTGGTGTGCGAAATCCGCAATAGCAATCATCCTAAAACTGCGGGGGATAAGAGTGGATCAGGCGTGGGATTGGAACAAGTCAGCCGTCGGCTGGAGATACTTTATCCGGCAGCTTACACTTGGTTGAAAGGCACCTCAGAAGACGAAAAGGTGTACGAATCGAGATTGAGTATCAAGATTGGAGAGTAGAAAGGAAAACGTTTATTATAAAACACCAAGTACCTGATTTTGGATATCAAACTTTAAATATAAATAGTATGATGTTACGTTGTGCAATCGTTGACGATGAGCCTTTAGCGCTTAGCCTGTTAGAGAGTTATGTGAACAAGACTCCGTTCCTGCAACTTGCAGGAAAGTATTCCAGTGCGGTTCAGGCAATGAAAGAATTGCCGGGCGAAGAGGTCGATCTCCTGTTTTTGGACATTCAGATGCCAGAGCTTAACGGTCTGGAGTTCTCGAAGATGGTAGATCCGCATACCCGCATTGTGTTTACCACCGCTTTCGGACAGTATGCCATCGACGGTTATCGTGTCAACGCACTCGATTACTTGCTGAAACCGATCTCATACGTCGATTTCCTGCAAGCTGCCAACAAAGCTCTCCAATGGTTCGAACTCGTGCAGAAGCCGGAAGAGATAGACAGTATCTTTGTGAAAAGCGACTACAAACTAGTGCAAGTGGACTTGAAGAAAATCATGTATATCGAAGGGCTGAAAGATTACATTAAAATATATACGGAAGACGCTCCCAAACCTATCCTGTCACTGATGAGTATGAAAGCCATGGAAGAGCTCCTGCCATCCACTCGTTTCATGCGTGTGCACCGCTCATTCATCGTACAGAAAGATAAAATACGTGTGATTGACCGCGGACGTATCGTGTTTGACAAGACATATATTCCTATCAGCGATAGTTACAAGCAAGTTTTTCAGACTTTTCTTGATGAAAGGAGCTGATTATTCATTATTTTATCGGTAAAAAAGTAATTTTTGTCGATTATAATTTGCTAGAATCCGTTTTATATCTACCTTTGCAGAAAACAGAAAGGGATTGTGAAATTCCAAGAATAGAATAGTTTAGTTAAGTCTAGTTTAGTTTTTGTGTTAATCGGAAGCCTGCGAGCGAGCATGAGCTTCCGATTTTTATTTTACTGGTATACAGCATATTAAAAGCACAATCGAACTATTTTTCCTATCAATTAGTAGTCTATATTAGAGAACAAAAACAAAACTAAGAGGTAGCCCGAATAAGCTACCTCTTTTCTCGATCATACTTGCTTTTCTCTTCTAAATTCTGTTGAGCTGCTCTACTTTGCGCAACGCATCGAATGCCGATTTAGATTTCATCCGATCAATCGAAAGGCGAAGATGGCAAGACGGACACTCTAGTGTGTTTGAAGTAAGCAGTTCAGAAATAGAAGTTTCAATGAATTTACCGCATTGCGGGCATTTCATCCCGGACTTCTGTTCGCGAGCGTTTTCTTCTACATTAACTCGTTTTGAACGTTCACGAGCAAATATATAGAAAAAGCCAACCGATTTCCAGATTGGCTAAATTCTTGAAAATTGCGCTTTGCAAAAGCAAGACATAACTATTTATTTTTCAATACAATAGACATAACATAAAATAATTATGACTTTCTGTATTCTCAATTTATAAATTAATACTTTCACAAAAAAGCTCCGAACCCATGTGTAAAGGAACGGAGCCTGTCATTGTCTTAAAACGGTCTCGCTTCACAGCGGTACACTATCTTTAGAAAGTGGCTGCGGAAAGTTCTTTAGATATACGTTCCACCGCTACCCGTATCTTATCATATTGTTTTTGTCCGGCTGCTGTCACACCGGAAGTATATTGTCTCATCAAGGAAGCATTGATACCTGCCAGCTCTGCAACCTTAGTAACATTCAGAAATGAGAAATAGTTGAAGAAAGACTGCATATCATATTTGTAGATAAACTCCAATTCCGGCACTTTCTTGCCTTCTTCTACCTGCATCTCCTTTATTTCCTCATACGCTTTCATCATATCCTCTTTGGCAGCTTCTGCCGTATCTCCATACCCTGCCAAACCAAAGCCGGGCAAATCTTCCTCGACAAAGCATGAGTAATACCCATCGCTCGCCTTTTCCATGATTACGGTTACTTTCATATCTATTGAATTAAAATAGGAGTACGGCACTATTACCGTACCCCATTGCCCCAACAAAAACAGTCTCTAACTATGAGCACAAAAGGTAGGGGGATTACTCCCCCAAAAGAACCTTTCTTGCTTTACGTTCCATTCCGGTTGATACTTCTTGTTTGCCATGCCTTGACAAGGCAAATTTGTTTCCCGTTTGGGGACTATACCAAATATCATGGTTAGCCCCATGCCTAAGAACGTAACAACCTGCTGCGGTAAGTTCCGCAAAAAACTGATTGTACTTCATAATGTAAAAGACCGTTTATTTAAGACGACACAAATATAGCGTTTTTGCTACAAATCATCAAAAAGAAACATAACTATTTTGCTATATTTATGAAAAAGTTATTTCCATACACTTTTAATCAATCGTCAATACTCAATTTCGTGAAGCAGAAACTTCCGACCGGAAGAAATACGACTTCTTACAGTTCCGACAGGAATGTTCAGGATTTCACTTATCTCATCATAAGAATACCCACTAGCATAATACATCACACTATCAATACAACGGGATTTTTTAGCACACCGTTGTATGGTGGAAACCAAATCATCAAACAGTATTGAATGAGCTGTACAGTTAGAAATGGCACTTCTGTCTACCATATCAAGCCCTGTAAAATGTATAAGGGAATTTCTATTGTATCTTATTATATAAGTATTCCTCATTATAATAAGGCACCACGGTTGAAGTGGTTTAGAACAATCAAATTTATCACGATTCACAAGTAGCTTATAAACTGTATCACCGGCTAAGTCTTCAGCATCCTGCATGGAACAGCAGAACTTTCTTGCCACCCTTAATATCCAAGGATATATTTCTGATAATTCCTTTTCAAAGTCCATTGTCAGTCCTCCTTATTAGGTGTATCTTCGGCTCGCTATTACTAGATTTCCCAAAATGTGTCTAGTTTAGTTTTTGTGTTAATGGCTTCCTCGTCGGCGGACGAATAAGGAAGCCATTTTTATATATTACAGGAATATTATTGCAGAAAACATACATATTTTTCATAACTTTGCAGCCATTAAAGTCTCACACAAATGGAATATAGCGTAGAAGAACTAAAAAGTGCATTAATTGAAAGATGCAAAAAAGAAGGTATTCTATATGCAACAGTGGCAATGGATCGACGTACCAAAGAGATGATTCTTCCTGATACTCTAGAAGGTGCCCTGAAGCATCCGGAATACTTTGTCTGTACTTGTAAAAGAGTACAAGGTGAATATATAGTGGAGGAGATTACCCAAGTGTAATCCTCCTCCATTTTTTTATTCTTAGTCTTTGTCAGGTTCGTCTACCAAACAGTTCCAGTTTATTTATTACCACATCTATTACTATCGTCAATATATGCGGCAGCCGCTTTATCCGCAAACAGCTCTACATTCTGCGCGTGATGAGCTATATAGGCTGCGGGACCGGTGTCTCCCGAATGGCAGATTTCATCCACTATATCGGCTTTATTTTTCCCGGTAATCAGGAAAATGACATAGCGGGCATTCTGAATGGGATATCCCGTCATTGCGATGCGCTTCTGCCCGTTACGGGGATGGGCACTGACTACATAAATAGAGTTTGAAATCAGCAAGTCTTCTTGTCCGGGAAAGATGGAAGACGTGTGTCCGTCGTCTCCGGCTCCCAACAGCACAATATCAAATTCGGGCCAGCCACGCTTCAGCGGCACTTGCTGACGGACCAACTCCGAATAGCGGACCGCTTCTTTCGCAGGCTTCGCCTCTCCACGAATACGGAATACGTTTTCATACGGAATGGGCGTCAAACCCAAAAGAAGTTTGCGCATCATTCCGTAATTACTATCCGAATCATCGGGAGGCACACAGCGTTCATCTACCCAGTAAATCCGCATGCGGTCCCACGGGGTACTTTTTACATATTCATTTGCCCATAAATCGAACATCAGAGCAGGGGTGTTGCCACCGCTGACTGCGATATTGAACACTCTGTCCGGCTCTTCATTCATAATTTCCACCAAGCGTAGTATTAATGCTCGTGAAGTTTCAATAGATGAAGGAAAAACTGATAATTTCATAATTCACAATATTGATCTGTATTCGTCAAATTCTTACAAGGATTCGTCCATTCGGCCCCGTGTTCGTGCATCATTGCTTCGCTTTCCAGAGGTCCCCACGTACCTGCGGGATAACCGTAGAGGGGTGCGTCGGGGTTGTCTTTCCAATAGCGGAGCACCGGATCGAAAAATTTCCATGAGGCTTCTACCGCGTCACTTCGAGTAAATAAAGTCGGATCGCCCTGGATGCAGTCGTCTATCAGACGGGCATAAGCATCGCCACTGGGTACGCCGCCCAGCTGCGCGTAACTGAAATCCATCGTCACCTGCCGCACTTCAAAGCCTGCGCCGGGCACTTTCATTCCGATTTTAAGCACTATCCCTTCATTCGGTTGCAAACGAAGAATCAATTTATTAGCCCGCGGACAGTTGCCACCGGCACAATGAAACATCTGATGAGGTGTCTCACGGAAATGAACGACGATTTCCGTTACCTTCGTCGGCATCTGTTTACCTGTACGAATGTAGAACGGAACGCCACTCCAGCGCCAGTTGCTAATGCCCAATTTCATGGCAATATAAGTATCCGTGCGCGAATCGGGAGCCACTCCTTTTTCTTCACGGTAGCCTTTTTTATTGCCGGAGGCGGTATATTGGCCACGAACGATATGTTCGTTCAAATCCACTTCATTCAACGGGGTGAGAGATTCGTAGACCTTCACCACTTCGTTACGGAAATTGTCGGCATTGAAAACAGCGGGCGGTTCCATGGCCGTAAGGGCTACGAGCTGTATCAGGTGATTCTGTACCATATCGCGCAGCGCGCCTGCCGTTTCATAGAATCCGCCGCGTTGCTCGATACCCAGATTTTCTACGGCTGTGATTTCTACATAGTCGATATAGTTACGGTTCCAGAGAGGTTCGAAGATGCCGTTAGCAAAACGGAAAGCCAGTACATTTTGGGCGGTTTCCTTACCGAGAAAATGGTCAATACGGTAAATCTGATGCTCATTGAATACAGAGGCATACGTTTTATTCAGTTCACGTGCCGATTCGAGATCATAGCCGAAAGGTTTCTCGACGATGATACGTGAATGGGGGGTGTTGAGTCCGGCAGCTTTGAGATGCAAGGGCACTACTCCGTACAGTGATGGCGGAGTGGCGAGGTAGAACAGCAGGTTGTCCGGGGTTGCCTCACCGGTCAAGTCGGACAGGCGTTGGCGGAGTTGCGGGTAGCCTTCTTCTTTTGCCGGGTCCATCGGTAGATAGTAGAGATGGGAGACAAACGAAGCCATCAGAGCCGTGTCCTGTTCTTCGGACTTTACGAACTGTTGCAGTTCTTCTAATATATAAGAACGGTAGTTATCGTCAGAGTAGACCGTACGCCCGATACCCAATATAGAGTATTCTCCGGTCAACCGCTTCTCACGGTAGAGGGAGTAAAGGGCGGGCATCAGCTTGCGCTTGGTCAGGTCACCCGACGCACCGAAAATGATCATTGCAAATTTATCCATTTTTCAAGAGTGGTTTTAGTTTCTGTTTTGAGACGATTTATATTTCACCACAGAGGACACGGAGGACACAGAGTTCTTCTCTCTCTTTCCGTAAGTAAAACAAAGCGATAAATAACGTAAGTTCGATATAACTTCGTCCGCATGGTTTCCCCTCCTTCAGGAAGGAGGGGTGTCCGAAGGACGGGGTGGTAGGAGAAACAATCTTCTTCCTATCTTATTGTATATGACAGACTTATGTATTTACCTACCACCTCCCCCTACGGGGACTCCTCCTTCCCGAAGGAGGAGAATAGGAATAGTATAAGCTTATATCGAACTGACGTCAGATTAAATAAATATGTATATCAGTTCCCTAATTCATTATGGGTATTCAATGAAAATAATCTGTGTGAATCTGTGTAATCCGTGGTGCTTCTAAACGTTATACGTTCCCGATTTCGTATCTCCTCCGTGCCCTGTCCAGTTCTCGTGAAAGAACTGTCCGCGCAACTCGTCTTTGCGCTCGAAAGTGTGCGCGCCGAAATAATCGCGTTGTGCCTGCACAAGGTTGGCGGGCAGATCGGCAGATGTGAGCGAAAAGAAATAATTCAGCGCAGAAGAGAAAGCAGGAACGGGAAGTTCTTCTTTCATGGCTTCCGCCACCAGGTTCTTCCATCCGGGAAGCAACGTTTTCATTTCTTCTTTAAAATAAGGAGCCAGCAACAAGTGTTTAGGCTTGTCGGTGGCATCGAAAGCGGCAGCAATGTCGTTCAGGAATATACTGCGGATGATGCATCCCCCACGCCACATACGGGCAATGGAAGCCAGGTCGAGATGCCAGTCGAAAGCGTCGGAAGCACGTTGCAGCACGGCGAACCCCTGAGCATAAGAGACAAGTTTGGAAGCATAAAGAGCAGAAAACAGATTCTTTACGAGTTCCACCTTATTATATATAGGTTGTGTATGTTGACACTGATATTGCCTGGAAGCCTGATGACGCAAGTCTTTCTGTGCCGAAAGGCTTCGTTCGAATACCGCCGTGGCAATCAATCCCAACGGCATACCGAGTTCCATAGCGTTGATGACCGACCATTTGCCGGTTCCTTTCTGTCCGGCCGCATCCAGAATTTTATCAATCAGATAGCCTCCCGATTTGTCTTTATGTTGCAGGATGTTGGCGGTGATTTCGATCAGGTAGCTGCGCAGTTTGCCTTCGTTCCAACGGGCAAAGACATCAGCCATTTCCTCATTGTTCAGATCCAGCAACTTTTTCATCACCCAATAGGCTTCGGCAATCAGCTGCATATCACCGTATTCGATACCGTTGTGAATCATCTTCACAAAATGGCCCGATCCGGCAGGACCTACCCACTGACAACAAGGAGTGCCGTCCGGTGCTTTTGCCGCAATGCTTTGAAGGATCGGCTTCACTTCCTGCCATGCTTTCTCCGAACCGCCGGGCATGATAGAAGCCCCATTCAAGGCTCCTTCTTCACCGCCGGACACTCCGCTACCGACGAAGAGAAATCCTTTCGACTCCGCCAGTTTGACGCGGCGGTTGGTATCTTCGTAATGGGAGTTGCCGCCATCAATAAGAATGTCCCCCGGTGAAAGCAACGGGAAAAGCTGATCCATCAGTTCGTCAACCGGACTTCCGGCACGAACCATCATCATTATCTTACGGGGAGTAGCTATCGAATCTACAAATGCCTTTATATCTGTGAATCCTTCGATGTTTTTACCTTTCGCACGACCATTCATAAAACGATCTACCACTCCTTCCTCTACTCCGGGAACCGTACGGTTATAGACCGATACGTGCCACCCCTTATTCTCCATGTTTAAAGCAAGATTCTCGCCCATCACAGCCAAGCCGATAAGTCCGATTTCTGTTTTATTCTGATTTGTCATAACTGATATATTTTGAATATTCTTTATTTAGTAACAGTTGAAATGCACATTTGTTCGCCATATTTTGGATTTAAGTATTATTTTTGTGCTTTACAAATAAAATCAAGGATGAAGAAGATCAAAATCGGTTTGTTGGCACGCATCGTAATCGCCATCATTTTGGGTATTGCCATCGGCACTTTTTTCCCGGCTCCGCTAGTGCGGATATTCGTTACTTTCAACGGCATTTTCAGCGAATTTCTCAATTTCTCTATCCCGCTGATTATCGTCGGACTGGTGACGGTGGCTATTGCCGACATCGGAAAAGGCGCAGGAAAAATGCTGCTCGTAACGGCTCTGATTGCTTATTTCGCCACCCTGTTTTCGGGATTCCTCTCCTACTTCACAGGAGTCACCGTGTTCCCGTCACTCATCGAACCGGGAGCGCCGCTCGAAGAAGTGAGCGAAGCACAAGGAATCCTCCCCTACTTCTCCGTCTCCATCCCACCGCTGATGAACGTCATGACAGCATTGGTATTGGCTTTCACCTTGGGCTTGGGACTGGCGTCACTGAACAGCGACGCATTGAAAAACGTGGCACGTGATTTTCAGGAAATTATCGTACGGATGATTAGCGCAGTCATTCTGCCTTTGCTGCCGCTTTATATCTTTGGCATATTCCTCAACATGACACATTCGGGACAAGTATATTCCATCTTGATGGTGTTTATTAAAATTATCGGAGTCATCTTTGCCCTTCACATCTTCCTGTTAGTTTTTCAGTATTCCATCGCGGCACTGTTTGTACATAAAAACCCGTTTAAACTACTTCATAAAATGCTGCCGGCTTACTTCACGGCATTGGGCACACAGTCTTCGGCAGCCACCATCCCCGTAACGCTGGAACAGAGCAAAAAGAACGGGGTATCTGCCGAAGTGGCCGGTTTCGTGATTCCGCTCTGCGCCACCATCCATCTGTCGGGCAGCACACTGAAAATCGTAGCCTGCGCACTGGCATTGATGATGATGCAGGGAATACCGTTCGACTTCCCCTTGTTTGCCGGATTTATCTTTATGCTGGGCATCACCATGGTAGCCGCCCCGGGAGTTCCGGGCGGAGCTATCATGGCATCTCTGGGGATTCTACAATCCATGCTCGGCTTCGACGAATCGGCACAAGCATTGATGATCGCGCTTTACATCGCAATGGACAGTTTCGGCACAGCCTGCAACGTGACGGGCGACGGAGCTATCGCTTTGATTATCGACAAAATAACAAGGAAAAACCATGCTGAATGACTGTGCTGAAAAATAATTGGATAGTAACTTGGCTGGCTCACAAAAAATACCGACATTTGCACCCACATTTTCAATTATATTAAATAATAGCGTATGAAAAAAGCCCTAATTTCAGGCATCACCGGACAAGATGGTTCTTACCTTGCCGAATTTCTATTGCAAAAAGGTTACGAAGTACACGGTATACTCCGTCGTTCTTCTTCGTTCAATACCGGACGTATTGAACATTTGTATTTTGACGAGTGGGTGCGCGACATGAAACAGAAACGTACGATCAATCTGCATTATGGGGATATGACAGATTCTAGTTCGTTAATTCGTATTATTCAACAGGTGCAACCGGATGAAATCTACAATCTCGCTGCTCAAAGCCACGTGAAGGTTTCATTCGACGTTCCGGAATACACGGCCGAAGCCGATGCTATCGGTACGTTGCGTATGCTCGAAGCAGTACGCATCCTGGGACTGGAAAAGAAAACCCGCATCTATCAGGCTTCTACCTCCGAATTGTTCGGTAAGGTGCAGGAAGTTCCACAAAAAGAGACAACTCCATTCTATCCCCGTTCTCCGTATGGGGTAGCCAAACAATATGGTTTCTGGATTACTAAAAACTACCGCGAAAGCTATGGTATGTTTGCCGTAAACGGAATCTTGTTCAATCACGAGAGCGAACGCCGTGGCGAAACATTCGTTACCCGTAAAATTTCGCTTGCCGCCGCACGTATCGCACAGGGCGAACAGGACAAACTGTATCTGGGCAACCTGGATGCACGACGCGACTGGGGATATGCCAAGGATTACATCGAATGTATGTGGCTGATCTTGCAACATGACGTCCCCGAAGATTTCGTAATCGCTACCGGAGAAATGCACACTGTGCGCGAATTTGCAACGCTGGCATTCAAAGAAGTAGGCATCGAACTTCGTTGGGAAGGTGAAGGCGTGAACGAGAAAGGTATCGACGTAGCTACCGGAAAGTCTTTGGTAGAGGTTGATCCTAAATATTTCCGTCCGGCAGAGGTGGAACAACTGCTGGGAGACCCGACTAAAGCAAAAACTTTGTTGGGATGGAATCCACGCAAAACATCATTCGAAGAACTGGTACGTATCATGGTACGCCACGATATGGAAAAGGTGAAGCGGATGATTGCTACCAAACATTAAATGAATTTCATTTCACCACAGAGGACACAGAGGACACGGAGGATTTTATTTTTTCCTCTGCGCCCTCCGTGTCCTCTGTGGTGAACTAATAAAAGATAGAATGGAAAAGAATGCAAAGATATATGTAGCAGGACACCGCGGACTTGTGGGATCTGCTATCTGGAAGAATTTGCAGGATAAAGGATACACCAATCTGATAGGCCGCACGCACAAAGAGCTCGACTTGCTGGATGGAATGGCTGTCCGCAAATTCTTCGACGAAGAACAGCCGGAATATGTATTCCTTGCCGCCGCCTTTGTGGGTGGTATCATGGCGAACAGCATCTACCGTGCCGACTTTATATACAAGAATCTGCAAATTCAACAGAACGTTATCGGAGAGAGTTTCCGCCACAACGTGAAAAAGTTGCTCTTCCTCGGCAGTACGTGTATTTATCCACGCGATGCCGAACAGCCGATGAAGGAAGATGTATTGCTTACTTCACCGTTGGAATATACCAACGAGCCCTATGCAATCGCCAAAATTGCCGGACTGAAAATGTGCGAGAGCTTCAACCTGCAATATGGCACGAACTACATCGCCGTAATGCCGACAAACCTGTACGGACCGAATGATAACTTCGACTTGGAACGCAGCCATGTATTGCCTGCCATGATTCGCAAGATTCATTTGGCACACTGCCTGAAAGAAGGAAACTGGGAAGCTGTACGCAAGGATATGAACCAGCGTCCGGTGGAAGGTGTCAACGGCGACAGCTCGAAAGAGGATATTCTGGCTATGCTGAAAAAATACGGAATCAGCGAAACAGAGGTCACTCTTTGGGGTACGGGCACTCCTCTCCGCGAATTCCTATGGAGCGAAGAAATGGCGGATGCCAGCGTCTTCGTGATGGAGCATGTGGACTTTAAAGATACGTATAAAGAAGGTAGCAAAGATATCCGCAACTGCCATATCAACATCGGAACCGGTAAGGAAATCACCATCCGCCAACTGGCCGAACGGATCGTTGAAACAGTAGGCTATCAAGGCAAACTGACCTTCGACAGCAGCAAACCGGACGGCACAATGCGCAAGCTTACCGATCCTTCAAAACTGCATGCACTGGGCTGGCACCACAAAATTGAAATCGAGGAAGGCGTACAAAGAATGTACGAATGGTACTTGAAATAAGAAATGAAATAACTATAGATGATATGCTATTAGCTGAATGTTTTTTGCTAATAGCATATTTTTTTAGCTATAATGATAATTAAATTAGCTATAATGAAAAACAGTTTTGCTATAATGATATCCCATTTAGCTCATAGCATAATCTAACGTAAGTTCGATATAACTTTGTCCGCATGGCTTCCCCTCCTTCGGGGAAGGAGGGGTGTCCGAAGGACGGGGTGGTAGGGAAACAAGGCTCTTCATATCTCATTATAGATGAAAGACTTACGTATTCACCTACCACCTCCCCCTATGGGGACTCACCCCCTCCGACTCCCCCGTTATCGGGGGAGAGCAACCTTCCCGAAGGAGGAGAATAAGAATAATACAAGCTTATATCGAACTGACGTTAATCCATTTAACTATAAGCAAATCCCTGTCGCCAATCCTCCCACTACTCTCTCCCCCATTTCCAAAAAATCTTCACTCTTAATTCTTCATTCTCAATATAATTGCTATATTTGCCCAAATTAATACCAAATGTGCAAAACAATGGAACAAAGTTTTATAGCCTATATTGAAAATAGCATCAAGAATAATTGGGACTTGGATGCCCTGACCGATTATAAAGGTGCAACTTTACAGTATAAAGACGTAGCTCGCAAAATCGAGAAACTCCATATCATCTTTGAAGAAAGCGGAATCCGCAAAGGAGACAAAATTGCCGTTTGTGGAAGAAACAGCTCCCACTGGGGAGTTACTTTCCTTGCCACACTGACGTATGGAGCTGTTATTGTACCCATTCTCCATGAATTTAAAGCAGATAACGTACATAATATCGTCAACCACTCCGAAGCCAAACTACTCTTTGTAGGAGATATGGTATGGGAAAACCTCAACGAATCGGCAATGCCGCTACTGGAAGGTATCCTGATGATGAACGACTTCTCCCTACTAGTGTCACGCAGCGAACGACTCACGTATGCACGCGAACATCTGAACGAAATGTTCGGCAAAAAATATCCGAAGAATTTCCGCAAAGAGCATGTCGCTTATCACAAAGACGAACCGGAAGAACTGGCAGTCATCAATTATACTTCAGGAACAACGAGTTATTCCAAAGGAGTCATGCTCCCCTACCGCTGCCTGTGGTCGAATACCAAATTTGCTTTCGAAGTGTTGGAACTGAAAGCCGGAGATAAAATCGTCTCCATGCTTCCCATGGCACACATGTACGGATTGGCTTTCGAATTCCTTTACGAATTCTCCGTAGGGTGCCACATCTACTTCCTCACCCGTATGCCAAGCCCTAAGATTATCTTCCAGGCTTTTGAAGAAGTAAAACCCAGTCTGATTGTTGCCGTACCACTCATCATTGAAAAGATCATCAAGAAAAGCGTGCTTCCGAAGCTGGAAACTCCGACGATGAAGATATTGCTGAAAGTGCCCATCATCAATGACAAGATAAAGGCAACGGTGCGCGAAGAGATGATCAAGGCGTTCGGCGGAAACTTCCGGGAAGTCATCGTAGGAGGTGCAGCGTTCAATCAGGAAGTAGAACAGTTCTTGAAAATGATTGATTTCCCCTATACGGTTGGATATGGAATGACGGAATGTGGTCCGATTATCTGTTACGAAGATTGGAAAAAGTTCAAACCCGGTTCTTGCGGAAAGGCTGCGCCACGCATGGATGTACGGGTATTGTCGTCCGACCCCCAAAATATCGTTGGCGAAATCGTATGCAAGGGTCCGAATGTGATGCTGGGCTATTACAAAAACGAAGAAGCCACGCAGGAAGTCATCGACAAGGACGGATGGTTGCATACCGGCGACTTGGCTTTGATGGATGAAGAAGGCAATGTAACGATCAAAGGACGCAGCAAAAACCTGTTATTGAGCTCCAGCGGACAGAATATCTATCCGGAAGAAATTGAAGATAAGCTGAACAACCTGCCATACGTGGCAGAAAGCATTATCGTTCAGCAAAACGAGAAGCTTGTCGGACTTGTTTATCCCGACTTTGACGATGCCTTCGCCCACGGACTGAAGGCTGAAGACATCGAACAAGTAATGGAAGAAAACCGCGTGACGCTGAACACCATGCTACCGGCATACAGCCAGATATCCAAGATGAAAATCTATCCGGAAGAATTTGAAAAGACACCGAAGAAGAGCATCAAGCGTTACTTGTATCAGGAAGCAAAAGGCTGATAAATTGCCAGCTGCATAGAGAAAGATACGACTTTAACCGAAAAAGAGAAAGAAATGAAGATAAAGAAAACAATACTTACGGCAGCTATACTCATGGCTGCCGTTTCTTTACCGGCACAGAACAAGAGTGCAGGGATCAATATATCCATCTGGAAAGATATATGTACGCAACCGCATGACAGTACACAGACGACCTACGTAAACATCGGTCTACTGTCTACCATGAACCGTCTGAACGGTGTGGGTATCAATGCGTTGGGAAGCGTGGTTCATGGCGACATGAACGGACTGCAAATCACCGGATTAGCCAACTTGGCAGGGGGTACTATGAGGGGCGTTCAGCTGGCAGGTATCAGTAATATCAGCGGCGATAACACCGTAGGGCTTTCTGCTGCCGGATTGGTGAATATCACCGGCGACAAATCACAAGGAGTAGTCATATCCGGGCTGACGAGCATCGGAGGAGACAACAACTCGGGGGTAATGATTAGTGGTTTCATGAATGTGACGGGCAACATGGCTTCGGGCTTACATTTCTCCGGAATAGCCAATATCACCGGACAGAGCTTCGGTGGTCTGATGGCTTCGGGACTTTTAAATATAGCAGGCGAACACATGAACGGTTTGCAGATAGCAGGAATTGCCAATATAACCGCATCCAAGCTGAATGGAGTACAAGTAGCATTATGCAACTACGCAACGAAAGTGCGCGGACTTCAAATTGGTCTTGTCAATTACTACACAGAAGATATGAAAGGTTTCCAACTTGGCTTGGTGAATGCCAATCCTGATACCAAAGTGCAAATGATGGTATACGGTGGAAACGCAACGCCTGCCAATATCGGGGTACGGTTCAAGAACCAGCTGTTTTATACCATATTGGGAGTGGGTTCCATGTATCAGGGATTGAATGATAAGTTTTCGGCGAGCGCCTCCTATCGTGCCGGTCTGTCTTTCCCTCTTTACAAGGGGTTGTCCATCAGCGGAGACCTCGGATACCAGCATATCGAGGCTTTTGACAACAAAGATGAGGTCATCCCGAAACGCCTGTACGCATTGCAGGCACGTGCCAATCTGGAATATCAATTTACCAAGAAGTTCGGCATCTTTGCAACAGGTGGATATGGGGTAACCAGGTTCTATAATAAATCGAGCAATTACGATAAGGGAGCTATTGTCGAAGCGGGTATTGTTCTTTTCTAAACTTATTCACCACAGAGGACACGGAGGACACAGAGGTTTACTATTTTTTATTCACTATAGAGTAACACAGAGTCTCATGCATTTAGAATCGTATTTATCGCTCTGCTTTACTTACAGAAAAAAGCTCTGTGTCCTCTGCGTCCTCTGTGGTGAATAAATTCAGAAACGTGCAACTTTGAGCATACTGATTACTAATTATACCTTTTCTTTAATCAAACCAGTACGATAAGCAACGAGCAATTTCTTCAAATCCTGTATTTGAGTCACCAATTCTTTACCTTTATCAGTATCTTTCACCATCATCCGTTGCGAATTGAATTCCAGGACAAAGTTGGTAGATTTGATATCAAGCCCCTCTTCTATAGCTTTCTGACGAGACTGGAACGGCTCGTGCTGCACAAGCTGCATACCATGAGAATGATAAACAAGCGTATATCCCGCAATTCCCGTTTCCGGCTGATAAGCTTTTGAAAATCCGCCATCAATAACGAAAAGCTTGCCATTGGCTTTCATTGGCTGTTCTCCCTGAATTGTTTTCACAGGCACATGACCGTTGATGATATGCGAATGAGGACCGAAAGCTCCAAACTCTGCCAAAATCTGATCGCAGACATCTTCCCGGTTACGCAATGTATAATAATAACCTTTCTTCTCTTTATGCAATTCTTTTTCTTCTAGGAAATAACGCTCAAAAGTCGCCATCTTATCCTTATCGAACAAGGGAGCATCCGGTCCACACCACATATACCAAATGTAATCCATAGCAAATTCCTTATCCTCCTCTCCTTCTTCATCAAAGTACGCGGTACGAATCAGCTGATCGGCTTTATCCAGCAATTTACGCCCCCAATATTCCTTACCACGTATTTTGACATGCTTAAAGCTGCCATCCTCATTCAGAGGGACAGAAGCGTGATAAAGAAGATTCGAATTTGCCACCAGATACATTCCGCCGTATGTAAACAGGCAACGCATGTGTTTCTTCAGCTTCTCACTATTCATAAACGAATAATGAATCTTTTCTACCAATTCGCGTTCTTCTTCCGTCAATCGGTAAGGATCGGCAGGATCTACAGTCGGGAAGTTGGTATCGCGCAAAGCGTATTCTTTTCCTTCGTATACAAAGACACCACGCTCAAAATCAATCTTTTCCAGCAGTTTGCGGTTGGTCATCCCGAACTCCGGACGACGGTCGATGATTTCGGCTTCCAGCTTAAACTGGATAATGGTAATGGCTTTATGCATTTGAGTGATCAGGCGCAAAGTCTTTTCATTATAATGAGCGTCGGCAAAGTTCATCTTCGGCATGAAGATGGTGCAAGGATCATCGGCATACGTATCCATTGCAAAAGTAGCCAATGGAAGCAGATTGATTCCGTATCCGTCTTCAAGCGTGCCCAGGTTGCCGTAGCGCATGGACATACGTATCACGTTGGCAATACAACTATCGTTACCGGAAGCTGCCCCCATCCAGAGAATATCATGATTTCCCCATTGAATATCGAAGTTATGGTAATTGCACAACGTGTCCATGATGATATGCGCGCCAGGGCCACGGTCGTAAATATCGCCTACGATATGGAGAGAATCAATGGTCAGACGCTGAATCAGATTGCACATCGCGATAATGAAATCGTCGGCACGCTTGGTAGTGATAATCGTGCTGATAATTACATTGATATAGGCATGCTTGTTCGGCTCGATGGACGATTCGTGCAATAATTCCTGAATAATATAAGAGAACTCGGCAGGCAGCGATTTACGAACCTTCGAACGGGTATATTTGGAAGATACATTCTGACAGACCTTCACCAGTTGGTTCAGGGTAATCAGATACCAATCATCCAGGTCCTTTTCACGGGCTTTCACTAATTGAAGTTTCTCTTCGGGATAGTAAATCAACGTGCAGATTTCTTTCTTTTCAGCCTCGCGGAGAGTGTTGCCGAATATTTCATTTACTTTACGTTTTACCGCACCTGAAGCGTTTTTCAGTACGTGCTGAAAAGCCTCGTATTCTCCATGAATGTCAGTCAGGAAATGCTCTGTCCCTTTAGGTAGATTTAAGATAGCCTCCAGATTGATTATTTCCGTACTAGCGTCGGCAATCGTAGGAAAGCTTCGGGAAAGCAGTTGCAGGTAACGGAGATCGCTCACAATGCTTTCAGGAGTTATATTACTTTGAGCAGTCATTTTATTTACTATTTTACTATTTACTAATTACTAGTTGCCAGTTACTATTTACAATTTACTAGTTACCAATTACTATTTACTAATTACTAGTTACAATTTACTAATTACTAGTTACAATTTACTAATTAC
>CAPAOL010000027.1:42099-49137 GCA_948579315.1 uncultured Phocaeicola sp.
ATTTACTAATTACTAGTTACAATTTACTAATTACTAGTTACAATTTACTAATTACGATTTACTAGTTACGATTTACTAGTTACTATTCTCAATTTGCTAGTTACTGATTACGATTCAGCAATATACTATTCTCAATTTAACAAGAACATCAGCAACACTTGGGCGATAATTACCCGCAGGAACATACATAGCGGATAAACAGTCGCATAGGCTACGGACGGGTTGTCGCCGGGGATTGTATCGTTTACATAGTTCAATGCCATCGGATTTGCCATACTTCCGCACAACATACCGGATACAGAACCGAAATCAATCTTCATCATCTTGAATGCCACGACTCCGACCAACACGGTTGGAATGATAGTCAATCCGGCTCCCAAGCCAATCCATAATAAGCCTTCCGGACGGAATACGGTATCGAAAAAGTGAGCTCCGGCATCCAGTCCCAGACAAGCAAGGTACATGGAAAGTCCCAAGGCACGCAACATCAGGTTCGCGCTACGGGTGGTATAGGTAATCATGTGTATCCGTGGTCCAAAAGTCCCCAGAAGGATACCGACAATGATCGGTCCGCCCGCTAATCCCAGCTTCACAGGAGTGCTGACCCCCGGAAAAGAGAAAGGAATAGCCCCCAGTGCCAAACCAAGCACGATACCGATAAATATAACAACCAGATTGGGTTCTTTCAGGCTTTTCACGGCATTTCCCAATACTTTCTCCACATTCTGGATAGCAGCAGCCTCTCCCACCACTGTCAGGCGGTCGCCCAGCTGAAGTACCAATTCCGGAGTAGCAAGCAGTTGCACCCCCGACCGGTAAACACGGCTGATGTTAATACCGTAATGGTTTCTCAACCGGAGTGCACCGAGTTTCTTACCATTCAGTTCGGGACGGGTGACAACGATACGCTGCGAGATCAATTCGCTGTCAATCGCATTCCAGTCAATGTCCTCTTTATTCCAATCCGTATTTTCCTGTTCACCAAAAAGTACCGTCAAGGCTAAAGCGTCTTTTTCCGCAGTTATCACCAGCAGGCGGTCGCCCTCTTTCAGAATCTTGTCTGAAGTCGGAATACTGACATGTCCGTCACGCCACAAACGGGATATGACAAACTTCGGGTAACTCATGTGAGCTATATCCTTGATGCTTTTATTGAAAATAGCAGGATTGTGTACTTGAAACGCTGCAATATAAGTTTTGTTCGCATCGTCTTTCTCTTTTATCTCCAAGTCTTCTTTGCGGACCAATACTTTGCGGATTAATAAAACGGCAAGAATCACGCCGACTACTCCCATCGGATAAGCCACCGCACATCCTAAAGCAGGCGTACTGCTGTCCATTCCCATCTGTTTCAGAGTTTGTTGCGCAGCTCCCAATGCCGGGGTGTTCGTCGTTGCTCCACAAAAGATGCCCACCATATCAGGAAGAGAGACACCCGTTGCATAACTAGTCACCACCGTCAACAACGTTCCCAGCAGAACTACTCCCAATGCCAACATATTCAGCGTTACCCCGCCTTTACGGAAAGAGCTAAAAAAACCGGGACCGACTTGTAGCCCGAGGGAATAAACGAAAATGACCAGTCCGAAACTTTCTGCATAGTTTAACATCTGCGGATCGACCGAAAGCCCGAGATGGCCGGCTAGGATACCCGCAAAAAAAACAAAAGTGACTCCCAAGGAAACTCCCCAGAAATGCACTCTTCCCAAGCCCAAACCAATGGCAGAAATCAATGAAAGTACCACAACAGCCTGTAAGGCAGAATGTTCGATGAATAGACTATATAACCACTCCATGTATATAAAAACTAATAGGGCGCAAAGATAAAAACTATTTAGTCCGGTTCAAAACTTTTAAGCTTTCATTTCGCGCCCCAATTAACGTAAGTTCGATATAATTTCGTCCGCATGGTTTGAGGCTGTCTAAAAAGTCGTTAGTAATTCTAATTCCCCTTCTTCGGGAGGAAGGGGTGTCCGAAGGACGGGGTGGTAGGATAAACAAGGTTTTTCCTATTTTATTGTAGATGATAGACTTATGTGTTTACCTACCACCTCCCCCTACGGGGACTCACCCCCTCCGACTCCCCCGTTATTGGGGGAGAGCAACCTTCCGGAAGGAGGAGAATCGGAATAGTATAAGCTTATATCGAACTGACGTTAATTATACCCTGATCCGTATATCCTGAAATTTTATTGATTACCCTTTTACACTGCTACCTGTTATTTTGTTCCTAATATCTGTTACATTTCTACCTTAACAATCTTATCCTATCTCTTTTTACCCGCATCTTGTTATCCTTCCAACAATGCTTTTTACCTGTTTCGTCCTTTACACTCACCTATTTCTTTATCTTTTCCCTTGAAACTCCACAAAATTATTTCGTCCATCCAAATAACCGCTTAATCTGTTTCCACCGATATATACATCATCCAGGTATGAAACATCATTCGGTCCGTATGACATACGAATGGAAGTCTGTGCATAATTTTCCCAACTCCAACGGATATTATATTCATAATGATTTACTACTCCATTAGGATATTCCACCCGTATACGGTCGATTCCGGTATGGTCTAAAAAGAAGTCCAGTTCCTGACGGCAATAGTTACCGTCCATGTCTCGGTAGAAACTGACCCAAGTACGGCTACATAAATCAGCCGAACGGTTATAGTACCCTGCACCATTATCATCATCATAGAAACTGTCTATTTCCACTTCGCAAGAGGTAAAACTTACCATCAATATAGCCATCAATGCCAAACCGAAGTATTTAAATGTGCTCGTTTTCATATTCCTTTATTTTTAATGGTTCACTAAACTATTATATATCATTTCTCTTTCGATAGAGCAAAAGTAGAGAATGAATTTTCCCCATGAAACTGAAAACTCCTACTTATCGGGAGGAAATTGCCTAAATCCAGGGGTAAATTCCTCCGGCGAAGTCTATTTCAAAGAATTCTTGTATCTTTGCCTCCCACTAACAACACATGAAATTATCCGTCGCATGAAGTCTATCAAATCACATATCACCCAATTGTTGAAGTCCCTCAACGAGGGAGTATTCGAAAAAGAACATACCATCGCACTGTCTCTACTATCCGCCATGGCAGGGGAAAGTATCTTTCTGTTGGGCCCTCCGGGAGTAGCCAAGAGTTTGGTAGCACGCAGGCTCAAACTGGCATTTAAAGGTGCAGATGCTTTTGAGTATCTGATGTCCCGCTTCAGTACACCGGACGAAATATTCGGTCCCGTCTCCATTTCAAAATTGAAGGATGAAGATACGTACGAACGCATCACAAAAGGATACCTGCCGACAGCATCAATCGTCTTTCTGGATGAAATATGGAAAGCCGGTCCTGCTATCCAAAATTCCCTTTTGACGGTAATCAATGAAAAGATATACCGCAACGGACAATTTACAGTGCGTGTACCCCTGAAAGCATTGATTGCCGCTTCCAACGAGTTGCCGGCAAAAGGTGAAGGACTGGAAGCTTTATACGACCGCTTCCTGATCCGTCAGTTTGTCGGATGCATTGAACAGGAATATGCGTTCGATCAGATGATTTCTTCTACGCGGGAGATAGAACCTGAAATCCCGGAAAAGCTCCAAGTAGACGATGAATTATACAATCAGATACAAGCTGAAAGCGAAAAAGTGGGCATACACTATACCATCTTCGAGCTGATTCACCATATCAAACGAGAAATTGAACAATACAACACAGGGCGGGATGAAAACACCCCTCCTATCTATGTATCCGACCGCCGCTGGAAGAAAATAGTAGGTCTGCTCCGCACATCCGCCTATCTGAATGAATCTCCGGGAATTCATTTCTCCGACTGCCTGTTGATGAGCGCCTGCCTGTGGGATGAAATTCCGCAGCTCCCCATCATCGAAGAGATTGTAGAACAGTCGATAGCACGAGGCATCAACACCTATCTGTTAGGAGAAAAACGGCTGGAACAAAAATTGGACACACTGAAAGAGAACATGAAGTCCGAACACAGCCTGCGAGAACTTAGCGATCCGGGAATCCAAGTCGTAGACACCTTCTACCATCGCATAGAAGGTTATCACATTGCCGGAAATCTACTCATTTTTGCTTCCGATTACCAGTCTTTGAAGAAAGACAGCAACCGGTTGTTTTATATCCAGCAAGATAAATTCCGCCCGGTCAACAAAATCCTGAAAGCCTACGATTTTGTAAAGAACAGAAATATCGCGCAAAAGAATATCTATTCCCTCCGAAAAGGAAGACGGTCTGTTTTCGTCAACAATCAGGAATATCCGTTACTATGTTATGACAATTGCGACCCTTTGCCCGCACAACAGGATGGCAGCACTCCGTTCGAATTTACATTGCAGGAAGTGATCGATTTGCTGCATCAAATGGAGGTGGAATATAAAACAATCTCCGAACGGGAAACGGCATATATAAAAGACCATCTCTTCTTAAGCTCATCGCAAAAAAGCAAGATCAAGCGAATCTTAGGAGAGACTGCACATATCATAGAGAATTACCGGAACGAACTCCGCATCATCGCTCATGCCCATGAACAAGAGAACAGAGAGTATTAGGCTCAAACACCTGCAAGACATTTATTATGAAAAATTGCAGAGAATAGCCTACGACGTGTACGACGAACAACTGCACAACCGGATTATCCGTCCCGAAGAACTGGATGCGGATATTCACCGGTATTTTCGTCACACGCAACCCTCCCTGCAAGATTTCTACTCCCACTACGCATCGCAATGGGAATACTTTCATGAAATGGATGAAGCATCCGACGCCAAGTTCCTCCATTTCCTGAAAAACAGCGCCTACCCGTTCTCAATGAGATATCACCTGGTAGACCTCAACGTAAAATACTACCTCCAGCGTTTTGACGCAATCAGCCCGCGCTCTAAAGAATGGAAAGCGTTGCGGACTCTCTTCTTCGACAAATGGCACACGTTGCTCTCGAACAACGAGTTCAATTATCAGATGGAACATATCGAGCGGCTTTGTGATGATTTCTACCGTCTTCAGCTATCACTTGCCAAAAATCTTCCGGTACGTGGCGGCTCACGCCTCGTCTGGTTACTCCGCAATCATAAACAGATCGCAGAACAGATTTTAGAATACGAGGAAACAATCAAACGGAATCCCGTTATCCGTGAACTGGTAGAAATCTTAGGCAAGAAACACCAAAGCAGCCGGAAACGTTTCAAAATGACTGCCGGTATTCATCGGGAACAAATTATATCTCATGCCACCCGAAGCGATATTGCAGGCATTTGCGAAGGAAACGACTTAAACAGCCTTCTTCCCTTGGAATATTGTTATCTGGCTGAAAAGAGCCTGCAACCTATTTTCTTTGAGCGCTTCATTGAGAAGAGATTGCAAGTCATCGACTATCAATCACACGAAAAGCAAACCATCAACGACAAGAAAACGATAGGGAACGAAGTTTCCGAGGAAGCCGAAGGCCCTTTCATTGTTTGCCTGGACACTTCCGGTTCCATGGCAGGCGAACGGGAAAGAATCGCGAAATCCGCCCTACTAGCCATTGCCGAACTGACGGAAGTGCAACACCGAAAATGTTACGTCCTCCTGTTTTCCGATGATATCGAGTGCATTGAAATCACAGATTTAGGCAGCAGTTTCGATCGCCTGGTCGATTTCTTATGCCAATCCTTTCATGGCGGAACTGATATAGAACCTGTCATCACGCATGCTTTGCGGAAGATCAGCGAAGAAGGATATTCGGAAGCGGACATTATCACCGTATCGGACTTTGAGATGCGTCCTGTCGATCAACTACTATCGCGGACCGTTGAACACGCAAAAGCAAAACAGACAAAGATGTACGCTATTTCTTTAGGCGGCAAGAGTGCCGAGACCAGCTATCTGAAATTATGTGATAAATATTGGGAATATACCATTCAAAACGCCGAAAATCTTAATAAAAATAGAATGGAGGAATGAAACATTTAATCAATGTTATAAAATATCTCTTTTCTCTTGTTTTATTTGCTAAGTTGACAGAAGTCCGTATATTTGTAGTGTGTTTTTCATAGTATTAGATTTAAGGTTAACAAAAAGATTGGCTGTCTGGGATAGATAGCCTTTTTTTATGTCTTTTTCTCACGTCAAATATACCGTCACTATCCCATCCGGATGTTTACCCTATCTCATGAAATCATGAAGATAACGTCAATCATGAAGATACCGTTAATAATGAAAATACCGTTAATATAATAAGCGGATAACGTCAATATGCTTCAAGTTCCCATTCCATCGATAAAAATCAAAAGCTTTCGAAAAAAAAATTCTCCCGTTTAACATTTGAAACATAGCATGTTATCTCATTTTACAAAAAACAGGTAAAAAAAATCTTGCTAAAAGATTTGCATAGTCCAAAAGTTCCCTCTATCTTTGCACCGCATTTGAGAGAGAATGCGGGTTCAAGGAAGTTTGGGTGAGTGGCTGAAACCACCAGTTTGCTAAACTGACGTACTCGCAAGGGTACCGGGGGTTCGAATCCCCCAGCTTCCGCAAAATCTCAAAATAAAAAAGAGCTAAGTTTTTTAAGACTTGGCTCTTTTTAATCTATCAAACTCCGGTGGGTTCGTCTAACGGTTAGGACACATGCCTCTCACGCATGTAATACGAGTTCGATTCTCGTACCCACTACTACTTGATTATCAGCCCCTTACTAACAAGTAAGGGGCTTTTTTCTTGCCCCCTATATCTATATCAAATATCCTTTGAGCTAAAACCAATATCATTATAGCTAATCCAGATATCATTATAGCTAATGAAAATATGCTTATAGCAAATCCATCGCGCTATCCCGTTAATACGTTGTTTGCGTATATACTAAAATGGGGTCAGTCCGAAAACCCTGTGGGTATGTTAAATCTACACTGTTAGTTTGCATAATCTAAAAATAAAGAATGGTATATCTCCGACTCCCCTAAACTGGGCTCAGTTGTAATGGCTCAGTTGTAATTCTTGGGGGATTGCGTTAAAATTCTTATTTTTGCATCAT
>CAPAOL010000028.1 GCA_948579315.1 uncultured Phocaeicola sp.
TCTTCACATAAATACGGGCAATGACTTCACCCGTTTCAAAACGCAAATCGGCTTTACTCCGGGCATTCACCTTGCCGTTACTTACCAGTTCATGGTCAAAATTACGCTTCTTCAGAATCTGGGTGGTAACTTCATTCTTTACGTCAGGAAGAACAGTGGTCACTCCTTTCTCCTGTTCATCAGCACTATTTTTCTTGTCAGAGCAAGAAGGTGTCAACACGAATGCCAAACATAGCATCAACCACATACGATTACATTTTTTCATTATATTTCCTATTTATAGGTACTCAAAAGAATATCCATATTCTCTAATTTATCTATAACTCCATTCTTTACTTTTGCAACCACAGGATACATGGATTCTTTACACTCTGGAAAGAAATACAGATTTTCATAATCCAAACACACATTTTTCTTTTGCAGGTTACTCTTACCAAGCCGGATTGCCAACTCTTTACGCGAATATATTCTTGTGAAAACAAATTTAATTTTCATATCATCCACATGAGACTTAAAAAAATATTCCGCCTCTGAAATGCAACCTGTACAACCACTATTCGGTATAAGAAAAATATAGTCATATTCTTTCATTTCTTTCCCTAGTTGATTGGTCAACGCATTGCTTATTTTATCAGAATAATCGTTAATACAACAACTGCACACTAATAAACTTACAATAGCCAAATATAATAATATCTTAATTTTCATTTATAACCACCTTATATTGCTCAAATATTAATTTATCTTCATCATCAGTCAAAACCTGTATATTAAGCCCATCCTTTGAAACAAAACAGTTATTTATACGGTAATTACCTTCTTTTGCTGGAGGAAGAATTTCTTCACCCAAATAATGCAATTGACCATCTAACACAATAATAATAATTGGCTTATTATTTCCTCTATTCCCAATTTTATAATTAGTGTCCGGAAGTCTGGCTATCCTATAATATAATTCTCTATACTTATCATAAAATACACCTTCATAAGAAGGAGTATTCATATACCACTCAAAAACACGATATTCGTCCATAATGGAAACTTCTTCTTTTGATGTTGCATACGGTTTTATATATTCAATCATCTCACTACCAGCATACAATGAATCCGTCCGATTACTTATCAAATTGCAACGCCACAAATTATGGTCAGCCGGAAAGCTAATAAGAAGATTTCCCTTATTATCCAAACCAGTGTATGGCAATCTATGCGTTAATCCACCTCCCCAATTGTATTCAACATACTGTATCGGATAATGATTTAAGAACTCCAGACTCGACTCATCTATATTATATAACATAGTAACCGGACGATTCTCTTTAGTCTCATAACTTGTTTCTCCTGATATAAACCCATTCAGAATCAAATTTCCATCTACATACTTCATAGGATTATTAGTCATCAGATAAGGATCCGGATACATCATTTTCTCTTTTCTTTTAAAATTTTCAAACAATGCTTTAGTCCACAGAATTTCACCTTTACTATTTGTTAAATGTATAACAGAACTTCCATACTGATAAACAAAAATTGAATCACTGTTAAGAAAATAATACCCTTGTACCTCACCAACACCATTGTTGCCTTCTTTATCATATCGAATAGTATCAACTAATAATCCATTGCTATAATCATACATGTATATCATATTGGTTGGATAATTGATAAACGAAATAATATTATTAACACTATCATTTATATATTGTAAATATTCCACCATTACAGATGTTCGTTCGTCCAATGCAAGCTCTTTCTTTCCAACGTATTCCAAATTACATTTATCTTCAAAATGCCCAATCTTACTGTTTGTTACAACCTTTTTCTGACATCCAACCAGAACCGTTGTCAAAAATAAGATAATCAATATAAATCTCCACATATTTAAAAGGATTAAAAGTACTGGCTAAATCATTTTTCAGACTTCAACCAGTACCTGATAAATTACAATCTATTTATAACAATCATTGGTTTCATACCAAGAAGAAGTCACACAGGAAGCTCCACTTCCGTCTACTTTCAACTTGCATTTTCCTGTATTACTACCCGGCATATTTCGACAATCGGTTTCAGAAGTTGCTAAAGCTTCCAACTTTGAAATAACCAACTTAGAAAAGAAATCAGTCTTTTGGGAAGAATAAATATTATGCCCACATACCATAGCGCATGCTATAAATGGTATTATTACAAATAATCTTTTTTTCATGACTCATTTTTTTAATTAAACTTCAAAATAGTGCTGCATTTATCATTTCAGCAGTAAACTATACTTTTTTCACTTCATTTTTTCTTTTATTTTAGCATTTACACCTCCTTTTTATTTATACTCAATTTACCTTCATATTATAGTCGACTATTATTTTCTTTACATCTTCTCTCATTTCACGAATAGCTGTCGATTGCACTTTTGGTTCTTTCGTCAACACTATTTCAGCGGCATATTTTAATTTTTCAGGTTGCCGATATTTGGGCTCCGCATAAAGTTTCACCAACAGATAATAGGGATAAATCCGTCCCGGAAGCCGATGCGTAGACCGTATCAAGTACTCTTCTGCTTTCTTATATTCTCCTAATGCCTGATAATTCTTGCCGATGATATTCAGAATCATAGGATCATTGCTATGCGCCATTGCTTCCTCCAATATCCTTGTCGAATTATCATATTCTTTCAATTTATGAAGAGAATATCCGTATTCAAAGAGAAATGCCCCACGATTCGCTAATTCTGGGTATAGCTTCCCGTAGTCTTCTTTAGCGGACTGATAAGCTCCTATATTATAGAGCATCTTACTACGATACCAATCCTTACACGCAGCATATTGATTATTGTTCCAATAATACGCTCCCAATAGAGCCATCATCGAAATAAAAAGGAATAATATTACTTTAGAGCGCCCGATAGCACAAGCCGCCAACAGCAAATAAAATGTCACTGCAAATCCGGGAATCTGCATCGGATAAGAAGAAAAGGAAAATACCAAAAATGAAATTACTCCTCCACAAATACCTATTCTCCCTTCGCTACTCCCCTTCCAAAAACAAAATACAATTACCAACGAGACAGCCAATAAGAAAGGAATCCCATATTCCACCGCTACTTGCAGATATTCATTAAAAGCATATTCCGGACTTCCTGCCACCAATTCTTCCGTTTCCGAATATTCTCCGTTGGCGAAATAATCTTCCTGCGCTCTGCCATAGGCCGAGACAAAACTTTCTGTCCCATGTCCTATAACAGGACTTTCGGCAATAGCCATACTACTAATTTTCCACATGAACAAGCGTCCATTGGCAGAAGTAGCTTTTAGCTGAAAAAGAGCATAACCTGCCACTATGATTATAACGCTGCCTGCAATGCAAGCCAGTACCACCCTTTTCTTATATTTTCGCCCAAATTCCTTTAATTTGCTTCCCCACGAAGCGTGCATCCCATATACCCATGTGGCAGATATTGCGGCAGCAATCCATGCCGAACGGCTCATTCCGGCAGGCAGTACACAAAGAATCAACAGCATAACTACCAATGTCACATAATATTTTCCCTGTTCCGCCCATGTACGTTCTGTTTTTTCTTTCAAGTTTAGCCATTCATACAAGCAAAGTGGGAATATCATCGCCAAATATCCCGAATAAGGTCCCGGATTATAGAAAGAGCCCGTAAGTGCATATAAAGAGTGATTGGAAGCAGCCAAGCCGTATATCTGCCTCAATCCCCATACGGCTTCCATTCCTCCCAATATAATCAATACCCACGTCACGATGGTTGGAAAAGACAAATAGTTTTTTCTATTCAGACAAAAGGATAATAGACAGCAAACGACGAAAACAAAAAGCATGCGTCCCAACCATAGTTTTTGATATGCCATTTCACCGACAGGAATATCATTCGAAGTAGCAAAAACTGCTACGCTCAAGATTGCCGCAACTCCTGTAAGAATTATCACATCCGCCATATTCTTCTGTATCATCCGCATCAATTCCAACTTTATTTTCGTTCTTTATTTGATTTTCTTCATAATTCTGTCCCAACGGGGTTTCTCCGTAAATTTATCTTCCGAATACCATATACGGGAAGCTTTACCTACAATGTATTCTTCCGGCAACATCCCCCAATATCTCGAGTCCTGCGAATTAGCCATATTATCACCGGAGACAAAATAATAGTTCTTTTTAAAGCGATACTGGGTAATCACGCTGTCCCCCAATACTATCTGTCCGTCTTTTACACGTAATTTCTTCTTCTGTTCCCAACCTATCAACTGCCTGTATAAAAGGCAATTCGTACGGTTCATCTTTACAATCAGATCTTTCTTGGGAATCGGCAAAGGACCGAATTCACGGATGGTCCATCCAATTTGTTTGTCATAGGGAAATGTACCTACCACAATGCCATGCTGTTTCGGATGCTTCAGATTCGCCAAATATTGCTGGGCATCGTAGTTTCCCAACTGTTCGTCACAACCACGTACTTTATAAAATCCCCCACGAATCTCCAATGTATCCCCCGGTAGGGCGACACACCGCTTTACATAATACTGCATCACATCCATCCGGACACTATCCCAACGATTCATCCGATAAGGGAAATTGAAAACCAGTATATCATTTCTCTTGAAACTCCCCCATCCGGGCATCCGGTGGATAGTGACATCCTCATTATCCAAGGCTGCAAACACATCGAACAGGCGAGCCCCTTTTATCATCTTATTAACTAATATCCGGTCGCCATCCTTCAATGCCGGTTCCATAGAGTCCGAAGGTATCCTGAACGAAGTAAAACAGAACAGTTGCATCAAGAACAGAATAACCACCATACAGAATATGAAGAAAGCCAAATTCTCCAATATCGCCTGAATTCTCTTTATCATGCTCATAAGTTTCCTCTTTTATTATTGCCATTTAATACCATTCAATTTCTCCATTTTTGTAAGTAAAGATACGTTCATTTTTCTTTGTAGCATATTGATCACACTTATCCCGTTGTAAAAGCAATAAAGCATTTCGAGGCACTTCCTCGAATATCAAAAAAGAATCATTACCCATTTTAGAACTAACAGGATGCCAGCCTCCATCTTGCCAATATTTTAGAGTAAAAGTACTCCCTTTTTTTAATGACGATTCACAATAAGGGGTAATGCCAATTGCAGTCAAATGATACTCTTGCCCTAAATCAATATCAACATACTTATCAGGCACATGGGCTGAATATGTAGTGGCACCACATTGATCTAATAAAAAAGCAACTTTTTCCTCTTTCTGTTCTGCTTCAATAAAAGTAGTTATTTCATAATCCGCTATTTTTCCATTGGAGGTATAAAAGTCTAAACTCCCCATAGCAAAAAGTTCCGTAGGCAGTTGAATACGCACATAGCGGTTAGCAGTCGTACACTTTACCTGCCATTGTTGATATGCCTGAACCATATCAACAGTGGTTTGACAAAGCAATTCACTTTTTTCTTCTTTTATTCCCCAAAAACGCATCTTATCTAAACTTTTGATATATTTCCAATTATTATTCTGATAGAACACTTTTCCGTTTACTCTACGTAAAGTAACTCTTTCATGTCCCTGTCCAACAGTAATCCTCCTTATACTACCATCCTGCTTCAGCAACAATGGATCGCCTGCAGGTATTAGAGAACCATTTGAATAGTAAGCCGGCAAATAAACAATATCCCGCCCCATATCTTTAAAAGTTACTCTATCAAACCTGATTTTCCCCCATTGAACCGGTTTCCACCCCGGTGAGTCCCAAACACACAAGAAACAATATTTTGCATTTTTCGGAACATCGTCAAGCCTTATTACTATATCCGTTGTCTCAAAATATTCTTTCGAAACATCTTTCTTTTTATAATCTCGGAAGAGTTCAGGGATATCTGATAAACTTATTTCATTATCCAATAAAATATCTTCATAATAATTAGCATATGTCTTGCGAAAAACACGTGGTAAACGTACCCCTCCCCACACTGAATCAATTGCTATATTATTATAAATTTGTTTATATTTCCAGCGATCCTCATCCCAGAAAGGCTCAAAAGCATAAGAATCTCCCTCATTTATCAATACATTCCATGTATGCGATCCACTCCAATTCCCCCAGCAAGGTACAAAATCTATAGCTACAGCCATTCCCAAGGACGAAAACAACAATGAATTAAACCAGCAACGATGATCACATATACAATATTTGAATTTTTCAAGCATTTTTGGATCATACATGGGAATATCCATTTCATATTCATACTTAATATCCCTATACAGATACAACAATGAATCGGCTTCCAACTGCAAACCTCGCTTTCTATCCTTAAAAAAACTCTCATGATGCAAATTATAAAAATGAGAACGTATTGTATCTATCAACAGCCCCTGCGCCCTACGGTAAGGTAATATGTATTCACAAAAATCCTTAAAAGAGCAGTTCTGGGTATATATATTCTCTTTCCAAGCTTTAAACGCCAAATTTATTTCATCGATTATCTGATTACTTTTCAACTTATTGATATCTCTCCAATATGTAATCATTATCGTGCTTCTCTTTTTACGAGATAGATAGCTTACTGCTCCTAAAGCATCACGAAAACGATTATAATCATCATTGAAAGTTCTTATTACCGAATCATAATCTCTATAAACAGGCTGATAGTTCTCTAAAAAAGTTGAATCTACCATTATGCAACCTGGCATATTCTCAATTAAAAATCTGGCAGCATCATATTTTAATCCACTATCTTTATAATATTCTAATACTTTCTCTAGTTCTAACCGATTATCGCCCGCCATTGTGAGAGCCTCTTCCAATCGTTTATTGGATGAGCAACAAACAACTGTACTAATAATAAAGACACTTATTATAAAAAAGAAAAATTTCACCATTATAATCACTAGTATCTGGAACAGAATTCCAAAATGTTTTTTAATTAATATTCAAAGCATTCTGACGGAATTTTTTTTTCCGGAATACAATAGGTACACATAATCTTCCGAGCATGTAGCCCACAAATAAACGAGTGGTGAATCTCTCGAAGCACCAGAATAATCTGTCGGATTATTTCTATACTCATAATCCGGATAAGTAACAATAGTTTCCTTTCGCAAATGTAGAGAATCGTTTTCTAATTGATAGAAAGACAGCATATCCGCTGACATAAGATAAGCAACGAATTTCGTTCTTGAAGGAGAGGACGCTATACCAAACATATAAGCCTGCGAACGAACAATGCCGGAAACAGTCTTTTCATCCTTATCCCTATAAGGCCATTCCCCAAGCGTACTATGCACCTGTCCATTGGAATCCAACACACAATACCTGTATTTTTCATAAATACCAGGAGCTATAAACTTTCCGTTAGCCATAGGATGAACCTCAAGTGGCAATCCACTATCAACACAAAAAGCGGGGATAAATTGCACACCATCACCCATTACTGAATTAGTATAATAAAACGTTTTTTTATTAATATCGTAAAATGAAAAAGAGCCTCCACCGTGCAATTCTAAAGAAGAAAGTACAGTAAATTCAGAAGGTCCCTGCCCACGTATACCAGCCTTTCCTAAATACTTTCCAGATTTTACATTAAAAAAAAGCAACATGGAATCAGACTTAGCATCCATAACCGCTAAAATTGAGTCTGATAATGCCATCTCTCTAGGGCCTCCTATTATATAATTATCCTCACAAATAATAGGTTGGCAGATGATATTCTCCACCCGAATAATCTCCTGGTTACTTGAGCGGCAAGATAATAGAAGAAGTATCAATATTCCCCCTAATAGTGGCATTTTATTCTTTGTATCTATCATATCTATATCAATTTTTAAGCTAACGGTTCATCATCAATTCGGTAGGGTAACAAGTATTCACAAAATGTTTCGAATGAAATGTTCTTTCCCCACGGTTGCTCCTGCCAAACTTTAAATGCCCATTCAATGTTATGACACAGATAAGCAGAATCTATTTCTATGATATCGTGTTTTTTCTGAGGTTCTTTCATTGGACCATATATTTTCTTTATAGAATCAACTACTTGTTGCGGTGTTTTACCTTTACTCTTTTTCAACCATGTATAGTAAGATTTATAATTTTCTAATTGTTCTCCATCAGAATAAGTATAAAAAGGAATATTTTCTATCAGAAAGCAGGCAGCTTTATACTTTAAACTATCAGTAGGGTCTTTTTGATAACGATAAAGTACTTTCTCCAACTCAATCCTATTATCTTTCGCAACTTGTAATACAGTTTCTAGAGAAGTCATTGATTCTTCTCTAAATACTACTTTATTGATAAGATACCAGCCTAATAGAATAATAATTATGAGTTGGATATAAGTGCTTTATCATATTCCTATTCATTTTGCATTTCCACTAATATTCAATTTAAATGGAGCATTTTCTGCATTACAATAGACTGTAATTGTTTTATTAAAATGTTCAGGTTGTTCTGCCTTATATTTTATTTTCAAAATAACATTTTCACCCGGTAAAACTGGTTTCTTTGTATAATCTACTTTAGTACACCCACAAGAAGTAATTACATCATTTATCACTAATGGCAATTTCCCTACATTTGAAATCACAAATTCAGTCTCTCTCTCTTTATTCCAGGAGAAATCTCCTAAATCGACTTTATCTTTTGATAAAGAAATAACAGTTAAAGCTTCTTTGTCTACAGATGACACAGCCGTTTTTCCTGAAATTATATCAAAATACAAATCTCTTATTTTCGGTTTAAGGACCGGATTTCCGATTGCTATAATCTTATCATCTTTATCTAGAAGAAATGTGTGAAAATGTTCATTTTGCAAGAAATTATTCAGAAAATTCAAAGAGTCTTTCTCATCTATATATACAAAAGAGTCAAATTGATTATTTTTTAAATATTGAATAAATCTTCTTTTTTCTTGTGGATTAAACACCATTAAACAATTAACTCTTTGAGGATACATAGAATCTATTTCTCTTATCATTTCCTTCCACCTTGGCAACTGTAACTTACAACTTATACAACCTATTGTATCTACATAGTTCAGTATAGTATAAGGAAGCCTTTCTCTTGTGTAGTGCACCAAGACTGTATCATTGCTATAAGAAGTAAAGCACATAGTATTAGGGAATCGAATAGTCTTCCCACTCCATTCGTTGACTAAATGTTCTATTCTATCTTGCCTCGATTCCTTACAAGAAATCAGCAATATAGTTACAAATAACAATATTATCAGACGCATCACTTTTTTAAATAATATTTCACAATTACATTATTATCATCTTCCTTCAATGACTCCATTTTGCTAATTTCTTCTGATGACATAAATTTGCGATCAACAATTTGAGAAACCATATCAGGCTTACACATTGAAAGCAAAATATTGTCAACTATACCAAGACAAGGATACATCGAAAAAGGTTTTTTGTCTTTAAATAAAAAACTATCCTTTTTTTTCCTATTGTAAATAAAATGGTTACCAGATCTTTCCATAGCCTTTTTGAAATAGACATAGGCATACTCTTTATTAAAAAATTTAGACATCGGGAAAATATTATCAGACTCCGATAAAAAGTTAAACCTCTCTTTAACCTCGTCTGAGATTTCTTTTCTTTCTTCCTTAGAATCAGTTCTTTTTCCCCACGCACGTCCTGGCAAATCATCTGATTTAACCTCTAAATCTCCAAAATCAATATACATGATTGGAATTAACTTTTTCTCTTTCGTATCAATCTGATAAAAATAATAATTGAGCCCCAAAGGGACAAAATAAAATTCATCATTTATATGATAAAAACAAGTATTCCCTATATGAAGCCCTCCTGATATAGTACCTTCATAATTGGTATTGACTACTTGCTGTGTCTTCAAATCAACAAATGCAATCTCTTGATCTGTCCATATAAAAGGATAAGAGAATATGTAATTAACAGAATCTACAGCAATTAAGTTATTTATTGGAAATTCCGGTTCAAACTTTTTCTTAGCCAGGAGTTCAAATGTTGGGCTATATGTATATATGGTTCCGTAAGGATTGAGCATGTCAATCCCCTCTAAATAGGGATTAAAATTTATATCCAACACCATTGTATATTCTTTAGGACCTTGTCCTTTGACTCCCCTAGAATTGGATATATATTTTCCATTTCCCCAAAAAGTATATACAATTTGGTCTCCTGTATAAATAGCATATATATCCATTTTTTTATCATAAATTATTTTTTCAATTCTATATAATAGAGAAGAATCATTTGTCTCGAGAGGAACAATTTCTATTTTCTCTATTAAAGAAGAAGCATCCTGTGTTACATTATCAACTTCTACAAATACTCTTTCAATTTCATTCGGTATTGTTTTATTTGTCGAACATGCACAGACAATAAAAGCCAATAATATTATTATATTTATTACTTTCATAATTTATTTTTTAATTAGAGGCTATGACAATTCCATAGCCTCACTAAAGTATAATTAATCAATCACAATATGTATAACAAGAATCACTTGTGTCACCAGTGAATTGACATGCTTTTTGATTTGGGAACCAAAAACAGTACGAATATTCTGCCCAACATTGACCAGGAGAATCATATTTAGATTGATTACAAGTAATCTCCACATCAGGATATTCATATCTCGCTAATGCCTCAACATTTGCCAAAGCTAAAGCAGATAGCTTCACATTATTCTGCGAAGTATATATATTATATCCCGCAACAGCAGCAACAGCAACAATGGCTATAAGTCCCATTATTTTCTTTTTCATTCTGTAGTTTTTTAATTTGTACTTTTTTGTTTTTCTTCTGTATCTATCATTTCAACAGAATAGCAATAGTTTGCTACATTAATTTTTTATTCTTATGTTTGTAGCAGAATAACCTCCTTTCTTTTTAGGGGTTAAGGAGCAGATGATATGTAAGCAAATCCGCCAAGATGAACAAACGCATCATTCTGTTCCTTTTAATCAAGTTAATTCTCTCATACGCTACCAAAGCTAAACTTTACTATTGGCTGATCGCTATTTACATCTGTCGCCATTATCGTTTTAGTAGCTTCATCTACCCAAATACCATATATATAATGGTCGAGTACATATTTACACATCGGTTCTCCTTTCAAACTAAATACATAAATGTACTTTCCGCCGTCAGGAAGTTTTCCGCTTTGCCTTGCTATCTCCTTAAAAGATGTTCCATGAAACACCGCATAAATGGCACTATCCGTTACTTGGACATCACTGAATCCCATGATGCCTGTTGGTATACCATATCCATCAGATACTTTGAATTCAGGTTCGTCATGCTCACCGATACGAATTACATGAGTACTATCTTTTAAATTATAGATTTCAACCACCTCTCCCAGTTGAGTGACAGCAGCTAAAACGCAATTATGGGGATTATAATCTAAAAAGCTACGCCATGCCTGCGCTAATGCCGGACGGGCTTCTTGCAAAGCTTTCTCATTCGCTGTAGGTATAGCGCCTATCTTCTCTATAAGTTTACCTTTGCAATTAACCTTCAAGAAACGGCTCTCACCTGAATAGTCAGGAATAACAAATGTCGTATCATTATATATGGCAAAATCAAGTGGTCGAAGTATATCTTCATCCAATGTTACCGTTTCCTCACGAAGCAGTGAATCACCGGATGAAGAAAAATCTAACCTAGTTAATTCGCTTTTGTTAGCATCTAAAGTCCATAATTCATGGTTATACAAACGGAAGTTTTCCATCGACAACATTTCCGTTGGAGAATCGCCTCGCCTGCCAAAAGAAGATAGATACCGGAAACTTGGGTATTGGAATAAATGCCCATAATGTTCGGAACCATGTAAATCCATCACAATGGCTTTATCTCCCTCTATCCGTATCCGAAAAGGATAACGAAACAAGGCTGTATCAAGCTCTATTACTTCTCCTTTCAGTTCTTTTTCTTGTGGAAATCTAGAATAAGGTAATACATTACCTACATATTCCTTATGCTTCGTTTTGCAAGAAATAAAGAGAAATAGAAAAAGAAGAAGAATACTATTCTTCAAGGCTATATCCTCCAAAAATATATTCAACCTTTTTATGAGATACAGGACAATCTAAGGAACCAGTTCCATAACAACGAGTAATGGGTGCGTGCTCACCAGCAGCTAATGCTTCAACATTATATAATAGAAAAGTATTATGCACTTTACTATTACTATGCGAAACAAAATATTTAGTAGACAAAGCAGCTACCATACACAATAAAAAAACTATTAATTTCTTCATACTATCTTTATGTTATAAGATTAATTATGGCAATAAAAGTAGTAGTGAAAAAACAGATTAGCAAATTATGCTGCTGACCATTTCGGACATGACTATATTTTTTTCTCGAATAATCAAATGCTAATTAAAATATGCCCATTTCATCGATATTTTAGCTATTTTACTCAAAAGAAGAATTCTCTGAAATAATTAGTTGATATGCACCAACTTTCCTTAATATATTTAATGAAGGATCTATTCCATTGATAAATGAACGTAAACGTCCAACCGCTTTATGCATTCGTTTGTCATTACCTGAACCATCAGGCCACAATGTATCTATAATTATATTGTCCTTTAGAATATAATCATTATTGCTTGCATTTAGAAATAATTCCAAAAGCAAACAAGCTTGAGCCTGATTTTTCTTCTCAATGCCATCTACCATTACAACATTACGGTCTGCATAAAATATTATATGTTCACCCAATTTGTATGAGCGTATGGGAGTAGCACTCACTTTCTGAACTTCTTCGATTACATGAATTTCTACGGGAACTTCCTTTATCACTTCAACAGGAACCTCATTTATAATTTTCACTATCTCTTTACTACGGAATGAATGTATCTTGCGACGAAGAGCAATAAAAGACTTATAAAATCCATATCCCAAAATCAAATATAATGATAAATACAATAGTATCTCTTTATAAATCATACTCCATATAGAATAATATAAGTAACCCTTTACTTCTATCTCACAAGCATAACCTATATATCGGGTAAATACTATATTGGAAGAGTTACACCATTCGCTCTGATATGTATTTTGCAATTTTACACCACCATCAGTGCTCGTTAAGGATATGCACAAAGCTGATTTTAAAACAATAGTTGATAATTCCAATTGTGTTCTCCATCTAACATTCAAAGAATCAGGTTGAAGTGGTTTCTTTTTAAATGCAACAGAATGCAAAAGACGTACATTAGTATCATCAGTTATATTCAGGGTACTTTTCTCTATATCAAGCAGATACTCATGTCTTCCAGACTCATCTTCCCAATAAACAATACTCGAAACATCATCAGTCACTGTAGCTAGATTAAAATTAAGCGAAATATCACCCTTCAAATTCCTGTTTATCAGCTCCTGATTTATTACCTCACCAAAGGCTGCTTCCGCTTTCTTCTTAAGTTCTGATAATTTCGATTCATAAGTGTACTTGCAAGTAAAGCAGAATATAACTCCACCAATACAAACAGCAATGGATAACAGAATAATATTATAAGTTCTCATTATGTTTCATTTTAGTTCCTTTTCAACCACAAAAGTAATATTATTTAATTAATTCACGAATAAACCGTAACAATATCTATAGTGCGAGAAACAATATTCTTGCAGTTTCAGCAGAGAATGCTCTGACGAAATATCATAATTAGCACTTTATTACAAACTATATGCACCACAATAACATATAAGCAGAAGCAATACAGATTTTCATAATGCCTAATTACTCGCATATTTGCTTGAGCGCCATATACTGTTCAGATTTCAAGCAAGAGAAACGCATACAGTATCCTATTTTTATGAATAAGAAAAACGCTCCCAGTACAAATGGAAGCGTTGTCTTTATCATTTTAAAATTCACATTTTTCGGGGGCAATCCTTCTACAAACTTTTTATTTCTTCAATGGATAGTCCTGTAACTTGCGAAATGGTATCAAGTGAAATATTCAAAGATTTCATATTATGTACCATTTCTCTTTTTTCTTCCATACGACCTTCCATAAGTCCCTCGGCACGGCCCTCAGCACGACCTTCTGCATGACCTTCAGCACGACCTTCTGCACGTTCGGTATATATATTGTCACGTAGAATTACTATATTATCCAAATGACGATAATAAGCACTTAATTCTTCTTTAGTCATCTTATCCAGTTTCAGGCGTTGACGAGCCTCATCCAACCCCGGTGCTGTCGCACCATCAGGTATATCACCAGTATTCATATAATAAATCCATTCTTCCAACGGACTCCGGGCCACTTGATTGAAATCATTGACCTTTAGAATATAATATTCGGGATAAAGCTGACTGACACTATCTACTTTGAATGTCTGTTTCTGGAAAGGAGTTAATTCCAAAACATCTCCCTGATGGATTCCGCGGAATTCAGTTTTTCCATGATATACGATATCCTTTCCACTCCCTAAAGAGAAATATACAATATTGACACTATATACTTTCCTTACTTTGTCATACCCTTCCCCGCGGTTTATGTATTCGGTCACCAATTTAGAAGTGCCGAATAACATACGTTGGAAATACGCATACTCATTATTGTTTTGAACTTCAATTAAAATGAGTTCACCCTTTGAGTTTTCAGCAAGCATATCCACCCGATTATACTTGTCAAACTCGTCCTCTTGATTACTTTCACTTTCCAACAGTTTCTGAATGACTATCTTTTCATTTAGAAGAGTGGTTAGAAAGCCCTCGAGAACTGCAAAATTGGCTTTATTACGCAACAAGCGTTTCATTGCCCAATCGAAACGAATATAATTACTTGCCATAAGTTCGTCTCCTTTACCGTTTTCTTTTTTCATGCTAACAAAGGTAAGCAGAAAATGTTTGATTTCAAGTATATATGATTCAATTATTTATTTCTGTCTAAGAATATTCTATCTCCCACTCTCCCAAAGTCCGCGTTGCGCTATCGAAATTCGCTCCAACTTTTACAACCTTACGATGATCTATCTCATAAGGAATGGCATATTGTTTACTATTGATTTGTGCCAACGCTTCTTCGGGAGTTCCGTCTACCTTAAACTCAAGCACATAAATCGCATCAGGCATCTTTATCACTACGTCAGCCCTGCCAATGGCATTCTTGACTTCTACATCCACATATTGCCCCATCAAACGGAATAACAAATAGAATATGGTTTGATAGTGTTTTTCCTGATTGTTTTCCAAATCATAGGGTATAGAAGAGAAGAAAGAACGAGTACGAAGAAGACATTGCTCAATGTCACCTTTCATCAAGTCTCTTACGAAAGAAACTACATAGAAATTACTTTCGCGGGTTGGCTGGTTGAGATAGGAAGGAATCAGCGTCTCAATAAAGCCTATTTTAACTTCCTCGTTCGGATAGCCTAATGTGTATGTACGAAAAAGAGGTTCATATCCTTTGATAGTCAGATAACCACTCTGATAGAGTACAGGAATCGGGTCAGTGATAACCTCTGTCGCTTTATCAAAGTCTTCATCTTTCACTTCCATTTTTTCCAGTAGATTGAGATTGAAGTCCATTCGCTGTAACATCTCAATCAAGAAAGTAGGCGTGCCGGTAGAGAACCAAAAGCTTTTATATTTCCTTTGAGAAAAAGCATTGAAAAGACTGAACGGATTGTAAATATCTTCGCAATTTTCACTAAAATGATAACCGTCATATTGTCGTTTCAAATGCTGGCAAGCCTCTTCATAAGTCTCATTGTTCGCTTGGGCTATCCTCTCAATATCCGGTTGCATCTGGCTCCACAATTCACGTTCTGTAATACCGCAAATAGTACTGTAATCATCACTCATGCTGATATTCTGCAGGTTGTTTAGCTCACTGAATATGCTCATCTGACTGAATTTACTGATACCCGTCAGAAACAAGAAGCGAAGGTATTGCCCTTGGGCTTTGAGAGGACTGAAGAATTTACGCATCTCGGTTCGTAATTGTCCTTGTAAAGCAGAGTCACTATTACTATCCAATAAAGGTGCATCATATTCGTCAATCAATACGACAACCTGCTTTCCTGTCTGTTGATAAATTCGTTGAAGCAAACCTGTCAAACGGGCTGCATAACTCGTTTCTTCTTCATTTTTTCCATAGGTCCTCTCCCATCCGCTCAGGTAAAGATTCAATTGTTCCTGCAAATCTTCGAGAGCGGTATATTTTGTTCTGCTGAAATCAATATGCAATACAGGATAAACAGTCCATTCCTGTTCCAACTGCTCTATTGCCAGTCCTTTAAATAAATCTTTTTTCCCGGAGAAATAGGCTTCCAGAGTAGAGACTAGAAGACTTTTTCCGAAGCGGCGGGGACGGCTAAGAAAATACACTTTATCTGTATGGGTCAATTGATAAATTAATGCAGTTTTATCAATATACACACAATTATTATTGCGCAAATCCTCAAAATTCTGTATCCCGATAGGATATCTTCTGAATATCTCTTTCATATCAATCTAATGTCTTTTGTTGAAACATGAACAAAGATAACGTTTTTACGCATACCTTGTATAAATATGAGCCGAATTTGAGATTTGCCCCATATTATTGTCGTTTTAAAATAGTGACGCTATCCCACCAACATAGTGACGGTATGTGCTCAAGATAGCGTCACTATCCCAGGCACATACCGTCACTATATTCAAACCAGATATTTCCGGCTGTTCCCCTTAGTTTCCGCGCTGTGTAGGCAGAGTAAATTCCTGCGAATCGCAAATCATTCCGTTCTCGTCCGCCACTGCTACGCGGAAAGTCACTTCACCGTCTTTCAGCTTCTCGCCCGCATGAATCGAGGCAGTGTATCGGATGCCTTCGCCCGGAAGGATTTCCTCTATCATCACCGAAGGAGAGATGCCAAGATGCTTCACCTTCTCGACCGTTTCTACGACAGGAATCACATTATATACAGGCTTCCGACCTTCGTTCATAATTTCAAAGATTATCTTGCTGTTTTCTCCCGCATCAATCACATGACTGCGGTTATCATCAATAAAACGAATCCTGTGCAATTTCAGTTGGGCAAGCGGGCGCTGAACCTGCTGCGGCTGCTTCTTGTATTTCTGAGCACGGACTTCACGCACTTCAGGAACATAAGCGTCATCTTCTATCGGGTCTTGTTTAGGTGCAGTCAACGCACCTCCGATAGCTGCTCCGGCAATAGTTCCTACAATATTTCCGATGGCAGAACCACGGTAACCGCCGCGCCAGCCACGATTATTATTCCCGATAAGTCCGCCTATCGAACTTCCCAGACTACCACCGATAGAAGCACCTGTCACGATAGCTCCCGGATTCCCCATACGCCCGGACGCACATCCGCTCAAAATCAAAGCGAAAAGCAAAATTACTGTTAGTTGTTTCTTCATGAGCCTCTCTATTTAGTGTTACTTCTCTTATTCTACCACCTTAAAACGAGCGAAACGCAATAATAGTTGCTTGTCACCCGCATTTTTAAAATGAATGGTGGCTTTTGCATTATCTCCCGTTCCTTCTACTTTCATCACTTCTCCCAATCCGAAACGTTCGTGCTCTATCATTTGTCCGGCTTGCACTCCTGCCATCGACGCAGAACCGGAAGACGACGCCTGAGCTCCCCCACTGCTGCCTACCGCGCTTACCTTCTTCAAATTTCTTGGCACACTGGGAGCTATTATCTGCACCTTCGGTCGTTCGCGCTGCTCAGAAGAAGAGGTACTTCCGAAAGGTGCACGCGACGGAGAAGCAGAACGGGTAAATCCGCCTTCTATCTCTCTGCGGAAGCGTCCCGCACCTTCATCAACCAAACGGCTGACTCCTGCTTCGTGCGGCATCCGTAAATAGTCAATATCAATATCCCGCAAAAAACGGCTGGGACTTCCAAACTCCATCTTTCCATAACGGAAACGGGTTTTAGCAAACGACAAATAACAATGTTCTTCCGCACGGGTAATGGCCACATAGAACAAGCGGCGTTCCTCTTCCAACGCACGTGGCGAGTCTCCTACCATGCCGCTAGGAAACAAGTTTTCTTCCATACCAACCACAAACACGTTCTTAAATTCCAATCCCTTGGCGGAATGGACAGTCATCAAAGTGATCTTCTCCCCATCATCTGCCTTATCGGAATCTTGGTCGGTAAGTAACGAAATCTCCGAAAGGAAATCGGTTAGGGATATATTCGGATTGCCTTCTTCCTGCCGTAAAGCACAGAAGTCATTCATACCGTTTACCAACTCTTCGATGTTTTCCTTGCGGCTCAGATTCTCAGGAGAAGTGTCCTGGCAGACATCATTGATAATGCCGGATTGACGGATAATATCCGTTCCAATCTCGTATGCGTTCTTATCTACCTGGTCGGTAATAAAGCCTTCTATCAACTCACGGAAACCTTGAAGTTTCGTATGTGTCCCTTTGTTGATATTCAAGCCATAGCTCAACGGCTCGCAAAGCGTTGCCCACAGGCTGACTCCATTATCAGTGGCTGCCGATATTATTTTGCCGACGGTAGTATCTCCAATGCCACGGGCAGGATAATTGATGATCCGCTTGAACGCTTCTTCGTCATTCGGATTCACCACCAGACGAAAATAAGCAATAACGTCTTTTATCTCCTTTCGTTGGTAAAACGAAAGTCCGCCGTAAATCTTATAAGGCATCGTCCGCTTCCGAAGAGCTTCTTCAAAAATACGGCTTTGCGCATTCGTACGATACAGGATAGCGAAATCTGCATAGCCGTAGGAATGTTCGCGGCGCAGTTCGGCTATCTTATTCGCCACAATATCACCCTCTTCCACATCGCTGTATGCCTGGAACACACCGATAGCTTCCCCTTTCTCTTTCTCGGAGAATACAGCTTTCCGTATCTGGCGCTCGTTCTTCTCAATCAGGCTGTTGGCAGCACAGACAATGGTCTGTGTGGAACGGTAATTCTGCTCCAGTTTGAAGACTTTCGTATTGGGGTAGATTTTTGTAAAATAGAGAATATTATCAATATCCGCCCCACGGAAAGAATAGATACTTTGCGCATCATCTCCCACCACACAGACACGCTGATTCTCCTTTGTTAGTTGCAGCACAATGCTATGCTGCGCATAATTCGTATCCTGATACTCATCCACCAACACATAACGGAACTGATCGCGATAACGTGCCAACACTTCCGGAAAGTCACGAAACAGAATATAGGTATATACCAATAAATCATCAAAATCCATTGCACCTGCCTGACGACATCTGTCCCAATAACGGGTATATATATCACGGATAGCAGGCATCTTGGCAGCCATATCTCCTTCGTAAGCCTCTTTATTGGCAGCATATCCCGTAGGAGTGACCAGATGATTCTTGGCATTGGAGATGCGTGCCTGCACTACTCCCGGCTTATAAGTTTTCTCGTCCAACCCCATCTCTTTGATAATGGAACGAAGCAGGCTCTTACTATCAGCCGTATCATAAATGGTAAACTGGGAAGTAAATCCGATATATTGTGCTTCGGCACGAAGAATACGTGAGAAAATAGAATGGAAAGTACCCATCCACAAATAACGTGCCCGTTCCATACCTACCTGCCGGGCAATACGCTCTTTCATCTCGCGCGCAGCCTTATTAGTAAAGGTAAGCGCAAGGATATTCCACGGATTATACCCGTTCTCCTGCTCCAGCAAGTAAGCGATTTTATAAGTCAACACGCGCGTCTTTCCCGAACCCGCACCGGCTATCACCAGCGAAGGACCGTCATTATAAGTCACTGCTGCACACTGACTCTTGTTCAATTCATCTATATAATTGGTATTCATAACAGCATTATAAAAACAATGAGGATTTTTAACAAACCCTTGGCGTTCAAATTTGTTCTCAATACAAAAGTATAATATTCATTCGAGAATGAAAGTATTTTTATGAGTTTTCATCACTAACTATTTTAACCTAATCCCAAAAAGCAATGAAAAGGAGTATCTTTTTATCAATTATTTTGAGTTTGTTTCTGGTTGCCTGCATTCCACAGGCAATGGCACAAAAGCAGAGCCGCTTGGAAAAGCTGCTAAGGTATCTGAACGATAATGACGCCGACAAATGGCAGAAAAACCGTGATAAGATAGATGACGAGACGCAAACCTATTATGGCGAAGAACTGGCATTGTTGGACGTTCTCAATGAATTGTGGCACGAACAAAGTGAACAAGCCGCCACCAACTATTTCGGCTGCTACGAAAGAGCCGCGAAAGCTTATTTTCCGAATATCTGCGAAGAAGAGAAAATACAGCTTTCCAACGTACAAGACAAAGCGGAACAAGCTGTTATATCCATTCTGGAAGCATCGAAAGAGCAAATTCCCTTTAGCAAGACATTGATGGACAGCATACAGTCAAACGGCTATCCGGCAGACTCCTCCCTCTTACAAAAAGTGCGGGACATACGCGAACTAGCCTTATTAGACGGGATGCTGAAAACACCTGCGCTAAACACCTATCAAACGTATATCTCGGAATATCCGAACGGCAAGTTTATCTCTCAAATCAACACTGCAGAGAACAAACGGCTTTATCAGATTGTAAAGAGTAATCCGACCTCTGCGAATTTCAAAGCATTCTTTGATAATGCCGCCATGCAGAAATTCTTCACTGATAAAGATATACGTCCCTTCCTTTCAGAAGTCCGCACGTTATACGACGACTTTCTGTTTCAAGGGATTGACAGCCTTCGGGAAAAAGGAAACGCAACAGCTATCCGGCAGACTATTGATGAGTATAAGCAATCACCTTACCTGACTCCCACGGCACGTACGCACCTGGATGATCTTGAATATCTTAGCGAAAAAGCTGATTTTGAGCTTTTAAAAGCTGCCATTGTCAGTTCCGAATCGTTAAGTATGTTGCAGGATTTTCTTTGTACACACAGATACAAGGAATTTCGCGACCAGGCCAACGCACTGCGGGCACCGTTTATTCTGCAAACAATCATATCCACCCCTACTTCCGTGAAATACTATAATGGAGGGCGATTGATAAAGTCTGCGGAAAACGACAGCACAGGAACCACCTCGACCACTTATTCGTATGACGATAAAGGACAGCTCGTCTCCACCCTGGCACTTACCATGAAGAACGGGCAGCCAGGCAATGAAATACAGACGAATAGATTATACGACCCACAAGGTCACTGCATCTTTGAGGTACAAACGAATCCGAAAACCCAAACGGATCTCTACCGACGGACACGCCGCATCGGTACCGATGGAAGTATCGAAAGTGATTCGCTCAAGTATGCAGATGGAAGAGTTGTCATAAGCTCCTACAACAAACAGGGATTATTGACCGAAACCAAAGAATATAATAAGAACGGAGAACTTCAGGCCTACACCGCCAACAAATATGATGATAAGGGAAGATTGGTTTCATCCCAACATCAAAACTTGCTTTTTGCCAATTCTCCGGATCAGATTATTTCACAAAAAGATGCTTATGAATACGATAAATACGGTTATCTGTCACAGATTGTTTACCAACGGATTTTGGGTAATAACCAAAAAACGTCCGGATGCCTGACTTGCTTGTATGATAAATACGGAAACCAGATTGACGGCAATTCTTATTATGAATATGACAATACGGGGCAATGGATCTCCCGGACTAGCCGGGATAACCCGAAAGAAATGGAACGTATACAGTACCTTTACAAATAAAGTAAGATACTGTGAACATTTTGCAGAAAACTTCTGTTATTACTAATATAACAAGCCAATTAAAACTTGTAACATTATGAATAGTATATTAATGTCTTTAATTATGATGACCATGACTTACGAAATGCCTAAACTTCCTTACGCAAACAATGCGTTGGAACCTGTAATCAGTCAGCAAACAATAGATTTCCATTATGGAAAGCATCTACAAACGTATGTAAATAATCTGAATAGCCTCGTGCCCGGAACAGAATATGAAGGTAAAACGGTAGAAGAAATCGTTGCAACCGCACCGGACGGAGCTATATTCAATAACGCCGGACAAGTATTGAATCACAATTTGTACTTCCTGCAATTTGTCCCGAAACCCTCAAAGAAGGAACCGTCAGGCAAACTAGGAGAAGCCATCAAACGTGACTTCGGTAGCTTTGAAAATTTCAAGAAAGAATTCAACGCAGCAGCAGTCGGATTGTTCGGTTCAGGATGGGCCTGGTTATCCGTTGGGAAAGACGGTAAACTGAAAATCACCAGAGAAGCCAACGGCAGCAATCCGGTACGTGCCGGTTTAAAGCCGCTTCTCGGATTTGACGTTTGGGAACACTCCTATTATCTGGATTATCAGAACCGCCGCGCCGACCACGTAAATGTCCTGTGGGATATCATCGACTGGGATGTGGTTGAAAAAAGAATGTAAACGGATTTACTAGCAAAATTATACTTATAAAAAAAGGTCGTTGTGTTTTTCACAGCGACCTTTTCTCATCCCATCAAAAAAACAGGAACTAACAGAAAAATGAAAAAAAATCGACTGATTTAGTGTTTTTCTGTTTCTTTTTCGCTTACTTTGCTCCCGTAAAGACAAAGGGGTGCCCCATGAGGGGCTGAGATTATACCCTAGGAACCTGAGGCAGTTAATACTGACGTAGGGATTGTGTTTCTTCTTATCGCCTTTCTATTTAAGCATACTCTTTGTATTTACTTTCAACTTATTTATTCTGATAGGACAATGAAAGTACAAGTGAACAACAAAGAGGTGGAAATGTCTCCTGACTCTACCCTTACGCAACTGACAGCACAGCTCGAACTTCCGGTTCAAGGCATTGCTATCGCCGTAAACAACAAAATGATTCCCCGTACCGAATGGGAGCGTTTCATTCTACGCGAGAACGATAACCTGGTGATTATCAAAGCTGCTTGTGGAGGATAAGGAGATGATTAGTCTACAATTTATCACGCATCAGACCGAACGGTATTCGTACCTCGAATCGGCACGTATGGCACTCGAAGGCGGATGCAAATGGATTCAGCTACGTATGAAAGACGTTCCTCTTGAAGAAGTGGAAACAGTAGCCCTGCAACTAAAGCCGCTTTGCAAAGAGCACGAAGCAATCCTGATTCTGGATGATCACGTCGAACTGGCCAAAAAACTGGAAGTGGACGGTGTGCATCTAGGCAAAAAGGATATGCCTATCGACCAAGCCCGCCAAATACTTGGTGAAGCCTTTATTATCGGCGGCACTGCAAACACTTTCGAAGATGTCGTACAGCACTATCGTGCCGGAGCCGATTATCTCGGCATTGGTCCTTTCCGGTTTACTACCACTAAAAAGAATCTAAGCCCCGTACTGGGTTTGGAGGGCTATTCTTCTATTCTTTCACAGATGAAGGAAGCGAATATCGAAATCCCCGTTGTAGCTATCGGAGGAATCACTTTTGAGGATATTCCTGCCATACTTCATACAGGAGTAAATGGAATAGCCCTGTCAGGAGCTATTCTCGGAGCTGATAATCCGGTAGAAGAAACACGTAGAATCATTGATTCACCACAGAGGACACAAAGGACACAGAGTTTTTCGTTCTTTCCTAAAACAGAATGATAAACACGTATACTCTGTGCAACTCCATAACGAATAAGAAATTATCAGACCTCTGTGTCCTCTGCGTCCTCTGTGGTGAACTCATAAATCAGCATTTAAATAATCAACTAAAATATATAGAATGGAAAAGTTAGTAATTGCGGGACACGAATTTAGCTCCCGCCTTTTCCTGGGAACAGGAAAATTCAATTCCAATGAAGTAATGGAACAAGCTATTCTAGCTTCGGGTACGGAAATGGTAACTGTTGCCATGAAACGAATCGACATGGATAACAAAGAGGATGACATGCTGAAACATATCATTCATCCGAATATTCAGTTATTGCCCAATACCTCCGGTGTACGTAACGCGGAAGAAGCTGTTTTCGCCGCGCAACTGGCTCGCGAAGCTTTTGGAACAAACTGGCTGAAACTGGAAATTCATCCGGACCCACGCTATCTGCTCCCCGACTCTATCGAAACACTGAAAGCTACGGAAGAACTGGTAAAACAGGGCTTTATCGTGTTACCTTATTGCCAAGCTGACCCTGTACTCTGCAAACGGCTGGAAGAAGCAGGCGCAGCTACCGTTATGCCGCTCGGTGCACCTATCGGTACGAACAAAGGATTGCAGACAAAAGAATTCCTGCAAATCATTATCGAACAGGCAGGTATCCCGGTGGTAGTGGATGCCGGTATCGGTGCGCCAAGCCATGCTGCCGAAGCAATGGAACTGGGAGCTTCCGCTGTATTAGTGAATACTGCAATAGCCGTTGCCGGAAATCCGGTAGAAATGGCTAAAGCATTCAAAGCAGCTACAGAAGCCGGAAGACAGGCTTACGAAGCAGGATTAGGATTACAAGCCATCGACTTTGTAGCAGAAGCAAGTTCACCTCTTACGGCTTTTCTTGATTAAAACAAATAAACTATGGAACAAAAAATAAAATTCCCCCGCTCGCAGAAAGTCTATTTACCCGGTAAACTTTATCCTAATATCCGCGTTGCCATGCGGAAAGTGGAGCAAGTGCCCAGTGTCAGCTTTGAAGGCGAAGAAAAGATAGCAACACCGAATCCGGAAATATATGTATATGATACCAGCGGACCGTTCAGTGATGCGGAAATGAACATTGACCTCAAAAAGGGGCTGCCCCGCATGCGTGAAGAATGGATTGTGAGTCGTGGTGACGTGGAACAGTTGCCTGAAATTACTTCGGAATACGGACAAATGAGAAGAGATGATAAAAGTCTCGATCACTTACGTTTCGAACACATCGCCCTGCCCTACCGTGCTAAAAAAGGAGAAACAATCACCCAAATGGCGTATGCCAAAAGAGGAATTATCACTCCTGAAATGGAATACGTAGCGATCCGCGAAAACATGAATTGTGAGGAGCTGGGAATTAAAACTCACATTACCCCCGAATTTGTCCGTCGGGAGATTGCGGAGGGACGTGCTGTACTACCGGCCAACATCAACCACCCGGAAGCTGAACCAATGATTATCGGACGTAACTTCCTTGTAAAAATCAATACGAACATAGGAAATTCGGCTACCACCTCCAGCATTGATGAAGAAGTGGAGAAAGCACTGTGGAGCTGTAAATGGGGTGGAGACACGTTGATGGATCTTTCCACAGGAGAAAACATCCATGAAACACGTGAATGGATTATCCGTAATTGTCCCGTACCGGTAGGCACTGTTCCTATTTATCAGGCACTTGAAAAAGTGAATGGCATAGTGGAAGACCTCACCTGGGAAATCTACCGGGACACATTGATTGAACAATGCGAACAAGGGGTCGATTACTTTACCATCCATGCAGGGATTCGCCGTCATAATGTCCATCTTGCCGATAATCGCTTGTGCGGCATTGTCAGCCGTGGAGGAAGTATTATGAGTAAATGGTGCCTCGTACACGATCAGGAAAATTTCTTATACGATCATTTTGATGATATCTGTGATATTCTGGCACAATATGACGTAGCCGTGTCATTAGGTGACGGACTTCGCCCGGGTTCTATCTACGACGCAAATGATGAAGCGCAGTTTGCCGAACTCGATACCATGGGAGAACTGGTGCTCCGTGCCTGGGATAAGAATGTTCAGGCATTTATTGAAGGCCCCGGACACGTTCCGATGCATAAAATTAAAGAGAACATGGAACGTCAGATTGAAAAATGCCATGACGCCCCTTTCTACACGCTCGGCCCGTTGGTGACGGATATTGCTCCCGGATACGACCATATCACTTCTGCTATCGGTGCCGCACAAATCGGATGGTTGGGGACGGCTATGCTTTGTTATGTCACCCCGAAAGAACACCTTGCCTTACCTGATAAAGAAGACGTACGCGTAGGAGTAATCACTTACAAGATAGCCGCTCATGCCGCTGACCTAGCAAAAGGACACCCGGGTGCACAGGTAAGGGACAACGCATTGAGCAAAGCTCGTTATGAGTTCCGCTGGAAAGACCAGTTCGACCTATCTCTCGATCCGGAACGGGCGCAGACCTATTTCCGCGCAGGACACCATATCGACGGAGAATATTGTACGATGTGCGGACCTAATTTCTGTGCAATGAGATTGTCACGCGATTTAAAGAAAAGCACTAAAAGCAACAAATAATGAGTGGGGAAAAACAAAACGTCAGGCCACTGACCTACCCTCTCCCCTCATTTTAATTTTTAATTTATAATTGAATAAAATGTTCTCAGACGAATTAGAAAAAATATCCTGGGAAGAGACGACAAAAGCCATCTATTCCAAAACAGATGCTGACGTACGCCGTGCGTTGGGTAAAAAAGAGCATCTGGATGTCAACGACTTTATGGCGCTGATTTCACCTGCCGCCACTCCTTATTTGGAAGTGATGGCACGCCTTAGTCAGAAATATACAATGGAACGGTTCGGTAAGATAATCTCTATGTTTGTACCGCTCTACCTGACTAATTCATGTACCAATTCCTGTGTCTATTGCGGTTTTCACATCAGCAATCCGATGAAGAGAACGATATTGACAGAGGAAGAGATTGTCAATGAATACAAAGCCATCAAACGGTTGGCTCCTTTTGAGAATCTACTGCTTGTAACCGGTGAAAACCCGGCCGCAGCAGGTGTTCCATACATTGCCCGGGCGTTGGATTTGGCAAAGCCTTATTTCAGCAACCTGCAAATTGAAGTAATGCCTCTTAAAGCGGAAGAATACAAGGAACTAACCAATCATGGCCTGAACGGAGTGATCTGTTTTCAAGAGACTTACCATAAAGCAAATTACAAAACGTATCATCCGAGAGGCATGAAGTCAAAATTCGAATGGCGTGTAGACGGCTTCGACCGCATGGGACAGGCAGGTGTACACAAGATTGGTATGGGTGTCCTGATCGGTCTGGAGGAATGGCGAACCGACGTAACGATGATGGCTTATCATCTGCGTTATTTACAGAAGCATTACTGGAAAACGAAATATAGCGTAAACTTCCCGCGTATGCGCCCGTCTGAAAACGGCGGATTCCAGCCGAATGTAGTTATGAATGACCGGGAACTCGCCCAACTTACATTCGCCATGCGAATCTTCGACCATGATGTAGATATCTCTTATTCTACCCGTGAGAGCGCAGAAATCCGAAACCACATGGCAACACTTGGCGTAACCACAATGAGTGCAGAAAGTAAAACTGAACCGGGAGGCTATTTCAGTTATCCTCAAACCCTGGAACAATTTCACGTAAGTGATGAGCGAAAGGCGGTTGAAGTGGAACGTGATTTGAAAAAACTGGGTCGTGAACCCGTCTGGAAAGATTGGGATCAGTCTTTTGATTTTAAAAGATAAACAGATGCGATACGACAGACAAATTATACTTCCCGAAGTCGGAGAAGAAGGGCAGAAGAAACTGCAGGAAGCCAAAGTGCTTATTGTAGGCGTGGGAGGGCTGGGCTCTCCCATCGCTCTCTACCTGGCAGGTGCTGGTGTGGGATGCCTAGGGCTGGTAGATGATGACTTAGTAAGCGTCACCAACCTACAACGACAAGTGCTCTATTCCGAAAAGGAGTTAGGTAAACCCAAAGCTATCTGTGCTGCGGAACGGCTCTCCGCTCTTAACAGTGAGATCGAAATACACCCCTACGCTGCCCGGCTGACGAAAGACAATGCGGATGATATCATTCAGGAATATGATATAGTGGTGGATGGCTGCGACAACTTTGCCACCCGTTACCTGATTAACGACATTTGCATTGAACAGAAAAAGCCCTACGTATATGGTGCTATCTGCGGTTTTGAAGGACAGGTTTCTGTGTTCAACTACGGAAATCAAAAGAAAAACTACCGGGATCTTTATCCCGATGAAGAAGAAATGCAACGGATGCCTCCTCCGCCCAAAGGAGTGATGGGAGTTACTCCTGCCATTGTAGGGAGCATTGAAGCTACGGAAGTATTGAAAATAATCTGTGGCTTTGGTGATGTTTTAGCCGGCAAACTATGGACAATTGATCTGCGGACACTGCAATCTAACAAATTTTCACTATAAAGGTTGGTTTCTGACATAGTTAATTAGTAACTTTGCTAAACAATCCAATTTTAACAAAAGAAATGAAACTAATTGTAGTTACCACCCCTACTTTCTTCGTCGAAGAAGATAAGATTATTACCGCTCTTTTCGAAGAGGGGCTGGATGTCCTACATCTTAGGAAGCCGGAGACTCCGGCTATGTATTCGGAACGGCTATTGACACTTATTCCGGATAAATATCACCGTCGTATCGTTACACATGAGCATTTTTATCTGAAAGAAGAATTCAACCTGATGGGAATCCACCTGAATGCACGTAACCCCAAAGAACCGCATGATTATTATGGTCATATCAGTTGTTCCTGCCATTCTGTAGAAGAGGTAAAAAACAGAAAGCACTTTTACGACTATGTTTTTATGAGCCCTATCTATGACAGTATCTCTAAAGTGAATTACTATTCAACATACACTGCCGAAGAGTTACGCGAAGCACAAAGAGCCAAGATTATCGACTCGAAAGTGATGGCATTGGGAGGTATCAATGAAGACAATTTATTGGAGATTAAGGATTTCGGTTTCGGAGGGGCTGTCGTCTTAGGAGATCTCTGGAATAGATTCGACGCTTGTCAGGACCAAAATTATTTAGCCGTAATCGAGCATTTCAAAAAGCTGAAGAAACTATCAGATTAATAAATATAACCGATCATATAACTAACTGGCTATGCTTCCTCATTTTATCCAATAAGAGAAGTGTTTTTCCCAATCATGAAATATTAAAAAAGCCGTTGCGAATTACCTTCTGCAACGGCTCTCTATATTTTCAGTGTTTTCTTATCAGAACTTATATCCTACAATAATAGAGAAGTTCATGTTTTTAGGATTACCAAATTTCTGCACATCAACCAAACCGAATTGACCATCCAAACCTGCAATGATTCTACCAAATTCCAATGCAACTCCTACGCCAAGACCTGCATCAAAACGCTTCAAAGCATCATCACCAAAAGTATCAACTTTACGTTCTGTATCGTTTCCTAAATCAATTTTTTGCTTACCAGCAATACCACAAGCAAAATAAGGACCTGCATTAACTACAAGATTCGTATTATCTGCAACATTAAAACGTGCAGCAGCCATTACCGGTAATTCCAAATACATTGCATTAATGCTATTTCCATCTTTCTTTGCACCTTTACTAGCCAGGAATAATGAAGGCTGCAACGACCATGTATCATTAAAAGCATATTCAAAACCTCCTCCAAGCTTAAAGCCAACTTTTGCATTCAGATCAAGATCACCTGTATAATTGCTAAAGTTCATACCTACCTTGGCATTCCAACCTGTAATTTGAGAAAAACCTGCTACTGAAATCAGCGCAAATAAAACAAACAAAACACTCTTCTTCATAATTTTAAAGTTTTAAATTAATACTAAAGGTTTTTATTGACCTCATTGTTTAACAATACAAATGTATAACTGTAATTTGTATTAAACAACTTTTTCGTTAACAAGTGCATAATTTATAGAGATTATACATAAAAAAAGGGAATTCCCTATTCTTGGGAACTCCCTTTCCTATTTTGTTGAATTGTTTTTCTGCTTAATCAGAATGCGTAGTGAAAACCAATCGAAAGATCTTCGCTAGCAAGATTAAGCCCGAATGAATGTTTAATAGGAGCATAATCCTCATCATAATCCATATTTCTCCGATAACCCAAGAAACCATACTTAGCTATAAAAGAGAAATGGTCATTCAGCTTAACTGCGATTCCCGGTCTCAAACCAACTTGACCTCTTTTAAAAGTATCTCCATCTTTCACTTTATCAAAACCGATTAAAGCGGTTCCATCTAAGAATAAACGCACAATGCCACTTTCATAATAAGAGAAACGGATATACGGAGCAAAGTCAAATGAATTCATAGAAACTTTGTTTGCATACTCATGTCCATACACTAATTCAGCACCTAATGCCCATGTTTCATTAAAGTCGTATCCAACTTCCGGAGCAATTTTAAAAGAAGTAGTGTTGCCCGTGCTGTTACGCCAAACGTTCAAAGATCCGCCTACGTAAACTTCTTGTGCTTTTGCAGCGATAGTTGCTAACATCACAACTACCAATAACAAACCCTTTTTCATTTTCTTTATTTTTTAAATTAAACATTAGACCCCAATTCGGTCGATTGATTTCTGGGTGCAAATGTAAAGCAGTTTTTATAAAGAAACAAATATTTAGTTAGTTTTTCATAATAAACACCAAATAAATGTTTAACGAAGACTCTGTACATCAATATTATATAGCAACACAACATTCTAGCTATAAGATTCTCTACAAGATTTAGTATCTTTGACGAGTGGTAAGCCTTTCAGTCATCAGACACAGCCACGTTTGACTGACATTGGATAGTGTAAAATGCTTCGTTATTATGAAAGTAAAAACAATAAAACAGTTAGTTTAAACGATTTGTTATGTCAATAAAAATAAAGTATTTCGAGAACAGAAAAGATTGGCGAAAGTGGTTGAATGACAACTTTGAGACTGCCAATGAAGTTTGGTTTGTATTTCCCAGTAAATCTTCAGGCGAAAAAAGTATCACATACAACGACGCTGTTGAAGAAGCTCTTTGTTTCGAGTGGATTGACAGTACAATAAAATCGCTCGACAAAGAACATAAAATTCAGCATTTCACCCCCAGAAATCCTAAAAGTACCTATTCGCAAGCTAACAAAGAAAGACTTAGGTGGCTATTGGAAAATAAAATGATACATCCCAAATTTGAGGATAAAATACGAAATGTATTATCTGATCCTTTCATTTTCCCCAGTGACATAATTGAAAGATTGAAGGAAGATAAAACAATCTGGGAAAATTATCTACATTTTTCCGACACATATAAACGTATCAGAATTGCATACATTGATGCAGCCAGAAAACGACCAGAAGAATTTGAAAAGCGATTAAACAACTTTATCAATAAAACGAAAGAAAATAAAAAGATCATAGGATTTGGCGGAATAGAGAAATACTATTAATCCCAACTAAGAATCCATGAAAACCTAAAATAGGCTGCAAATACTTTCACAAGTATTTACAGCCTATTTATCAGATAGTTAAGTACCTAACCAGCGTATTTGACTATCCTTCTATCGCTGCCTGCGCCCCTCTTTCGATAACTTGATTATCAGAACATTCCAACACTTTTGTATGTGTTTGGTATGTGTTTTGGAGCTTCAGACTGACTTTTGTTTGAAATGTCGCGATTACTCTTCAATAGCAGCTTGCGCCGCTTCTATCACATTATGAATATCAGATGGTTACAACGCTTTTGTATGTGTTTGGTATGTATTTTCTGATATAAGAATATGACAAATATGAAGACTAATCATTGTACGTTTTGCAATGCAAACATCGCACGTACATTATTATATATAGTAGATATTACCTCCTTTCTTCTAAAAATTTTATGATTCTCTCCTTGTCATTCAAGTGAGACTCAAGGTGTGTTATCTGCTCTCTCAAAAGTTTAATGGTTTCCTTTTGAGATTCGACTTCCGCTTGTTCTTTGGATAGCTGTGATGCCAGTTCTGCTTCACCTATTATATTATGAGCATTCCCTTGCAAGGAAACTGCCGCCAAATGAGCGGAAATCTGTTGTGGAACGGGGCAGAACAACAAGAAGAAATTATAATCCAAAGCCTCACTCACTTTGACAAGCCGACTGGTCTCCATGGTTTCCCTATCCAATATGCGATTGACATGCTGTTGGGTCACACCGATTCGACGCCCCAACTCGGATTTGGAAATACCAAGTTCGACACGCCGTTTCTCAATTTCGGCACCCACATGCACACGTTTGATGTTTATTTCCATAGGCGTAAATCATTAAACAGAGATTAAACCAAAAAATATCAAATATTTATTTGGCTACCTAAACATTATTATGTTATTTTGCAAGCGTTATACACTCAATTGGTATATGCAAAGTTAAACATTAAACATTAAACATCCAAACATTATGGCAGAAATTGTGGTAAAAATCCGTCCCGCTCTCACCGCCCTCAAAATCGGTGAGTCAATCACCTTCCCCATTTCCAAGCTAAAAAGTGTCCGTACCCAAGCCTCTGAACTGGGTGCCATCTACAATCGGCAGTATAAGACACAAACCAATAGGGAGAATATGACTATCACTGTAAAGCGTATTGATTGAGCGGTTTAATTATATGGATATGAAAATACTCCAAGTCTTAGACCGGCTGGTCCCATACGATGCTTTTCTAAACGACCTTGCAGCCAGGATTGTCGGAATGATGAAGGCTGACAGCAACGACCCTGAATTTGTTAGCCAAAGAAAGGCGTATGAGCTGTTTGGAAGGCGCAATGTCGAAAGATGGAAACGGCAAGGGAAGGTTGTATCTTACAAAAGACCCGGAAAAGTGGAATACAGGACTTCTGACCTCCGTCTTTTACAGCGCACCGTACAAGATTACATTGAACCGCCATCACATAAAGAAAGCGGTAACAATAAGAAATAAATAGAATAGGTAAACATTATTATGGCTACATATTCAATAATATCAAAACTTTCAATGTTGGGTATTGAAAGTACAACAAGATAGGGTCTCCTCTAATAATAAAGCAATGACAAATGAAGGAATTAAAGCCAACATGTGACCCCGATGGTGTCTATTCAGTCAAACGCACGTGTGCTGAACTGGGCGTAAGCTACAAGACACTCCGCAAGTATAGGGATAACGGCTACATCAAGCCTCTTAATCCCCAGAACCTTAGCCGTCCCAAATATTCCGGACAGTCAATCATTGAATGTTGGAACCTTCTCAAAACATTATGATAAGCGAATCCACCATCAATAAAGTCAGGAACCTTGTCATAGAGGATATACTCAAACCCTACGTCAGACTTTCACGAAAAGGATCGACGTTGATGGGGCTTTGTCCTTTCCATTCGGAACGGACAGGTTCGTTTGCGGTCACTCCCGGCAAGAACCTGTTCCACTGTTTCAGTTGCAACCGTGGCGGGGATGGCATCACTTTCATCATGGAAAAGGAGAACCTGACCTTTATGGAAGCTGTAACCTTTATCGCCAAGAACAACGGCATACCGATAGAATATTCAGATGAAGAACGTAGCGAAGAGGAATTGGCGGAAGCCAAACACAAGGAATCACTCCTGATTACCCTCGACCATCTTCAACGCTTCTTTGTGGAAAACCTTAGAGTGGCGATGACGGAGGAAAACCAAGCAGCCCGTGAGTATGCTTACGGCAGATGGTCGGAAGAGTTCTGTTCCATCGCAGGAATTGGTTTCGCTCCCAAGGATGGAAACACATTCATGGAGTATTGCCGAACAAAAGGGCTCAATGAGGAATTCCTTTTTGAACTTGGGATGTTGAAGCGCAATGAGGATGGCAGCATATATGCCATGTTCCGGCAACGCATCATGATTCCCATCCGTAACAGATGGGGACGCATTATCGCTTATACAGCCAGATATATAGGGAACAACGAGAAAACCCCTAAATATATCAACTCTTCCACCAGCATCATTTATTCCAAAGGTGAAACTCTGTTCGGTATTGACCGGGCAAGCCGACAACGGGATGCCGACTACTATATCATAGTGGAAGGCGCACCGGATGTGTTAAGGATGCAGTCCGTTGGTTTTGACAATACCGTAGCAGCTCTCGGTACAGCATGGACGGACAGCCAGTTTGACCAACTGAAAAAGTTCACTACCTCTCTTTGCTTCATACCGGACTCGGACACCGCCGAAGGCAAACCTTACGGAGCTGGATTTGAAGCGGTCATGACAAACGGAGCTTCCGCAATAAAGAAGGGATTCCATGTGACGGTCAGGGAACTGCCCTTTGCGGAACAAAACGGAAAGAACGATGCCGATAGCTACATCCATTGCAAAGAGGATTATTCGTCCCTGAAGGAAAAGCATTTTATCGTATGGCTGGCACAAAAACGCTTCTGCATAGCCGGTTCTTTGATGGAAGAACGGAAATGCGTAGCTGAAATCGCCGACCTCTTGCGCTATGTAAAAGATCAGTTGGTCTTTGACCAGTGTATTGAACAACTAGGCAAGTTGCACGGTAAAGTCAAGTTGTGGCGTGATGCCGTCACCCAAGCACGTGGCGAAGCGAGGAAAAAGCAGGGATATGGTTCGTCGATGAACGAAATGCAGCGTGAAGCGGAACTGCTACGCCAGTTCGGGCTGTTTGTCCGGGAAAACTGTTATTACGCCATAGGCGAAAAAGACGAAGAACCGGCAAGGATTTCCAATTTCATCATGGAACCGCTGTTCCATATCGAGGATGAGAACAACGCCACCCGGATTTTCCGGATGCGGAATATGTATGACGTGTGCCGTGTTATCGAGCTGAAAGAGTCGGAATTATGCTCTTTGAGCAACTTCCAGCAGAAAGTCGGGTCATTGGGCAACTATGTGTGGCTGGCGAAGATTGACAAGCTCAACCGGGTCAAGGAATACCTATACTCTAAAACCGATACGGCAGAACGCATCCGTAAGTTGGGCTGGAACGCCTCCGAAGAGTTCTTTGCTTTCGGCAACGGTATATTATACGGTGGAACTTTCAAGAATGTCGATGACTTAGGAATCGTCCGTGGTGTCAACGGCAAGGCGTTTTACATTCCGGCGACTTCCAAGATTTATCTCCACAACCCGGAAATCTTTCAGTTTGAGCGGTTGATGGTTCATGAGAACCGCAACGGCGTAAAACTGTATGATTTCGCATCAAGACTGATTGGGGTGTTCGGCGAGAACGCCTCTATCGCCTTATGTTATCTTCTTGCCACCCTGTTTCGTGACATCATATTCAGACGTACCCGACATTTTCCCATCCTGAACCTTTTCGGCGAAAAAGGAACCGGAAAGACCACGCTTGCCACTTCATTGCAATCTTTCTTCTTACACGGAATTGACCCGCCAAACCTTGGTGTCACCTCTGTTCCTGCCATGAACGACCGGGTATCACAGGCGGTCAATACCTTGGTGGTACTGGATGAGTACAAGAACGACCTCGACATCCGCAAAATCGCCTACCTCAAAGGTTTATGGGGAGGTGGCGGGCAGACGAAGAAGAGTACCAATACAGACGGAATGGCAGCGCAGACCATCGTCAGTACCGGAGTTGCTTTATGCGGACAGGACAAGCCTACGCAAGATATGGCACTCTATACCCGTGTCATCTTCTTGGCTTTCTCCAAAACATCGTTCAACCAAGTGGAGAAAAGGAACTATGAAGATTTGGTTGCGCTCTGCAACATGGGGCTGACCCACTTGACCATTGAGATATTGAGCCATCGGGAACTGTTCGAGAAGAATTTTCCGGAAATCTACTCCATCACCAAAAGGGAATTGGCCACAAAGTTTGAGAATGAGAGCATCCATGACCGTATTTTCGGAAACTGGGTCATTCCATTGGCTGCTTACCGTACTTTGGAAACAGTACTGGATGTCCCGTTCAGTTATGCCGATCTGTTTGAAACGGCGGTCAAAGGCATACGAAGCCAAAACGAATTAGCGCAAGAAAGTTCCGAAGTAGCCGACTTTTGGAGTATGCTGCAAGGATTCCAGACTTCAGGGAAATGTGTGGATAAGGCGCATTACCGCATCCGCTATATGAAATCCTTCCGTCCAATCTCAGTCAAGGAAGATATTGAGTTCAAGGAGGCGCGTCCCATCCTCTATCTGAATATGGCGGCGGTGGCTTCTTTATTCAATAGCCGGAACATGAACGCTACTGCCAACCGTTCTAACTGGTCTACTATTATGTCGTACCTGAAATCTCATTCGTCATTTCTTGGACTAAAGCAGGATAGGTTTACCATCTTGTTACCCAGCGGTCTGCCCGACTATTCATTTGAGATGGTTAACAATGAGCAGGTCAAGAAGGTCAAAGTAAACCGACCGAAGGCGTTATGTTTTGACTATCTGCAATTAAAGGAAGCGTTTGGATTGGAATTGGAAACGGAAATCATTTCCGACAAACAAGAAGTTATGGAAGATAATCTTACGGGGCAGGAACCGTCAAATGTACAGATACAGGGCTTTCCATCACAGCGAGATTTACCTTTATAGCATTTAGAAATCATGAAAAATTAGACAAGGCAAAAGCAATAATCGTATTTAAGAAGATATAACTTGTGTAAAACAAAGGAAAGCTCAACATATATGCTTGATTTTGTTGTTTCTTTTGTAATTTTGCACTTAAATAGCACGGAATCAATGACAGAAGAACAATTTATAAAACTTTCCCAAAAAGGAGAAGGTACTCAAATCGAATATAAAACTTGTACAGAACAGGTCTCAGAATCTTTGTACGAGACAGTATGCTCATTTTTGAATCATAGTGGAGGGCAAATCCTTGTTGGAGTAAAGGACGATGGAGAGATTATCGGTGTCAATCCGGACAAAGCGGAAAAACTTAAAGCAAATATCATTACTTCCATAAAGAATAAGGATTTGTTCATGCCTTGTCCATACTTTACTCCGGAAATAATGGAAGTCAATAATAAGACAGTCCTTCTTCTTGACATACCTTGCGGACAATATGTATATCGTTATAATGACAGGTTTTGGGACAGGAACGGAGATGCTGACATTGACGTGACAGACCATCCTGAATTATTACTATCCCTATTTGAGCGGAAGAATCCCCATTTGTTTGAAGAAAGGATTGTGAAGGACTTAACGATGGATAATCTCGACCATGAAACATTCCAATTTTGCCGCAACATACTCGCCGTGATTAAGCCGGGGCATCCCTGGTTGCAACTGACTGATGAAGAGATATTGGTTCATACTCATATAGCCAAGAAGAATTCAATTTCCGGTGAACTCGAATTGAAATATGCCGCACTTATATTGTTTGGAAAAGAAGAAGCAATAGAAGACTTCATGCCACGCTATCGCTTTGAAGCCTTATTCCATATGTGTACCTATGAACAATATAACGATATGACGCAATTTCCCAATCGGTATGATGACCGAAGAACCATGCGTTGTAATCTTATCAAAGTGTATGACCAGCTGACTCAATTTACAGAACGCTATCTTCCTGACAAATTCTATTTACCATCCGGTTCCACCAGGCGTGAGGATATTCGTTGGGATTTGTTCCGTGAAATAATCGCCAACTTATGCGTACATGCTGATTTCAGTACAGGGTACGCTTGCTTTTTCCATGTTTTCAAAGACCGGGTAGTTACCAAGAATCCTACCCGATTATCTCCTGAGAATCCTGAAGGCGAGCTTACATTACAGCAGTTGAACAACTATACAAAGAACCCTCTTCTTGTGCGCGTGTTCCATGAACTTTCATGGGTAGAAGACATGGGGTCAGGCACTCGCAATATCTTACGCTATGCCCCTTTATATTATCCAGATTATAAGGTGGAAATTAATAACGGTTCGCAATTCATTTTCTCTATCACATATATGGAAGCGACATCAAAGGAAGGAGAAAATGGCACCCAAACCGAGAAAATGGCACTCAAAATTGGAGAAAATGGCACCCAAACCGAGAAAATGGCACTCAAAATTGGAGAAAATGGCACCCAAACCGAGAAAATGGCACTCAAAAAATCTGATGAATTAAAAGATGATGAGTTGCAAATATCTTTGAATGACACCCATGAAAACAAAAAAGCTGTTATAAAAAAGCGCAAACGTCAACAAGGAATCATTAGTTTAATAAAGCAAGACCAGTTTATTACAGCAGAAGAGATAGCGGAAAAACTTGACGCCGGTTTAAGAACAATCCGTCGAGACCTTGAAGACTTAAAGGATTTAATTGAATATGAAGGGTCTGCGAAAGGAGGGCATTGGAAATTTTTGAAGTAATATTTCACATACAAGAATTTTCACCGTTGGGATTAACGGTTCTATAAATACAAAAGGGGCGGTTAGCCCCTTTTGCCGTAAATATTGACCACATTCATTTTCATCCTCTCGGCTTTCCTAACCGTATAAAACGTGCCGCCTTTGGGCTTGCCATCATAGTATGCAATCACACTGCAAGAATGTGAAAGCATATAATCGTTCCGTCTAAGCAAACAACCACGGAAATAGTCCTTGCTTAATGTAACAACCTTATTCGCTTGGGAAAGTATTCGGTGATACCGTTCCTGTTCAGAAGAAGTCCATCGGGAACTCTGTCCTGAAAACGGAACAACGGCAATCAACTGAATATCGGAAAACTTGTCTTTGAGCGACAATACGACCTCTGCCGCCATCAGGTCAAACCCTAATGCCATGCCACAATAGAAACAAGTTATACCTGACTTGTAAGCAAGAGCCACAACTGTTGTCAACTGTGTCCTTACTTCCTCTTGTCGGATGAAGGGGATAATCCGATGACCTGTAAAGGTGATGGACTTTTCCTTTTCTAAATACAATACCTTTTCCATCAGCTTCTTACTCTGTAATGGGTTCGTGCCAAGAAAATACCGCCAAGTACATTCGCTCCGAAACTTTCAAGCTGGCAGGCATAAAGGGCGTAACTCGTTCCACGAGTGATTACATCATCATACACCAAGACGGTCTTTCCGTCAAACCACTTCTCATCAAACTCCAAAATGCTGACCTTTCGGATTTCCTTTTCCGTCTTTCGGTGTTCATGGATAGATAGCCGTTCACCACATACCTTCACGTGGTCATAACCGTTTATCGCTCCGGTCAGTTCACACACTCTTTCGCAAAATGCCTTGTATCGGATTTCATTCTTCTTGTCCGTAGATGCCGGAACTGGAGAGAATACGATGTTTGTACACGCTCCACCATATCGTTCTTTCATACTCGATGCAGTCATTTGGGCTACTTTCTCGTAAGCCTTTCCATCCTTGAAGGCATAAACAAGGTCTCTGGCGGCTATTTCTTTCTCGCCCACATTCTGAATACGTTTAGGGAAATACTTGCAGAACCAAACTTGGGGCTTGTCCAACTGCTTTTTGATGTTCTCGTCAATCTGTGCCATACGCTTTGAATTATTTTCCCTTTTGTTTCAAGCTTTTCGGCTTGCCCAAGGGATATTTTTTGCTTTTCAAGCGCGTTGGCAGGCAATAAGGCAAATGAGGGAACGGTAAATACGCTCAACCCGTTTGAGGAAGATTTGCCATTCCCGGTTTGACGTTTGGCAATGCCGACAAAACCTTTGCAAAAGAATATCCGCAAAGGTAAGCCGGACAGAATCGTATGGGAAAGTGCCCCACTCCATAGTAGGATGGTTGTAGGAACATTTGACCGAACTTTTGGATAAAATGACCGTAAGCCGAGATATGCAAGTACCGTAGCGAAGTCTCGATCCACCTGCATGTCTCAGCAGATGGTCTTTTTCATGTTCGGTCTAAAGCAGACTGTTATTCTTGGCAAATAGCAACCCGTTGCCATGTGGCAAGAATGTCTGTATGCCAGTATTTTCCAAATATCATCTTACAGATACTCCTTCCATTGTATTGTTTCAACGAATGAATCCCCATATTACAGACTTATCCTTAGTGCATTTTCAAAATATAATATGCACATATTTCACGGTTGACAGCGTTGACAAAGCATAAAGTGCATGGTATCAACGACTTCATATAAAATTAATGTGTTGACAAACGTTGACAAACGTAGCCACTTTTTCCATTCCCCTTAAAATCCGGTGCCAAGTGTTGACAAAACCGGGTACATATATATTTTATTCTTTTATCAACTAAAAAGTATAATATATTGTATAACAATTGCTTTCCAATCGCATTTTTACGACTGACAGGCTTTGGCTCCTTTGTCAACGCTGTCAACCCTCAAATATATATCCTTCTCATTCTCGCAAAAAACATCGCTTGTTTTCACCCTCGCTTCCCTTGGTGATTCATTCCGCATAGTTGCCACTCCTACATATTCCCGACAAATCCACACAAATCATTGGTATTCCAATATTTAACGTATTGCCAAATTACCTGTAAGGTTGTAACTTTCACGTCAAAACAATCTCAAATTATGGGTTTACACACAATTTTAATGGGAATTATCCCGGATAGGCTCTACACGGTCAATGAAGCAGCTCGCTATCTTTGTGTCCATCGCTGCACCATTTATGCTTACATCAAGCATCAGGAAAAGCCCCTGCCTTTTGTCAGGCAACAAAGTAATATGCGGATTTTGTTTCAAGGTTGCGACTTGACAGCATATAAGGCGAGCGGTCTCCCAAAGAAGGGGCGAAAACGGAAAGGTGGCATACAATAATAATCAAGTCAGCCGTAGCACTATCACCACGACTGACTGATAACTCATTCTTCAAATCTCGCCAAGAACCATTGAAGCCGATTGTCACTCAATAGTTTTAACGGAGTAGGCTGAAAGTTCGCTTGTTGCCGCACTTGGAGTTTACCGTAACCTTGCGCAGTAAGGTCAAGTTGCAACTCTGATAACTCATTGAGGGAAATATAGCCATACTCGTCCTCCATCAACCCGATGACGATACCGAAAAGAAGAGTGTCGTCCTTTTCGGTCTCTCCTTCAAGTATGAACCAACGTACTGAACCGATGGCGAATATCGCTATACAAACGGCTTCTTTTCCCTTGCCGTCTTGGGAATAAAGAGGAAAACCTTTCAAGGCATCCTCTAACTGGGGTGTCAATAATCTGCACATGTCAATCAAATTCTATTTCGTCCTCATAAACATCTATCTCTGCTCCGCTACTGAACTGCACGATATAGCCTCTTGCAGTCCTTCCTACAATTGTACCTCTGTGGTAGCCACGCCACGGTTTAACCAATTCACATTGCCGTCCATATTCCGGAAAATCTGTCTCGTACATAATCATTACATTTTGAGGTTAGTATATTCGGGGGCATAAATGAGGTTGTCCTCGGTCAGTCGGTCGTATGCCGCTGCTGCAAGCTGGGAAGCCCACTTGTTGCGCTCGTCATAACATCCTTTTTGATAGTTGATTGCCAACTGGCGTATAAAACCGATACAGACCTTGAACATCTGTTGCTGGAGATAGCGATGCGCTTTGGTCAGTTCTCTTCCGGTACGCTCGGCAGAACACATCCGTCCGTTTACGAAGTTTGCAAATTCTTGGGCAAAAGCCTTGTCTTGTTCGGAAATTGTTTCCCCTGAAAATTCCTTATAATCCATATTGATAAAATTTAGAGGGTTGCTTGATGATAAATTTCAGGCTCAGATGACACATTGTAGATATAACTTCCACACTGTACCAACAGGCAGTCCTTTCCATAGAAGAAATGTTTCATGCCTCGAATACTTCCCGATTTGTGGAAATTAGGGAAACGGTTAATACCCACTCTCTTGCCTTGTTCGATTGTCATTCTTTTTACTCGCATAGATACTTGTTTTTGAGTTTAATCCTTTTTCCCTTTTGTGAAGCTCTTGTGAGCCTCTTGGTCGGGAGAACCGTTTTTCGTGCGAGATTGCCACTACGGACAAAAGGGAAGATAAGGTAGGTGTGAGGTCAGAGAGTGCAGACGGAATACCCTAATTTTAGAGGGATTAGAAAATTTGTGGAAGGCTGCCGTCAAGCCCTCCGACCGAAAACATGAGTGACACTTGACGTTCTTTCTGTCCGCAGTTCCTTTGCACGGGAAAATGTCGCTGACCAAAAGAGTTAAATAATCGACAATTTGTATTCTTTTCTCTTAGATTTTCCTTTTATTACAAAATAAATTACTAAATTTGCATCTAACATTAATTTATTAAATATGGAGAGCTCTAAGAATTTAAACAGATTGAAGGCTGTATTAGCGGATGCCGGGCAAACTAACAAATGGCTTGCCGAGAAACTAAGCAAAGATCCTGTCACAGTCAGCAAATGGTGCACAAACACCACTCAACCTGACCTTCAAACCCTCGCTAAAATTTCCGATTTATTACAGGTAAACATTAGAGAACTTCTAGTGAGTAGGAATTAACTTTCATCTATAACCTTTAAGCCACAACAGTCATGACAGGTGGATTCATTGCATTTCGATGCTCTAATTACGAAAATACAGCAGAACGTGAGCAGTTCCGTCTTTTATGTAATATACTCAAAGATGCATACAAAGACTCAGGTGGTTTTTGTCTGTTAATTGCTAATTATAATATTTATGATTCAGAATTTGATGCTATTCTCATAAAGAATGATGCTATTATAGCTATTGAGTTTAAAAATTATGGTGGAAAAATTGTAGCATCAGAAAATGGTGATTGGACATCGGACAATAAGATTATAAAAGGTGGTTCCAGAAAGACTGTCTACCAACAAGCACGTGTAAATCATGCTGCCTTACGTAATGGCTTGAGAGAACTAGGTATCGATGCTGATTGGGTTAAGGACATTCCTACTTTAGTTGTGTTCAATCAAAATATTGAACTTGATAATCAGTTGTCAGGAAGGGTAAAAAGTTGGTTGCACATTGCTGATAATGAGCACTTCATTGAGAAGATAGAAGACATCACATGCAAATCAACAAACATGTCAAATTCTGACATAATTGATATTGCTATAAAAATGAATCTTAGCAGGTTCATAGATAAGTCACTAAGTGCATATAATGATACTCGACAAGAAACCGTTGAAGACACTTCCGTTGCTTCCATCGCCAGTATTTTAACTTCATACAACAGAAAAACTCCAAACCATATCTTTGCTCTACGGCCTAACCAGGTATTTGTATTTGGAACTGATACAAAAGGGTCTCAAAAATATGGTGCTGCAGGTTTGGCAGCCAAAAAATTTGGAGCGCAAGTTGGTGTAGTTGATGGCCCTACAGGTAATTGCTACGCACTACCTACCAAAGGATTTTCATTTGGTGATCTCAGTAAGGCTGTAACAAGATTTATACAATATGTAGAAAACAATAAAGACCTTACATTTCTAATTACTCCTGTCGGTTGTGGTCATGCAGGATTTGATTCAAACGAGGTTGCTTCCCTTTTTAAGAATCTGCTTTCCTATGAAAATGTCATGCTTCCTGACCTTTTTTTAAAAGTATACGAGCACGAAATGAAAGATACACTCGAGACAACAGTTTTACCGGAAATTACAGTAAAACTACATGAAGAAAAGCTACCAAATACCATAGATCGTATAGCGGAGTTTTTTAGTAAAAACAATAATCCCCAAAACGTTATAAGAAATTACAAGTTGTCAGATGAAAATGGAAATGTTGTAGCTAAGGCCGAATTGGTGATAACTAGTCAAAAACTTGTATTCTCACCATATAATAGTCAAAGTGTTGCTGCATTCAAAAATCACGGATTTACACTTGGAGACCCTGAGGAATTTATTCAATCTCATAATATTTGAGAACTATGTCGATTAAACTGAATAAGATATGCAGAGAGTATAATGTCGGACTTCATGCCGTCGTTGAATTCTTTACAAAAAATGGTATTGAGATTGAGCCAAGTCCCAATGCTAAGATTTCCGATGAGCAATATGCACTAATTAAGGAATCACTAGACAATCGTCCTCTGCGCATTTTACCATGGGCGGCCGAGCCATTTACTAATGATCCGAGAGAAAATAGAGAGATCATAAATTCACACGGATGGAATAAACTTAGAAATGATGTTATTCTATTGTGGGAAAACAAATATATATTGTTCCCTAAAACTTTCATAGGTTCCGGATTAAAGTTCTGGACAGTTGATGTAATTCAGTCAAAATGTCCTAGTGCCATAATTCAGGATAGAGTTATTTACGTCAACAAGCTATGTGAACATTCTGGCTTGCTACCCGTTGCGCCAGATATTTCAGAGGAAACTGTTCATCACGATGAATCTGTATTTCGTTTTGGAGCTCCAAAAGTAAATAAAACTATAGCAGTACAAGGTAAAATAGATTTATCAGCTTTAAATTCGGCCACTCGCCCACAACGCAAAACAAAAGAAGAAAAGCGTATAGAACGAGAAAAACGTCAAAAACAACATACTAGCCAGAATAGTAAAATAGCAAATGATGTTAAAGGTAGCTCAAATAACAATGATAATTTGAGCAAAGATGCTATTCGTGACATTTGGCAGCGTTTTGTAGATATTCAAGAAAAGCTGATAAGACAGCGCTGTTCTCCTATTTCAATTAAGACAGATTCAATTGAGATTGAAAATGACAAGCTACACGTTACAGTTGATGAAACAAGTAATGAACAACAGGTAGAAAAAATACTAAAAGAACAATTAGGTGCTGATGACTACAATTTAGAATCTGGCTCTATCCTTGTTGATGAATTAAAATGGAACAACTTAACAGAAAATGAATTAGCTTCTATCAGAAAGACCCTCTCTGCCAATTACATTGAACTTGACACAACTCCTTCAATAAATGCTACGATTGATTATGCAAATAGTATGGGAAGATCAGACCAGATGTCAATTGAAGAGTTGAGACAGTTGGAATCAATCATAGAGCAGGGCCATCTTATAGAAGGAACAATTGACGATACTGCTGCTTTTATTTCAAAGGTCACCGTTTTACGAGAAGAATATATGCATTATCTTTTCGGAGATCATTATGTAACTTATGAGAAAGCAAGGAAGAAAAATTCAAAACCACAGATAATTGATGCTTTTGAGTATCATAATCAATATATACCGCTAGAAGAATACAACAAATATCAAGATTTAGGGCTTCTTTGTAAACACTACAATATCATTTTCAAGGTTAACAACGAATCTGCAAAAGAGGAGTTGAAAGACTGTTATGACTGTTGGTTTCCAAATACAGAGACCTTTGAGTTCAAACGTGCATTTACTCGCAAGGATCCCTTTCATCCAAATTTCTTGGACGAAATAAATGCTAATATAAAAGCATTCATGGATGAAGCCTCAATGTTCTGTTCTGCATCAGACATAGACATTGATGTGTTATTCTCATACACTATATCCAAACACAATCTAATAAAGTCTAAGCTCAAGGAGGTTGCTACCGTCTTGTCAGGACGTGAAGGCTATAGTTTCAACGAAGATACTGGTGCAATTGGCATTGATTTCGATTGGAGAAATCAGGATATAACAGAATTAATTCGCAAGGTTGAAGAAAGCGTTCCATTCATCAAAGTTAACGTATTTGATGAACATAGATATAAATGCAAGGTAAACACACAAATTGTTGGATTTGAAGAGATTAAGCAGGCATTAGAAGATAAGTATGAAGATATAACTATCGAAAATGATAATGTTTACCATAAGATAAACATTAGGTTGCCTTATGTTGAGTCAGATTTATATGATCCCCTTTGTGCAAGGTTGCAAAATGACTTACTGCAAGTAAGTATCACCGGAATAAATATAGAATTTGTTCCAAAAGTAGAAGGCAAAATAAGACTTAATGTCAACTACAATGCAGAATCGAGATTAGAAGATCTTGAAGAAAGTATTGTTGATATGAGAAGAGCTGATTTTGGTTTTGTACTTGGTGAAAAAGAATTCCCATTTGGAAAATTACTGAAAGCCAATTATCCTGAACTAACGTTTGATATAGATGTTGCAGAGGAAAAGAAAGATCAAGTAATTGAAGCTTTTGAGTCGGGTGCTATTTCAACCATTGTGCCTATTCTTACTGGAGACTTGGAAAAAATATCGCGCCTGAAGAATACATTCACTATGGCCACAACAGGTGCAGACCTTGCCAACTCAAGATTACAACGCTTCATTTTTGATTCTTCCGAAGCAACAAAGACCACAGATATAGAATTGATGCTCCGTCATGATAGTGTGGTATATAAAGATCTATGTGAACATCTTCTCAACACTCGTGTAAACGAATCACAAAAACAAGCTATCATTAAAGCCATGTATGCTGATGACTTAGCTGTAATTCAAGGTCCTCCAGGAACTGGCAAATCTACAGCTATTGCAGAATTGATATGGCAATTGGTAAGAAAAGGACTTCAGCAAGGAAATAAACGTGAGAGGATATTGCTCACGTCTGAAACAAATCTTGCGGTAGATAATGCAATATCAAGAATTGTCAATAATAAGACAAATCTTGTCAAACCTGTTCGTTTCGGAGGTGAGGAGAAATTGGAGTCAGAAGGTTTACAATTCTCCATTGATTTGATGAAACGATGGGTTGAAGAGGGAGATGCATGTCTCGTTACCGATGAAACAGACGAAGAAACAGAAACAAAAATTACAACAGACCTGATTCTTAAGAATTGGGTAAACAATATTTCAGAGAGAGCGTTCTATAGATCTGATTCAGAAGATAATGAGGTCATCAAGAGATGGCGAAATTATTTAAGTAACCCGAATAAGAAACTGCGAGACATCGTATATAAGCGATATGTGGAAAATGCTAATGTCATTGGTGCAACTTGTAGTTCTATTGGAGACAAAAAGGCTGGAAATGATGAATTCAACGGCTTTACTCCATTCTATCATAATTTCTGTGATGTATTTAAACAAAAGAAAGGTAGAGCACGCATTGAATTTACAACAGTAATACAAGATGAGTCTTCAAAAGCAACGCCTGCAGAATTGGTGTTACCTTTTGTTTATGGCAATAGAGCCATTGTGATAGGAGATCATAGGCAGTTACCACCAATGCTTGATAAAGAGGAGTTTGAAGAAACTCTAGATTATGCTCTAAAATTGGCTGTAGATGACAAAGATAAAAAAAACATTGAACAACTCCAACAATTTGTAGATGAGCATTTCGATGAAATGGAAATATATAATCCGCAAATCCAAAAATCCGGCGAAACCAAAACGAAAGGTTCAAAATCCG
>CAPAOL010000029.1:0-9247 GCA_948579315.1 uncultured Phocaeicola sp.
CTATGCTTTAAGGATGCTAAAGCGTAGCTTTATCTAGTCTAAAGCTACGCTTTTTTGTTCAACTTATCATTGAGTGGAGGATAGTAACTCTATAGTTCTAACAATGTTTCTTTTTATCTTCGATATATTTGTTTTATCAGATTTATAAGGTTACGCCTGTTTTAAAGATAGCAATTTCGCGATAACCTTTCTTTTCATTGTTTACGAATTCACCGCTTGCCACTTTGAGGATATAATCAATGAAGCGTTCGCAAGTCTTTTCCATCGGTTCGTTTTCTATAATCACACCAGCGTTGAAGTCAATCCATCCCGGTTTGTTTTTAGCCAGCGTCGAATTGGTGGAAATCTTCATGGTTGGAACAAAAGTACCAAAAGGAGTACCGCGTCCGGTGGTGAAAAGAACCATGTGACATCCGCTTGCAGCAAGGGTGGTGGCTGCAACCAAGTCATTGCCTGGGGCAGAAAGCAGATTAAGACCTTTTTTCTGTAAACGTTCGCCGTAAGGCATCACGCCGGACACATAACTCTTTCCACACTTTTGGGTACATCCCAATGCTTTTTCTTCCAATGTAGAGATACCGCCGGCTTTGTTTCCCGGAGAAGGGTTTTCGCCTACAGGCTCTCCGTGTGACAGGAAGTATTCTTTGAAATCATTAATCAGATGGACGGTCTGCTCGAACAAATCTTTGTTTTCGCAACGGTTCATCAAGATAGTCTCTGCACCGAACATTTCCGGTACTTCGGTCAATACGCTTGTGCCTCCCTGTGCAATCAGGAAATCGGAGAACATACCCAGTAGCGGGTTTGCCGTAATGCCGGAGAAGCCATCGGAACCTCCGCATTTCAATCCCACACGAAGTTCGGACAAAGGAACATCGGTACGTTCATCTTTAGAAGCCTTTGCATACAAATCGCGCAGGATTTCCATTCCTTCTTCATATTCGTCACCTACCTTTTGAGTAACCATGAACTTCACACGATCTTCATCAAACTCGCCCAGGAATTCACGGAATACGTCCGGCTGGTTGTTTTCGCATCCTAAGCCTACTACCAATACGGCGCCCGCATTGGGGTGAAGCACCATGTCACGAAGAATCTTTTTCGTATTTTCATGGTCGTCGCCAAGTTGTGAACAGCCGTAGTTGTGCGGGAAAGCGACGATGGCATCCACACCTTTACCTTCAGTCTCGCGACGCAATCCTTCAGCCAATTGGCCGATGATACCGTTTACGCAACCTACCGTCGGGATAATCCATATTTCGTTTCTTACCCCTACATCACCGTTTTTGCGACGGTAACCTTTGAATGTAAGATCTTTGTGAGGAATATCCAAAGAAACTTGAATCGGGTTGTAAGTGTAATCCAACAATCCGGCGAGGTTGGTTTTGATGTTCGTTTCGTTCATCCAGTCACCTTGTTTTTTTGCCATTCGTGCATGTCCGATAGGATAACCGTACTTGATTACATTTTCGCCTTCAGCAAAATTCTTCAATGCGAATTTATGTCCGGCAGGAATGTCTTCGTTCAATGTAATCTCAATGCCATCTACAGAAAGATGCTCTCCTGCCGGGAGGTTAACAATGGCAACGGCAACGTTGTCGGCAGGATTAATTCTTAAATACTTTGTTTCCATGTAATGTACTTGTAAAGTTGTACTTTGTTGTTATTTGCTATGGTAATAGTCTATTGTTTCTACCGTTAACAAGTCGATAGGCATATAGTTGATGCAGGTCACTTCTTTCTTGAAAATAAGGTGATCGCAAAGAGCTTTGATGCCATTGGCGCCTTGCAGTTCCGGTTGCTGGGCAATGAGGAAGGAGATACTTCCTTCTTTCAGGCAGGTGACATTCCGTTCCAGAAGGTCATAGCCTATCAGATTGAAATCTTTCTTTCCGCGACTTTGCAGGTATTCTCCAACTATATAGGCTTTAGAGTTGAATGTGATTCCGTTCTTCACTGTCGGGTAGGTACGGAAAAAATCATCCAGCATCTCATTGTCTTCATCGTTGCGTTCGGCATGCAAGTCGAGCTCCAGTATAGTACAAGACGGATGATGTTCTTTCATGTACTGCCTGAAACCGATTTCTCTGTTCTCTTGCTGGTTAGAACCCACAATTCCTTCATGTATCTTGCGGAAAATAACGATTTCCTTTTCATCCCGTGCCAGTAACATCATCATTCTGGCAGCGAAATATCCGCTTTGGCGTGAGTTCTGACCGAAGAAGGCGAGGGGAGGAACATCTTTGATGTTGGAGTCTATATATATATAAGGTATATCCAATGCCTGCAACTGGTCGGTGAAACCTTTTGTATATTGCGGAGCGGTAGGAGCTACCATCACTCCGTCCGGTTGTAAAGCTAGAATGGCTTCGCTGGCATTTTCGAATGAATGATAGTCGTACGGATCGTAATAGTTGATTTTCACCGAAGTATTGAAATCCGAATAAGTGGCAATGGCTTCGTGGATACCGGTTTCTACCGCTGTCCAGTATTCGCCTTCCAGATGTTCCGGCAGCAGACAGATAAACGTATACTTCTTATTGGAAGCTAAAGCACTGGCGTACATGTTGGGTTGGTAGTCAAGCTGCTTCAGAATTTCTTCTACGCGTTTCTTGCTTGCTTCCGACACTCCGCTACGTCCATGAATAACACGGTCTACTGTTCCCACTGATACATCTGCCAGACGGGCGATGTCTTTGATTCTGATCCTTTCGGGCAATTTGTTCATACGATAACCTTTAATTTATATAGGTTTTTGTGCTCGCACACAATAATAATCTTAATATTTTCGATACAAATATATAACAATTTTTGTAATTACGAAAATTGTTGTATCTTTGTGCCCGCACACGAAAGGTATATGATGTTAGTTGTTTTATGAATTAATAATCATGTTATCAGTGCGTTAAGCTTTAAAATAGGGCTAGAATGATAAATTGAAAGTTCATAATATTAATAACTTAGAATTTAAAACATAAGATTATGGGAAAGAAAGTCGTTACATTAGGCGAAATCATGCTTAGATTATCAACTCCGGGTAATACTCGTTTTGTTCAATCTGACTCTTTTGATGTAGTATATGGTGGTGGAGAAGCTAACGTTGCAGTGAGCTGTGCCAACTACGGACATGACGCCTATTTCGTAACTAAATTACCGAAACACGAAATTGGACAGTCTGCTGTTAATGCATTGCGCAAATATGGCGTAAAGACAGACTTTATTGCCCGTGGTGGCGACCGTGTAGGTATCTACTATCTAGAAACAGGTGCTTCTATGCGTCCTAGCAAAGTTATTTATGACCGTGCTCACTCTGCTATTGCTGAAGCTGACGCTGCTGATTTCGACTTTGATGCTATCATGGAAGGTGCTGACTGGTTCCACTGGTCTGGTATCACTCCGGCTATTTCTGACAAGGCTGCCGAATTGACTCGTCTGGCTTGTGAAGCTGCAAAACGTCACGGTGTAACTGTTTCTGTTGACTTGAACTTCCGTAAGAAACTGTGGACAAAAGAAAAAGCACAGTCTATCATGAAACCGTTGATGCAGTTTGTTGACGTATGTATCGGCAATGAAGAAGACGCAGAACTTTGCCTGGGCTTCAAACCGGACGCAGACGTTGAGGCTGGCCACACTGATGCTGAAGGCTACAAAGGTATTTTCCAGCAGATGATGAAAGAATTCGGATTCAAATATGTAGTTTCTACATTGCGCGAATCTTTCTCTGCTACTCACAACGGTTGGAAAGCTATGATTTACAACGGAGAAGAATTCTATACTTCAAAACGTTATGATATCGACCCGATTATTGACCGCGTAGGTGGTGGTGACTCATTCTCCGGTGGTATCATCCACGGTTTGATGACTAAACCTAATCAGGGCGAAGCTCTTGAATTTGCTGTGGCTGCATCTGCTTTGAAACACACTATTAATGGTGACTTCAACCTTGTTTCTGTAGAAGAAGTTGAAGCTTTGGCTGGTGGTGACGCAAGCGGTCGCGTACAGAGATAAGCTGAGAGTTGAAAATAGAGAGTTGAGAATTTGAAAAACAACTCATTTACCAATTCGTTTAAAATAATAAATAATAAGATGGCAAAATTCGATAAAATAGCCGTATTAAATAAGATCGGCTCTACAGGAATGGTTCCTGTATTCTATCACAAAGATGTAGAAGTTGCAAAGAAAGTAGTAAAGGCATGTTATGACGGTGGTGTTCGTGCTTTCGAATTTACCAACCGTGGTGACTTTGCACAGGAAGTATTTGCTGAAATCGTTAAGTTCGCAGCAAAAGAATGTCCTGAAATGGCAATCGGTATCGGTTCTATCGTTGACCCGGCTACTGCTGCTATGTATTTGCAGCTGGGTGCTAACTTCGTAGTAGGTCCGTTGTTTAATCCTGAAATTGCTAAGGTCTGTAACCGTCGTTCGGTAGCTTATACTCCGGGATGTGGTTCCGTATCAGAAGTTGGTTTTGCACAGGAAGTAGGTTGCGATCTTTGCAAAGTATTCCCGGGTGATGTTTACGGAACTAACTTCGTGAAAGGCTTAATGGCTCCGATGCCATGGTCTAAGTTGATGGTAACAGGTGGGGTAGAACCTACTAAAGAGAACCTGACTGGATGGATCAAAGCTGGTGTATTCTGCGTAGGTATGGGTTCTAAATTGTTCCCGAAAGATAAAGTGGCAGCAGAAGACTGGGCTTATGTAACTGCAAAATGTGAAGAAGCTCTCGGTTATATTGCCGAAGCTCGTAAATAAGACTCATAAATTAAGGTTAGAGAGCGAAAGCTGTCTATAATAAAAAGAGGTTGATGCGACAGCCTCTTTTAAAATATGCCTCAAGGGTTAGTTAGTTTAGTTAGTAAATGAGGCATATTTTCATTTTGTTTAAAGGTGTTTAAAGGGGATAAGCCATCGGAATGAGTGACTCATTTCGGTGGCTTGTTTTGTTTCTATTATTTCCTATAGTGGGATATTGATATTTTCTATAAATGACTAGTTGGGGTGAAAAAGTGCGCAAAAATATTGTTTGTAACATCACTTTTAGTAACTTTTTCCGAATGACATTCCATTATCTCAAATAAATGATTACTTTTGTTGTGAATCTTAGGATTCGCTGCCATGAAAAGCCGTCAAATCTTTTTTAAGAAACTAACCTTTAAGTTTCTATATAAATAATCTATTGATTATATTTTGTTATGTACTAAAAAGGTTATTATAATTATATTTTCTGATTGTATGTATCGTTCTATACTATATTTGATTATCGTCTTATGCCTGCCATTTAATTTATTTGCAGAAACTTCTTTCAAAAGAATATTCGAGAATTTCTATTTAGGCTCAAACAGTTCGGTCTGTTCTTTGCATGAAGATAAACAGGGATATATTTGGGCTGGAACCAGTAATGGATTGTGCCGTTTTAACGGGCTGGAATTTGAAAGATATCAGGCAGACTCTATGCAGTGCTGTGTACAGGATATTCAATCGGAGTCAGACGGGCTTTGGGTGGCGTCCGATAGAGGAATGAAATTTTTCTCTTATAGCGATGGTCGTTTTTATCCATGTAGTCTGACCTCAGGGATAAAAGAGGAGAACATGTCAACATCTATATGTAAATTGGTCAGAGATGAAAAAGGTTTGTTTGTATTAGACTGGCGCGGAAGAATTTGCAAACATGTGGGACAGCGGGAATTTGCAGCTTGTTTTGACGATGTCGATACTTTCTATGGTTTTGCTTCTTATAAGCCGGGGTTGCTCATCGCTTCAGGAGCGAACGGGCTTTGGCTTTTATCTACCGAGAACGGTAAGGTGGTCAGTCACTTGGCCTATCATTCTGTTGTGATGTCCTATCGCACTACGGTTTATTATGATAAGCACAATGATGTAGGATACGTAGGCTATGGCATCGGTTTCAAGAGCATTGCTTTCCGTATAGTCGGCAATGAAATCCGGCGGGTGGATTCGGAAGGGTGCGTGCCAGACAATCTGATGGCTGTTGTAGAATATAGAGGAAAGACGATATTTGCCGTTGACGGTGAGGGATTGTTGTTGAAGGAAGGCGGGCGGATGGAGAAAATCTCACCGGATAACAGCAATTTGTCCAGCGATGCGATTTATTCCTTGTTTGTCGACTCTAAGGATAACCTATGGATGGGGTCTTACCGCCACGGAATCAGTCTGTATTCGGAACATCTTGGCAATTTTAAGACGATGACGCGCAGAAACAGCAGGCTTACTTACGATATTGTGACGGCGGTGGTGGCGGACAAAGAAAAGCTTTATTTAGGACTGGATGGCGGTGGAATGGAGATATACGACCGTAGCACAGGAACATCGCGTACTTATACCACTGCCAACAGTGCCATCCCCGGCAACAATGTACTTTCCCTTATCAAAGACGAAGACGACCTATGGATGGGCATCTATACGAAAGGACTTGTGAAATATTCCATCAGTAAGAATCAATTCGTTACTTATTCCATGACAATGGCTGATGAGAATGAGAACGGTGTAGAGAACAATGTGTGGACGATTGCCGATGACGGACACGGACATATTTGGATTGGCGGATTCAGCGTTTATGTGTTGGATAAGAAGAACGGCAAACTCAAGTGTGTACAGGGACTGGACGGAGTGCAGTGTTCTGCCATCATTTGCCGCGGGCATTATCTTTGGATTTCATCTACCCGGAAAGGAATATTCAAGATAGATACACGTACTTGTCGCATCACCAGGCACTATGATATGCAGTCGAAAGATATCCGTCTTCCTTCCAACTGCCTGAAATATCTATTCATGGATACGGACGGAAAGATTTGGTTCTCTACGGTTACGTCTGACTTCTATTCGCTGGACGAACGTGACGGGACGTTCAAGCTGTATACAGCTAACGAGGGACTGACCGATTCCAATGTCACCTCTATCGAAGAAGATAATGACGGCAATCTTTGGTTGGCTACTTCGAGCGGATTGTTTCGGATGAACAAGCAGACAGAGCGTTTCGTACGCTTTGATGTAAAAGAGATAGAGCAGGCTTCGTATACCTATAACTCCAGTACGTTTGACGGAGAGGAGATGTTTTTCGGCAATGTGAGCGGGCTCGTCTATTTCAATCCGGCGCAGATAAACTACCGCCAACGATATGAAGCGGTAAATTTCACTTCTTTGCGACTGTTGAATGACGAGAAAGAGGAGTTCACGTTGTTAGGAGAGGAGTGCAAGGAATTGACGTTACATTATGACCAAAATTTCTTCACCATTGCTTATAGTGTGCCCGAATACCTGTTTCCCGGCAGAGTACGTTTCTCCGGTTGGTTGAAAAACTTAGAGAATGGCTGGCGGGATTTGGATAGTAGTCGGGAGGTGACCTATACCAATGTACCGCCCGGTGAATATGAGTTTCATATTCGTTGCATTAACGACAACGGGTTATGGGGAAAATCTTCGGTATTTAAGTTGACTATTACTCCGCCTTGGTGGAAAACCTCTTGGGCTATCTGCCTGTGGATATTGTTGGCACTGGGTACGGTGGCAGGTAGTATTTGGCTCTATCTGCATGAACAGAAAATAAAGTATCGTCTGCAAATTAACGAGGTAGAGAAGAATACGATGAAGAAACTGAACGAAGAGAAGTTGGATTTCTACACTTATATCACTCACGAGTTGCGCACACCGGTGTTCCTTATCGCTGCGCAATTGGAAGAACTGATAGAGACGCGCCATTCGCCAGTGCAGGTTCCTTTGTCTTACTTGCTTTCCATGCATCATAGTTCGTTGAAGCTGAACAAGTTGATTAGCCGTGTAATAGACTTGCGAAAAATGGATTCTGGTAAGTTACAACTAAGCATACAGCGTAAAGATGTAGTGGATTTCTGTAATGAGCTGACGGACGATTACCGCAGGTTGTGCCGACAGAAAGAGATAACTTATACGTTCTGCTGTGCGGAGACGGAGATTATGCTTGATTTTGATGCCGAGAAACTCGAAATCATTCTTACGAACCTGATATCCAATGCATTCAAGTATACGAAGGAGGGAGGAACGGTGACGCTCACAGTGAGGAACCGTCCGGATGCTGTTTGCTTCTCGGTTGAAGATAACGGAATAGGTATCGCGGAAGAGATGCGCGATACGATTTTCGAGAATTTTTTCCGTACGGAGCGGGGCAAGAAGCAGGGAGAAGGCGATGGGATGGGACTGTCGTTCGTCAAGACATTGGTTGAGCTTCATGGGGGAGAAATCCGTGTGGAAAGTGAACTGAACCAAGGCTCTGCATTTCTTTTCACTATTCCCCGTAAGGAGCTGGAGAGCAAAGACTGTCCGATATGCATCGAGTCGTTGTTGGTAGACGATGTGCAGCGGTCGGAACCAAAGCCCGTTTCTAATCCTACCGCCACTCATTCCATTCTGCTGATAGATGACGAACGCGAAACGGTGAATATCCTTGAACGGTATCTCTCGTCCGACTTTAAGATATACAAAGCGTATGACGGAGAAGAGGGGTTGGAGATTGCCGGCAGGGAACTTCCGGACATTGTTGTCTGCGACCTGATGATGCCGCGCATGAATGGGCAGGAGTTTTTGGAGCGGATGAAGAACGATAAGAAGCTGGCGCACATCAAAGTCATCATATTTACGGCGAAAAACTCGGAAGAGGATATGCTGAAGGCTTTCGACAGTGGGGCGGACGTATACTTGTCCAAGCCGATTTCCTTAAAACTCTTGCGCAAACGTATTGAGCGGTTAGTGGTGCAGTCGGAGAATGCTGCCATTATCAGCACCATTGCCACCGAGCAGAAGACGTATACGAAAGAGGAGCAGATATTTCTGTTGCGCTGTCGGGAAATCATAGATGATAATTTATGCAATGAAGAGTTTGATGTAGACCTGATGGCTGCTAAGTTGGCGATGAGCCATTCTACACTTTATAAGAAAATCAGACAAATGACAGGCAATTCCCTGATTGAGTTTATCAATGATTATAAGATATATAAAGCCGTTCAACTTTTCCGGCAGGGAGCATCGAATGTAGAGGAAGTCAGCAAGCAATGTGGTTTCCGGGATGTGAAAAGTTTCCGCAATGCTTTCAAGAAGAATATGAATCAGACTCCGAAGGCTTTTATACAAAGTCTGTAGGATTGCTTGACCGTATCGGTGGCTATCGCTTGGTACGGTAGTTTCCATTACTTGGCACGGCAGTTCCCATTGCTTGGCACAGCAGTTCCCATTGCTTGGCACGACAGTTCCCATT
>CAPAOL010000029.1:9347-45509 GCA_948579315.1 uncultured Phocaeicola sp.
CAGTTCCCATTGCTTGGCACAGCAGTTCCCATTGCTTGGCACGACAGTTCCCATTACTTGGCACGACGGTACTCATTGCTTGGCACGGCAGGAACCGTCTGCAATACCTTATCAATCAATTATGGGAACTTTTCCGTAAAACCCTGCAAATACGGATTTCATCCCTTTAGATACGAAAAACTTCCCCTTTTTATCGCATCGTTTGTCTTACTTTTGGGCATCATTTAAAAAATAGCCCATGTTTACGAATAAGCAAAAACTTTATCATTTGTTTTTCTTTGCTGTACTGTTCTCCGCTTGCGCGGTGAATGTGGCAAAGGAGGAGAAAACATTTTACCCTCAACGGGTATGGAACGACACGGAAGGCAATCCGATTAACGCACATGGCGGAGGCGTGCTATATCATGACGGAGTATATTATTGGTTTGGCGAACACAAAGCTGACACCACCTGTTCGGCAATGGTAGGAGTCACCTGCTATGCATCGAAAAATCTGACCGAATGGGAGAACAAAGGCGTCGCTCTTGCCGTTGATGCCGATGATTCGGAGAGTGACATTGCTATGGGATGTATTTTAGAGCGTCCCAAAGTCGTATATAATAAGAAGACAGGTAAGTTTGTCATGTGGTTTCATCTCGAACTGAAGGATAAAGGATATGAATCTGCACGTTATGGAGTGGCAGTCAGCGATGTGGTGACAGGACCTTATCGTTTCCTGCGTTCCGGACGGGCAAATCCCGGCAAGTTTTCATTAGGTGTCACAGCCGCCGATATAGCCGCGCTCGATACGTTGGTAGAAGAGCGTCTGGCTTATCGGACGGCAGAGTGGCAGGAAGCTGTGAAACAGGGACTTTACATGAAGCGCGACTTTGAAGGCGGACAGATGGCACGCGACCAGACTGTTTTTGTGGATGATGACGGAAAAGCTTACCACATCTTCTCTTCTGAAGAAAACCTCACCCTGCACATCGCAGAACTGACCGACGATTATTTGTATCATACAGGACGTTACGCCCGCATGGCTCCCGGCGGGGAAAACGAAGCCCCTGCCATTTTTAAGAAAGACGGTACCTACTGGATGATAACATCCGGTTGCACGGGATGGGCACCCAACGAAGCCCGTATGTTCTCGGCATCCCATATCATGGGACCTTGGGAACAGCACCCCAATCCCTGTGTAGGCACGGATGCTGCCATTACTTTTGGCGGACAGAGCACCTATATTATAAAGGTGGAAAACCGGAAAGACGCATACATTTTTATGGGGGACATTTGGCGTCCGGAGCATCCCAATGATAGCCGTTACCTTTGGCTTCCTATCCAGTTTCAAGACGGGCGCCCGGTGTTGGAGTGGATGGATAGCTGGTCATTAGATTATTTTCGAGTAAAATAGCAATATATTTTTTTATTAAAATCTTTATTAGTTATGAGAAAAATCTTGTTTAACCTTACATGGCTGTGGCTTCTTGGTTGGGGGTATTCGTCCTGCTCGGACGGTGACTACAACATGGAAGTGCACGACAAGGGTGAGAATCCGTTCCGTTCGTTGACTATCACGTCGCAGGGGGAAACGGTGCCTGCCCAAGTGGTTGATGAAAAACACGTTAGTGTCCGGTTCAATGAGGCGGAAAAGTTTGATCAGGCCTCAATGAATGTGGAATTGATGGATGGATATACGTTGATATATCCGGAAAATCCGGCACATATAAATCTGGAAGAGACGCCTGTGCTGAATATCAAGGCACCCGACAACCGGATTAAAAAGTATTGGGTGAACGTCACTTCCAATGCATTGCCCGTGCTCGATGCGGGAAAAATCTTTGTGGAAGGGCTGGAAGAAAGCCCCGTGAGTGCTTCACTCTCTAATCTGAATATCCTGTTCGACCGGGCACGTATGAATCAGAAAGCCATTACCTTACGCTTTGAAGAGGGTGCGTTGATAGAAGGTGCCACTCCGCCCGAGAATCTGACGTTCGATTTTACTGAATCCCTTACTTATCGCCTGGATATTATGGCAGGTGGAAAGGCGCGTCCCTATACATTGGCGCTCGACCTCTCGTCCGTAATGAAGAAAACACCCGCAGAAATGGGCTTCTCGGATATAACGGCACAGTTTGTAGACAAGGCGCAGTATCCGTACGTTACCGTGCTGAAGACGTCACAAGTGCGCGATATCCCCGTGGCAGGAGATTACAAGTGGAACGACCATGACAACTGGCCGTGGGAACACCATTTTTACGACTCTAACTTTTTCGATGCCGTGGGTGATTGGAAGGAGGACCGGGAGAAAACCAACGTCTACGGTGATTTTGCTATCGTGACGATAGACGTGAAAAATGCCCATGCAAGACTTGTCACAGACCCCTCTGCTGAAAACAACCAAATGCAGCCCGGACAGCAAAATGCGCTGATTGTGGCAGGCGGACGTAATGTCTACGCTGTAGGCAGGGCATGGGCGATTGGTGGCAATCCGGCACATCTCTATTATGAGAATGGCACTTTGCAGGACGCTTTGAGCAATTGGGAAGACCCCTCGTGGGATCCTTCTTTCCGTGCCGGACTGGGCGTAGACAAGAATGGAAAAATCTTATTCAGTAATTGCTATTTCGAAGGCTCGTTTTCGAAAGGGGCAAGCGGGCGGATGATGCAGCTTCCTTTCTTTACAGACGACAGTCACTCCCTCGCCGGAGCTACGGAATGGGAGGTAGAACAGGCTGTGTGGGGATATGCGCTGTGGCCTATCAGAGACGGATATGCGCTGAATAAATACGAACTGTGGAACAATGATGGCTGTGGCGTGCACAGTTCTTCCTATGGTCGCAACTGGCAGGGAGTCTGCAACGACCACGTGTTCTTCGGGCTGACGTATGACAATAAAATAGGTATTGCTGTCTGCAACCGTCCGCGCGGCAACACTTCAGCCCATCCCGCTACATGGGACAGCAATCCTACGGGAGAGGGATACAGCGTCATGCAGGCTGCATGGCTCTTGCAGCAATTGGGTTGGAAGGAGGTATTTAACGTTGCCAACAGTCAGGTACAGGCCTATTCCATATTGGTGAACGGGCAGTCTGTGATTGGCATGCCCGATTGGGAAACGAGATATTGTCTCCTCATTGATGGACAGAATTAATAAAATTACTACTATGAATCGAAAAAAATATATACTGACGGCTGCCTGTATGTGCATGCTGTGCATGAATACGCCAACGCTTGCAGGAAGTAGCGCTGACGGTGCTTCTCCGGTGGTGGCGGTGGCATCTGCCGATGCGGAACAGAAGGTTGTGTATAAAGGAAGGGTAGTGGATGCGCTGACTTCGGAGCCGGTGATTGGTGCGTCTGTTGTGGTGAAAGGTATGACGGCATTGGGTACAGTGACGGATGTGGACGGGCATTTCACTTTGTCGGTTCCTACAGATGTGAATCCAGTTATTCTGATTGCCTCCTACATCGGATATGAATCTGTGGAAACAAGAGTAACCCGACGTGAAGGTATCGAAATCCGCTTGACTGAAAAATACAATGAGTTGAACGAGGTGGAAGTAGTGGCATACGGAACACAGAAGAAAGTGTCCGTCACCGGTGCTATTTCTTCCCTGCGTGGAGAAGAGTTGCTGAAATCTCCGAGCGGAAGTTTGGGTAATGCTTTGGCAGGTGCTGTCAGTGGTATTTCTACGGTGCAGCTTTCCGGTCAGCCGGGTGCCGAAGACCCGAATATCTACGTACGTGGCACGGGTTCTTTGTCCGAGGAGACTTCCAAACCGTTGATTCTGGTGGACGGTGTAGAGCGCTCTTTCTTTCAGATGGACCCGAACGAAGTGGAAAGCATCACCGTATTAAAAGATGCCGCTTCGACAGCTGTGTTCGGTGTGCGCGGTGCCAACGGTGTTATCTTGGTGACTACCCGCCGCGGAACAACAGGCAAACCGAAAATCTCCTGGTCATCTTCCTTCGGACTGACACAGGCGTTGAGAAACCTGAAGACGGCAGATAGCTACGAACATGCTTCCATTTACACGGAAGCGCAACGCTCGGACAATCCGAACATGCAGGATGACCAATTGGCTTTCTCTCCCTACGTCACTGAGATGTTCCGCACCAATGCCGACCCGATTATCTTCCCGAATACGGACTGGAGCGATTATCTTTTTAATAACCTTTCTTGGCAGACGCAGCACAACGTCACCATCTCTGGAGGTTTAGACCGCTTTAAATACTTCGTATCCTTGGGATACCTGCATCAGGACGGTATGGTAAAACAGTTCGACCTGAATTACGACCCCAACTATATGTATAGCCGCTATAACTACCGTGCCAATGTAGATGTGAATGTGTCGAAAACCACTACGTTGAAACTTAACCTGGGCGGACGGGTAGGCAACAGAAGAAGTCCCCGGCAGGACAATCTGTGGCAGAAGATCATGTGGTCTACTCCTTATTCGAGTCCGGGATTCGTGAACGGTATGCGTATCACCAAGCCGAACGATAAATACATCTCCATCGGGTCTGGCTCCAGCGGACTGGATTTCTATTATAACTATGGTTATGATAAGAAGACGGACAACGACCTGAATATCGACCTCAGCCTTGATCAGGAACTAGGCTTTATCACCAAAGGGCTTCGCATGAATATCAAAGGAGCATACAACACGAACTACAGTGTCACCGTCTCTCGTGCCCCGACAAGTGGAAATCCCGCTGTCACTCCTTTGTATATGGCTTATTTCACTCAGCCGGGCATGGACATCTCTAACCCGCTGTTCGACAATACGATTGTCTATCAGATGGAAGGCTCTTTCGGACTGAACGAACCTCTTTCTTACAACACTTCGACCGGTCGTGGACGCAACTGGTATCTCGAAGGAAGTTTGAACTATGCACGCACGTTCGGCAATCACGAAGTATCCGCCCTTTTCCTCTACAATCAGTCGAAAACCTACTATCCGTGGCAGAATACGGAGATTCCTACGGCTTACGTAGGATATGTGGGACGCCTCACCTATAACTACAAACAGCGCTATCTGCTTGACTTGAATGCCGGATACAACGGTTCCGAGAATTTTGCACCGGGACAACGCTACGGCTTTTTCCCGGCAGCCTCCATCGGTTGGATTCTCTCGGAAGAACCTTTCATGAAGCAACTCAAGTGGCTTGATTTCTTGAAGGTTCGCGCTTCCTACGGTTTGGTGGGGAATGATAAATACAGTGGCGTCCGTTTCTTATACCTCAACGATTCATGGTCAGCGTATAACGAAGCATGGTCATCGTTGGGTACCTGGCAGTTTGGTAATCAGACAAGTCCTTCCATGCTGGTGGGTGCTGTGGCCGAAAGAATCGGTAATAAGAACGTATCGTGGGAGAAAGTGAAGAAGCAAAACTACGGTATCGACATCCGTATGTTTAATCAGCAACTCAGCATTACGGCAGACTTGTTCTTTGAGCGTCGTTATGATATTCTTTCTACGCGCAATACATTGCCAAACATAACCGATGTGCAGCTGCCTCTTATCAATTTGGGTAAAGTGAACAACAAGGGATACGAAGTTACTGTGGGATGGAACTCGAAAGCCGGCAAAGTAGACTATTGGTTGCAGGCGAATCTTTCTTATTCCAAGAACAAAATCATTTACATGGACGAAGTGGTGCCCAACTATCCTTGGATGGCACAGACCGGACGCAGCACCGGACTGAATAGAGGATATTTGTTCGACCGCTTCCTGTCTGACAGTGATTTTGACGAAAACGGAAACCTGAAGAAAGATGAGAACGGTAAACAATTGACTCCCGTGATGGCTTTAGGTAATCCCCGGCCGGGAGATGCCTTGTTCAAAGACCTGAACGGCGACAATGTGATAGATGGCAACGACATCACTTATTTCGGTTATGGCGAACGGCCGGAATATGTAATGGGATTCATGTACGGTGCAAGGTGGAAGAACTTTGAACTTTCTATGCAATGGACGGGAGCATGGAACGCTTCACGTATATTGGGCAAGGAATATCGTACACCGTTCGGCGAATCTAATAGTGGCGCGATATTGAAATACTTGGCTGACAACCGCTGGACTCCGGAAAATCAGAATGCCCGTTTCCCGCGAATCACCTTTATGAACAAGACGCATTATCTTACGGATTCGGATTTGTGGATGATGGATGGTAGTTACTTGCGCCTGAAGACAGCGGAACTTTCCTATACTTTCCGCAACAATCCCTTCTTGAGCAAATGTGGAGTCAGCTCGCTGAAATTTTTTGTGAACGGTTACAACCTGCTGACCCTCTTCTCCGACTTGGCGGATATTGATATCGATCCGGAAGGTATTGCGGGATACAAGAACGGACAGTTCACCAATGATTATCCGAATGTCCGTATTTATAATATGGGCTTTAATATTCAGTTCTAATATACAGTGAAATATGAGAAAAAACAATTATAAAATCTATTTGCTTCTGTTGCTTTCGTGCGCCTTTGCGGGGTGTAGCGATTTGCGGTTTGGAGATTCTTTCTTGGACAAAGCACCGGGCGTGGACGTAACGGTAGATACTATCTTTTCTTCCAAAGTGTATGCTGACAGGGCGCTAAACTCTGCTTACTCCACTTTGCGTTGTGGCTTGAGTGTGTACAACCCCTCTTGGTATGGCGAGTATTTTTGCGATTATCCGGATGCGGGCAATCGTTTGGGATCCGACAACCTGGATGCATTGACCGATTTGATAGAATCTCATTGCACATGGGGTGGCGTCTATAATATGTATTATGCCGGACAATACAACTCGGAAGTTGAAAACAACAACGCCAATACCAAATTCGGATTCAATCCTTCCCAGGATTTGGCTTACAGGGGGATTCGTAAAGCATTCCTTTATATAGAGAATGTTGACAGGGTGCCCGATATGTCGGAAGCAGACAAGATAGTACGCAAAGGAGAGGCATATATGATTATCGCTTGTCATTATCACGAACTGATGCGTCATTTCGGCGGAGTTCCTCTCTTGAAAAGTTCGGTAAACGTGGATAGCGATGCCGGTGCGGACTATTCGCGGCAGCCGGTGAAGGCAGTGGCGGAATATATTCTCGAACTTTGTAAGGAGGCTGCTGGTATGCTTCCGTGGAGTGTATCGCCGGCAGACGATGGCCGCTTTACAAAAGCTGCCGCCATGGGACTCAAATGCCGTGTGTTGCAATATCTTGCCAGTCCGCTATTCAATGCCAGCGAACCTTATATGGCGATGGGTACACCGCAGGGAGGAAACATCGAAAAACTGAATGCGGAAAACATCCCTTACATGGTATGGCTCGGCAATTATGACAAGAAGCGTTGGCAGGACGTGGCAGATGCATGTAAGGCATTCTTTGACGAAAACAGGTTGAACGGTGATACTTATAAATTGGTAGAAAATTCCGGCAATCCCCGTACGGCTTTCAGCCGTTGCTATTCGGACAGGTATAATGGAGAGATTATTATTGCTACCGGTCGTCATACGGCCACTTACCGCCCGTTCTATCACACCGTATTTTTTGGTCCTACCGACGAACCGGGGCAGAGCCGGGGATGGGGAGCCGGATGCAACACCCTGAATTTTGTAGATTTGTTTCCGTATGCCAACGGTGAACCGGCTTTATATCGCGAATGGATTAGAATGAACGGGCACGAAGGAACGTTGAATGACAACCCGTTTGTGGACCGTGACCCTCGCCTATATGAATCGGTGATGATTGCCGGTGATAAATTCCAGGGACGTTTGGCGGAGATGTGGGTAGGCGGCCGTGAGCGTGCGCAGGTCACAAGTGTGCGTGCCATAACGGGTTTCTGTTCCCGCAAGTTCATTTGGGATTACAATTCCACCACGCTGTTTGATGTACCATCCAACTATGCTTACTTGCGTTTAGCGGAAATTTATTTGATTTATGCGGAAGCACTCAACGAACTGGGACAGAAAAGCGAAGCCTATAAATGGTTGGACAAAACACGCAATCGTGCCGGACTTCCCGATATGAGTGATGGTCTGCTCGGCAGGCTGCAAGCGGATAAGATTTTGCCCGATTATCCGGAAGCCCCGTCGGACGGTGACCCCAAACTGCGCGAAGAGATTCTGGACGAACGTGCACGTGAGTTGTATTTCGAAGAGACGCGCTGGTTCGACATGGTGAGGTGGAAACGTGCGGATATTTTCCAAAAGGCATTGTATGGCATTACTATCGAACTGAAAGAAGGTTCTTCCAGCACCAACCCCGAAGGGCTGCTGTTCTCGGAGCCTACGGAACTGAATCCTCGTTATTGGAAAAAGAACTGGAGCCCTAAGTGGTATCTTAGCGCTTTCCCGAGCAATGAAGTCAATAAGGGATACGGACTGATTCAGAATCCCGGTTGGTAAATAACTAATAGCTTACAAAAAAGATAATGACAATGAAAAGGATATATTTTATAATCATGCTGTCCATCGGCATTTCCTGTCTGGCAAATGCGCAGCAGCTGGATGTAACTTTGCGGGTGACCGACGGTCAGAATCGCCCGTTGCAGGAAGTTGTGATGGAGGTGGAAGGCGATCAGGAATATTATGTGACCGATGCTGATGGTATCATCCGCTTTTCTGCAGAGAAAGGCGTGAAGGCCACATTGACGAAAGATTTTATGTTCTTGCGTCAGATAACGATTGATAAATCGAACATGGCTGTACGCTTGGATGCCCATCATCAGGTATTCGATTTGGGATTTAATGAAAGTGTGACGAAGGAACTGAGTGCTTCTGCCATCAACGGAGTGACAGCGGGAGAGATTGAGGCTTCCGGGCAGTCGCAGATTTTAGGTGCCCTGTATGGCTTGATTCCCGGACTAACGGTGTCGCAGCCGGGAGGAACTTCTCCTTGGCCATCGTGGAGTGTGCCGGGAGTAAATGTCCGCGGAAGAGGTTCCTTTAGCGGCAATAATGTGATTGTGCTGGTAGATGGTATCCAACGAGATGCCTCTACTATTCATGTAGATGAAGTGAAAAGTGTCAGTGTACTGAAAGATGCTGCGGCGTTGGCATTGTATGGTGTTCGGGGTGCTGACGGTGTCATCTGTATATCTACTAAACGAGGTGGTGAACATAAATTTCGGATGAATGGCGGGTATAGTATGGGTTTGCAAACTCCTTTCCGTATTCCTGAAATGGCTGATCCGGTAGCGTATGCAGGTGCATTGAATGAGGCGTTGGCAAATGACGGTCTGTCTCCTTATTATTCACAACGTGATATTCTGTCGTTGGCAGACGGGACAAACACGGTGATTCCTACCGTAGACTGGCAGAAAGAGTTGTTGAGAAACGTTGCCTTCAATCACGATGTGAATCTATCTTTCGATGGAAGTAGCCGGAATATGCGTTATTACGTATATACCAATTATACCAGTAATCCGGGATTCTTCGACAATACGAAGCTGAATGATGACTATTCTACGCAACTTGAATATTATGCATTGAAATTGCGTACGAATCTTGAAGCGGATCTTACTCCGAAGACCAAACTGATGCTGAACCTGATGGGGCGTATTCAGCAGTTGCAACAGCCTGGCGGTGGAATAGACCTGACGGATATGTATACTACGCCGACAGTCGGTATTCCCGTGCGTGCGGAAGACGGAAAATGGGTGCGTACTAAAGTGTTCAATAACCCGCTGGCCAACAAAATGGCTACCGGAAGTAATGTTCTTTTCTCCCGTCTGTTGTCCGGCGACCTGACTTTGCGCCAAGATTTGTCTATGTGGCTTGACGGACTGAAAGCGGAAGTGCGTGTGGCTTACGACAACCATGCCGAAATTAACGATGTAAAGAGTAAAACCTACTCTTACTACGAAGTCTACCCGCAATACGATGCCGCGAAGAATATCACCGGATACTCCCGTACGGCTTATGGAACGGATTCTCCATTGAAGTTCAATAACGGTACATTAAACTGGCAGTATATGCAAATGGCTTTGTGGGCAAAACTTGATTATGCCCGCCAGATAGGCAAGCATGCTTTCTCAGTGGCAGGAATATTCAACCGTAATTACCTCAGTTATACGGGTGCCAACCAGACTTTCGTACACCATGATTATATATTGAACGCTACCTATAATTATGCCGACCGTTACTTGTTGAATGGTGTACTTTCCTGTTCGGCAAGCAGCAAATTGCCTTCCGGAAATAAATTCAGACTTTATCCAGCTCTTTCCGCTGCATGGATTATATCCAATGAAGCGTTTATGAAAAACTTCAAAAACCTCGATTTTCTGAAGTTGCGTGCTTCATACGGTATTGTCGGAATGGACGCTAATCTTGCGTATGATATGGATAAGCAGTTCAACGGCAGCACCAGCAGTTGGTTTGTCTATACAGGCATCAATGCTGCTCAGGGTATGGGTGAAGGCAGACTTCCTTCCGTCAATATTCAGCCGGAGAAGGAGTATAAGGCAAATATAGGTATAGAATTGGGTTTGCTGAAAGGGTTGACATTCGAATGGGATGTGTTCTACAACAAACGTACTAATATCCGTACGAATGGAAGCGGGACTATTTCTTCCGTAGTCGGCATCGGTGTGCCCGATGTGTTTACAGGTGAGGTGAAAAACTATGGAACGGAACTCTCATTAGGTTGGAATCAGCGTATCGGCAATTTCGGTTATTACGTGCGCGGTAACTTCTCTTATGCGAAGAATGAGATAACCAACATGGAGGAGGCTTATCAGCCTTATGCTTATATGTATCAGACAGGCAATGCTATCGGACGTTATTACGGACTGGTAGCAGAGGGCTTCTACCAGCAGTCAGATTTCAAGACAGATGGAACTTTGAGCGATGGACTTCCCGTTAACTCTTTCATTAAGAACCCGCAACCGGGCGATGTGAAGTATAAAGATCTTAATAAGGATGGTAAGATAGATAACTATGATTATACTTACCAATTGGGGACTGAATTGCCGGAAATCAATTACGGCTTTCAGATTGGTGCGGATTATCGCAACTTAGGATTCAATGCTTACTTCCAAGGGGTAGCGAATAAGACGGTGGCTACCGCTTTGTCAAGTGTTTACGTGCCATTGGCAGGAGGAAACAAGAATATCTCCAAACACTATTTGGAAAATTATTGGTCGGCAGAGCGTCCTTCCGGTAAATATCCCCGTCTGACAACGTTGGACAATGCCAACAATTACCTCAACAGCCAGATATGGATGGAGAAAGGTGATTTCCTTAAATTGAGGGAGCTGGAAGTTTATTATCGGATGCGTGACTTGAACTTCGGAAAAATGAAACTGTCGGAGTGTAAGTTCTTCTTGCGTGGCACTAATCTTTTCTCTATAGACAATATAAAGATATTTGATCCGGAGTATATTAGTATGGGATATCCTTCCGCACGTACGTATGAGATAGGAATGAATGTCTTTTTTTAATAGGAGGAGTAAACTATGAAACTATATAAGAAAATTCTTTTTTTAGGCTGTCTGGCCGGAGGGTTGGCGGCATGCAATGATTTGGAGATTGATGAATCCCAATATCATACTACGAAGTTTTTGTTTAGCGATTTCTCCCGTGTGGCGATGGGGATTACGAATGTATATGCCGGTTTGCCGGACGAGTTGTCTGCATTGGGTACTTTGCGTGACTGTGCGACGGACGATGCGGTCTATGCCTGGAGTGCCGACCCCGTGAAGACTTTTTATGACGGAAGTTGGTCGGCTAACAGGCTGATTGACGACCAGTGGGCGCATTATTACAGTGCTATCCGTAGTGCGAATTATTTTCTCGAGAATTGTCCGGATGATTTCCCGGATTCCAAGTGGACGACCAATTATGAGCAGAACTTGAAAGAATTGAGATATTACCCATGGGAAGCGAAAGTGTTGCGCGCGTATTTTCATTTTGAATTGTTGAGGCGTTACAACCAAATCATTATCGCTGACCGGACGTTTACCACCGAAGAGGTTAATCATCTGAAACCGGTTTCTTATCAGGAAGCGGCAGACTGGATTGTGAAGGAACTCGAACCTTGCATCAAGGTGTTGCCGGAAACTTGGAAGGACACGCCGTCCGCTAAATTGGGACGTGTCACCAAAGGGTTCTGTATGGCTTTGAAAGCACGTGTTTTGCTTTATGCAGCAAGCCCGTTGAATAATCCGTCCAACAATTCTTCCGAATGGACCAAAGCAGCGGAAGCTGCCAAAGAACTGATGGATGCGAATATCTACAAGTTAGTGGATGAACAGGTCTTTAATAATGAAAATGCGCAAGGACTGATTTTCGGCAGGCGGCTGAGTGCGGGCAATCAATTCGAGTATGCCAACTTCCCGGTAGGTATGGGAGGTAACTCGGGTGTTTGTCCTTCGGAAAATCTGGTGGAAGCGTTCGATATGGCGGATGGTACTCCGTTCAGTTGGGAACAGCATCAGGAGGATGTTTTAGACCCGTCGAAGCGTGACCCGCGTTTCGCAAAGACGCTTTTAGCGAATGGCATGTCGTTCAAAAACGACATTATTGAAAGTTTTGATGGCGGACGGAACGGTGCGCCTCAGGACGGTGCTTCTCCTACTTCCTATTATTTGAGAAAACTCTTGCAGGAAGATACCAATATCGATGAGGGAACAGGAACGATTACTTCTTTCGGACATATATTTCCGATGTTCCGGTATGCGGAGGTCTATCTGAACTATGCGGAAGCATTGTTCGAAGCAACCGGCAATCCGAATTTCACTGGCGATTGGGAGGGAAAGAGATACGATATGTCTCCTGTAGCTGCCGTGAACGCGGTTCGTGCCCGTTCTTTTATGCAGGGATTGGATGAAAACATAGATGAGACATCATTCCGTACTCGGTTGCGTAACGAACGCCGGGTGGAATTGGCTTTCGAGAATCATCGTTTTTGGGACATACGGCGCTGGAAGATTGGCGACCAAACCGTGAAAATATATGGTTTGAGACTGAGCAAGGATGCCAATGATGTGATTACAAAAGAGAAATACTTGGTTCAGGAGCGTGTGTGGGACGATAAGATGAATTATTATCCGATAGGAAACGGAGAAATGAATCGGAATGAAAATCTGATTCAGAACACAGATTGGTAAATGTAGTTATTGTATGAATAAGAATAATATGTTGATAATAGGCTTACTGTCTTGCCTGATGTTACCTCTTTCATCGTGTGGAAATGAGAATGAAGGACTGACTGGTATAAATATTAGTTATGAGAATGTAAATACGGAAGTGGCTTCGTGGCCTCATGTATTCTATGCTTTTGACAAAAGTAATTGTACTGCTTTTCAAACGACAGGAGATGAGGCCGGCTTGCATGAGATAACGGCTGCCGGAACTTACAAAACAATTCTGGCGTATGAGACTGACGGGAATCTGGAGATTTCGCCGGCGTCTGCTGGAGGTAATGCGGAGGGTTATTATGTGGCAGTGAAAAACATATCCGGGGAAATCCCCCGGATATATGCCAGCAAATCATTGATAAATGAGTCGGTTGTCAGACTTGAACCTGTCACAGCCCAACTGACGGTCAATGTGCTGAACGCACCGGATGATTTTGAGTCTCTGACGCTTCGGATACCTGGTATGACGGATGTACTGTATGTCTCATCATTGAAGACGGAAGGTCGCCGTTCTTTGCAGAAAAAAGAAATAACGCTTCCGAAAGGGCAGAATAGCGGTTCGTTTACTTTGTTCCCGATATTGGGGCAGGGGAATTGGGCGCTCTCTTATTCGGCTGCTTATACCGATGGAACCGCATGCGAAGGAAGTATCAAATTGGAACATTTTATTCAAAGTGGAGATGAAGTGAAACTTATTGTGGACCTGAAAACCAGTGTGATGACTTACGAGACTTCACGGTATGATAGCGACCGGACCATCTCCAGCTCACATCCGTTCATGAATATGTGGGCTGACGGACAGGAACATATAAACGCGAATTCCTTCTATAATGTATATGTGGAACAAGGCGGACGCTGGCGGGCAATAGATGTACGCAAAGCGCTCTGTTCGGATGCGAAGAACCACGACCGGATTTGGAATGACTGGAATAACTCCAAGAAGCTGCGAGATACAATGAGTTATGCCCGTGTCATTAATCCTTTTGAAGGTGCGGTGAAAGTACGTGTGGAAAAACGTGGAACGGCATTTAAGGGAGTGGAGGTACGTCCTTCTTCTTATCAGATTCCGGTAGAGAAAATCACGGATAATATGATAGAGTTCTCGTTGCCCGGTTATGAGAAACGCAAAGTATCGGTAGAATTTGATGGAGACAGGCAACATAATTTGTTCTTGCTGGGCGGACGTCCTGACAAGGATAAACCGGCTCAAAGTAGTGGAGACGTAATTTATTGCGGACCGGGAGAACATGTAGTCAGTAAATTGGTTCTGACGGACAATCAGACGTTGTATGTTGATGAAGGTGCTGTACTCTATACATGTATCGAGGTGACGGGAGATAATGTAACCATAGCCGGAAACGGTATAATCTCCGGAGAAAAATTGCCGCATACAGGCAGTTTGTATGCTGAAGGGGCACGACTGATTAGAGTAGCCGATAATACGAAAGTGATAAGCAATTTCAAGATAAAAGATGTGACTTTGATTGATTCGCCCAACTGGACATTGGCGTTATATGGCACGAAAGATGCGGTGATTGATAATGTAAACATCATCTGCTGGATATTGAATGGTGACGGTATCGACCTGACATGTAGCACCGGGGCTACGGTGAAAGACTGTTTTGTCCGTACGTATGACGATTGTATCTCGTTGAAAATCCTCGGGCTTTATGGAGGTGCGAAAGCGAATACCAATCATGTGCAAGTTGACAATTGCCTTTTGTGGTGCGATTTAGCTCGTTGTGTTATGGTAGGACCGGAGGTAGGAACTAAAGGGGAGTGGATTTATTCAATCCATGATTGCGAAATTAAGAATTGCATTGTGTTGGAATCAACAGGAACGATGCTTTCCGTCGGGCAAGAACCTTTGTCGGAAGGAGGAACAGCAATGCCGATTAAGAATATCACGTTCAGTGATATACAGGTCGACAATATGAAAATCAAGGAGAGTGGACACCCGATATATGTATTTCAGTCAGCCACCCACCAAGAAGGTTGCCAAATGGAGAATATCCTTTTCAAAAACATTCGGTTTGATGATCGTTTCGGTTTTAAGAATAAGCTTGTTGTCAGTTCGGAGGATGCTCGTAATACGATTTCTAATTTAGTTTTCGAAAACATCATTCATAATGGAAAAGCGATAACTGAAGGAGATGTCGAAATACAGGGAAATGTAAATGTTGAAATAAAATAGTAATCCTATTGTAAATGAAAATAAAACTAAAACTTAAGATAAAGATAATATGGGTGTGTTTGTCCGTACTTGTCGTAAGGCCGGTATATGCCCAGCTTCCGGTATATCAGGATGAGAATAAACCTATCGAAGAGCGTGTGAAGGATGCGCTGAGTCGCATGACTCTTGAAGAAAAAGTCGCTCTATGTCATGCGCAGAGCAAGTTTAGCAGTGCGGGCGTGCCTCGCTTAGGTATTCCGGAGTTGTGGATGAGTGATGGACCGCATGGTGTGCGGGCGGAATTGAACTGGAATAATTGGAATTATGCGGAATGGACGAATGACAGCATTACCGCTTTTCCGGCGCTCACTTGTCTTGCCGCTACGTGGAATCCTGAGATGGCTGCCAAATATGGCAAGGCATTGGGAGAGGAGGCACGCTATCGGGAAAAAGATGTGATATTAGGACCGGGCGTTAATATTTACCGGACTCCGCTGAATGGACGTAACTTTGAATATATGGGTAAAGACCCTTATTTGGCAGGTACGCTCTGTGTACCGTACCGTTTGATTTCAGTTGTGAGGATTTGATTTTACCGGAAAAACGTCATAAATGATGATAGAAAAGCGAATGTGGAAAAGGAAACTGATACTTGGTATTCTTTCCGGATGGATATTCTTCTCTTGTTCTCCGGCAGGCGGAGGGCAGGATACTGAAATGAATGCTTTCGTCACCGACTTGATGAGCCGGATGACACTTCGTGAAAAACTGGGGCAGTTGAATTTGCCATCCGGTGGTGACTTGGTAACGGGGGCTGTCATGAGTGGCGAACTGACCGAAATGATACGTAATCAAGAGATTGGGGGCGTCTTTAATGTGAAAGGGGTGAAGAAGATATATGCTTTGCAACGCCTAGCGATGGAAAAAAGCCGTTTGAAGATTCCATTGCTGGTAGGTGCCGACGTTATTCACGGGTATGAAACTGTGTTCCCGATTCCGCTGGCTCTTTCTTGTAGCTGGGATACGTTAGCTGTCGAACGGATGGCACGTATCTCTGCTGTGGAAGCCAGTGCAGATGGTATAAACTGGACATTCAGCCCGATGGTGGATATCTGTCGGGATGCTCGTTGGGGACGTATTGCAGAGAGCAATGGTGAGGATCCGTATTTGGGCTCACTTTTGGCAAAAGCCTATGTACGGGGTTACCAAGGAGAGAATATGCAGGGAAAAGATGAGATTCTTTCTTGTGTGAAACATTTTGCTCTTTATGGAGCCAGTGAGTCGGGACGTGATTATAATACGGTTGATATGAGCCGTTTGCGTATGTATAACGAATACCTTGCTCCCTATCGTGCCGCTGTTGATGCAGGTGCAGGCAGTGTTATGAGTTCTTTTAATGTTGTGGATGGTATCCCGGCTACTGCCAACAGATGGTTGCTGACTGATTTGCTTCGAAATGAGTGGGGATTTCGAGGATTATTGGTGACAGATTATTATGCGTTGGGCGAGATGGATGCCCACGGAGTTGCTCCTTTGAAAGAAGCCGCTGCGCGTGCTTTGCTGGCGGGCACGGATATGGATATGGTTTCCTGCGGTTTCCTGAATACGTTGGAAGAGTCTATAGCGGAAGGAAAAGTGACGGAAGAACAGATTGATGTTGCGTGTAGGCGTGTGCTGGAAACAAAGTATAAATTGGGCTTGTTTGCCGACCCCTATAAATATTGTGATACATTGCGTGGTGAAAACGAGTTGTATACGACTGCCCATCGTGCTGTGGCACGAGAGATTGCTGCCGAAACGTTTGTTTTGTTGAAAAATACGGATAATCTTCTTCCTTTGAAGAAGAAAGGTAGGATTGCTTTGATTGGACCGATGGCAGACGCCCGCAACAATATGTGCGGGATGTGGAGCATGACTTGTACTCCTTCCCGTCACGGGACGTTGCTTGAAGGCGTTCGGTCGGCAGTAGGGGATGAAGCGGAGATATTGTATGCGAAAGGAAGTAATATCTGTTATGATGCGGAACAGGAAAAGGCTGCCACCGGTCTTCGTCCGTTAGAACGGGGGGACAATTCACAATTGTTGAGTGAGGCCTTGCAGACGGCTGCCCGTGCGGATGTTATTTTGGCTGCCTTGGGTGAATGTGCTGAGATGAGTGGGGAGTCGGCTTCTCGTACCAATCCGATGATTCCCGATGCTCAACGGGATTTGTTGGAAGCTTTAGTGGCAACGGGTAAACCTGTTGTTCTTCTTCTGTTTACTGGACGTCCGTTGATATTGAACTGGGAGGATGCGCATGTACACTCGATACTGAATGTCTGGTTTGGCGGCAGTGAGACAGGGGATGCGGTGGCCGATGTATTATTTGGAAAAAAATCTCCATGCGGGAAACTGACTACTACATTCCCTCGTTCGGTAGGGCAACTTCCGTTGTATTATAATCATTTGAATACAGGACGTCCCGATTCGGATGCGGATGTCTTCAATCGTTATGCCAGCAACTATCTGGATGAGAGTAATGAACCGCTTTATCCTTTCGGATATGGCTTGAGTTACACGACTTTTACTTATAATAATATGCAGTTGAGTACGGAAACTTTGCCAGAGGATGGGAAACTAACAGTCTCAGTGACTGTCACTAATGAGGGGGATTCAGATGGAACTGAAATCGTACAACTTTATCTGCGCGATATATATGCTGAAATTGCTCGTCCGATAAAAGAATTGAAAGGCTTCCAACGAGTATTCTTGAAAAAAGGAGAAAAACGTGAAGTCAAGTTTGTCATAACAAAGGATGACCTGAAATATTATAATTCAGATTTACAGTATGTTTGTGAGTCAGGAAAGTTCTCTATTATGGTAGGACCTAATAGTAGAGATGTTCAGATGAAGTCTTTTGTAGTAGACGCGAGTTTGTGATTTACGTTTCGATGTAGCAAGTCTTGTACTTGCCATACTGGCTTTCCAGTTAGAAAGAGTTCATCCTAATAGCCGCTATACTTGTAAGATGGAATGTTGTGAGGATTAAATAAAATCCGTACCTTCGCGACCTTAAACTAACTAACCTTTATTTTTTATGTTTACTGACTTATTGCATTCCTCTTATTTTTCCCTTTTCCTAATTGTCGCATTAGGGTTTATGCTGGGAAGAATAAAAATCAGAGGATTATCTCTCGATGTGTCGGCGGTTATTTTCATTGCCCTTCTTTTCGGGCATTTTGGAGTTGTCATTCCTAAAGAATTAGGAAACTTCGGTTTGGTGCTCTTCATTTTTACCATCGGAATTCAGGCAGGTCCCGGATTCTTTGACTCTTTCCGTAGTAAAGGAAAGACACTCATCCTCATCACTATGCTTATTATTTGTTCCGCCTGTCTTACCGCAGTTGGACTGAAATATGCATTTGATATCGATACACCAAGTGTTGTCGGTCTGATTGCCGGAGCGCTGACCAGTACGCCGGGTTTGGCTGTTGCCATCGACAGTACCCATTCTCCTTTGGCTTCTATTGCTTATGGTATCGCATATCCGTTTGGAGTGATCGGCGTGATTCTGTTTGTCAAGCTGTTGCCTAAAATCATGCGAGTGGATTTAGATAAAGAAGCCCGTCGCCTGGAGATAGAACGTCGCGGACAATTCCCGGAATTGACCACTTGTATTTATCGCGTCACTAATGCGAATGTATTCAATCGTAGCCTAGTGCAAATTAATGCGCGCGCTATGACAGGAGCTGTCATTTCACGCCTGAAACACAATGATGAAATATCCATACCTACCGCCCATACGGTGTTGCATGAAGGAGACTACATACAAGCCGTAGGTAGTAAAGAATCACTGGATCAACTGGCTGTGTTGGTAGGCGAGAGAGAAGAAGGAGAACTGCCTTTGGATAAAACGCAGGAAATAGAATCTTTGCTATTGACCAAAAAAGACATGATAAACAAACAACTGGGTGATTTGAACTTACAGAAAAACTTTGGTTGTACAGTGACTCGTGTTCGTCGAAGCGGAATTGATCTGTCTCCGTCTCCCGATTTAGCCTTGAAGTTTGGTGATAAACTGATGGTGGTAGGTGAGAAAGAGGGACTTAAAGGAGTAGCCCGCCTGTTGGGAAACAATGCGAAGAAACTATCTGATACGGACTTTTTCCCCATTGCAATGGGTATTGTATTGGGCGTGTTGTTCGGCAAAATAAATATCTCTTTCTCTGATAGTCTGTCATTCTCACCAGGACTGACGGGGGGAGTTTTGATGGTAGCTCTTGTGTTGAGTGCGATAGGTAAGACAGGGCCCATTATCTGGTCTATGTCCGGACCTGCCAACCAGTTGTTGCGTCAGTTAGGTCTGCTTCTTTTCCTTGCCGAAGTGGGAACTTCTGCCGGTAAGAATCTGGTAGCTACTTTTCAGGAAAGCGGATTATTGATGTTCGGAGTAGGAGCTGCCATCACATTGGTGCCAATGTTTGTTGCAGCCATTGTCGGACATTTCGTGTTTAAAATCAGTTTGCTTGATTTGCTGGGAACTATTACGGGAGGCATGACAAGTACTCCGGGACTTGCTGCCGCCGACTCTATGGTGGATAGCAATATTCCGAGCGTAGCTTACGCAACTGTTTATCCGATTGCCATGGTATTTTTGATTCTGTTTATTCAAGTAATAGCCTCAGCTGTATATTAACAGAGTTTTACGCAATAATTGATTGTTAAATAAATAGTTTGTATCTTTGCCGCCCCAAAGAAAAAATGAGGTGAAACGATTGTTATTGAATATTACACGCTACTTCTTGCCGATATTGTTTGTATCGTATCTGGTAAGCTTTACATTCTTTGCCCACTTGCATGTGGTCAATGGCGTGACAATCGTCCATTCACACCCGTTTAAGAAAGGGGCGGCACATGAGCATTCTATAGTCGAACTACAGTTGATTCATTTTCTGTCTCACTTAACTGCAGACGGTGCGGCTGTTGTTTTTGCTCTTTCCCTTTTCATTCCTTTCTTATTATGCTTGTTGCCCGGACGTTTGCAACACACTCACTATCATTGTCCGTATCATGGGGTAGTGGGACTTAGGGCACCCCCAGTTATTCGTTTCTCTATTCTTTGAATGATGATACCGTACCTTGCATGAAGGTAGGGCATTGTCTGTCTATTTGTGTAAATACTTATCGAAAACGAATAACAAACGAAAATATGAAGAAATACATCTTTTCGCTTGTCTGCCTGTGCTGTGCATTGTTGCCTGCTCTCGAAGGACAAGCCCATGAATATCCTGATCATCCCGAATTACGTAAGTCAGATGCCAACATTGTTGGTCATATTCTTGATAAAAATACCAAAGAGCATTTATCCTATATTACAGTTGCCTTGAAAGGTACGACCATCGGAACTGTGACCGATGCTACCGGGCATTATTTCTTGAAGAATCTTCCCGAAGGTGATTTTGTGCTGGAGGTTAGTTCGGTAGGATATAAAACCGTCAGACGGAATGTGACGCTGAAGAAAGGGCGTACATTGGAAGAAGATTTCGAGATAGAAGAAGATGCGGTTGCTTTGGATGGCGTAGTCGTATCTGCCAATCGTAATGAAACCACCCGCCGTTTGGCTCCGACACTGGTGAATGTAGTGGATTTGAAAATCTTTGAGAATACCAATTCCACGACTTTGGCGCAAGGATTGAGCTTTCAGCCGGGCGTCCGTGTAGAGTCCAATTGTCAGAATTGCGGTTTCCAGCAAGTACGTATCAATGGGCTGGATGGTCCTTATACCCAAATCCTGCTCGATTCCCGTCCCATTTTTAGCGCGCTTTCCGGTGTGTATGGTATCGAACAGATTCCTGCCAGCATGATAGAACGTGTGGAAGTGATGCGTGGAGGCGGGTCGGCATTGTTCGGCTCATCTGCCATTGCCGGTACAATCAATATCATCACTAAAGAACCGATACGCAATTCCGGTATGTTATCCCATACGATTACGGGAATGGGCGATGGCGACGCTTTCGACAACAGTACGGCATTGAACGCGTCTCTCGTGACGGACGACCAGCGTGCAGGTTTGTATATCTTCGGTCAGAACCGCCATCGTTCCGCGTATGACCATGATGGCGACGGATATTCTGAAATACCTCAATTGCACGGTCAGACAATTGGTTTCCGCTCGTTTCTGAAAACAACGACTTATTCGAAACTTACTTTTGAATATCACCACATGGAAGAATTCCGCAGAGGAGGAGATTTGTTGAACCACCCGCCTCACGAAGCGAATGTGGCAGAACAGACCGAACACTCAATCAATGGCGGAGGACTGAAGTTCGATTATTTCTCACCTAACGAGAAACATCGTTTCAATGTGTTTGCATCTGCGCAACACATCAATCGTGACAGCTATTATGGTGGCGGACAAGATCCGAATGCTTACGGAAATACCACCGATTTGAACTGGATGGCAGGATCGCAATATGTTTATAGCTTCGGAAAATGTATCTTCATGCCTTCCGACCTGACTGCCGGCATAGAATTCAATCAAGATAAACTGGAAGACAACATGTGGGGCTACCACCGTACAGTAGACCAGAGAGTGAATATTGGTAGTGCTTTCCTTCAGAATGAATGGAAAAACGAGCATTGGGGATTCCTGATTGGCGGCCGTTTGGATAAGCACAATCTGATTGACCATGTGATATTCAGTCCGCGTGCCAACTTGCGTTATAATCCGACAGAAAACATCAATCTTCGTTTCAGTTACTCATCCGGCTTCCGTGCTCCGCAGGCTTTCGACGAAGATTTGCATGTGGAGAACGTGGGTGGTAATGTAGCGATGGTTGAACTGGCAGATAATCTGAAAGAAGAAAGATCACAGAGCTTGAGTGCTTCGGCAGATATTTATCATCGCTTTGGTGCGTTTCAGGTTAACTGCCTGGTAGAAGGATTCTATACAAAGTTGTCGGATGTTTTTGCCCTTACCGATGGAGAGGTGGTGGATGGAATCCTGACACGTACACGCTACAATGCACCGGGAGCTCGTGTGATGGGGCTGACGTTGGAAGGAAAGATGGCCTATCTGACTAAATTTCAGCTTCAGGCAGGAGTTACTCTGCAACAAAGCCATTACAGCGAACCGCATGTATGGAACAAAGAAGCTCCGGCGGTGAAGAAAATGATGCGTACGCCAAATACCTACGGTTATTTCACAGCAACCTACACTCCGGTAAAACCATTATCTGTCGCTCTTTCCGGTACCTATACCGGTTCGATGCTGGTTCCCCACGAGCCGGTTCCGGGATTTCTTGAAAATCCGATAACGGTGAATACCAAAGACTTCTTCGACATCGGTTTGAAAGCCGCTTATGACTTCAAGCTTTACAAGTCGGTGAACCTTCAGGTGAATGTCGGCATACAGAATATTTTCAATGCCTATCAGAACGATTTCGATAAAGGAGCTGATCGTGACTCGGGCTATATCTATGGTCCGTCACTGCCGAGAAGTTTCTTTGCAGGGGTGAAGATCAGTTACTAATTGGTAAGAAATAGTTTCCCGGCACAATACTTTTAGTTTCCCGGCTTGAAACTGTAGTTTCCCCGTAGAGAAACCATAGTTCCCCCGTGGGGAAACCATAGTTTCTCTGTGGGGAAACAAAAGTTTCCTTATGGGGAAATAAAAGTTTCAAGCAGCTGAAACGTTGCAAACAACTTGTCACTACTCCTGAAATCTCCATGAATAAGAGCTTTTGGAAGTATTAGTGATAGGTGATAAAGGAAAGTGAAAAAAACTTTGTGTAGGGATACATCAAACCATGTCTTTATCGACCCCGAATTTCTCTCCTGTCTGACATCCGCCGGCAGGTTCCACATGTACCAGAATGTCATACACGTTATCCACCGAATTAATAATACTCTTCTCCACCGCATCTGCAATTTCATGTGCTTGTGTGATGGTAATTTGCGGATTCACTTCTATATCAAGGGTAATCATATAAAGATTTCCTATCATTCGTGACCGGACACGATGCGGATTGTTGGCACCAGGCACTTTCTCCACAGCCTCGAATATCTTATTATATACATTAACATCTTTCACCCCGTCCATTAGCTCCACATTGGAATCAATAAAAATGCTGATGGAAGATTTGATGATAAAGAGACTGATTATCAATCCTGTTATCGAATCGAGTATGGGTAATTTGAAGATGAAAGTGAATGTCAATCCTAACAAAACACCGGTTGAGATGATCACATCATTACGCATATTGATAGCGTTTGCCGTGAGCATGGAGCTGTTGATCTTCTTTCCCTGTTTGTATTGGTATAAAGCCAGCAAGAGTTTACCGATAATAGAAAACACGGTGACATAGATAGCGATAGACGATGGTATCCCTTTCACTTCATCTGAAAAAATGCTTTGAATGGATGATATCAACATTTGTACACCGGCATAAAATATCACCAGTGACAGAATCTTTGTCGCGATGCCTTCCGCTTTCTCGTAACCGAATACATATTTCTTTGAAGGAGGACGGTTGATGAGGCGTGCCGTAAAAATCATAACGATAGATATTACGACGTCGGTTGCCGAGTCGATACCGTCGCCCACTACCGCCAAACTACCGGTCCATAAACCGATGATGATTTTTGATGCGGACAGAATTGCATTGCCAATGGTGCTAATCCATGAGGTTTTGATTAAGATATTCTCTCTTGACATTGAAGTGACTCTTTATAATTAATTGTTTGATTGGGATTGGCTAGCAAAGATAAACATTTATAAGAGTCTGTGGTGGCAAGTCGCAAAAAAACTTTTTTCGGGCTGATACTAAATGTAACGTACCCAAGATGGAGCGGCTTGAAGAAATAGGAAATCCCCATTTATAATGGAAGATTTGTTTCCTTCTCATTATAAATGGGGATGTATGGAATAAAAATAATCGCTGTTTTTTTAATGGTGGAACAAGCGGATGCCTGTAAATGCCATTGCCATATTATATTTGTCGCAAGTTCCAATCACATGGTCATCACGTACGGAGCCACCCGGTTGTGCAATGTAGCTGACACCACTCTTATGTGCGCGTTCTATATTATCTCCGAATGGGAAGAAAGCGTCCGATCCTAAAGCTACACCTGTCATTGTATTCAGCCATGCCCGTTTTTCTTCACGTGTCAGCACTTCCGGCTTTTCGGTGAAGAACTGTTGCCAAACGCCGTCTGCCAATACATCGTCATAATCCTCCGAGATGTAAACGTCAATGGTGTTGTCGCGATCTGCACGACGGATTTTCTCAATCCATGGCAAGTTCATCACTTTCGGATGTTGGCGTAAATACCAGATATCTGCTTTGTTTCCTGCCAGTCGCGTACAGTGGATACGCGACTGCTGACCTGCGCCAATACCGATTGCCTGTCCGTCTTTGGCATAACATACCGAATTGGATTGTGTATATTTTAAAGTGATTAAGGCAATGATTAAGTCACGTTTTGCATCAGCCGGGATTTCTTTGTTCTGCGTAGGCATCTCTTTCAAAAGACTTTCATCGATCTTCAATTCGTTTCTTCCTTGTTCGAAAGTCACACCGAATACATCTTTGTGTTCGATAGGAGCCGGACGGTATGTAGGATCTATCTTTATTACATTATAAGTCCCTTTTCTTTTATTCTTCAGAATTTCCAGCGCTTCGGGTGTGTAGTCGGGGGCAATTACGCCGTCGGACACTTCACGGTTGATGATGCGTGCTGTTTCTTCGTCGCAAGTGTCGGACAATGCAATGAAATCTCCGTAAGATGACATACGGTCTGCACCACGTGCACGTGCGTATGCTGTGGCCAATGGAGATAGTTTCATGTCGTCTACGAAATAAATCTTTTTCAGCGTGTCGCTCATTTCTACTGCAACGGCAGCCCCCGCAGGGCTGACATGTTTAAAAGAAGCGGCAGCCGGTAGTCCGGTAGCTTCTTTCAGTTCTTTCACTAATTGCCAACTGTTGAACGCATCCAGCAGATTGATATAACCGGGACGTCCGTTCAATACTTCGATGGGGAGTTCTCCTTCTTTCATAAAGATACGGGCAGGCTTTTGATTAGGATTGCAGCCGTATTTCAGTTCGAGTTCGTTTGCCATTTTATTAAATATAAAATTACGAGTTACTAATTACAAAGTTGATAGCGACAAAATTACTAAAAAAAGACTAGCTTGCCTAAAGTTGTGCCACAAAATAGTAGCATATAATTGGTATTTGCCAACGAATGAGGAGGTAAAATACCTATAAATGATGATTGTATTTCAGCAAAATATTCCGTTCCTTTGCAATCGCTAATATACACAGGTATGATGGATAATTTACAGAAATACAAGCCAACTGATAAGATGATTGATCTCATCAGCGATAATTATTCTTTATTGCAAGTGATGAGTCGTTTTGGACTTTCATTGGGATTTGGTGACAAAACAGTCAAAGAAGTTTGTGAACTGAATGGAGTGGACTGTCAGACCTTTCTGATTGTAGTCAACTTTATGACCGAAGGCTTTTCCCGGCTCGATGGGGATAAAGATGATATTTCCATACCTGCATTGATTGATTATCTGCGGCAGGCGCATATTTATTTTCTTGATTTTTCTCTTCCGGCTATTCGTCGTAAACTGATCGAGGCAATCGACTGTTCGCAGGACGATGTAGCTTTTCTTATTCTCAAGTTTTTTGACGAGTATACACGGGAAGTGCGTAAGCACATGGATTATGAAGAGAAAACCGTCTTTAAGTATGTCGATTCATTGCTTAAAGGAAATGCTCCCAAAAACTACCAGATCAGTACCTTTTCCAAACATCACGATCAGGTAGGGGAGAAGTTGACAGAACTAAAAAATATCATTATAAAATATTGTCCCGCCAAGGCAAATGAGAATATTCTGAATGCGGCTCTTTTTGATATATATGCTTGCGAAGCCGGATTGGAATCTCATTGCAAGGTGGAGGATTATATTTTTGTTCCTGCTATTCTGAATTTGGAAAGGAGGATGAGGGAAAATGAAAAGTAATGAAGTCGTCCGAATTGCTATTGCAGAAACCTCTGTGATTATTCGTGGTGGATTGACTGCTGCGTTGAAGCGTCTTCCCAACGTAAAAGTGCAACCAATAGAATTGTTGTCTGTTGAGGCTTTACACGATTGTGTCCGAACGCAATGCCCCGAGATGCTGATTGTTAATCCTGCTTTTGGTAATTATTTTGATGTTGCTAAATTCCGGGAGGAAATATCGAATAGGATACATTTAATAGCTTTGGTCACTTCTTTTGTAGATGCTTCATTATTGGGTAAGTATGATGAGTCTATTTCAATATTCGATGATTTGGATATTCTTTCTAGGAAAATTGCCGGTTTATTGAATGTAGCTTCTGAAGAAGAGATGGATAACCAGGATACACTTAGTCAGCGGGAAAAAGAGATCGTCATCTGTGTGGTGAAGGGGATGACGAATAAGGAAATAGCGGAAAAGCTGTTCTTGTCGATTCATACGGTTATCACGCATCGGAGGAATATTAGCAAAAAATTGCAAATACATAGTGCTGCTGGTTTGACTATTTATGCTATTGTAAATAAGTTGGTTACGTTGAATGAGGTGAAGGGATTGTAGCCTGCAAAAGTGTTATAAAATACAAAACCGTTTGCGCACACGAAAAATATTCGTACCTTTGCAGTGCAGTTGGGAAATTGCTGAATAGTTTATAAAAAGGTATAAAGAAAATATTAAAAAGGTATTAGAATAGATGATTTAAGGTATTATTAGTTTAGTTCAATAGGATAAGTTTTTAATAGAAGGTAAAAGGATAACAATAGGTAAGAGGTTTTTAAGTAAAAAGAAGATTAGTTTTCAGGAAATTTGAGGTACTATAGAAAAGCCTTTTGGCTTTTCTGATGCGGTGGCGAGTGGTTCTGTAAAAAGAATTAGCTCGTTTTTTGTTTATATAGCTGTAAGTCTATGTTGATTTGTAGAAGAAAATCTATTGACGGATATTTTCATTGGATCTTGTGGTCAGGGGGAGATAAAAACAAAATCCTGACGAAATCGCTTCGGCAGGATTCTATTTCATTTTTTACTTAAATGTGGCTACGTAATAAAATTATGACTAATTAATTCAATTCTGATATTGCAAAGATAATGCGTTTCAGTATGAGTCACAATCACCTTTATGAGGTATATTATGTAGTAGTTCTCACTATTTATGGTTAGTGGCAAGCGTTTTCTCTACTTTTTTCCCACTCTTTAGCTTCGAAGTCGTATACTTTTATGTCATATCCTAATCTCCAGGGTCCAGGGTGGATTTAACTTAAGACTTGGTAATTTCTCCTATTAAGCAGGAGTTCATTTTATATCGGATATCCTTATTGGGTAATCCATGCCCCAGTAAAAACATGAGCTTTGTTATGGCACATTCGGGAGTGCTGTCATATCCGCTGATTACACCTGCTTCCAAAAGATGCATTCCTGTTTCATAACGTCCCATTTCTACTGCTCCGGAGGCACATTGAGTGATGTTGACAATGATAATTCCGCGATCGGTAGCTTCCTTTAGTTGGCGGATGAACCATTCCTTTTGCGGGGCATTTCCTGAACCGAAGGTTTTCATGACGACTGCTTTCAATCCGGGAACATGAAGCAGGGAAGTTACGATACTTTCCTGAATACCAGGGAAGAGGGTCAGAATAACCACATTAGTGTCAAATAGATAATGCGGCTTAAGGGGCTTTGTCGGATCCGGTTTTCGGATGAGATGAGGTTCATATTTAATGTGGATGCCTACCCGTGCCAAGGGGGGATAATTGAAAGAGCGGAAAGCATTGAAGTTCTCCGCATTAATTTTGGTGGTACGGTTGCCACGCATCAAATGATTTTCAAAGAAAATACAAACTTCAGGAACGATGGCAGTACCATCCGGGTTTTTAGCAGCTGCGATTTCAATGGCTGTGATGAGATTTTCTTTTCCGTCTGTGCGCAAAGTCCCAATCGGCAGCTGGGAACCGGTGAGAATGACGGGCTTGCTTAGGTTTTCGAGCATAAAACTTAATGCAGAGGCTGTGTAAGCCATTGTATCTGTTCCGTGAAGGATGACAAAGCCATCAAAAGAATCATAATTGTAATTGATGATCTTTACTAGCTTTGCCCAATAAGCAGGTTCCATATCCGAAGAGTCGAGAGGGGGATCGAATTGGTAGGAAGAGATGCGGTAGTTGAATCTTTTTAGTTCGGGTACATGCTTAAGCAAATGGTCGAAGTTGAAGTTTTCTAAGGCACCTGTCTCCGGATTCTCTATCATTCCGATAGTTCCACCCGTGTAAATTAACAAAACGGAAGGGGTTTCTGCTCTCATAATTGTTGAATTGCTTTTAAAACGTTGGCAAAGATACGAAATAATTGTGATTTATGGTTTATGAATTATGATTTATGAGTTTTCGAATGATTTAACTGCTGATTTGCATAAATCATAATTCATAAATTATAAATCACAAATCATAAATCATTTCACCGCTTCTTTTAATTTAAGGATGGCTTTTTCCGGGTCTTTTTCTTCTTCGAGCAGAGTAACGAATTTACTGCCGATGATAGCTCCGGAAGCGTGTTCGCAAGCTGCCTGGAACGTTGCTTTGTTGGAGATGCCAAATCCCACCATCAACGGGTTGTTCAGATGCATATCTTTTATTCTCTTGAAGTATGCCTGTTTTTGTTCGTTGAAATTCTGTTGTGCTCCGGTAGTTGCTGCTGATGAAACCATGTAAATGAATCCGTCGGTATGTGTATCTATTTCGCGTACCCGTTCTTCGCTGGTCTCCGGTGTGATGAGCATAATCACTTTAATGTTGTAGCGCTCGGCAATGATACGATAATGTTCTTGATAATCACGGAAAGGGAGATCGGGGATGATGACGCCATCAATACCGCATTCCACGCATTTACGGCAGAAGTTTTCAAATCCGAATTGCATGATTGGATTTAAGTACCCCATGAGTACAAGTGGTATTTTTACGTCCTTGCGAATATCCCGCAATTGTTCAAAAAGAAGTTTTAAAGACATGCCGTTGCGTAATGCTTGGGTAGCGGCATTCTGGATAACAATGCCGTCTGCCATCGGATCACTGAAAGGAATACCGATTTCAATCATGCTTACTCCATGTTTTTCGAGTGTGCGGATTACATTGGCTGTACCATCTAAAGTGGGGGTACCGGCACAAAAATAAATAGAAAGTATGTCTTTCTTGTTGCTATTGAAAAGTTGATTAATTCTATTCATGACGTTGGAATTTTAAAGTGATGATTTTAATTCGTTTAAAAATGTCCGGATACGCTCCGGATCTTTTTCTCCCGGTTTGGTTTCAAAACGGCTGTTGAGATCATATCCGGCAAGCCGGGGATGCTTGAATTCTTTCAGGGCATTGGCACTGTATGAGTTGATACCTCCGCTCAACAGGAAAGGTACATGTCCGTTGTATGTGTGTAATATGCTCCAATCAAATTGATTTCCCGAACCACCGTATTGCTCGCATTTGGTGTCGAACAGAAAAAGATCACAGACTTTTTCGTAGTCATACACCTTTTTCAAGTCTTTGGGGCGGTCTACGGAAAAGGCCTTGATGATTTTCAATCCGGTAGAATGTAAAGACCGACAGTATTCCGGTGATTCATTTCCGTGGAGTTGCACATCATTCAGTCCGAAACGATCAGCATACATACTGACCACTTGCTTGTCTTCATTGACAAAGACACCGACACGCCGGGCATGAGTGGGCAGGTAAGCCGGAAGCTCGTAGACACATCGGGGAGATTTAGGATAAAAGATGAATCCCAGCATATCTATGCCTTCGATAGACTCTACGTCCTGTATGTTTTCAGCTTCTCGCATACCGCATACTTTGATAATTTTTCCGTTAATCATAGGGCTGTCCGTTTTGAATAATTAGTTTATTGAATGGCTTGCAGGAAATTCTGTAAGGTTTCTCCCGGTCGCTGTGTTTTCATAAATGTTTCGCCGATCAGGAATCCCCGGAATCCGGCTGCCCGGAGGCGTTTAACTATTTCCGGATCGGAGATGCCGCTTTCAGATACTAGTACCGCATCTTGAGGAAGTTGTCCGGCCAGGCGGAAAGAGTTTTCTATATCGGTGAAGAAAGTACCTAGATTACGGTTGTTGATACCTACCATATCTATTCCTTTGTTGATGTATGCCAGTTCCTCGGAACTATGAATCTCTAATAAGACCTCCAGTCCTAATTCATGGGCTTTTTCTGCCAGTTCATTGCATTTTTCCAGTTCTAGTGCGGCTGCGATGAGAAGTACGGCATCTGCACCGACAATTTTAGCTTGATAAAGCTGGTATTCGTCAATGATGAAGTCCTTTCTAAGAATGGGAATTTCCACCAAAGGGCGTGCGGCGCGGATATCTTTCAGGCTTCCTCCGAAAAACTTCTCATCAGTAAGGATGGAAAGAGCGGAGGCACCTGCCGCTGCATAGGAGGGAACGATCTCTTCCGGACACGCTTCTTCTTGTATCCATCCTTTGGAAGGAGAGCGTCGCTTGAACTCGGCGATAATACCTGATGCGGAAGAGGCTAATGCTTGCTTCATAGAGCGGGGAGTCGGAGATTCGCTGATACCTTCCTGTAATTGTTCGATAGAAATAGCCTGCTTTTGCAGGTCAACTTCAAATCGTTTGTTTGCTATAATCTCGGATAATATATCTTTCATCAGTTCGTTGGTTTTTATATTTATAATCAGACTTATTGATTTACGATTAGACGATTTACGATGCACGATTGATATCACTTTTGAAATCAGAAACACATGTACACGCACGGATCTTATTTTGTAATACTAACTTCAATCCTTTTTTAGTAATACTAACTTCAATCGTACACTGTAAATCGTCTAATCGTAAATCAAATTAACTATTTAACTCAATGAATTTCTTCAAAGTTGCTAATGCTCGTCCGCTTTCCAATGATTCTTTGGCAAGAGCGATACATTCTTCAATTGTCTTTTCTGGACGAATCACATGGATGGCGAAAGCGGAGTTGACTATCACTACATTTTTTTGAGCTTCCGTAGCTGTATTATTCATGATATGATCGAAAATCTTAGCTGCATCTTCCGGTGTTTGTCCGCCATCCAAGTCAGTCTCTTTATAACGAGAGAAGCCTAGGCTTTCGGGAGTGTAAATCTTTTCATGATTGCTGGTTGCCACTTTAAACTCATTGGTCAGAGAAATCTCATCATATCCGTCAAGGCTATGAACAACGGCAAAGCTTGTTTTGCTTTCCTGATAAGTATAAGTGTAAAGGCGAAGTAACGGTAGATTGTAAACTCCTAGCAGTTGGTAAGCAGGTAATACCGGATTTACCAATGGACCGAGCATATTGAAGAAAGTGCGCACTGCCAATCCTTTGCGAACCGGAGCTACTGCTTTTAATGCCGGATTGAATAAAGGAGCATGCAGATAAGCAAGATTGCATTTTTCCATACTGCGACGCAGTTGGTCTACATCACTGGTGAATTTGACACCGTGTTGCTCCATTACATTACTGGCACCACTGACCGACGTTGCTCCATAGTTGCCATGTTTCACAACCGGGAAGCCGGCTCCGGCAACAGTAAAGCAGGAAGCTGTAGAAATATTGAACGTGTTTTTTCCGTCACCTCCGGTTCCTACGATATCAATTGGAGCGAAATCACTCAAATCGATCGGAATACGCATTTCCAACAATGCGTCACGGAAACCGCATAATTCCTCTACGGAAATATTACGCATCAGAAAGACGGTGATGAGTGAGGCCACTTGCACATCGTTATATTTCCCTTGCGCGATGTTCTGTAGAATGGTGCGCGCTTCATTGCGTCCCAAATATTGATGTTCGAAAAGTTTGTATAGAATCTGTTTCATAAGTTCAATCGTTTAAGAAGTTTTTGATAATTTCTTTTCCTTGCGGAGTTAATACTGATTCGGGATGGAACTGAATACCATGTACATTATACGTTTTATGGCGGATTGCCATGATTTGTCCCTCCTGGCTTTCTGCTGTTATTTCCAGACAGTCCGGAAAGCCTTCCCGGCTGACTACCCACGAATGATATCTTCCGACAGGGATTTCTTTTCCTAATCCTTCAAAAAGCAGGTCCTGACGAATGATACTAACCGGAGTTTGTACGCCATGATATACTTCTTTGAGGTTTTCCAGACGTGCTCCGAAGGCTTCGCCGATAGCCTGATGACCCAGGCAAACCCCCAGAATGCTTTTGGTCGGAGCGTATCTCTTAATAATAGGTAGTAACAAGCCGGCTTCTTCGGGTATGCCCGGTCCGGGAGACAGGATGATTTTATCAAAATGATCTACTTCATCAAGCTCTATTTGGTCGTTGCGGACTACTTCTACATCTGTAGCTCCTAATTCTTTCACTACATGCAGCAGGTTATAAGTGAAAGAGTCGTAGTTATCTAAAAGTAATATTTTCATTTTTATGGTCATTGTAGAATGGTTGTTCAAATACTATCTCTGTTGGACGGTTAATTTTTTAATTTGACAGCTAAATCAATTGCTTTTTTTAGTGCTCCCAGTTTATTGTTCACCTCTTGCAGTTCGTATTCATCTTGGCTGCGTGCTACGATACCTCCTCCGGCCTGGAACCAGAGTTCGTTGTTGCGGCTTACAAAAGTACGGATGGTGATTGCTTGGTTTAATTCGCCATTCAATCCGATAAAACCGATACAACCACCGTAGGCTCCACGATTATGTGGCTCGATTTCACTGATTAACTGCATAGCGCGTACTTTGGGGGCACCGCTTAACGTACCGGCTGGGAACGTGTCAATAAACGTTTTTATTTTGTCTGCGCCTTCACCCAGCATACCGCTGACACGGCTTACCAAGTGAATAACATGGCTATAATATTGCGCTTCCTTATAGAATACCACACGTACGTCATGGCAATTACGTGAAAGATCGTTTCTTGCAAGATCAACCAGCATGACATGCTCTGCATTTTCTTTAGGGTCGGCCAGTAAAGCTTCTGTCAATTCGCGGTCTTTTACTGTGTCTCCTGTGCGACGGGTGGTTCCGGCAATCGGATCAATGTAGGCACAGCCGTTTTCGATTTTGCAATGTGTTTCCGGCGAAGAACCAAAGATACGATATCCTCCGAAGTCGAAGTAGAAAAGATAAGGAGAAGGATTGATGCTGCGGAGTGCGCGATAAACTTTGAAATCATCTCCGGCGTATGGTTGGATAAATCTTCTGGAAAGCACGATTTGGAAAACATCTCCGCGCATACAGTGTGCGATTCCTTTGCGCACATTTGCTTTGTGCTCTTCGTCGGTGATGGGGCTGGTTACGGGGCCTGTTACAGAGAAATTGTAGGAAGCATAATTCCGGTTTTCGATGGCTGCTTCCAGTTCCGGCAAACCGCTTTCTTCTCCTTCGGACAACATTTCAACTAATGTCAGCTCATTTTTGAAATGATTGAAAACAATGACATACTTATATAATATGTATAGTAAATCCGGAGCATCGTTTTGCTCATCATGACTTTCTTTCACCGGGATGTGCTCGAAGTACTTCACGGCATTAAACGTCGTGTATCCGTAAAGCCCGCATACATTCTTATTATCTCCGGTCACCTGAAACTGATTGATAAACCGGTTCATGGCCTTTTCTACATTGAATGTTTTTGTCAGCGGTTCTTCTGTACGGCTATTATCGGGATAGTTGGCAGTGACAATGCCACCGTTTACACCGATGCTTGCCAAGGGACAAAGGGCTATAAATGACAGGGAATTTTCTCCGGCATGATAATCGGAACTTTCCATTAATGCGGATTGAGGATACATGTCGCGCACTTTCAGATAAATGCTGACGGGAGTATGCATATCTCCGAGCACTTGTTTGCTATGGGTAGTATAATTAAATGTTTTCATTTCTATAATTGCTTGATTATTGATTGCGAATGATGGTTGACTAATTATTTATAGCTGTTCGTTAAACGACAAATAGGTTTCAATATCTTTGTCTCCTCGTCCCGAAACAGTCAATACAACGATATCTTCCGCCTTGAACTTCAATTTTTTCAAAGCTCCTAATGCATGGGCGGATTCCAATGCAGGGATAATACCTTCGAGTTTGGTCAGTTCGTAGGCAGCCTCTATCGCTTCGTCGTCGTTGATAGCCAATACGTTGGCACGGCTTTGGGCGGCAAGATTAGCGTGTATCGGACCAATGCCCGGATAATCCAGTCCGGCTGAAATGGAGTATGGCTCCTCTATCTGTCCGTCTTCGTTTTGGATGACGTAGGTACGTGCTCCGTGGATAATTCCCATTTTGCCGAGTTGGATGGTAGCGGCGGTCATTCCGGTTTCTATTCCTTTACCTCCCGCTTCCGCCAGGATAATGCCTACCCGTTCGTCGTTGATATAATGATAAATCGTTCCGGCAGCATTGCTTCCTCCTCCCACGCAGGCTATCAGATAATCCGGATAATCGCGTCCTTCTTTTTCTTGCAGTTGCTTTTTGATTTCTTCGCTGATGACAGATTGCAGGCGTGCCACCATGTCAGGGTAGGGATGAGGACCTACGGTAGAGCCGATGATATAATAAGTGTCGGCAGGATGACAGCACCAGTCGCGGATCGCTTCGTTGGTTGCGTCTTTCAGCGTCATGTTGCCGGAAGTAACGGGGATAACGGTGGCTCCCAACATTTTCATTTTCTCTACATTGATGTGCTGGCGTTCTACGTCCGTCTTTCCCATATAAACGATACATTCCATATTCATCAATGCACAGACGGTAGCTGTCGCTACTCCATGTTGTCCGGCTCCGGTTTCGGCGATGATGCGCTTCTTTCCCATGCGGCGTGCCAGTAAGATTTGTCCGATGGTATTGTTGATTTTGTGAGCACCTGTATGATTCAGGTCTTCCCGCTTCAGATACAATTTGCAACCGTATTTTTCAGAAAGGCGTTTGGCCGGATAGAGTGGGGAAGGACGTCCTACGTAGTCACGTAGCAATTGATCGAATTCCTTTTTAAATTCTTTACTTTCAATTACTTCGAGGTACTTATTCGTTAATTCTTCAACACATTTGTGGAGGATTTCTGGTACGTAGGCACCGCCGAATTCTCCGTAATAGCCATCCTGGTCAACTAAAAAACTTTTCATAATCCTATCTGTATTTTTAATGTTATTATTGAATCTGTTTTGAAACGGGTAAATAAAAAGAGCCCTGTCGCAGGTTGCGACAGGGCTCTTTCAAATTTGTTATATCTTTAATGAGGTATATACATACGAGCACTGCTCCCTTACGACTGTCGGAGTTGTAACGGGCGCCACCACCAATATGTATTTACTAACATTGTTCTCATTGTCTTTTGTAATTTTATGTGGGCAAATATAGACACTTTGTTTGAAATAGCAAACAAAATATGACTTTTTTTTCTCTTTTGCCTCACGGCTTTTTCATTTAAGAAATTTTCATAGCCAAAACCCATTCATCTTTCCTTTTTCTTTCTACTTACCTTATTCTTATCAGGAAATAAAGCTCTGCTATTTAGATAAAATAATGGCTTTTTGCTTGAAGATACTTATTGGTTTTAATTGTCCCATATATTGTGGGAAAGTATTCCCGCATATTGTGGGAAAACTTTCCCAAGCAGTTGGGAATCTTTTCCCACAATATGTGGAACTAAAAAACTGTATATGGAAACCAGCAAAAGGAATACATGGTTCTATATTATCCAATGCCGGCTTCCGGCACACTACACTATGAGAAATACCCCGAAACACTATGAGAATAAGGTCTGTTTTAAGCAAAAATAGGTAAGCGTCTCGGCGATGCCATATTTTCTATCTTAATTTTTCCTTTTAGCTTTG
>CAPAOL010000030.1 GCA_948579315.1 uncultured Phocaeicola sp.
CACTAAAACACAAACTTGCCACTCAAAAAATCTTCCTATATTTCCCTTGCTCTATTCGGTATAGCTTACCATCTCTGATAAAGGCTTCTATCCACTTGTTTGCCGTACTTCCATTCTCACCTAAAGCCATGACTGCCGCATCATAATCCTTCTTCGTGAATGTTTCAGGCAGCATATTATAAAGGGTATTCCTTCGTGCATAAATGCCAGTTTCTTGCGAAGCGAAATTGAATCGTTTGGACTGATTTCCTAACAAATTCTGATAAATGAATACGGCATGATAAAGTAAGGTCTCGCACATATTCATGGCTATAGAATAGTCATACTCATGGCAAACCAATCGTTCTGCCCCGTCAAGTAAGGAAGAATTACGATGTACATTCTCCAAATTCCGGACAGCGGTCAGCACCATCATTATACGATAAGCAATCAGCCCCATCCGTCTGACTACTCCCTGCATCTTGTTATCCACTTCGTCACAACACTCTTCATTCACACGGCTGAGATATTCAATAAAGTGTTCCTGCAAATCGGAAGGAAGGGAAAAGGAATAATTTCCCTGCCGTACAAAATCTTCATGCAGATGGCAGAATTTATCTCCCAACAGTTTGAACATGGCATTTTTAGATTGAGAAATATCGCTTGTGGCAAACACATTTCTTATACCTCGCTTGAAGCGAATGATATAGAAACAAAAGCGACTCATCAATCCGTTCTCCGCGTCAGGTATCAATCTTCTTACCTGTTCGGGAGTTCCAGCCAAAGCTACTGACACTCTTGGATTAGCTACTTCACAATACTCCCTATCCTTGCGACGGCTCAAACTGACCAACTCATGATGAAATGCCTTTCGCAACACATCGGAATAATTGCCATAGTCCGACTTCAATGTCTGGCTTAACGTGTCGCCCTCCGACTCAAACAACAGTCCAACTCCGTCATTATCTCCCAATATTTTCAAGAAAGAGCTTGCGCTACTATTGGCAGGAATAACAAGCATATGCATGGGCGGCTCGGCCGGCATAGTCATTCCACTATCTTTCTTACCTTTGATATAAGCCGCCATAGCTTCTTTATATTCCTGTTCCAATCGCTTTGAAAGTTCATGCAAATTGCGGTTAATGGGTACCACCAGTTCTCTGCATAGGGTTAATGCCCCTTTTCCCATACCTGCATCTGCCACAACAAACAGATAAAGATTCGGATAAACAATGCGTTCATCATACACACCACAAACATTATGAAAGCATACCGACAAACACACAATAGTTCCAATCAATATCGTGTCACGGTCATCCTCCGAGATGGAATTGTTGACAACCTCATTTAGAAAAGGAGGAAGATGCTCAAACACACATTCAGGAAATGCAGGAAGTTCTTCTTCTGATTTTATCCATTTGCCCGTTTTGCCATTTTGGATATTTGGCAAAATGGATAAATGTTCCTTGCCGGACAGAGCCAATGAGATTCCAGCTTGATTTGCCAAATGGAAGAAAGAACGGACAGTAATACCTTGTCCTTTGGATTGCAGACAATGCATATATTGTTTGTCTGTTTCTTCCCTTTGATAGGTAGGGTAAAATCTGCTGATGCGATGATAATACTCCCGTCCGTTCTCTCCTAATCCATTAACAAGTGCAAAACCCAACTCCACCCAATCTTTATAATTGGGTGCTATATCAATGCCACGTTGTTCTATCTCCTGAACAACACTTTCTACATCGTCTTTTACCTTATTATATATAGGAGCAATATCAGGCGTATGTGTTTGCTGTATTTCAGAAGGGACATTCTCCCAATCTTGGGCGGAAAATATTTTCTTTGACATTATCTTTGTATTTAGGGTTAATATATGCTTGTGGGTCGTATGGTAGGAAGCAAGAACGAGCCACATCACTGCCGGACATATCCACTGATGGCAAACCTGTCGCTTTGATACAGTTGGCGACGGCCTTGAAGTACCGGGAATGTTCCCAGCCTTTCAGGTCAACAGGTATTACCCACTTCAATCCTTTACCGGATGGGCTGACAAATAACAGTTCCGTATCGAAATACTCATGATTGAGTAATTGCTGTTTTAGCTCCACGATATTCTCCACATGGTCGAAATCCAAACACATCAATCCTGAGTGCATAATCAGTTCCTTTTCATTCCGTTTGCGGAATAATCCCGAAAAAGTACAATAGTCGAAATGGGTGGCTTTGTATCTTTTGGATTCGGGAGAAGATAGCATCAAACGCAGGGCTTCGGTTTGTGGTTGCGCATAATGCCCGATGACATAGCGATACACATCCACAATGCCTACCGCCCTTATCGGTTCGATGTTTTGAATGGGCTTGCGAAAGAACGAAAAGCAATAATCTGTCGTTCCTATCATCTGATAATCTTTTTAGATTCGACAAATCGTCTGGCTTCTTCCATTAAGTCATCTTGGGTTTTGTGCGATTTGTTCTTCAACCAATCGTCAATCTCCGATTGCAAGAAAGCCAAAGCCTTATTTATTTTATGTACGGGAATCTGTTTGGTAGATACCCATCCATAAACTGTTTGTTTGGCCGGATGTGATGGCAGATAAGCACAAAGCTCGTCTATATCCATCCACTTGGGTGAATTACTTGCCTGCTTATGCTGCAAGGCATTTACTTTGGATTGCAGTACTTCTACGGACTCAATCAAGTAGGACAACGCATTCGGCATTTCCTCCAATGAATTTACTTTATAAGCCATTTTTTCTTCGTATTAAAGTTTATGCCGCAAAAGTATAGGGATGCTTATAGGTGCTAAATAGGTGCTTGACCACCACCAATCAACCGCTCATTTAGCACTGACAGATTTAAGTTTCATTAATACGAGAATTTATTGAAAAACATAATAAAAGGGGAATAAACTATTATTGGGACTAACACATTCCTCACCGAAAGTCTCAATGCTACAAAACACCCCTCAAAAAGCCGATGCTTCATGAGGGGCAAATGGTGGTAAGTATATGATTGGTATTACATAAGTCGTTGGTGCTCAATGGTGGATATAACCACTACAACCTATAAAGCCAAATTTTCTATATGTAGTGTATTGGCGGCTTTCTCTTTTTGTTCATTTACGAGATGCGTATAAATCTGCGTGGTTTTGACGTTTGTATGTCCCATCAAAGACTTGATGGTGTATATGTCAACGCCATTTTCCAGCAATAACGAAGCGTAGCTATGGCGTCCGCAATGGAAGGTAATGTGCTTCTTGATACCGGATGCTTCTATCCAGACTTTCAACGGGCGAGAAATCCAAGAAGCATCAGTCAATCCTTCAAAAACAAGTGTTTCATCATCGTCTGGACGTATACCGCATAATTGAAGTGCTTGTTGGATGACAGGCTTGTAATCAGGTCTTTTCGTTTTTTGCTGAATCACGACAGCTTGCCATGTGCCCTTACTTGTTTGCTGAATTTGTTTCCATTTCAAAGTTTGAATATCACTATGCCGTAATCCAGTGAGAATAGAGAACAAGAACGCACGTTTCAAAACATCATCCTTGCAAGGAGTATCAACCAACATCTGTACTTCATTCATAGTAAGCGCAACACGAGGTTTCTCAATGTTTGTTATTCCCTTTACTTTCGCACTTATATCAACGGTCAGATATTCATCAATGAATGCCTGTTTCAATCCTGCTTTGAGTATAGAGAAATAAGTCGATGCCGTGTTTTGTGAGATAGTACCTTTCTTATTTCCTCCCATTGGAGCACGGAGAAGGAACATCTTAATATCTTCAAGCAGTTTAACGGAAATCGCCTTGAATAGAATTGGCTGCCCTTGCGAATACATTTTCAATAATTCGCCTACACGCCTCCAGTTGACTATAATCGAATCGGAACTATTGGGATGACGTGTGCTTATAATACCATTGAAATACTTGATAAAATCCTGTTCGCTCCGCTCATTCTGTGCAGCTATTTCGTTTTCCTTATCAGTGTAAAGGATGGCACTATCATATTCATGCTGTCGTAACTTCCGCACATTGTCAGCATAAATACAAGCTTCTTGGTCTATCGTTGAACGACATTGGATAATTCCATTCAAATCGCGCTTAGGCTTATAGTTGAATGTCCCATCCGGCAAGATGCGTGCAATGGACGATTTGTCCCAAATGGGTGTAGATATAGTCCGGTTAATGGATTCTACCACACGGCTTGCACGTTTAGAACCTCGCTTATAAACTGGATATGATTCTATAATCAGATACCACTCTTCTTTATAATTCGACCTTCTGAGTTTGACGGTCACTTTGGTATTAGGTAATGCTTTCTTCATTCTACTTCTGACTTATATAGATTATCAATTTCTTGCTTGGGTACATACACATAGTTTCCTATTTGTCTTGAGGGAATAGAGTATTTTCTAACATGTGCCCATACTGAACTGTCATTAATATGGTACTTCTCACAAATCTCAGTAATGGTATAGCAATCCTCCGGCTCTAAGCTGTATATTTTAGGAGCAGGCTTTTCTTTCTCCGCAATACTTTCCGATCTGTTTAGAAAAAGCCGTTCCATTTCAGAGCGTTTGATACGTGTGAGCCTTGTACCCATATTGATAGTTGGAATACGTCCCAATTTAATCAGGCGATACAGAGTGCTACGTTCCACCCCGAACATAGCGACGGCTTCCTTTACAGAAATGTACTCTCTGATGTCTGATACTTGTTTAGCAATGGCTTCTAACTTCGCGTTTCTATCCTTTGCATCCTTTTTGCGTTTCCAAGCCACTTTACCACATTTAGGGGAACAATAGAGACTATCAAGTGTTTTTGCGACAAACACTTTGCCGCAGACTTTGCACTTCCTTTTGATTTCAAATCCGATTGTTGGCATATTATCTACTTTTAAGTATGTATTAGTATAGATAAGTAGAATTTAGTTCCACATTATCTACTTTTTTGTCTTGTCGCAAACATGTCGCAAATAAGAGATAAAAAAGCCCATAGAAAACGAATAGCAACCATGAACCCCATAAACGCAAAAAGCGTGCAACTCATTGAGCTGCACGCTTTTGCTTATTGCTTGTTATCTGTTTCCTTATCGGAATCATTTGACTTCTTCAAAGTCAGCATCCTGAACATTATCTCCGTGCTTGCTAGTATCTTGCTGACCAGCACCACCGTTCATATCAGGACCAGCCTGTGCGCCACCTTGCGCACCGCTCTGTGCATACATTTCAGCACTTGCAGCCTGGAAGGCAGTATTGATTTCTGCCATAGCAGTATCGATAGCAGCCAAATCCTGTGCCCTATGAGCATCTTTCAATTTCTGCAAAGCAGCTTCAATCGGAGCTTTCTTATCAGCAGGCAGTTTATCGCCTAATTCCTTCAACTGATTTTCAGTCTGGAAGATTACGCTGTCAGCCTGGTTCAGCTTATCAATCTTTTCACGTTCTTTCTTGTCCGCTTCAGCATTAGCTTCAGCCTCAGCTTTCATCTTTTCGATTTCTTCCTTGCTCAAACCGCTGGAAGCTTCGATACGGATAGCTTGTTCCTTACCGGTAGCCTTATCTTTTGCAGATACTTTCAAGATACCGTTAGCGTCAATATCGAATGTAACCTCAATCTGAGGAACACCACGACGAGCCGGAGCAATACCTGTCAAGTTGAACTGACCGATTGATTTGTTCTGTGCAGCCATCGGACGTTCGCCCTGCAATACATGAATAGTAACTTCCGTCTGGTTATCGGCAGCAGTAGAGAATGTTTCACTCTTACGAGCCGGAATCGTAGTGTTAGCGTCAATCAACTTAGTCATTACACCACCCAGTGTTTCAATACCCATTGACAACGGAGTAACATCCAACAATACTACACCTTTGATTTCATCTGTCAAAACAGCACCCTGTACAGCAGCACCAATAGCTACCACTTCATCCGGATTCACACCTTTAGAAGGAGCTTTACCAAAGAAATCTTCTACTAATTTCTGTACAGCTGGGATACGTGAAGAACCACCTACAAGGATTACTTCGTCAATATCAGCGTTGTTCAAGCCAGCGTCACTCATTGCTTTCTTACAAGGTTCAAGACAAGCCTGAATCAAACTATGAGCTAAAGATTCAAATTTAGCACGAGTCAAAGTCTTCACCAAGTGCTTAGGCACACCACCTACCGGCATGATATACGGCAAGTTGATTTCTGTACTTGTAGAAGAAGAAAGTTCAATCTTAGCTTTTTCAGCAGCTTCTTTCAGACGTTGCAAAGCCATCGGATCCTGAGTCAAGTCAGCACCTTCATCATTCTTGAATTCCTCTACCAACCAGTTGATGATTACTTGGTCGAAGTCATCACCACCAAGGTGAGTATCACCGTTTGTAGACAGTACTTCGAATACACCGCCACCGAATTCGAGGATAGAGATATCGAATGTACCACCACCAAGGTCGAATACAGCAATCTTCATATCCTTGTGAGCCTTATCCAGACCGTAAGCAAGAGCTGCGGCTGTCGGTTCGTTTACAATACGTTTTACTTCCAAACCAGCAATCTGTCCAGCTTCTTTTGTAGCCTGACGTTGAGAGTCAGAGAAATAAGCAGGCACAGTGATAACAGCTTCTGTTACTTCCTGTCCGAGATAATCTTCAGCAGTTTTCTTCATTTTCTGAAGAATCATTGCAGAGATTTCCTGCGGAGTATACAGACGTCCGTCGATGTCAACACGCGGAGTGTTATTATCACCTTTCACTACTTTATAAGGAACACGAGTCACTTCTTTTTGTACCTGATCCCAAGTTTCACCCATGAAACGTTTGATAGAGAAGATTGTACGTGTAGGGTTCGTAATAGCCTGACGTTTTGCAGGATCACCCACTTTACGTTCGCCACCATCAACAAAAGCGACAACAGAAGGAGTTGTACGCTTACCTTCACTGTTTGCAATTACTACCGGTTCGTTACCTTCAAATACAGAAACACAAGAGTTTGTTGTTCCTAAGTCAATACCAATAATTTTTCCCATGATCGTTATTTTTTTATTATTATTTATTCAATGATTTCTTTTGTCCGGTTGTTTCTCTGCTCTTATCAGGGAGCTTCGCCGCGAACGGACGCTTATTAAAAAGCAAACCGTGTGCCAAAAGGAAATTATACGAATGCATGACATAATATCTGCCAAAAAGACAGTTTTAATAAATAAACACTGCTGACATAGTCATATCCAAAGCCAATCAGCAACTGGTTCTTTAAACAAATGCAGGCGACTCTGGTTCGATGAAGAGAAAAAAATATGCCTGTATCGTCAAGTGCGACACAGGCATATCCTTTTTATATATAACTCTTATCTATTACTTTTCCAGCACGATGACCAATGCACCGTTTGCATCATACAAACCAATGCCACCACCGGACAACACATCGAATGATTTCACTTCATTGATAGCTTTCAGCACCTTACCTTCTGTTTCCATGTCAGGACAAGCCATCATTGTGCTTGCTACTCCCGGGAAAGAAATAGATTTGGCATTACTTGTACTAGTTTCAAAACCACCATTTATCAAATTACATCCTGCATTGCCATGAATGGTCTTCTTCTTCACATCAAAAGCAATGAAAGGTTGTTTCTCCATACCGGAAGGAATTGCCTCACCATTCACTTCTTTAATTTTCCATTCTCCATTCAATACCGAAAGTTTCACATCAGCCTCCTTTTTTTGTAGAACAACAACCGGACGGTTGGACGAATTGCAAAGATACATCTTATCTTTACCTGCCTTCTTATATCCTTTTACTTGCGCAAAAGCATTTAATACATTATTTTCAGTAGTCATATCCGGACACATCATTCGGGTACTAGCCATCCCTGAAAGTTCAAGGCTTCCCGGCTTCGCATTTACATCGAAACTGCCCATCATACGATTACATCCGCTATTGCCGGACACACGACCGGTCGCTGTATCAAAAGCGATAAAAGGAAGGGATCTACTTTCGCCCGGAGTGATTTTCGAGCCATTAACTTCTATGATATTCCATTCACCATTGATAGATGACAGGGGAATTGTCTTCTCTACCGAACGGCACGAAGACATTGCAAGTGCTACACCAGTAATGCAAATTGAAACAAATACTTTCTTCATATTATTATAACGTTTAAGTTAAAATCGGGGGCAAAGATATCAAAAAGATTGGAAAATAACATCCAATACAGCATAAAATATATACATTTGCCAATAAATATACAACAAACGAACAATTTACATAGTTCACTTAAAGTAAACAAAAAGGAGTAGCTACGCAATGATTATCTGAAAATAATCACGTATATTTGCAAAGCTAACAATTCTAATATTCTTAATATTTTAATTCGCAATTAACGAAATGGGTAGAGTTCTTATTATTGGTGCAGGTGGTGTTGGCACTGTCGTTGCACACAAAGTGGCACAAAATGCCGATGTATTTACAGATATCATGATTGCCAGCCGTACGAAGGAGAAATGCGATAAAATCGTCGAGGCAATAGGTAACCCCAATATAAAAACAGCTAAAGTTGACGCAGACAATGTAGAGGAGCTGGTAGCCTTATTCAACGATTTCAAACCGGAAATGGTGATTAATGTGGCTCTCCCTTATCAGGATCTGACGATTATGGAAGCTTGTCTGAAAGCCGGAGTGAACTATCTGGACACCGCCAACTATGAGCCGAAAGATGAAGCTCATTTTGAATACAGCTGGCAGTGGGCTTATCACGATCGCTTTAAAGAAGCAGGTCTGACAGCTATCCTAGGCTGCGGATTCGACCCGGGAGTAAGTGGTATCTATACTGCTTATGCAGCTAAACATTATTTTGATGAGATTCAATATCTGGACATTGTAGACTGTAATGCAGGTAACCATCACAAGGCTTTTGCTACAAACTTCAATCCGGAGATCAACATTCGCGAAATTACGCAGAACGGACGCTATTATGAAAATGGCAAATGGGTAACTACCGGTCCGCTGGAAATCCACAAAGACCTGACATACCCGAACATCGGTCCGCGTGACTCTTATCTCCTTTATCACGAAGAACTGGAATCTTTAGTGAAACATTATCCGACTATCAAACGTGCACGTTTCTGGATGACTTTCGGACAGGAGTATTTAACTCATTTACGCGTTATCCAAAACATCGGTATGGCACGAATCGACGAGGTTGATTACAACGGAATGAAGATTGTACCATTGCAATTCTTGAAGGCTGTATTGCCTAACCCGCAGGATTTAGGAGAAAACTACGAAGGAGAAACTTCTATCGGTTGCCGTATCCGTGGTCTGAAAGATGGTAAGGAACGTACTTACTATGTATACAACAACTGTAGTCACCAGGAAGCTTATCAGGAAACCGGTATGCAGGGAGTAAGTTACACCACCGGAGTTCCGGCAATGATTGGAGCCATGATGTTCTTCAAAGGCGAATGGAACCGCCCGGGTGTAAACAATGTAGAAGAATTCAATCCGGATCCGTTCATGGAACAACTCAACAAGCAAGGTCTTCCCTGGCATGAAGAGTTCGACAAGGATTTGGAATTATAAGAGTACACCTATTCATTAAAAGTTATGATAAACGTAGGAGATAAAGCACCGGAAATTCTGGGTATCAATGAGAAAGGCGAAGAAATCCGTTTAAGTGCTTATAAAGGAAAAAAGATTGTGTTGTACTTCTATCCGAAAGACAATACATCAGGTTGCACCGCACAAGCATGTAACCTGCGCGACAACTATTCCGAACTACGTAAAGCCGGCTATGAAGTAATCGGTGTCAGCGTAGACAATGAAAAGTCGCACCAAAAATTCATCGAAAAGAACAATCTTCCTTTCACTCTGATTGCTGACACTGACAAAAAGTTAGTAGAAGAATTTGGAGTATGGGGAGAAAAGAAACTGTACGGACGTGCTTACATGGGTACTTTCCGCACTACTTTCCTGATTAATGAAGAGGGAATCGTAGAACGGATTATCACTCCCAAAGAAGTGAAAACCAAAGAACATGCCTCACAGATTTTAAACCAATAACTCCATTAATTATAAAGGTATGGCAAAGAAAGACGAACTTAATTTTGAAACAGATAATAAAATGGCATCAAGCGAAAAACTAAAAGCCTTACAGGCTGCCATGGAAAAGATAGAAAAAAGCTTCGGTAAAGGTTCTATCATGAAAATGGGTGATGATAGTGTTGAACAAGTAGAAGTGATCCCGACAGGCTCTATTGCCCTGAACGTAGCACTTGGCGTTGGAGGTTACCCTAGAGGTAGAATCATTGAAATCTATGGTCCGGAGTCTTCCGGTAAAACAACATTGGCTATCCACGCCATTGCTGAAGCACAAAAGGCCGGCGGTATCGCTGCTTTTATTGATGCCGAACACGCTTTCGACCGTTTCTACGCATCTAAACTGGGCGTAAATATCGATGATCTTTATATTTCTCAACCGGATAACGGAGAGCAAGCGTTGGAAATTGCGGAACAACTGATTCGTTCTTCTGCTATCGACATCATCGTTATTGACTCTGTAGCCGCACTGACTCCTAAAGCGGAAATCGAAGGCGACATGGGTGACAACAAAGTAGGCCTTCAGGCACGTTTGATGTCGCAGGCACTTCGTAAATTGACGGCTGCTGTAAGTAAGACACGTACGACTTGTATTTTCATCAACCAGTTGCGTGAGAAGATCGGTGTTATGTTCGGTAATCCGGAGACAACGACTGGTGGTAACGCTTTGAAGTTCTACGCTTCTGTACGTTTAGATATCCGTGGTAGCCAACCAATCAAAGACGGTGAGGAGATTCTCGGTAAACTGACTAAGGTGAAAGTGGTGAAGAATAAAGTAGCACCTCCTTTCCGCAAAGCAGAATTTGACATCATGTTTGGTGAAGGTGTCTCCCATTCCGGAGAAATCATCGACTTGGGTGCTGACTTGGGAATCATCAAGAAGAGCGGTTCATGGTATAGCTACAACGACACTAAGTTAGGACAAGGACGTGATGCCGCTAAGCAATGCATCATGGATAATCCTGAATTGGCTGAAGAGCTGGAAGGATTGATCTTCGAAGAATTGAAGAAGAAATAAAAGAAAATTCTTCCCGATATATATCAAGTCCCGCAGAGGATATCTGTAATGTACATTACAAATATTCGCTCTGCGGGACTTGTTTTTCTCCTAATCAGGGAGAAAAAGACAAATATTAATTAGAATATTTCAAGCAAATATTTCGTTATCCAATAGCCTCCCACAACTAACCAAATATAAAGTATTCCTGCCAATACAAACGGTTTGGCACCAGCCTGTTTGAATTTGTCAAGACTTGTTTCAGTTCCCAAAGCCGTCATAGCCATTGTCAGCATAAAGGTATCGATATATTCAATTGTTCCGTTTAACGGGATTTCCTTCACACTGTCTACCCCACATAAATACTGCAATAATGAATTCAAGCAAATAATTCCAATAAATCCAAAAGCAAACCAAGGAATACTGATTCTACTCTTCTCTACCGTGCCATTGGCTGATGCTTTTTTACGGCTTGCCAATGCAAAACTCATAATGACAAGCACCGGAGCCAACATCATAACGCGAATCATTTTGGTAATAGTAGCCGTTCCGGCAATCCCTAAAGCATCAGTAGGATCCATCGCATTGCCTGCACCTGCCACGTGTGCCACTTCATGCAAAGTACTTCCGGTATAAATAGCAACACCTGTGTCCGACAGTCCACCCAACCAGCCCATACGATACATAATAGGATACAAGAACATTGAAATAGTACCGAATATCACAACTGTAGAAACTGCAATAGCAGTCTTATGCCCTTCGCACTTCACTACCGGTTCAGCCCCAAGTACAGCTGCCGCTCCACATATAGCACTACCTGTAGAAGTCATCAGGGTCGTATCTTTATCCATTTTCAACAAACGTCCAAACCATATTCCCAAAAATATAGTACCTGCCACAATAATTGTATCAACGATAACAGCAGGCAAACCTACAGCTACAACCTGCGTTAACGTCAACCGAAAACCGTAAAGCACAATACCATAACGCAACACTTGCTTTGTACAAAACTTTATTCCGGGCACCCATGTTTCAGGAAGCTTGTTTCTTAAACTGTTGGCATAAAGCATTCCTAGCACAATACCAACAATCAACGGACTAAACGAAAGTTCTTTCACAATAGGAACTTCGGCAATATAAAATGCCGCAAATGAGAATAGAGCTATTAGCAGAATCCCATGTAAAGTGTTCGCTCTGTTTCCTTTTTTAAACATATCTTTTATTTTTAAGTTTACTGTTTTTTCTCGGGCGCAAAGATACGTCAAACAATCAAAACAGACTAATTGTTTCTAATTATACATTATAACTTTTGATTATAAAAGAATAAGCCTCCTCTATATCTTACACTGTCACAATATCTTTTCCAAAAGGTGATAACGCCAAAGCTGCCAACTTAAAATGCTGTAAGCCAAATGGAATTCCAATGATAGTAATACACAATATAACCCCGAAAACCAAATGGGACAGACAAATCCAAATGCCACCTAAAAATATCCACAGGATATTCATTAATATATAAAGACAACCACTAGAGCGGTTTCCGCTTCTTACCTCTTTACCAAAAGGCCACAAAGCAAGCCCTGCCAGTTTCAAGGTTTGCATACCAAACGGAATACCAATAATGGTAAGCATCATCAATATGCTTGAGATGAGGTATTCAACAGCAGTAAAGATACCACCAAGCAACAGCCACAATAAATTCATTAAACATCCCATATATTAAATTGTATTAGTTATTTTTCCAATTTTCTTTTTGTTGTCTCATCCACTTTACCCTGATAATAGCGATCTATCACTTGCTGAAACAAATCATCTCTAAATATCAGCCAAGTTTCTTCCAAATATCCCACATAGTCAATAACAGTTCGCACCCCTACGCTCTCCCCCGCTGAAGATACTATATTTTTAAGTCGATTGTAAGAAGAGGGTTGCATGACACTTTCAGCAAGTTTTTTTACCAACAAACTCATCGAATCCGAATTACGTAGCGCATAACGGGCCACTAGATCACCAAAAAATATTTTCTGATAAAGCCCGCTCAACCAAGAACGTTTATCTTTAAATGCAATCAATTCCGGAAATCCTCCATTATAAAAATAAGCATCAAAAGTGCGCACCACTTCATTACGTAAACTTGGAGTATAAAGCCAATTTGTTTTTAATATTATATCCTGCGAAAGAATTATCCATATCAGGTATTGTTTCGTATATAGAACACAAATATATACTTTTTGTTTCGTATACAAAACAAAAATACATTATAATTCATCTTACATCAGGCGAAAGCACTATCGAAATAAGACTATCAATTTGTACAATGGAATCCTCTTTCGTTTCAGGATAAAGCAACGAGATATTAGAGAGTGATTTAGCTAACATGGAACATGAATACAAAGCACACTCTCCTTGGAATTGATCGCCAATAGCTGTTGATATTTCATTAATCAATGTTTGTGGTTCTGTTACTATTTTTTCATTAAATAGTTACGTCTTTGAAGAATACCTATTTTCTCCTTGTCAAAAGATTCTATATCGCTATCAAAATGATGCACCCATACTACTTTTATAATAACCAATATTATATGGTACTTATTTGCTGCAAAACCTATAAAAACTATGGATTTATTGCACGAATGATAAATTTATTTGTACTTTTACACAATCGTAACTGCTGTTACGGTAATAGATATTACGATAAACTTATAGATATGAGATTTTTTGATAGAGAACAAGAGTTTGAAAAGCTTAGAGAAATTGAGAAATTGTCTCATGAAGTAGCCCAATTTACCATCATTACGGGAAGACGTCGTATTGGTAAGACCGAGATGGTTAAGAAGCTTTATGAGAACAAAACAATGCTATACTTTTTTGTTGCTCGTAAAGCGGAAGCTGACCTATGCGAGATATTCGTTGATGAGATTGGCACAAAACTCAACATACCAATGCTTGACAGCAAGGGAATGTCTTTTGCAGCCATATTCAAATTCATCATGGAATTATCTCAGACTCAGCATATCACCCTTTTTATTGATGAGTTTCAGGATTTCTATAGGGTAAATCAATCTATCTATTCCGATATGCAAAACATATGGGATAGTTATAAAAATAAGGCTCACATCAACCTGATTGTGGCAGGCTCTGTGAACACCTTGATGAATAAGATATTCAAGGATAAGAAGCAACCACTTTTTGGCAGACAAACAGAAACAATACATGTTCGACCTTTTAAGCCTTCAGTCCTAAAAGAAATTATGTCTGAATATTGCCCTGACTATAAGAAATCAGATTTGTTGGCTCTTTATACTCTGACTGGCGGTGTGGCTAAGTATGTTGAGTTGTTTATTGACAGAAAAAAGTTTACCGAAAAGAAAATGATGGATATGTTTTTTGAACGGGATTCCTATTTTCTGCCAGAAGGTAAGAATATGCTTGTCGATGAGTTTGGAAAAGATTATGGTATCTATTTCTCAATTCTAACACTTATAGCTCAAGGTAAAAACACACGTTCAGAACTTGAGAATGCCCTCAATATAAAAGAGTTATCAGGATACTTGAAAAATCTAAGTGAAGAGTATGGCTTGATAAGCAAGATGCAACCTATTTACGAGAAGTCAAGCAATAAAAATGTGCATTATGCCATCAACGACCAGTTCTTGAAATTTTGGTTCCGATTCATATACAAATATACGCACATCATCGAGGCAGGCGGTAATGATAAATTAAAAGCGATAGCAGAGCGTGATTTTACAACAGTCAGCGAGAAGTCTCTTGAAAGCTACTTTAATGAAGTGCTGAAAGAGTCGGGAGCATACACTCGACTTGGATATTGGCATGACCGAAAAGGCGAAAACGAGATTGATATTGTGACCGAGGACGAGTTGGACAACAAGATTGAATTTATTGAGGTTAAGCGACAAGTGAAAAACTTTGATGAAAATATTCTAAAGGCCAAATCTGAATTGTTCTTCAAAGCCGTTGGCTCATTTAAAAGGTACGAGATTATTTATAGAGGACTATCTATAGAAGATATGTAATTCAGTAAAACTACTTATACTAGCATAGACAAATAGAGTTTCATTCCATTGCAGGGGTGGGACTCTTTTTTTGATACATTGCAATAAAATTGAAGAATATCTGTTTTCTCCTTACTAAAAGATTCTATATCGCTATCAAAATGACGCACCCATACGACCTTTATAATAACAAATATTACAAACAAAAGGCATATTAGAACAAAACAACCCATATTGCTAAAAATACGTTCCTTCATCTTTCCGAATTACTAAAACCTTTAATCCTAATCCGTTCTTTTTCCTCTTTTTTGTCCTGGATGTCATTCAAAGCAGAAAAACGTCCTTTCACCTCTTGATGAACTTCAAAAAAACTATTTAATATTGCATTGAAAAGTTCCTCCTTATTTGGAGTATCTTTAGTAAAAATCAGTTAATATCTGCTATGTACTCCCAACTTATTTTCATTTTCACTAATAGAATACAAAGTGACAGGCATTGCATTCATATTTGTCTGATTAATAGCCTCCTTCAAATTGTCCAACAAAGGATCATCTAAATCCAAAGTTCCCCACCAAGTATCATAAAATGTGATTATTGTTTCCGCTTCAACTACCACAAAAAACTCTTCCCCTTGATACTTAAAATACATGTTTCCGGTTTCTTTATCTATCTCCGGCTGACAACCTAATTTTTTTAATGTACTAATAGCAACTTTTCTTATTTCCATATAAGGATAACTTTTATTTTTTTTACTAAACAATAAAACAATTCAACACTCCCAAAAAACAAAGCTACATACGCAAAACTAAATGACCATTCCCTTATACAACCCACTATCAAATAGCATACAACTACAAGAAGATAGCAACTATATTTCGATACAGAAAAATGTTTTTCTTGAACTTTACCCTCTTCTAATTTAAAATGTGTACAATCACTATCATCAAAAGGAAAGTAATAGTCACAATGAACACCTTTTCCTATTTGGCATTTGTTACATTGAGATATTTTCGTCATACTATAAAAATAAACTAATGTTTACCACCACCTATAAAAATATTATCTTTTAAAAGAGCAAAAAAATGGCATAGTTGAACCTACCAGCCCCACTACGCCATAAACAATCTCAGCCTCCCCTCCCGACAATGCCGCAATCTAAAAGCAACACCCCATAGTGAAACCATAATACCCACCATTCACCGGGAAGGCTACCGGAGTGAAAACAAGGTTGTTTTCCTTTCTTCCCTTCTTCTGGAAGATTTTTTGCCACAATTGGCAACTCCATTCGCCAACCCGCGCACTCAATATCCCTACACCTGCACCTGCCACTACATCATGAAGCCAGTGTCTGCCATTGTACATCCGCATGAACCCTACTCCGGTCGCAATGGCATAAGCACCGACGCCATACCAGCTGCCGTATTCTATCCGAACCAATTCCGCACCCATGAAAACGGTTGCCGTATGCCCCGAAGGAAAAGAATTGTGTCCTGCAAATTCCGGCCTTTTCTCATCAATACAGAATTTTGGAACGTTCGTAAGAACAGCCAGTGTCGCATAAGAAGTAGCGACAATAAAAGCCCTATCCCGGAATGAATGTTTTGCTTTGACACCCGTGCAGCCCAGCATTAGAGAACCGGCTACGGGGAGATATTGGATATAATCGTCCCATTCAAGCCGATTGTTCTTTCCCCGTATGTCAATCACGCTGTTCGTGACGCTACGACTGCTGTTCCGAATGAAACCCGGAGCAAGCGCAACCGCACCAACCCCGATTAAAGACGCGGGCAGAATCGTTTGCCGCCACTCGAACCGATAATTTTCCGGAGTTCCGTCGCTTATGGATAGAGTTCTGTTATTTACGGATAGAACACTGTCGCTTACGGATAAAGAATCCCGCCCCGTCTGTTGCCCATGCGTTTTCATTGGCAGAGTTACTGTCAGGGCAACTGCCAAAATTAAATTTTTAACATCCATGTAGTTTGCTTAGCCTCACCAGTTCCCGTTCGGCCGAATTTTAGATTGATATTGAAACGTGGAACTATATGCTTACATCTCCTTGATTAGACTGTATGTCTTAACTCGAAAATGGAGACAGCACTACCATGCAAACAACACGGAGAACTATCATGCCAAAATCTTGTTATCAGTTTTAAAGTTTCCTACGCTTTATTACAGCAAGATGAAGACACAACGTTTCTTTGAACAATTATTATATGATATTCTTAATTTACATTTTCACACGTAATTTTGAGGTCAAACACTTTGGAGCTACATTCTTTGAGGTCAAATACTTTAAAGTCAGATGCAAAGAAATAGAAACGTGGAACCACACATCGTTCACTCCTCTGTAAAAGGCGGTAGGAAAGCCCTTGATAACGGAATGGTGACGGCAGCCCCACGCATATACGTGGAGAACCATCATGCCAATCTTGTTATCAGGTTAAAGTTTCCTACGCTTTATTACAGCAAGACACAGACACAACGTTTCTTTATTTATACTCGAAAATATGACATCGCAAGCGATGTTGTACTTTTATGCCATAAGCAATTATTTTTAATTTACACTGATACCTATAAACAGGTACTTAAATTTTCTTGTCCGCAAAAGTAACATATTTTATGGATAAGCAAAAAATAAAATTAAATTTCCTACTTCACATCCATCTTTTTATCCCACACTTATCCCCACTTCATTCATGATTGTGCCATTAATAAAATTCACTACTACCTTCACCGTCATATTAGTTCCTTCTTACATTCTTCCGCAGCAACCTACCGACAACTTCACAAGAAGCAGTACTTCACCTCCAGACTATTAACGAATAACTTCCATTTTATTAATTATAAACTTCCTTTTATCAAATAGAAAACTTATCTTTGTCTAATTATAAACTATAAATGCAAGCTTTGATTATAAAAACGCAAGCTTCATTTTTATAATTGCAAGCTTCATTTATAAAAACAGAACTTGCGATTATAGTTTATGATTAATCAAAAGGAACTTTTGGATTAGGAGAAAAGAAGTTTGCACTTAATGCAGAAGAAGTTTTCTCTTAATAGACAAGAACCAATCTATTAATACTTTAAACCAAAGAATGTATGGCACGTTACATCATGGAAGAGATGCCCGACCTCCAAAAAACAGGCAAAAGAATTACTTATCCGAAGTTTGCACGGATAGACAATGCAAGTATAAAAGAGTTGGCACGACGGGTAGGCGATGTCAGCGGTTTCAGTGCCGGAGACATAGAAGGCGTACTGCTTCAGACAGCTATCGAAATGGCACACCTGATGGCAGAAGGACGTTCGGTAAAGATAGACGGGATAGGTACATTCACTCCGTCACTCACCTTAGGCAGAGACAAGGAACGGGAAGATGCGGAAGAAGGTGGAAAACACCGCAACGCACAAAGTATTTTTATAGGAGGCGTCAATTTCCGGGTAGACAGGGAAATGGTAAGAAATATCAGCGAAAGATGCCGATTGGAAAGAGCTCCTTGGAAAAAGCAAAAATCCTCGAATAAATTCACACCGGAACAACGGCTGGCATTAGCCCTAAAGTATCTCGATGAACATCCTTTCCTGACCGTTTGGGAATATCGGAAACTAACCGGATTGCTACAAACAGCAGCCACCAACGAACTGCGACAATGGGGACATCAGCCCGATTCGGGAATAGAAATCACCGGAAGAGGAACACATAGGGTATATATAAAGAAGAAAATAGTCGAAGAAGGGCAATAATAGTATGAGAAATGACTTAAAAAAGTATGAGAAATAACTGTTTTAAGGCTTATTTCACCCGGAAATGATGAGAAATGCGATTTATTAAAAACATTTCTCATACCATAATTCACTGATTATATGATGATTAGTATAAAATCATGAGAATATGAGAAATAAAAACGTTTTTTCTTTTCTAGTAGAAGATAATCCCTGACGTTAAAAACTGCGTTTATAATTTGATAAAAAATAAACGCAAAAGAATGGAATATCCATTTCAAAAGAACTATCTTTGGTAATTATTTGTTTGGAAAACAAGAAGAAACAATCTGAAAAAGTTATGGAAACAATAAAAGGAATTCCTTATGGTATGTCCAATTTTGAGGATGTAATCACGCAAAACCGCTATTATGTGGATAAAACAATGTATATCCCCATGTTGGAAGATCAAGCCAACTATCTGATATTCATCCGTCCGAGACGCTTTGGCAAGAGCCTGCTACTAAGCATGCTCCGTTCATATTATGACCTTTCACAGAAAGATAAGTTCCAGCAACTTTTCGGGAATCTCTGGATCGGGCAGAATGCAACTCCGCTTCAAGGCAAATATCAGATGCTTTATCTTGACTTTTCCAAGATTGGCGGCAACATTGATGAACTGCCGCAGAGATTTGATTCGTATAGCGCAGTGCAACTGGATGGCTTTCTGAACCGTTATCGTGAATACTACACGGATGAGTTTATTGAGCGCTTCAGCATAGCGGAAAAAGGGATTGATAAACTGCATATACTAGACGATGAAGCACGCCGTCAAGGGTATCCCCTATACCTTATTATAGATGAGTATGACAATTTCACCAATGTCGTACTCAACGAGAAAGGAAATGAGATATACCACGCCATCACCCATGCCAGCGGATTCTACAGAGATGCCTTCAAGAATTATAAAGGAATGTTCGACCGTATATTCATGATTGGAGTCAGCCCCGTAACTTTGGACGACTTGTCAAGCGGATATAACATAGGTTGGAACATCAGCACTAATCCACTGTTTAATCAGATGCTGGGATTTTCTGAAGAAGACGTACGCACTATGTTCCGATATTATCAAGGGACAGAACAGTTACAAGGAGACATTGAAGAAATGATTCTGGAAATGAAACCATGGTATGACAATTACTGTTTTGCAGAAGAAAGCTTAGATAAAGATCCAAAGATGTTCAATTGTGATATGGTGCTTTATTATCTACGCAATCGCATCCAACTAAACAAATCGCCTAAACAGATGATTGACCCTAATACCCGTACGGACTACAATAAAATGAAAAAACTGATTCAGCTTGACCGTCTTGACGGTAACCGCAAAGGTGTTATCAAACGAATTGCCGAAGAAGGGAAAATCATGACTAACCTATACCAGTCTTTTTCTGCCGATCAAATTACGAATCCGGAAATATTCCCCAGCCTATTATTTTATTATGGTATGCTAACTATCATCGGAACACGTGGAAATCTGACTATCCTGGGAATTCCCAACACGAATGTCCGTAAACAATATTATGAATATATCCTGGAAGAATATCAGAATCACCATTATATCAACCTGATAGATATAGAGATTTTATTCAATGATATGGCTTTTGACGGACAATGGCGACCGGCATTGGAATTCATAGCCAAAGCTTATAAGGAGAATACTTCCGTACGCAGCAGCATTGAGGGCGAACGTAACATTCAGGGATTCTTCACCGCTTACCTCAGCGTGAACGCCTACTACTTCACGATGCCTGAAGTAGAACTGAATCACGGCTTTTGCGATATGTTTCTGATGCCCGATCTGCAACGTTACGCAGAAGTAGCGCATAGCTATATCTTGGAATTAAAATATCTGCCGAAAGAAAAATACGACACCCAAGGCACCGCACAATGGCAGGAAGCCGTAGAACAAATTCATGGTTATGCTGCCGGTCCGAAAGTTCGCCAACTATGCCAGGGAACTCAACTTCATTGCATTGTCATGCAATTCTGTGGTTGGGAATTAGTCCGTATGGAAGAGGTTTGATTACAAACTCTTACTATGATGCCCGGCAAATCGCATGAAAACTTGAGATAAACCTCCCTCCTGCCCTTGCAGTTGCACAAAATTAAACTCGCGCTGCATGGGCATTCCTTTTATCTCAACCACACGAAAATTACCGGCAACCAGTTCCTTATAAACAGAACGGATAGAAACAATTCCCATACAATCTGCATGTTCCAAAAAAAGCTTGATGCTCTCCGTACTACCGAGATACATCAATACATTCAAAGAAGAAAGTTTCAAATTATGGCGTAACAGGGAACGCTCAAACACATCCAACGTTCCCGAACCTCTCTCCCGCAAAACTAAGGGAATATTTGGCAAATCTTCCGGAGTGATCTCATCCGAAACAGCCAATTTACTATGGGTATGAACCACGGCAACCAGTTCGTCTTGCAAAAATGGAGTATACTTCAGATTAGGCAAACGGAAGACTCCTTCAACCAATCCCAAATCAATCCGATGTTCTTGCAGAGCTGCTTCCACTCCCCGCGAATTTCCATTAATCAAAGAAAGATTGATCTGTGGAAACTTGGCTATAAAATCCGCCAACAAAGGAGGAAGTACATATTGCGCAATCGTAGTACTGGCACCCAGTTTCAGTTCGCCGATATACTCATTATGCAACAAATGCATCTCATATTCCAACTGTTTATAATCGTCCAAAATCTTTTCGCTATGTTTCAACAATAGTTCTCCGGACTTAGTCAACGAGATCTTACTGCCCTGACGATCGAACAAACGAGTCTGATAATAAGCTTCCAGTTCCTGAATGTGCTTAGTGATAGCAGGCTGACTGACAAACAGCTCTTGCGAAGCTTTCGTGAAACTTAAATTATTCGCCACGCTCTGAAATACTTTTAAACGAAAATCGGACATGGAAAATGGTGATTAACTTATTAGTGATTAGCGATTAATGACTGAAACGGGTAGCTATGGCTATAATTCATCGGCTCTGATGCCCAATGCCTGCATGACAGGAAAAGCCAACATATCCCATTTATAAGCTACCGGAGCATCCGGTTCGTTCATGCGGAATTGAACAATCTCCTTGCCCTGCACTTTATTCAATGCATCAGTCACTTTCTTTCCATATTCTTCATTGAAAGATACTAGAATCATTTTTTTCACATCGGCCGAATCGGCTACAATGGATAATAAGTCTAAAAACAAGTCCTCTCTCGACACCATCCCTTCCGACGGAACACTGGCAAACGAATATTCTCCATAAGGGCTTTGAAAAGCAACTCCATTCAACTCCTTCTCCAAGCCAGAAGGCTGGCAATACACAAGATTAGCTGACTCTTTATCATAAACAAAAAGAAACTGCACTTCATTTTTTCCTTCCGCAATCCCGGCATCCAAAGTCAGATAGGTAGTCAACATCGAAAGATCTATCTCTTGTAAAGTACGTTGCAAAGTCGCTTCGAAGTATTTCTTCATATCCGTAATTACAAAATTCAGGAAAGCGGCATCAATCAGCACCACTGTCTCCGATAATTTTATTTGTGGCTTATCATTCATATCATTAGTCATCAATTAGAAAACAGATTTACTCTCTACTATAGGGCAAAGATAAACTTTCTTATCTTCTCCGGAAAGAATATTTAAAAAAAAGAGAAATTATCAGGCTATTACTCAATAAAGAAGCGTACCTTTGGAGAAAATTGGTAATTTTACTAAATAACACTATAATGAACAAAAAAAAGAACCAAACTTCGATTGGCCTCGATGCGCTTATCACTGAAGTATTTAACATGTTCACACTCGAAGAACAACAGGAATTGATAAATATATTAAACCATAATGGATTAGAGAAACTCTACCAACAAATGGAAGAAGTTTTCTATGACTATCAACAGCCGGACTATAACTCGGAAGCAACCCCTATTGCAGCTTACCTGCAAAAGCTTTGGGATATGCAGACATACGAAGACTACCCATTTGACGAGTTTAAAAAAGATTGCACAACAGTACCCGCCGCCGAATTAGAAAAAGATTTGCGCAACTTTATCCTGCAACTATTTATCCATTATCAAGGACCTCTCGAAAACACAAAAGAAGAAAACAGACCTTTTAAGTTATGGTATATCTACTGGGCAATGGAACATTACCGAATGGAATCTTCTTTAAATATCATCTTGGAAATAATGCGGCAAAGTCCGACTTTTCTCTCTTCCTATTGTCACCTCATACAAGACGAAGCTACCATTGCCATCATTTACCAACTTGGGCAGAACCAATTGCCTTTGCTACTTAGTTTCATGAATGAAAACGGAATCGCTCCTTTCGGAAAAGAAGATATTTGTAGTGCTGTCGCACAAATTGCCATAAACAACCCTGAACGAAGATTGGAAATTATTAACTGGTTCTGCCAATTATTGAACTCTTATTATGATCGGTTTGAACGTGGGGAAGATAATAATCTCTCGATAATTGACTATATCACAGATGTGTTGATGAATATCCGTGCCATAGAAACGTTGCCTATATTGGAAAAAATCTACAAACGATTCAAAATACCCAATACATTAACGAGAAAAGGATTCAAAGAGATAAAAAAAGAAATGCCACGTGCGAAACTAAAGGGATTGGATGTGGACAGTATGGAAGAACTAATGAACTTATTGAATGAGTTCATTACCTTCAATGAGAATCATAAATTTGATGATAACGAGTTTGACGAAGAATACGATGACGAGTTTGACGATGACGAGTTTGACGATGATGAGTTTGACGATGATGAATACAACGAATCTTTCTACATTGAAGAACAAACCTCTAAAAAGCTCAATATAAAAATTTCTTTGATTAATTCCGACCCGGAAATATATCGTATAGTGGAAGTTCCTTCCAACATCCGTCTGGAAAGTTTTGCGGATGTCATAAATACCGCAATGGGTTGGGAAGGCTATCACATGCATCTGTTTCAAAAAGGGAAAACAATATATACAACCGAAGAATCCGATGACGATTTTTGGTTTGATCCCGTTAAAACAGTCAACTCCTACTCTCTCTCTTTAGGAGAGATCCTTACCCGAAAAGGCTCACATATTAAATATGAATATGATTTCGGAGATAGCTGGATGCATCGGATTACCCTGGAATCACAACAAGCATATAAAAAGGACGAAACACAAGGCATCTTTCTCATAGACGGAGCAAATGCATGTCCACCCGAAGATTGCGGAGGAATATATAGTTACCAAGAGATATTGGAGGCATTAAAACACCCACACTCAAAAGCTGCAAAAGAATATCGGGAATGGTTGGGAAAGAATTTCAACGCACACAAATTTAATGCAAAAAAAGTAGAAAGAGAGCTTAGAGACTTCCCGATAAGAATCTTCTAACAATTGTTTCTCCACAGAATAGTAAACTTCATTGAAAACCCATCTTATTCTGAAGCCCATCCTATTCTGTGGAGTATATGGTAAATCCGTCAGTCATATCCAGGTAAAAAGGTCATTTTGTCCTTTAACTCCTTAATACTCATGCTATTTTGTCATATTTTTATACTTGGCAAATCTTTTGCGCCCTTTTAGGTGTTATTAAAAACGTGAAATAAGAAAGGAGAAAAAAGATATGAACTTTAACAATTTTACCATCAAATCTCAAGAAGCGATACAGGAGGCCGTAAACCTGGTACAAAGCCGGGGACAACAAGCCATTGAACCTGTCCACATCATGCAGGGAGTAATGAAGGTAGGCGAAAACGTCACTAATTTCATCTTCCAAAAACTTGGTATGAATGGACAGCAAGTAGCTCTCGTGGTCGACAAGCAAATCGATTCACTGCCAAAAGTATCCGGCGGAGAACCGTATCTAAGTCGTGAATCCAACGAAGTTCTGCAAAAAGCAACACAGTATTCTAAAGAAATGGGCGACGAGTTTGTTTCATTGGAACCTATCATACTGGCATTGCTGACTGTTAAGAGTACCGTCTCCACAATCTTGAAAGATGCTGGTATGACGGAAAAAGAATTGCGCAACGCTATCAGCGAATTGAGAAAAGGAGAAAAGGTAACATCACAATCCAGTGAAGATACTTATCAATCATTGGAAAAGTATGCTATCAACCTGAACGAAGCTGCCCGTAGCGGAAAACTAGATCCCGTAATCGGACGTGATGAAGAAATCCGCCGGGTATTACAGATATTGAGCCGCCGTACAAAGAACAACCCGATTCTGATTGGTGAACCGGGTACCGGTAAAACGGCTATTGTAGAAGGGTTGGCACATCGTATCCTTCGCGGAGACGTGCCCGAAAACCTGAAGAACAAACAAGTTTATTCACTGGATATGGGAGCATTGGTTGCCGGCGCAAAGTATAAAGGTGAATTTGAAGAACGATTGAAAGCAGTTGTCAATGAGGTGAAGAAATCAGAAGGTGATATTATTCTGTTCATTGACGAGATTCATACGCTGGTAGGTGCCGGAAAAGGTGAAGGAGCCATGGATGCCGCCAACATTCTAAAGCCCGCCTTAGCTCGTGGAGAACTACGTTCCATCGGAGCAACAACCCTCGACGAGTATCAGAAATACTTCGAAAAGGATAAAGCATTGGAGCGCCGTTTCCAAATCGTGCAAGTGGACGAACCGGATAACTTGAGTACCATTTCCATCCTTCGCGGATTGAAAGAACGTTACGAGAACCATCATCACGTACGTATCAAAGACGACGCAATCATTGCAGCCGTCGAATTGAGTAGCCGTTACATCACCGACCGTTTTCTACCGGATAAAGCCATCGACCTGATGGATGAAGCTGCTGCCAAACTGCGTATGGAGGTAGATTCCGTTCCTGAAGAACTGGATGAGATTTCCCGTAAAATCAAGCAGCTGGAAATTGAGCGTGAAGCCATCAAACGTGAAAACGATAAACCGAAACTGGAAATTATCGGTAAGGAACTTGCCGAGCTCAAAGAACAGGAAAAGTCCTTTAAAGCTAAATGGCAAAGTGAGAAAACGCTGATGGATAAAATCCAGCAGAACAAGGTTGAGATAGAGAATCTTAAATTCGAGGCAGAAAAAGCCGAACGTGAAGGCGATTATGGTAAAGTAGCCGAAATCCGTTATGGTAAACTTCAGGCTTTGGATAAAGAAATAGAAGATACTCAAAAGAAACTGCGTGATATGCAAGGCGATAAAGCCATGATTAAGGAAGAGGTAGACGCTGAAGATATTGCTGATGTTGTTTCCCGCTGGACTGGTATCCCTGTCAGCAAGATGCTGCAAAGTGAAAAAGATAAACTGTTGCACTTGGAAGAAGAACTTCATCAACGTGTAATTGGTCAGGACGAAGCGATTGAAGCGGTGGCAGATGCTGTGCGCCGTAGTCGTGCCGGATTGCAAGATCCGAAACGTCCGATCGGGTCATTTATCTTCTTGGGAACCACCGGCGTAGGTAAGACCGAATTAGCAAAGGCATTGGCAGAGTTCCTGTTTGATGACGAAACGATGATGACTCGTATCGATATGAGTGAGTATCAGGAAAAACATAGTGTCTCCCGTCTGGTCGGAGCGCCTCCGGGATACGTTGGATACGATGAAGGTGGTCAGTTGACAGAAGCTATACGGCGAAAACCTTACTCTGTTGTTTTATTTGACGAAATAGAAAAAGCTCATCCGGATGTCTTCAATATTCTGTTGCAAGTATTGGATGATGGACGACTGACTGACAATAAAGGAAGGGTGGTCAACTTCAAAAATACCATTATCATCATGACTTCAAATATGGGCAGTTCTTATATACAAAGTCAGATGGAGAAGTTGCATGGTTCCAATAAGGAAGAAGTAATCGAAGAAACGAAGAAGGAAGTGATGAATATGCTGAAAAAGACAATTCGTCCGGAATTCCTGAACCGTATTGATGAAACGATTATGTTCTTACCATTGAACGAAAAAGAAATCAAGCAAATCGTGCTTTTACAAATTAAGGGAGTACAGAAAATGCTTGCCGAAAACGGAGTGGAACTGCAATTGACAGAAGGAGCATTGAACTTCTTATCGCAAGTGGGTTATGATCCTGAATTTGGAGCTCGTCCGGTGAAAAGAGCTATTCAACGTTATCTACTGAATGATCTATCCAAAAAGCTACTATCTCAGGAGGTAGACCGAAGCAAAGCAATTATCGTTGATGCTAGTGGAGACGGATTAGTATTCAGAAATTAAAAAGTCTCTATTCAAATAGAATGAGGGTGTGTCATAATGCTCAATTATAAAAAAGGAGTTTTGACACACTCCCATTTTTATATCCCTAAATAATGTCAGTTCGATATGTAATCCTCCGGACTTCTGGCTGACAGTGCGGGCGTTTACTTCTTTAAAAGAACATGGCAGCCATTTAAGTTGGCAATCATGTTCTTTTTTCGTTCGAATAAACAATGCTAATTATTCTGCAGCCGCTTCTTCCTGGACTTCTCCTTCCGGTTTGAATTCTGTAATTCCATTAGAAGTTAAAATGTTATACCAAGTAATCAATTTCTTAATATCGGCTACATATACGCGTTCACGATCAAAATTAGGCAATACTTCAGCCAAGTATTCACGCAATTGTTCGGGAGTCGCTTTTTTCGGATCAATAGAAGCCTGCGCTGATTTTTCTTTCTCTTTTATTGACTCCAACACATCATACAAAGGAACTTCTGCATCGTCCGTGTACATTGCTATATCTGCCAAAGAGATAATTTTTTCATTACCATAAGCGGGAAAACGTTTCTTTTCAGCATTGACTGATTCAACAATCAACATATTTTTTCCTTGCGAAATAAGTTTGTATAATCCCGGTTTACCTGAGATAGACAAGATAGTCTTCAACATAGTATATATCCTTTTATTTATTAATTATTTTTTTGCGGAGCAAAGGTAATGATTATTTTTAGATAGCAAAGAAATAAGCTCTAAAACCTGTGGAATTAACGGTGTTTCATCATCATTCACTATCACAAAATCAGCATGATTTCTCTTAACTTCATCACTCATTTGAGCTTCGATACGCTTCATCACCAGTTCCCTTGACGAACAATCCCGTTTTACAGCACGTTCCACTCTCACTTCCAGCGGCGCATATACCATAACTAGAAAATCAACTTCATTCTTAAAACCAGCTTCCACAAGTATAGCAGACTCCATACCCACCAATTGTTCGCTTTCTAACCGAGCAGCCCATTGACGAAAATCTTCTTTCACTTGCGGATGAATAAGCTCATTCACTTTCTGCACGCGATCCGGATGACCAAACATATAGGATGCCAACAAGGAACGATTCAACTCTCCTCCCTGAAATACATCCTGACCGACCAGGTCACAAAGCCCCCGACGAATCACCGGATCTGTCTGTGTGATTCGTTTTGCTTCTATATCTGATATATAGACAGGTATCCCCATTATTCCGAGTAGTCTGGAAACAACACTTTTTCCACTACCAATGCCACCAGTTATGCCAATCTTAATCGCCATTAGAAGTAATTTGTTCTATCAGGAAGTCCACTTGCTCAGGAACAATACGTATTTGATTTATCCCACTTGGAAACGACTTCAATTTAACCGTATATTTATCAGAGCCAAGCTTCAGCAATTCTTCATAAGAGATATGGATGATAAAATCGCTTGCTTTTATACTGCGGAACCGCTTTAACCCCACTTGAAAAGTAATCTGAACTTTGGAAGGAAAAGTACGTAACGCCTTATCTGCCGGAAAATTAACTCCATGCAATGGTACTTCAACCGTTTTCTCCGTATAAATATCCACCGGGAAAGTCATTTCTACCGAAGACGGAACAAACTTCACTCCTCTTTCAGAAGTCAGCGGAATTCGTCGCCGGGTTGTATCGGAAATATTTTCGAGGATTATATTTTGAGTATATGCAGTTTTTATAGTATCCAAAATTCCTTCCGGAGCATAAACCAATACAGAGTCCGGATTACAAATTGTATCTGATACATAATATTGAAGGCCGGCTGTCACTTTCCCCTGAAAACGAACAGGAACCAGCTTGGACTTTCCTTCGGAATAGATATACTCTAACGTATCCGGCTTGATCGATAGGATTTTGGAGGACACATTCAGTTGGCTCAATATCTTTTTCTCAAAATCAGAGGCATAAATCTTCACATGATTATCTTTTCCTTTATATTCAAGAAAACCTAGATTGACTGGAAAGAAGCTTTTCCCCAACATATAATTAAGGAGCACTGTTCCCTTATCTTTCACTCGAATACGAAGTTCGGAAGGAGGTTCCGAAGTCAGTACCACATTATTAGGAATATCTTTCATTCGCACCGGGATAGAAAACTCTGCTTCATAGTCATTATTGAGCGTCTGAAGCAACCAAAATCCACCAGCTATCAGGAAGAAGAACAAAAAAATTAAGAACTCTCTGCTCTTATCACTGAGCAGAAAATCCTTAATTTTCTTAGATAGTTTTAAATATGTATATTTTATAATCCTACGATCAAACATAGGCATTTATTTACCAACTATTTATTTAGACTGATTGCTAGCCGCTGAAGCATCAGCGAATATAGAATTCTTGTCTATTTTAATCCTTACATTAGAAGCGATCTCAAGTACTATATAGTCGTCATTAATTTCCTTGATTGTTCCATGGATACCTCCTGCAGTAATCACATTCTGATTTACCTGAAGAGATTTACGGAAATTAGCTATTTCTTTCTGCTTCTTATTTTGAGGACGGATCATAAAGAAATACATGATAACAAACATAGCTATCAGCATGATCCACATCATACCTCCGTCTGCGGCAGCACCGGCAGGAGCTTGCAATAATACAGTCAATACGTTCATAAATAATCTGTTTTAGTTTCTACTATATGGACAAAGGTATCAGTTTTTAGTCAACTTACCTTCTTTTTTTAATTGATTAACTATTCCATCCAGCGTACCGTTGATAAAGCTACCGCTTTTAGCAGTGCTATACAACTTCGCAATCTCTACATATTCATTTAACGAAACACTGACCGGAATGTTCGGGAAACTAAGAATTTCTGCCAATGCAGTCTGCATAATGATTACATCCATAAATGCGATGCGGTCCAAATCCCAGTTTTTTGTATTCTCACTCACCAAATGACGGTAATAGTCAGAATTCAAAATAGTACGACGGAACAGACGACGTGCAAACTCCTGATCTTCGTCATCCTTAAATTCCGGAAGCAGTTCCTGATTGGCACCATTCTTTTCATCAAAGCGTTTGATTGTTTTCAAGACGAATGTGTCTACAATTTCTTTATCATCATTCCAATACAAGCTTTGATCTTCCAATACCTGATCGAGAGAATCATTATTAAAAATATATGTCTTATAAAGTTTTCTCCACAATTCACGGTCAGCTTCGTATGAGTTGTCGTCAGAAGCCATATAATCTTTATAGATATCGGTTTCTACAATTTTCTCATAAAGCTCTTTGATAAAGTCCTGATCGTTTGTCCAGGTTCTTTTCTGATTGGCTATAAACTCGGTTAATTGTTTATTGACTTCCAATTGAGCAATAAACTTGTTATCTACGAACTTCCTGTTGGGATGCAAATCCTCTTTCGTAGGTGCCAATTTAGCTTTTGCCGTATCAATACGTTTTTGTGCATACTCTGTCAATGCAATCATCAGCATTAACAAATAGTTGTAAAGGTCATACGCCTTTGAAAGACTAAAGAATAACTCTTTCTCCGCTGAGTCTAGATTTTTACTGCCATTCTGATAATAGGCATATACTATCTGTATAATCTTAAGACGAATAAGAACTCTGTTGATCATAATTCAAATTAATACTGTTGTTATCGAACTGCAAAAGTAGATATTTTTAATGACTTTCCACTAATAAATCACATTTTTTAATGCAGTATTTGATTCTCTGCGCTTTTTCTTTTGACAGTTTAAAAAAAATATCCAATTTTGAGGCCGATTATAAACGGACCGAAAGATATGGAAGATTTTAAAAAGAAAATGAGCGCAGACATGAATGATAAGGAGATCGTATTCTCCAAGTCCATTAAAGCAGGTAAACGCATCTATTACCTCGACGTAAAAAAGAATCGTAAAGATGAAATGTTCCTGGCTATTACAGAGAGCAAAAAAGTGATAACGGGAGAAGGTGATGATTCTCAAGTTAGTTTCGAGAAACACAAAATCTTCCTATATAAGGAGGACTTTCAGAAGTTCATGGCAGGTCTCGAAGAAGCAGTCAATTTTATTGAGTGCAGTGACGCGAACGAATATGTAGCCCGCCTGAACATCGAAGCTAATGAAGATAGTGAACGTAAAGCAATCGAAGAAGCCCAAGAAAACAAATTGGAGAACGAAATTAAGATTGATATTGACTTTTAAGAAAGTAACTCTTTGATATTTCAAAAAAAAGATGTACTTTTGCACCGCTTTTTTGCAACATCGTGTGATAATCCACATCGTGTGATGGTGAATTAAGCAAACTAACTTAATTTAGAGTAACACAATTTTTTAAAGAAATGAGATCAATTGAAGTAAAAGGAACTGCAAGAACAATTGCAGCACGCTCTTCAGAACAAGCAAGAGCTTTGAAAGAAATTCGTAAGAACGGTGGTGTACCTTGTGTACTTTACGGAGGTAATGAAATAGTTCACTTTACAGTGACTAACGAAGGACTTCGTAACCTGGTTTATACTCCGCACATCTACGTTGTAGACCTGACTATCGATGGCAAAAAAGTAAACGCTATCCTGAAAGATATTCAGTTCCACCCGGTAAAAGATACTATCCTGCACGTTGACTTCTATCAAATCGACGAAGCTAAACCTATCGTAATGGAAGTTCCAGTACAGTTGGAAGGTCTTGCAGAAGGTGTGAAAGCCGGTGGTAAACTTGCACTGCAGATGCGTAAGATCAAAGTGAAAGCTTTGTATAATGCAATTCCTGAAAAATTGATCGTTAACGTTTCTCACTTGGGATTGGGTAAGACAGTTAAAGTTGGCGAACTGAGCTACGAAGGTCTTGAACTGATCAGTGCTAAAGAAGCCGTTGTATGTGCTGTTAAGTTGACTCGTGCAGCAAGAGGTGCAGCAGCAGCCGCTGGTAAGTAATTGAGATTATCCCTGTAAAGAGATATACTTCAAACGCAGATTAATGCAGATTAAAGCAGATGTTCAGTCTGCATTAATTTGTATTAATCTGCGTTTCGCTTTCTCTATATTAATGAACTGTTTACGGAAAAACAATGATAAAATACTTAGTTGTCGGACTGGGAAACATTGGTCCCGAATATCATGAAACCCGACATAATATCGGATTCATGGCAGTAGAAACATTGGCCAGAATCAATAACGCTCCTCCTTTTATGGATGGACGATATGGATTCACTACCAGTTTTTCTATCAAAGGACGCCAGTTGGTTTTGCTTAAGCCATCGACTTTTATGAACCTGAGCGGACTGGCTGTTCGCTATTGGATGCAGAAAGAAAATATTCCTTTGGAAAATGTATTGATCGTAGTAGATGATCTAGCTCTTCCCTTTGGAACTTTACGCCTGAAAGGAAAAGGGAGTGATGCAGGACATAATGGATTGAAACATATTGCTGCTACTTTAGGCACTCAAAACTATGCCCGCCTGCGATTTGGTATCGGAAATGATTTTCCACGTGGCGGACAGGTTGATTATGTACTCGGGCATTTTACTGACGAAGACTGGAAAACAATGGATGAAAGATTAGAGACAGCAGGAGAAATTATAAAAAGTTTCTGCCTCGCTGGCATTAACATCACAATGAACCAGTTTAATAAGAAATAATGGACTAGTCCCCCTAAAAAATAAAGATGACAATAAATGGTTAGCAATAAATGCCAACGTCAACTAATACTAACCAAAGAATTATTTATCACTAAATAACTAACTAAAATGGCCGAAGCAAGAATAGATAAATGGATGTGGGCTGTCCGCATCTTCAAGACACGTACAATTGCAGCAGAAGCCTGCAAAAAAGGACGTATTACCATCAACGGTTCTCTAGCCAAAGCTGCCCGTATGATAAAACCGGGAGATGTTATTCAGGTGAAGAAACCACCCATCACTTATTCATTCAAGGTATTACAAACTATAGAAAAGCGTGTGGGTGCCAAACTTGTATCGGAAATGATGGAAAACGTAACTACTCCCGATCAATACGAACTGCTTGAAATGAGTAAAATCAGCGGATTCATAGATCGTGCACGTGGAACCGGACGACCGACCAAGAAAGACCGCCGGGAACTGGAAGAATTTACAACTCCAGAATTCATGGATGATTTCGACTTTGATTTCGATTTTGACAGTGAAGAATAATAAATAGGAATTTAAGAGGCACCACGGATTACACAGATTCACACAGATTATTTTCATTTTCGTTGAATCCCCATAGTGAATTAGGGTACTAATTACATATTTATTTAATCTGTGTGAATCTGTGTAATCCGTGGTGAACTCCTAAATGACAACATCCCACAGGGAAACCTTGCTCCAGCGCTACGCCGGTAAATTACCGTTTATAGATTTGCTTTAACAGCATCAATCAATTCCTGATATTCTGCATCAGTCAGATAAACCTTCCCTGGGTTCATTTGGAATGTACCTCCATAATCAGGTCCATCCACATACTTAGGCGCTAAATGAAAATGCAGATGAGACAATTTATCCGAGTATGCACCATAATTAATCTTTTCCGGTTGGAAAGCTTTTTGCATGGCACGAGTGACACGCGCTACATCTGCCATAAAAGCATTACGGTCTTCATCACTCAATTCATTTAAATCGTTCACATGGTCTTTGTAAGCAACAAGACAACGTCCACGATAGGTTTGTTCTTTAAACAGAAACACACGTGACACACTCAATTGCGCTATCTCAATCATCAGATTATGCAGCGTTTCATTGTTCTGGCAATACAGACATTCTTTCGGATCACTCTTCATGATATTATTATTTTAAGTTTTTATCGTTACAAAAATAAGTATTCCATTCTTATCCGGCTTGTACTTTTTCGTTTTTTTGATCGACTAATTGGTACACATCCTCTTTTTCACCTACTACCCAAACAACATCACCTTCTTCGAGTGGAGCATTTACATCGGGAACCATCAATGTACCGTCTTCACTCTCAACGCCTGCTATCATGCAATGATATTTGTCGCGAATACCCGATTCACGAATCGTTTTACCCAGAAAAACAGAATCACTGTCAATGAAAAATTGCTTCAAGGCCATTTCACTCTTTTCATAGACCTCCCAGTCTATCTTCGCTCCATTTTGCATCGCTTCATTAAAGACGCTCAATTGTTCATCTGTTCCTATCACCTGTATCTTATCCATTGGAAACAACCGGACAGAACCGCCCGGAATATTAATACGCCTCTTTCCACGAAGGATAGAAGCCACATGAACTCCAAACTTCTTTCCCAGATTCAGCTCCATCAATGTCTTTCCTGCCCAACAAGATTCACCTGGAATTTCCATATCAGCAAGATGTAAATCATGTGACAACAAACGCCCGGCATATTCCGGTTTTTTCTCTCCTAAATACTCTGCACGTACATCTCTGGAACGAAGATTCTGAAAAAAGCGACGTTCAATCAATATCGATTGCTTCTTCAGACGGCGAGACCATACCATCAGCAAAACGACAAGCACGGCCACACCAATAATCAAGCCGATAGACGCTTTAAATAATCCGGAAATAATAAAGATAACAAAAAGCACCGCTATCATAATACGAATCACGACTGTTGATAACAATGGTGCACGGTTAGCACGATTATCATGCCATAAAGTCATAAATTCGACTGAATGGTTCTTTTTCACCATAATGGCACGCAAGAAAGGGGCAATACACAGAATAATAAATACTGCTCCCAATAACGACGCCCAGAAATGAGGCAGATTCTCTTTAAAGAATGGCACAACAAAACGAAAAGAGAGTGCAATAATCGATATGCTGACAATTGAATATACGACGGTAATACGTACCATTGACAAGATTAGCTTCTTCCACAAATTCTCATGATTGAGCGCAGTTTGCGAACCGGAGGAGTAACGCATCATCACTTTTTTCCATGATTCCGGAAGATGCGCATCCACAAAAGTAAAAGCCGGATCGGCTAAACGAATCATGTAAGGAGTCAGGAAAGTAGTAATAACAGAGACTGCTACTACGATCGGATACAGAAAATCACTCGTTACATGCAAGGAGACTCCCAAAGAGGCAATAATAAATGCAAATTCACCAATCTGCGTTAAACTAAAGCCGCATTGCATAGCCGTCTTTAACGGTTTTCCGGAGAGTATGACACCGAAAGTACCAAAGACAGACTGCCCCAAAATAACAGCCAAAGTGATCACTATAATAGGAACAGCATATTCTACAATCATTGCCGGATCTACCATCATACCGACCGATACGAAAAAGATAGCTCCGAAAAGGTCCTTGACAGGCTTCACCAGTCGGTCTATGGATTCCGCTTCAATCGTTTCCGCCAAAATAGAGCCCATAATAAATGCACCAAATGCAGCAGAGAAACCTGTATGAGCTGCCATCACTACCATACCAAAGCAAAGTGCCAACGACACAATAAGCAAAGTCTCCTCTCCCATCAATTTCCGGCAGCGCTTTAAGAATTCAGGAATCAGATAAATGCCGACAACAAACCACAGGATAAGGAAAAACAATAATTTGCCGATACTCTCCAACATTTCGGTCCCTTCAAAATTATGGCTGACCGCCATAGTGGAAAGCATCACCATTAATACAATGGCTAAAATATCTTCCAAAATCAAGATGCTCAACACCAGTCCGGTAAACTGTTTCTTCCTTAATCCTAAATCGTCAAAAGCTTTATAAATAATAGTGGTAGATGACATCGCAATCATACCACCTAAAAACAGACTGTCCATCCGGTGCCAACCAAAGCCCATACCGACTCCTATACCCAACAAAATCATACAAAAGATGATGGTACAGGCAGCTATGATGGCAGAACCACCCACCTTGACAATCTTCTTAAAACTAAATTCCAAACCGAGAGCAAACAATAAGAAAATGACACCAATATCTGCCCATGTCTTAATATTGGCAGTATCCATCACTGAAGGAGTATACGGCATATGCGGACTTGCCAAGAATCCGGCAACTACATATCCCAGGACCAGAGGTTGTTTCAACTTCTTAAACAACAAAGTCATCACACCTGCACAGATCAATATCAGTGCGAGGTCAGCTATAAGAGTAGGTAAATGAGACATTATTTCATCGTATTTGATGACAAAATTATATTATTTCTATGGGATAAACAACATATCTACGGATATGTTTTACAATAACCACCATAAAATAAGTTAGCCCCGGATAGAGTCGAGATTTATCCGGGGCTATGCACAACTGCAAACTTATTTCTTATTTTCTAAAAGGAGGCTTCACTACCACTGCTTTTAATTTTCGACCACGCATATCAATACAGATTTCCGTACCCACCTTACTATATTCCGGCTTTACATATCCCATGCCGATACCAATCTTACGGGTAGGCGACATCGTACCGGAAGTAACCACTCCCACTTTCTCGCCTTCAGCATTTACCAGTTCATAGCCGTGGCGGGGAATCCCGCGGTCAACCATTTCAAAACCAACCAGTTTACGGGTAACACCTTCCGTTTTCTGTTTTTCTAGCAACGGACGGTTGATAAAATCCTTACCTTCCACAAACTTAGTAATCCAACCCAGTCCGGCTTCTATCGGCGAAGTAGTATCATCCAAGTCATTACCATACAGACAGAAGCCCATTTCCAACCGCAGTGTATCACGAGCTCCCAAACCGATAGGTTTAATGCCGTATTCCTCACCAGCTTCAAAAACCGCTTTCCATACACGATCAGCAGCAGACGGATAGAAATAAAGTTCGAAACCTCCCGCACCGGTATACCCCGTATTGGAGATTATCACATTCTCTTCGCCTGCAAACGTTCCAACCTTAAATGTATAATATGGAATAGAAGCAAGATCAATGTCTGTCAACTTTTGCAGAGCCAGAACAGCCTTCGGACCCTGTATAGCGAGTTGAGCTATGTTGTCCGAAGAGTTTTCCAATTCGGCCCCCTCCGTATTGTGAGAAACACACCAGTTCCAGTCTTTTTCTATATTGGCAGCGTTGACTACCAGCATGTATTTTTCCGGTTCGTACTGATATACCAGCAAATCATCTACAATACCTCCTTCTTCATTGGGAAAACAGGTATATTGTATTTTACCCGGAGCCAATGCCGCCACATTATTGGAAGTTATTTTCTGCAGAAAGGCTAATGCTTGCGGACCTTTCACCCAAAATTCCCCCATGTGCGACACATCAAATACACCGACACTTTGACAAACAGTCAAATGTTCGTCAATGATACCGGAGTACTCAATAGGCATATTATAACCTGCAAACTCGTGCATTTTAGCACCGAGCATGATATGTTTCTCTGTAAACGGAGTGGTTTTCATTATTTTAAAGTATTAAGTATTAATCAAGTATTAAGTTTTAAGTATTAAGTATTACCTGTGTTTACCACCTTTTTTATTTGGAGGCTACCAGTTCAGCTATTTTCACGATCACTTTCATCGCTTTTTCCATATTCTGGATAGGCACGAATTCGTAACGTCCGTGGAAATTCAGACCACCGGCAAAGATATTCGGACAAGGCAATCCTTTGAAAGAGAGCTGGGCACCATCCGTACCTCCACGAATCGGTTTTACGTTCGGTTTCACGCCAACGGATTCCATAGCTGCAAAAGCAGTATCGATGATGTGCATTACCGGTTCTATTTTCTCACGCATATTATAATACTGGTCGCGTAGTTCGAGCGTCACTGTACCAGCTCCATATTCAGCATTCATTTGAGCTACCAGACGTTCCATCTCTTTTTTACGGTCCTCAAATTTTGCACGGTCATGATCGCGGATGATATAAGATACAGTGCTTTGCTCCACATCTCCCTGAATACCGATCAAGTGATAAAATCCTTCATAGCCGGTCGTATGTTCCGGTCTTTCCTGTGAGGGAAGCATCATGATAAACTGATTGGCAAGATAGATAGAGTTAATCATCTTATCCTTGGCATATCCCGGATGCACATTACGTCCTTTAAAGGTTATTTTTGCGGCAGCGGCATTAAAGTTCTCAAACTCCAACTCCCCTACTTCACCTCCATCCATCGTATAACCCCATTCGCAACCGAATTTCTCTACATCGAATTTATGAGCACCTTCACCGATTTCTTCATCAGGATTGAAGCCGATACGGATTTTACCGTGCTTGATTTCAGGATGTTCCTTCAGATAAACCACCGCAGATACAATTTCCGCAATCCCCGCTTTGTCGTCGGCACCGAGCAACGTTTTTCCGTTGGTTACAATCAAGTCTTCTCCCTTATGATCCAGCAATTCAGGGAATTGAGACGGAGAAAGAATCACATTCTCTTCAGCACAAAGCACAATATCCGAGCCATCATATTTTTCCACAATCCGCGGAGTGACATCTTTACCTGTCATATCAGGACTTGTATCCATGTGGGCAATAAATCCGATAGTGGGTACTTCTTTATCTATATTGGCAGGAAGTGTAGCAAAAAGATAGCCATGCTCATCCAAAGTAATATCTTCCAATCCCAAAGATTCCAACTCTTTCTTCAAGTATTCAGCAAAAATCATCTGCTTCGGAGTACTTGGAGTAAGCCCAGTCGATTCATCAGATTGTGTATCGAAGCTTACATACTTTAAAAATCTGTCTACTAAAGTCATTTCTATTTACGATTTAACGATTTACAATTTACAATTTGATAGTTTATAGTGCCGTAAAGGTAAAAAAAGAGCCGTGAATTACAAAGCAATTCACGGCTCTTTTTTATTGTATGCTTTTATCCGGATAGTTAAATATCCTATTTTACTGCTTTAAAAGTGGCTGCTACCATCAAAGCAATGTGTACATACTTTGCATTTAGGTAATCCGATAGCCTCAATCAACGTTTCCAGCGTGTTAAACTTCAATGAACTTAGTCCGAAACGCTCGGCAATAATGCTAACCATCTTTTCGTATTCCGGCGAACCGGTAGTGGCATATTTCTCCAGATTCTTATTCTCATCGCCTTCCAGTTCCTTGATAATGCGGCGGGTTATTAACTCCAATGCATTTTTGGAAGCCGAGAAACCGACAAACGGACAAGCGTAAATCAATGGCGGACAAGCGATACGCATGTGTACCTCTTTTGCTCCATAATCATACAGAATCTTCACGTTATCACGCAATTGAGTTCCCCGTACAATCGAATCGTCACAGAACAACAAACGTTTATTTTGCAACATCGCACGGTTAGGAATCAGCTTCATCTTGGCTACCAGCGAACGCATCTCCTGATTGCTGGGAGTAAAGCTACGAGGCCACGTCGGTGTATATTTCGAGATAGCACGATGATAGGGAACTCCCTTTCCTTCGGCATATCCTAAAGCCATACCCACTCCCGAATCAGGAATACCGCAAGCGCAATCCACCTCCGATTCATCCGTCTGCCCCATTTTCAATCCGCTGGTGAAACGCACTTCTTCCACATTCTTTCCTTCATAGCAAGAAGTCGGGAAACCATAGTACACCCACAGGAATGAGCAAATTTGCATATCTTCATTGGGTTTGCGAAGCTGGTCGATGTGATCGTCATACATACGGACAATCTCGCCGGGACCTAAATATCTCTCAATCTCATAATCCAAATTCGGGAAACTGGATGATTCGCTCGTTGCAGCATAAGCACCGTCTTTCTTTCCAATCACCACCGGAGTACGTCCCCAATGGTCACGGGCAGCGATAATACTACCATCTTCTGTCAGGAGCAGCATAGAGCAAGAACCTTTAATGTGCTTAAACACATTTTCGATACCTTCAACAAAGGTTCTACCTTGTATAATAAGTAATGCGATAAGTTCCGTCTGGTTGGTGCTGCTCGAACTAAGTTCGGCGAAGTGCATGTTTTGACTGAGAAGTTCTTCTTCCAATTCCTGGATATTGGCTACTTTAGCGACTGTGACAATGGCGAAGCGCCCGAGATGAGAATTGATGATGATAGGTTGTGCGTCTGTGTCGCTAATGATGCCGATGCCGGCGTTTCCTTTAAATTTGTCTAGTTCCCCTTCAAATTTGGTTCGGAAATAAGTACTTTCCAAATTGTGAATGGAGCGGATAAACCCTTTTTCCTCACTGTATGTTGCGAGTCCTCCTCGCTTGGTACCCAGATGTGAGTTATAATCTGTGCCATAGAATAAATCAGTCACGCAACTAGTTTTCGAGACTGTTCCGAAAAAACCTCCCATGTTGTTCTCTTTATTGATAATGTTTTAAAAAAGATGGCGCAAAAGTACAAAAAAGAATCCGTCCCATAAAAAAAGTGCTCCGCAAAGTTTTAGTTTTCTTTGCGAAGCACAACTAATATTTATTAAAAAACGAGGAATCCGTAAACAATCTTTTTACCTGAATCTTATTTCCATTTCCTGATTGTTTTCAAGTCGGTGGGAGTTGCTTCTATCAGACTTACTGCAAACCCTCCGCTGCGTGCCAACTTCACAGATATCTTATTTTTATTTGTCACCAATCCTTTTTTTATCTGGTAAGAGGTCGGATTTTTTTCAAAGTCCGCATCTTTTCCGTCAGCATAAAGAGTGGCTACATATTGTTTTCCCGGTTCAAGAAAATCAAGCGTAAAAGTAGAAGTACGAGGATTTTCGTCAGTAATGCCGCCTACAAACCAGTTATCAGTGCCTTTTGCTTTACGTGCCACTGTAATATAATCTCCCGGTTCTGCTTCCAGATACTTGCTGTCGTCCCAATCAATAGCTACCTCTTTGATAAATTGAAATGCATCCATGTGGCGTTCGTAACTTTCCGGAAGGTCGGCTGCCATTTGCAAAGGACTGTACATCGTTACATAAAGCGCTAATTGTTTGGCCAAAGTAGTACGTACAAAGCTGTGGTCGCCCGACAAGAAAGATAGTTTGGTATCAAAAATACCCGGCGTATAATCCATCGGTCCACCAATCTGACGGGTGAAAGGAAGCAAGGTCGTATGGAACGGTTTGTTACCTGCAAAAGCTTCATATTCTGTGCCACGAGCCGATTCGTTACCAATCAGATTCGGGTAGGTACGGCATAATCCTGTGGGACGGGTTGCTTCGTGGGCATTTACACATATCTTATATTCGGCAGCTTTTTCTACCGCATATAAATAATGGTTATTCATCCACTGTCCGTAATGATGTTCTCCACGAGGAATAATGTTACCTACATATCCACTTTTCACAGCATTATACCCGTTATCTATCATAAACTGATATGCTTTATCAAGATGACGTTCGTAGTTACGTACAGAAGCAGAGGTCTCGTGATGCATCATCAGCTTCACCCCTTTTTCCTTAGCATACGCATTAAGCATTTTCACGTCAAAATCAGGATACGGAGTGACGAAATCAAAGACATAATCCTTCGATTTTCCAAACCAGTCTTCCCAACCTTCATTCCAGCCTTCCACCAATACCTGGTCGAATCCATGTTCGGAAGCAAAATCAATATAACGTTTCACTTTATCATTGTTGGCTGAATGGCGTCCACTTGGCTTTGTTTTGGAATAATCCGTCTGTCCAAGTTTCACCGAATAAACATCATCCGTATACGACCAGGAACCTTTTCCGGTGATCATTTCCCACCACACTCCGATATATTTCACCGGCTTAATCCAGGAAACATCTTCATACATACAAGGCTCATTCAGATTCAATGTCAATTTGGAAGCCAGAATATCACGGGCATCATCACTTACAATCACCGTACGCCAGGGTGAACGGCAGGGAGTCTGCATATACCCCTTATCTCCTTTCGCATCAGGAGTCAGCCATGATTCAAAAACCAGGTTCTGATCGTCCAGATTCAGATGCATACAAGAATAGTCGATCAAAGCGGCTTCATGCAAATTGATATACAATCCGTCGGCCGTTTTCATTTGCAGGGAAGTTTGTACACCTGTCGGAGAGAAAGGTGTTTGAGAAGCATTTGGAGTAATTGCCCCTTGCAATAATCCGCGAATTTCTGAAAGTTTGGATTCGGTATAGTCATATTCCTGCGTATCATAATCGCCGGGAATCCAGAAGGCTGTATGGTCGCCAGCCATAGCGAATTGAGAATGTTCTTCTTTGATAACGAAGTAATTCAGATTTTTCTGCTGTGGAAATTCATAACGGAATCCCAAACCATCGTTATAAAGACGAAAACAAATAATCAGATTACGATCTTGTGCCTTTTGATTCAAGGTGACAGCCATTTCGTTATAATGGTTGCGGATGGATTTCACCTCTCCCCACACAGGTTGCCATGTCTCGTCAAAAGTAGCAGTTTTCGTATCGATCAGCGTAAATCCGTTCATCAGTCCCGGATCATTCTTTAATTCCAATCCCAGTTTCGAAGGTTTAATTACTTCTTTTCCTTTATAAGAGAGTTCGTACATCGGTTCTCCTTGCGCATTGACAGAGAAATTAAGTTTTAATTGTCCGTCAGGAGAAGTGATACTTTCGGCTTTAGCTGATGTGCCGAAGAAAAAAGAGAGCAACAGACAAAGCCCTATTACAGTTCCTATTTTCATGTTCTTCATGATATAAATGAGTTAGTTAATAATCGTATGGCAAAGATAGACCGGAAACACAAAAGGTGTTTTTCTTTATAAAGAAAATATAGAGGGATACAGAACCAAAAACAGAATAAGTATTTAATAATAAAGCAGATAATATATTTTGAGACCAGAAAAAATATAGTGTCTATGGTGAATAAATTAAAAGGATTAAATATGAATATTGCATAATCTTTCTATATTTGCAGATTATTATCTCAATCACAATAAACATTTTATTATTTATATGACACAACGCCTTAGTTTATCCTGGAGGTTTCGAGCAACTCGAAACGGATTTCGAGGTCGCTTACAACAAATAATATCAATCCGTCAATCAAATGAGTAAAGAAATTATCTATATCTTTATCGGCGGAGGCACAGGCAGTGCATTGCGTTATCTCATTCAGTTGTTAATGCACGAACGGATCGTCCCCTACCATTTTCCATGGGCTACTTTCACCGTCAATCTCCTCGGTAGTTTTCTTATCGGCCTGTTTTATGCCCTTTCAGAACGGTTTCACCTTCCACTCGAAGTCCGTTTGTTTCTAACAACGGGCTTATGTGGAGGTTTCACAACGTTCTCTACTTTCTCCAACGACGGTGTAGCTCTATTGAAAGGAGAATTTTACGGAGCATTTATTCTATATACATTAATAAGTATAGGTATAGGATTGGCCGCTGTGGCAGCTGGTGGCTATGTGGGAAAGGCATGATGAAAAGAAAACCAATCAAACCCATCCGAGTAGTTCCTCCTATGATGGAGGAACAGGAAGTCAGTACCACTACCCTACTGAAATGGCTCGACAAAGAAGAAACCGTCTCTCATCTTTTATTCCGCAAAGGAAAAGAAGAAGGTATCGACAAATCTTATAAAAGTTTCAAGAACTGTACTTTCCAAAATCAGACATTCAGCGACTGTAAATTCCGTTCTTCCCAACTGACCGATGTCAGGTTCGAGAACTGTGATTTATCCAACATCTCTTTCGCCGAAAGTTCTCTCTACCGGGTAGAATTCATTTCCTGCAAACTATTGGGCACCAATCTATCTGAAGCAACGATGAATCATGTCTTGCTGCACGACTGCAATGCCGGTTACATCAACCTCTCTATGAGTAAAATGAATCAGGTACGTTTCGCACACAGCCAGCTCCGCAACGGAACTCTGAACGACTGCCGTTTTTCATCTGTTGCTTTTGACAGTTGCGACCTTGTAGAAGCCGATTTCTCACACGCTCCGCTTCGCGGAATAGATTTGCGCACTTCCCGCATCAGCGGAATCACACTTAACATCAGCGATCTGAAAGGGGCTATCATCACCTCCTTGCAAGCTATGGATTTGCTTCCACTGTTAGGGGTTATTATCGAAGATTAAAATCCTGCAAATTCACCGCGCCACACTCAAACAAAAAACATCGTCCCGTTGTTATCATATAAGGTCGGACTAGCGACTTCCCGTCAAGTCCGTACTTTTGCAGAAATTTTATTCAAAAAACAATAGAAACGATGAAAATTGAAAAAATTGTAGCTCGAGAAATTCTCGATTCAAGAGGTAATCCCACAGTAGAAGTTGACGTAGTATTGGAATCCGGCATCACAGGACGTGCATCTGTACCGTCCGGTGCTTCCACAGGTGAACATGAAGCATTGGAGCTTCGCGATGGTGACAAAAAACGTTACGGTGGAAAAGGAGTACAAAAAGCGGTTGATAATATAAATAAAATCATCGCTCCGAAACTGGTTGGTATGTCTTCGCTCAATCAGAGAGGTATCGACTACGCAATGCTGGCATTAGACGGCACTAAAACCAAATCCAATTTAGGAGCCAACGCCATTCTCGGTGTATCTCTTGCCGTAGCCAAAGCTGCCGCCAACTATTTGGATCTTCCCCTATACCGTTACATCGGTGGAACAAATACGTATGTAATGCCTGTACCGATGATGAACATCATCAACGGTGGTTCACATAGCGATGCTCCTATCGCATTTCAGGAATTTATGATTCGTCCCGTAGGTGCTCCTTCTTTCAGAGAAGGTCTGCGGATGGGTGCTGAAGTATTCCATGCCTTGAAAAAGGTTTTGAAAGACCGTGGTTTAAGTACTGCCGTAGGTGATGAAGGAGGTTTCGCCCCTAACCTCGAAGGTACCGAAGATGCCCTGAACTCGATCCTTGCCGCTATCAAAGCCGCAGGCTACGAACCGGGTAAAGATGGCTCAGTTGTAATTCTTGGGGGATTAAGTTTAGTCAATTCCCTTCATGCATATA
>CAPAOL010000031.1 GCA_948579315.1 uncultured Phocaeicola sp.
TGTTGAAGAACATCTATCCGGGCTTGCGCCATTCGGACTATGCCGTGAAGTATGAAGTGCGTGCTTATACTGATGTGGAAGAGATTAAACGTCTCATCAAGACACAGCCGCAAAAGCTAAGCCTCAATGAAATGTATCTTGCTGCACAAGAAATGGAAACAGGCAGTGAGGAGTATAACGAAACATTCGACATCGCTGTGCGTATGTTCCCCGACGATGAAGTGGCTAACCTCAATGCAGCCAATATCGCCATGAGTCGCGGTGGGCTTAAAAGTGCCGAACGTTACCTGCAGAAAGCCGGTGATTCACCGCAAGCTATCTATGCACGCGCCACTCTTGCAGCTTTGAACAAAGACTTCGACACTGCCGGAAAAATGTTTGAAGAAGCTGTGCGTAAAGGAATGCCGGATGCAGAAAAGATGTTAAGGCAAATTGATGAAATCAAATAAGGAATATTAATTTTAAAATAAGAAAAAATGAAAAAAAGCTGGAGTAAAATTTTAGCAGGCGCTTTATGTTTTGCATTGGCAGCTTGTAACAATGACGACATTGCTACTGTGAATGATGGCGATGTAGAAAACGGAGTTTATATGCGCTTTCGATTGGAACTGCCCCAAACAACCCGCAGTGTAACAGATTCTGAGGCAGGGGATGATTATGTCACTTCTGACGGTGGTATAGAAATCGGAACAGATAACGAAAACAAAGTGACAAAAGGTGTATTGGTTGTCTTGACTACACCCGACCGCAAATTTGTTGCGTCTAGCTATGTAAACGGTAGTGACGGAACAGAAGGTGATGCTGCCAGCACTTACACCATGGGGCTTTCTGAAACGGCATTGCGCGGTCAGGCAGGGAAAGAGGTATTGGTGTATGCCTTTTGCAACCCGACGGATGATTTGATAGAAAAGGCTAATAAATTTAATTCCGGTGAATTGCTGACTGTGGGAAATGCAACCTGTAAATTGTCAAATGCAGAAAACATAGAGATATGTACAGGTGGGAAATTCTTAATGGCAAATGCAGTTTTACTGTCCAATACATTGCCGGATTCTTTTTCCGGATGTAAAACGAAAGAGTCTGCCTATAATTTAGGAACTGTGAAAGTGGAACGCGCAGTGGCTCGTTTCGACTACAAGCAAGGACCGTCCGATAGTGAGAATGGAGATAAAGGGACTGCTACTTATCATGTTCTCAAAAATCCGGAAGGCAAAACCATGATTCAAGTACAGCTGACCGATGTTGCTCTGCTCAATATGAGTAAGGAGTTTTATTATCTGCGCCGCACTTGCAAACAAGATGGCAGTGGCAATGCAGATTATATGAAATTCGACCTTTGCGGGCTTGAGACGACTAATAATTATGTAGTGGATTACGACTTTAAGGACAAAATCTCTTATACGGGAAGCGAAGATTTAACGGGAAACTTCTTCTATAACTTAGGACGATTCACCGATAATGGTTGGGTTTCCGGACAGGTTGACAACAACTCCGAATGGAAATGGGTGAAATTGACAGAGATCACAAACAAAGGAGAAAACAATTCTGACAACTGGCAGGATGCTCCGGCTGGCATCGACAAGACCGGTTATCGTGTCTGGCGTTATGTGACAGAGAACACGATTCCTTCTCCGCGCAGACAAATGAACGGTATTTCGACCGGTATTGTATTTAAAGGACATATTATCGCCACAGATAATAATCCTAATGTGAGAGTTGCTATGGAACAAAGAGAACCTCTTTATGTGTACAACAATGCATTGTATATCCGGAGTATGTTCGCAGGTTTATCGGAAAACACTGCCGTGAAGAATGCTTATAATGCAGTGATGGCTGCAGCTGGCAACGGCGAGCCAACGGATAAGATGTGGACAGACCACGGTTTTACTATCTACACACCCAATAACAACAATGAGTATGAAGTGCTTTACTATTATTGGAACCGTCACAACAACAACGGAATGCCTGCAGAAATGGGCATCATGGAATTTGCTGTGGTTCGCAACAATGTTTATAAATTGTGCGTAGACAAGATTTCCATATTGGGACATCCCACAGATCCGGGCAAAGATCCTGATCCGGTAGATCCGAACGAGCCGGACGAAAACAGTGATGTATACTTCAAAGTGTCTGTACAAGTGTTGCCATGGGTAGTTCGCGTCAATAGTATTACATTTGATTGATTAAAACAATGCAAAGTAGAAAACAAAATATAATTTCAAGACTTATGGCTGCGGTGTTTTGCGCCGCAGCTATGGGGCTTGTTTTTTCTTCGTGCGAACGCATCTATGAGGATCTTGATCCTTGTCCGCATGGGGTGTCGTTACGTTTTATCTACGATTATAACCTGGAGTTTGCCAACGCATTCCCGAACCAGGTAGATTGCCTTACTTTGTTTATTTACGACGAAGAAGGCAACTACGTAGACCGCCATATCGTCACAGGCACCGAATTGCAAAATGAGGACTACCGGATGCAGCTCGACTTGAAGAAAGGCACATATCGCTTTGTGGCCTATGGTGGATTGGCATGCGAGGAGAAAACCTTCTCGCTGCTTCAAGAGCCTGACGCCGGAAGCAATTATACCGATCTGCGGGTAGAAGCCGACTGGCGTCGCGTCGAGTCTGATCTTCCTGAAAAGCGTAAATTGCATGATATGTTTTGGGGTGAGCTCACTCTTGCCACATCCGACCTTTATCAGAAAGGGGTGGTGAAGATGATGAAGAACACCAACAACATCCGTATCGTATTGCAACAAATGAACGGTGAACCGGTGGATGACAAAGACTATGAGTTTGAAATCACCGACGACAATACTTTGTTTTCGTATGACAACGACTTGCTTCCGAATGGTCCGGTCACCTATACCCCGTGGTCGCAAGGACAAGCTTCGACGGGAGTCATTGAAGGAAACAAAGAGGAAGTGGTGGCTTATGCAGAGTTTTCCACGTCGCGGTTGATGACGAAGAACAGTCCGAAGATGATTATCAAGCGTAAAGCAGACGGAAAGGAAGTGGTCAACATCCCTTTGATTAATTATCTGTTAATACTCAAAAGTGATCATTTTGCCGCGATGCCCCCACAGGAGTTTTTGGACCGGGGATATTACTGGTCGATGATCTTTTTCCTTGATTCAAACCACGATTGGTTTAGGGTGACTATAAAAGTAAACGATTGGGTAGTCAGAGTCAATAATATAAAATATGAATAAATTCGTATATATGATCTTATTCAGCTCCGTTGTCTGTCTGTTGTCTGCTTGCGACAGTGACAAAGAGGAGATGAGTCGATTGGGTGATGATGATGCGGTGTGGGTAAATCTCGATATCAATGTTTCACTTACAGATGTGATGCATTCGGGCATTACCCGCGCCGAAGGCGACGGATACGAAGATGCCGCCAACGGTTACGAGTTGATGAGTACACTGCGCATCATTGTAGTACGTCCTGATAACACTGTAGAAGAAAACCGGTTTATCTCTTTCCGGGATGTCCTGCAACATTATGGGGATGAACGCTTCAAAGTGCGCGGCAGGGAAACCAAGCGAGTTTATCTGTTTGCCAATGAAAACTCATCGATAGACATCCAGTCGGAAGACGGTGTTCGGGTCCGGTTGAAAGACGAACTGGAGCGGATTAAAAAAGGAGATGCGTTTCCAACGGAGACGATCGGCAAGCTGACGGTAAATCTGGATGAAGGCAACCAACTGAAGGTGAATCCTAACTATGTGCCCATGAACGAATGCCATACGGTGGAGGTGGGAGAGACCGACCAGAAAGCTGATTTGTTCATCATAAGAGCTGCTGTCAAATACTCATTCTATGTCAAGAATGAAAGTTCGCTAGACAAGACTGTCACGGGATATTCCGTTCATAATATGGCAAGACAGGCATATCTCTTGCCACGAGATATGAGGTATCGGGACGTAGAGGGAAGCGACGGGACAATTTATAAAGAAATTGAAGCATTTGAGGTTCCCGAAACGGAATATTATACCTATCGGTTTAATGCCAGTTACTCTTTGCCAAAAAATAAAGAGATCATCCTGGCGCCTTCCTGTTATTTTTTGGAAGGCAAACACGTGTATGAAGGTGAAGGAGGAGCGGACGAGAAGAAGAACTATTCGGTAAGCCTTTGGGTAGACGGTGCGGAGCTGAAAGGATTTTTGGAGAACGTGCCCCAATTGCCGCGTAATACGCACGTAAAAGTATACATTACCATTAAAAATACAAGCACGGACTGGAAGGTAGATGTGCGCCCATATACCGAAGTCCCATTAGAACCCGATTTCGGGCTATAACCAACGAAGGGAGGATTTCCTTAAAATAATTTTATGCAGGAAAATATGAAACGAAATATTCTTTATAGTCTTACGGGTATGCTGATATTTGTTTTGGCTGCCTGCACGGACGATTGGTTCAACAACAGATACGAACAAATGCCCGAAGGGGAAACCGACGTAAATGCAACGGTAGAGTTTCTTCCTCTTCGCCCGGCTTTGGACGTAAAGACACGCACAGCAGGGGATGCCATCAAAGACATCAACAACCTGTGTGTGCTGCTGTATGATAAAGAAGGAAACCTGAAGAAAGCATATTACCTCCTTCCCGACGGTTCTGTTTCTACAGAAAGTAACGACGGTTCTTTCACGGTGAAAGATGAAGAGCGTACAGACGCCGATGCAGAAGGGGGACCAAGCGCGGAAAGCCGGACTCAGCAAGCCTCATTCCGATTATCCGGAGTGCCTTATGGCAATCATTATATATATGCAGTGGCCAATATGGGAAATCTGGTGAATACATCTCATTACCCTGCCATCAGGACTAGGGAAGGACTGAAATCTATCGGCCTGGCATGGCAAGCAGAGAACTGGGTGTCGACGGAAGAAGCCGTTGACGGTGCAAAAAGCAAAGCCATCGCCAACAACCAGATGTTCGGTCATTTCACCACGCTGCCGGATGCCCCCACAGGGGCCAACCGCAATACGGAAGATGCGCTGGTAGCCATCAACAAGAAAGGTATGACGCTGCATGCATGGATACGCCGCGCAGCCTCCAAAGTTACTGTTGCATACGATGCAAGCGCGTTGAAAGAAGGGGTTTTCATTTACCTGAAGTCGGTGCAGATTAAAGATATTCCGACTCATTGCTATTTGGGAAAAGACAACAAGGTGGGAGCTGAAGGGTATGACTTGCCTTTCCCTGTAAAGGGGGAGGATATGCCTGACGGAGAGGTGATCAAATACTACGAAGGAGATGCGGAACCGACCGTGTTTGATGCATCCTATCCGGTACGTCTGTCCACCGGTAAATCTTATTATCCGTGGCCTGTTGAAGAAAATGGAGTGTTACACAAAAAAGGACACGAAGAAACTGCCGACGCCTTGTTTTTCTTCGAAAATATGCAAGGAAAAGGTCCCAGCAAATTGCAGGATGCCGATGGTAATGGAGAACTGGATCATCCTGGATTGCCGGGAGACGATTTTAAATATCCCAATTATCTGCCGAAAGACGACGTGCCTTATGGCACTTACATCGAAGTAGATGCTTATTACGTTTCCGTCAACCCTGAAAAAGTAGGTAGCGGCAACATAAAATACCGTTTTATGCTCGGCAAAGACACAAAAACTGACTACAACGCCGAGCGTAACCATCATTACAAATTAACGCTGAAATTCAAGAATTATGCCAATGATGCCGACTGGCACATTGAATATGAGGAACCGGAACCGGGTATTGAGGTGCCGAATCCTTATTATATCTCTTATCTGTATAATCATTCGATGATGTTGCCGCTGAAAATCAAAACAGGAGGACGTAAACTCACTCAGATAGATGCTGTAATTTTGGATAATAGGTGGGCACCTAATGAACCTAATAAAGATTATAAGTATTGGTCTAAGATGGACATACCCTATCAAAATCAATGGAATGGTTTTCTATCACTTCGCAAGACAAAGCAAACTGTTATTGTAAATGTTGGAGGCAATCAAGAGTATTATGAAAGCCATAAGAGGGGAAATCGTTCGTATGAGATAACCCAAGAAGATGGAACTTTTGGTTCTGATGAAGAAGGAGGGGATGGAGTTTATACAGTAAGACATGAAGGTGACAGTGTATGTCATGTTTCAATTCCAATGTATACCCGTGCCAAACAGTTGATCAAAGAAACGGGGTATACGGGAAATAACCCATATGTAGCTTATCAACGTAGGGCGGAAGTGAGAATTGTTGCCACATTGGAGGATGGAACGAAAATCTCTACTGACGGCAAAGACCTTAACGGAAATGAGATACCTAGTCAAAGTGTAGATGATAAAGGGGAAAAGGGAAATCCTGTCATTTATCAAGTACGTCGTATTGTCAATCCGAAAGGGGTTTGGCGTAGTTGTACCAATACGGACCCTTTCCACGTACAATTGAAACGCCTTCCGAAGGAGAATGATACAAAGTTTGAAACTTTTACCTCCGAAGGAACCTGGAAGGCATACGTGGTAGTGGCACCCGAAAATAACCGGGGTTTTATACATCTTACAAGCAAGGGAACCGGCATTGAAAAAGTAGAAAACGATACTGTATATGGACGGACGGGGTCTATTGTGGATTTCGACATTAATTTTGATAGTCCGTGTGGAGAAAAAGAAAATCGCTATGCTATTGTGCGGGTAGAATATCATAACTGTACTTGTTATCACTTGATATTTGTAAGGCAAGGATCAGCTCCTGATGATTTGATTGCCGGAGGAGCTAAATGGCATGCAATGAATATGAAAACCCGCAGCTGTGAAACCGACTCTCCTTTGGAAGAGGGATCTTTATTTAAATTTAGAAAATGGGACAAGCCCATAGATGCGTGGAATAATGTCAATCCTAGATCTCCATGGACCGATATTGTTCCCGATGATTTCAAGCCGGCAGGAGATACTGAATTTATAATGGCAAGTGATGATAATAAAGGGACTGATACAGCTAAATGGACGGATATAATATCCGAAGATACCGATCCATGGGGTACTAACGAAATAGAATTTGGATCTCCGGATCTGCCTTCCGGTGGTAGTATAGCCACTTATGAGGACTTCCGTGTATTGTATGAAAGCGATGATATAGAAATGGGATTTGGTGTGTTATATGGAGATGGTGCAACAGATACCGCGGATGATATAGTAACAGCATACGAGCATCAATATTGGAGGAATGAAAAGGGAAAGTTTGGCATGCGCGGTTGTTTTGTATATAACAAGACAACTGGGAAGAATCTCTTTTTCCCGGTTGGTGCTTCCGGTTATGGACATAGAAAAGAAGAGCGTGGCACTTCGGAGAATAAAAAGGGAGTTTTGAGATATTCAAGTAACAGATATAAGGAGCTTGAAGACGACACAAAGCCGCTTTTCTACGATTTGTATATGCGACCGGGAGCTGTATATTGGATAGGAAAACTGAAAAAGATTTATACGGATGACAATATAGAAGGACACAAGGATGATAAAGGAAATCCTCTTCCTACCTTTGGATGGGACTTTAATTATTTTACGTTTGATTTCTTTCCCATTGCGGCTACAGTGAGAGAGGATGCTTGTTTCATCCGTTGTGTAGATTAACAAAATCAACGTGAGTTGAAATCAACAAGTGAAAACCATATAAAGTCAAAGAGCAGCAGGCGGGAAAAGTTTCCCGCCTGTCTTTTTTTTGCACGGATATTTTTTGTAGCTTTGTGAAAAATATGATTGATATGGAAGATTTGCAAAGATTATACCCTATTGGGATACAGACGTTCTTTAAGATACGCGAGAGGAGTTTTCTCTATATTGACAAGACGGAATATGTGTACCGGATGACACATTCGGCTTCCAGCTATCTGTTTTTAAGCCGTCCCCGGCGTTTCGGAAAATCATTGCTTACCAGTACTCTTCACTGTTATTTCGAGGGACGGAAAGATTTGTTTGAGGGGCTGGCTATAGAGACACTGGAAACAGAATGGATAAAGCACCCGGTATTGCACTTCGATATGAGTACCGCCAAACATGTGGACAAGGAACAACTGAACGCAGAACTGGAATTGAAACTCATGGCTTATGAGGAGATTTATGGACGTGTAGAGGAGGAACAGTATGTGAATCAGCGCCTGGAGGGACTTATAAAACGCGCTTACAAGCAGACCGGTAAAAAAGTGGTTGTCTTGATCGACGAATATGACGCTCCTCTGCTCGATGTGGTTCATGAGGAGAAAAATCTACCGCAGTTGCGCAATGTGATGCGTAATTTTTACAGTCCGTTAAAGGCATGTGATCCTTATCTGCGCTTTGTTTTTCTTACGGGTATAACCAAGTTCTCGCAACTTAGTGTGTTCAGTGAACTTAATAATATCACCAATGTGAGCATGTTGCCTGATTATGCTGCCATTTGCGGTATCACTGCTGAAGAACTCCGTACTCAAATGGCTCCCGATGTAGAGCGTCTGGCCATCCGGTTGGGAATCACTGCAGAAGAGATGCTGGACAGACTGAAGGAAAATTATGACGGCTATCATTTTTCGTGGCCGTCGCCCGATGTTTTCAATCCCTTCAGTTTACTGAAAGCGATGGCTTTGGGAGAGATCGGCTCTTATTGGTTTGAGAGCGGCACGCCCACTTATATCATAGAGATGCTGCGTAAATATGCTGTATTGCCATCAGAGATTGGTGGCGAGGAAGCGTCGCCTAGTGATTTTAACGTACCTTTAGAGTTGGCTACCAATTATATGCCGTTGCTTTATCAGGCTGGTTACCTTACGATAAAGGGGGCGGATTTGGAATTTGACGCATATATGCTTGATATTCCAAACAAAGAGGTGCGTGTCGGTCTGATGAAAAGCCTGATCCCATCTTATGTGAAGAGTGACAGTCATGAGGTGAACAGTGTGGTGCGTAATTTGGCGCGTAACATTGTGCGGGGGGATATGGATGAAGCGTTGAAGTTGCTTCAAGCTTTTCTTTCTACTGTGCCCTATTGTGACAACACGGATTATGAAGGACATTACCAGCAGATGTTATATGTGATATTCTCATTACTGGGCATTTATACCGATGTGGAGGTACGTACGTTGAAGGGACGAGTGGATATGGTACTTCGCACGAAGACTACTCTCTATCTGGTAGAACTGAAATTGAATCAGAGCGCAGAGACTGCTATGAATCAGATTAACTTGCAGCAATATTCCGAGCGTTTTGCTCTTTGCGGGCTTCCGGTGGTAAAGGTCGCAATTAATTTTAGTGCGGAGAGTCGGACGATAGCTGATTGGATGATTTCAAATGGATAGTAGCGTAGTTCGTGAAATAATGGACCGAAAATCCCGGTTGAATGAATAAAACGGCCGGGATTTTCTTGTTTAAAATGTTTGTTTGCCACTCTTAAAAAATATCAAATGGTAGCTATATCTTTTCCGTGTGCGATAACGTAAACGCAGAAAATAACAATTTATTATGTAGAAAAAGTGGGAGGAATGCTTCGTAGTTCATAAATAATGATTAAATTTGCCGCGATTTGTAATGCGGAGTTTGCAAAATGACGAATAATACTATAAAGCATCTAGGTATTGTGGAAAACATACAAGGTTCTCATCTGTCGGTGAGGATTGTCCAGACATCGGCTTGCGCGGCTTGTAGCGCAAAGGGGCATTGTTCCTCGGCAGATAGTAAGGACAAAATCATAGATATTATAGATACCGCGGCTTCTTCCTATCAGGTGGGAGAGAAGGTGATGGTGGTCGGCGAAACGTCGATGGGCATGATGGCAGTGGCATTGGCTTTCGTACTTCCTTTCGTACTTCTTATATTTTCATTGTTTATTTTGATGGCGTGGATAGAGAATGAGTTGTATGCAGCACTTCTTTCTCTGGCTGTCCTTATACCTTATTATTTCGTTTTATGGCTTAACAAAACGCGACTCAAACAACAATTTTCATTTACTATAAAACCAATAAATAACTAAAAACATTATGAATTTGATTCTGATTGCAGTGATTTCATTGGGAGCTATAGCGCTCGTGCTGGCCGCTATTCTTTATGTGGCTTCCAAGAAATTTGCCGTGTATGAAGACCCGCGGATTGCTCAGGTGGGAGAAGTGCTTCCCCAGGCTAATTGTGGTGGATGTGGCTATCCCGGTTGTAGCGGATTTGCCGACGCTTGCGTCAAAGCCGGTTCGCTGGATGGCAAATTCTGCCCCGTAGGTGGACAACCTGTCATGGCACAAATTGCTGATATCCTCGGACTTGCAGCCGGTGAAGCTGAACCGATGGTAGCAGTGGTAAGATGTAACGGAACGTGTGCTAATCGTCCGCGTACCAACCAGTATGATGGTGCGAAGAGTTGTGCTATTGCCGCTTCGCTGTATGGTGGGGAAACGGGATGTAGTTACGGATGTCTGGGGTGTGGCGACTGTGTGGCGGCTTGTCAGTTCGATGCCATCCACATGAATCCTGAAACGGGACTTCCGGAAGTGGATGAAGCGAAATGTACCGCTTGTGGCGCCTGTGTGAAGGCTTGCCCGAAGGCGATCATCGAAATCCGTCCGCAAGGAAAGAAGTCACGCCGCGTGTATGTCTCTTGTGTGAATAAAGACAAGGGAGCTGTGGCACGTAAGGCTTGTACAGTGAGCTGTATCGGCTGTGGCAAGTGTGTGAAGACTTGTCCGTTCGAGGCTATTACGCTGGAAAACAATTTGGCATACATCGATCCGAACAAGTGTAAATCTTGCCGGAAATGTGTGGAAGTTTGTCCGCAGAATAGCATTGTCGAGTTGAATTTCCCGCCGCGGAAACCGAAAGAAGAAGCACCGGCTGCTCCGAAACCGGCTGCAAAAGTGGAAACTCCTGCTGCAAAGGCTACAGAAGCTCCGAAAGTAACAGAATAATAACAGAAAAAAATACAGAACTGTATGTTAAAGACATTTTCAATTGGTGGAGTTCATCCACACGAAAATAAATTGTCGGCACATCAACCTATTATCACAGCGGAAGTTCCTGCAAAGGCTGTTATTTTGCTGGGGCAGCACATCGGTGCGCCTGCAAAACCGATTGTAGCGAAAGGGGATGTGGTAAAGGTAGGCACACGGATTGCCGAACCTGCCGGCTTTGTTTCGGCAGCAATTCACTCTTCGGTCAGTGGTAAAGTGGCGAAGATTGATACTATAGTCGATGCCAGCGGTTATGCGAAACCTGCCATCTTCATTGATGTGGAAGGCGACGAATGGGAAGAAACAATCGACCGTAGCACCACACTGGTGAAAGAGTGTGAACTTTCTGCAGAAGAGATTGTGAAGAAGATTGCCGATGCCGGAATCGTAGGTCTGGGAGGTGCTTGTTTCCCTACGCAGGTGAAACTTTGTCCTCCTCCTTCTTTCAAGGCTGAATGTGTGATTATCAATGCCGTAGAGTGTGAACCTTACCTGACTGCCGACCACCAGCTGATGCTGGAACACGCGGAAGAAATTATGGTAGGTGTTTCTATTCTGATGAAAGCGGTGAAAGTGAACAAGGCATTTATCGGAATCGAAAATAATAAGCCGGACGCTATCGAACTGATGACCAAAGTGGCTTCCAGCTATGCAGGTATCGAAGTAGTGCCCTTGAAGGTGAAATATCCGCAAGGAGGTGAAAAGCAACTAATCGACGCGATCACCAAACGTCAGGTGGCGAGCGGTGCATTGCCTATCTCTACGGGAGCAGTCGTGCAGAACGTGGGAACAGCATTTGCCGTTTATGAAGCTGTACAGAAAAATAAGCCGTTGTTCGAACGTGTGATTACCGTGACAGGAAAGTCAATTGCGAAACCTTCCAACTTCCTGGCTCGTATCGGTACACCGATGAAACAGTTGATTGACGCTTGCGGTGGTCTGCCCGAAGATACGGGTAAGGTGATCGGTGGCGGTCCGATGATGGGTAAGGCGCTCGTAAATATCGAGGTTCCTACTGCGAAGGGAAGTTCCGGTATCCTGATTATGAATCAGAAGGAAGCCAAACGCGGCGAAGCTCAAACCTGTATCCGTTGCGCGAAGTGCGTGAGTGCCTGTCCGATGGGACTGGAACCGTACTTGCTCGGAGCTTTGTCCGAAAACGGAGATTTTGAAACAATGGAAAAAGAAAGAATCATGGATTGTATTGAGTGTGGCTCTTGCCAGTTCACTTGTCCTGCCAACCGTCCGCTGCTCGACTACTGTCGTCTGGGCAAAGGCAAAGTTGGTGCTATGATCCGTGCACGTCAAGCTAAAAAATAACGAATATGGAAAATAAATTAATCGTATCACTATCGCCCCATGTTCATGGTGGAGACAGCGTACAGAAAAATATGTATGGCGTGCTGATCGCACTGATTCCGGCTTTTCTGGTGTCTCTATTGGCATTTGGACTGGGCGCTCTGATTGTCACGGCTACTTCTGTGGTTGCCTGTGTTTTTTTTGAATGGGCAATAGTCAAATATTTGATGAAAAGACCTACTACGACTGTTTGTGATGGTTCTGCTATTATTACAGGCGTATTGTTGGCATTTAATTTACCGTCTAATTTGCCAATCTGGATAATTATTCTAGGTGCATTGTTTGCTATTGGTGTAGGTAAAATGTCGTTTGGCGGATTAGGTTGTAATCCTTTTAATCCTGCGTTAGCAGGGCGTGTATTTCTGTTGCTCTCTTTCCCGGTTCAGATGACCAGTTGGCCTCAAGCCGGACAGTTGATGTCGTATTTGGATGCTCAGACCGGGGCTACTCCGTTGGCTATTATGAAAGAGGCGATTGCTACTCATGATTCTTCTGTTTTAGCCAATTTGCCGGAGAGCCTGAATCTTTTGATCGGACTGCCGGATTCTTGTATGATGGGTGCGGGGTCATTAGGTGAAATAAGTGCGTTGGCACTTTTACTCGGTCTTATTTATATGTTATGGAAGAGGATTATTACTTGGCATATTCCAGTTTCAATTTTAGCTACGGTATTTGTCTTTGCTGGTATTATGCATTTGGTTGACCCTGTTTATGCTTCACCAGTGACTGTATTATTGACCGGTGGTCTGATGCTGGGTGCTGTCTTTATGGCAACCGACTATGTGACTTCTCCGATGAGTAAGAAAGGAATGTTGATTTATGGTGTATGTATCGGTCTGCTGACGGTTGTCATCCGTCTGTTCGGTGCTTATCCCGAAGGTATGTCGTTCGCCATCCTGATTATGAATGCGTTCACTCCGCTGATTAACACCTATTGTAAACCAAAACGCTTTGGGGAGGTAGCGAAGAAGAAATGAAAAAGTTAGAATCATCTTTAAAGAATATGTTGCTGGTACTTACGGGCGTGACTGCTGTCTCCGTAGCGTTGCTGGCTTATGTAAATGAACTGACAAAAGGCCCCATTGCCGAAGCGAATGCGAAGACACTGAACGAGGCCTTGAAAAAGGTTCTTCCCGAATTTACCAATAATCCGGTAGCGGAAAGCGATACGATCTTCAGCGAGAAAGACGGAAAGAAGAACGTTGACTTTATCGTTTATCCGGCGAAGAACGGCGAAGAATTGGTAGGAACGGCCGTCGAAGCTAAATCAATGGGATTTGGTGGCGAACTGAAAGTGTTGGTAGGCTTTAACGCCGAAGGTAAAATCTATAATTACTCGTTACTCGCTCACGCGGAAACTCCGGGACTGGGCTCTAAAGCCGACAAATGGTTTGGAGCATACGACCCGGCCAAAGGAGAACAGGCTGTGTCTCATGAAGAGAGTAAAAAGTCTATTTTAGGAATGAATCCGGGTGAAGCTCCGTTGGCTGTCAGCAAGGATGGGGGAGCGGTGGATGCTATTACAGCTTCTACCATTACTTCACGTGCGTTTCTGAATGCTGTAAATGCTGCTTATCAGGCTTATAAAGCGGAAGGTGGTGAAGTGAACGGTGTCAGCGGTGCTTCTCAAAAGGCTACAGGTGCAGACGCTGCTACGGGAGCTACGATAAAAGTTGAACTTACTGATTCGGTCAGTGCTAAATAAGAAAGGAGACAGATATGAATAACTTTAAAGTAATGATGAACGGGATTATCAAAGAGAATCCTACGTTTGTGCTCCTGCTCGGTATGTGTCCTACATTGGGTACGACTTCGTCGGCCATCAATGGTATGGGTATGGGACTGGCTACCATGTTCGTTTTGATTTGCTCGAATGTGGTGATCTCTTTAATCAAGAACCTGATTCCGGATATGGTGCGTATCCCGTCGTTTATCGTGGTGATCGCGTCGTTCGTAACCTTGCTTCAAATGGTGATGCAGGCATACGTGCCGGGACTGTACGCTACGCTCGGTCTTTTCATCCCGTTGATTGTAGTGAACTGTATTGTGTTGGGACGTGCCGAAGCCTTCGCTGCCAAGAATAACGCAGTTGCTTCTATGTTCGACGGTATCGGTATGGGACTTGGTTTTACCATTGCCCTGACATTGCTGGGTGCTGTCCGCGAATTCCTTGGAACCGGTAAGATTTTCGATCTGACCATCATGCCGGAAGAATATGGAATGTTGGTATTTGTATTGGCTCCGGGTGCTTTCATCGCTTTGGGATACCTCATTGCGTTGATTAACAGTTTCAAGAAAGCCTAATTCAATTAAATAAGAAAAGAATATGGAATATATATTGATATTTATTTCGGCAATCTTTGTAAACAACATCGTGTTGTCGCAGTTCTTGGGTATCTGTCCGTTCTTGGGTGTATCCAAGAAGGTGGAAACTGCGATGGGTATGAGCGCTGCGGTTGCTTTCGTGTTGACCATCGCTACCATCGTTACTTTCCTGATTCAGAAGTTTGTGTTGGATGTCTTCGGGCTGGGATATTTGCAGACCATTACGTTCATCCTGGTTATTGCCGGATTGGTGCAGATGGTGGAAATCATTCTGAAAAAAGTATCGCCTGCCCTGTATCAGGCTTTGGGCGTGTTCTTGCCCTTGATTACAACCAACTGTTGTATTCTTGGTGTGGCTATCCTGGTGATTCAGAAAGACTACGACCTGCTGACAGGTGTTGTGTACGCATTTTCTACGGCTATCGGCTTCGGTCTGGCACTGGTGCTTTTTGCCGGATTGCGCGAACAGATGAGTCTTGTGAAAGTTCCGAAAGGAATGCAAGGCACTCCGATTGCCTTGATTACCGCCGGTTTGCTTGCTATGGCATTCATGGGATTCTCCGGCGTGGTGTAAGGATTTACAGTTGATAATTAAATAGGGGATTGGAAACTCTGCTGTATGGCGACATGCAAGTTTGAGTTTCCAATTCTTTTTTATATCTGATTGCCGCCAAATCGTGCCTTAATTACTTTTTGATAAATAAAATTGTGGCAAATTATTGCTATTTCATTTTATTTCCATACATTTGTAACTCGAACAATGATAAGCCGAGAAACTAACCATTTTTATAAAGTATATGAAAGAAAGAATTTTAGTAACAGGAGGGACAGGATACATAGGGTCTCATACTGTTGTAGAACTACAAAATAGTGGATATGAAGTAATCATCATCGATAATTTATCAAATTCAAGTGCTGACGTTGTTGACAATATAGAGAAAGTTTCCGGTATTCGCCCGGTTTTTGAAAAGCTGGACTGTTTGGACTTTGCTGGTCTTGATGCAGTATTTACAAAATATAAAAGAATTAAGGCTATCATTCACTTTGCAGCGAGCAAAGCAGTAGGAGAATCAGTACAGAAACCGTTGCTTTACTACCGTAATAACCTGGTTTCTTTGATTAACCTTCTCGAACTGATGCCAAAACATGGAGTAGAAGGTATTGTGTTCTCTTCTTCCTGTACAGTATACGGTCAGCCGGATGAACTTCCGGTAACGGAAAAGGCTCCGATTAAGAAAGCGGAATCGCCATACGGAAATACGAAACAGATCAATGAAGAGATTATTCGTGATACAGTAGCTTCAGGTGCTCCGATCAATGCGATTATGCTGCGCTATTTCAATCCGATTGGTGCGCATCCTACGGCATTGCTGGGTGAACTGCCTAATGGGGTTCCTCAAAACCTGATTCCATATCTGACCCAAACCGCCATCGGTCTCCGTGAGAAACTAAGTGTGTTTGGTGACGATTATGATACACCGGACGGTTCTTGTATCCGTGACTTTATCAATGTTGTTGACTTGGCTAAAGCCCATGTGATTGCTATCCGTCGTATCTTGGAAAAGACACAAAAAGAAAAAGTGGAAGTATTCAATATCGGTACGGGACGTGGCGTTTCTGTATTGGAATTAATAAATGGCTTTGAGAAAGCCACCGGCGTAAAATTGAATTATCAGATTGTCGGACGTCGTGCAGGCGACATTGAAAAAGTTTGGGCGAATCCGGATTTCGCAAACCAGGAACTGGGTTGGAAGGCTGTAGAAACGTTGGAAGATACTTTACGTTCTGCATGGAACTGGCAGCTGAAACTCCGTGAGAGAGGGATTCAATAAAAGAGATTTGTTTAAAAAATAACATAAAAGATTAAACAAATCGTGCATGCGATTTGTTTATTTGATGCTAATCGACCTGAAGCTGTTTATGAGTATGCGAATATACGTAAATGGTACTTATGCCTCCCCGGCATAGACAGGAAGATTGCATAGTAGTTTTGTCGTGTTTTATTTTGTGTTTGTGTTGTGACGGTACTACGACGTGAGTCGTGGTACCGTTTTTTTGTTCGCTCGGTACAGGCGAACAAAATTATGTTTATAGCTTTCCTTTGAAACAGAAAACGTCGCTTTCTCCCATTGTTTCCGGTAAAGAAGTTCCGGGGGCGAACAGTCCGAACACTGAAGAGCCGGAGCCGCTCATGGAGGCGTAGGTGGCTCCTTGATGATAGAGTTCCCTTTTGATTTCTCCGATAACGGGATGTTGCGGGAATACACTTGCCTCGAAATCATTGATTAGGATATCCTTCCATTCTGCAACCGGACGCAGGATTGCCTCTTTGACCGGATATTCCGGACAGTGCGGATGAATATTTGAAAAAGCTTCCCGGGTAGAAACGAAAACGTTCGGTTTGACAATCATGATTTGGTAACCGCTTAATGAAAGCTCGATTGGTGAGAACAGGTTTCCGATTCCTTCGGCATAGGTCGGCTTGTTTTTAATAAAGAAAGCACAGTCCGCTCCCAAAGTGGCGGCATATACCTCCAGCTGTTCTTCGGATAATTCCAGCTGAAAATGATCGTTGAGCAACTTTAGCATAAAAGCGGCATCGGATGAACCGCCCCCCAGTCCGGCTCCCGAGGGAATATGCTTATATAAATGAATTTCGACAGGGGGAAGATGAAACTCCTTATCCAGCAATGAATAGGCCTTTGCCACCAGGTTGTCTTCCGGATTGCCGGCTATTTCCATGCCATACTGGTGGAGGGTAATCTTCTTTTCTGTTTCAGAAGAAGTACGGATTTCGAGAGCATCCTCAAGTGCTACCGGATAGAAAACGGTTTCCAGATTGTGATATCCATCCGGGCGTTTCCCGGTGATGGAAAGCCCCAAGTTTATTTTAATATTAGGAAAAGCGAGCATAAGGTTATTTACTATTTTACAATTTACGATTTACTATTTACTATTTACTATCTGTAGTGGTGCACACCACAATTAACCATGTGTTGAAATGTGATTCGGGAGCAAAGTTAGTAAAATCTTCATTTTTCCTTATCCATTCTTCATGATTATATTCTATCTTTGTCGCCCCGACCGGAAAAACTCTGTTATATAAGGAGTCTGTCCAGTCGTAAAATAGTAAATAGTAAATTGTAAAATAGTAAATACCTCGATGGCCGAACAGAAAAGAAATACCCGCAATACAAAGTCAACTAAGGTACAACCGGTAAATGATTATGGGCGTATTCAACCGCAGGCGCCTGAATTGGAAGAAGCAGTTCTGGGAGCTTTAATGATTGAAAAGGATGCTTATTCATTGGTGAGTGAGATTCTTCGTCCCGAATCTTTTTACGAACACCGGCATCAGTTGATTTATTCTGCCATCACCGATCTTGCGGTGAATCAGAAACCTGTGGATATTCTGACTGTAAAGGAACAACTTAGCAAACGCGGAGAACTGGAAGAAGTGGGAGGACCGTTTTATATTACTCAATTGAGTAGTAAGGTGGCTTCATCAGCGCATATTGAATACCATGCCCGTATTATTGCACAGAAATCTCTGGCGCGTGAGTTGATTACGTTTACGAGCAATATCCAAAGTAAAGCGTTTGACGAGACATTGGATGTGGACGACTTGATGCAGGAAGCGGAAGGTAAGCTCTTTGAGATCTCACAGCAGAACATGAAAAAGGATTATACGCAGATCAATCCGGTGATTGACGAAGCCTATAAGTTGATTCAGAAGGCTGCGGCACGAACCGATGGTTTGAGTGGTCTTGAGAGTGGTTTCACGAAGCTAGACAAGATGACTTCTGGTTGGCAGAATTCCGACCTTATCATTATCGCTGCACGTCCTGCGATGGGTAAGACCGCCTTCGTCCTTTCTATGGCTAAGAATATTGCTGTCGATTATCGGAATCCAGTGGCGTTGTTCTCGCTTGAAATGAGTAACGTTCAGTTGGTGAATCGTTTGATTTCGAATGTCTGTGAGATTCCGAGTGAGAAGATCAAAAGTGGACAGTTGGCAAATTATGAATGGCAGCAATTGGACTATAAATTAAAGAATCTGATGGATGCACCGCTTTACGTGGATGATACGCCGTCTTTGTCTGTATTTGAACTTCGAACGAAAGCACGTCGTTTGGTACGTGAACATGGAGTGAGAATGATTATTATTGACTACCTTCAGTTGATGAATGCGAGTGGTATGGCGTTTGGTAGCCGTCAGGAAGAGGTTAGTACCATTTCCCGTTCGTTGAAAGGGCTAGCGAAAGAGTTGAATATTCCGATCATTGCACTGTCGCAGTTGAATCGTGGTGTGGAAAGTCGAGAAGGTATTGATGGTAAACGTCCGCAGTTGAGTGACCTTCGTGAATCGGGAGCCATCGAGCAGGATGCCGATATGGTGTGCTTTATCCACCGTCCTGAATACTATAAGATTTATCAGGATGATCGTGGTAATGACCTGCGTGGTATGGCGGAGATTGTTATCGCCAAGCATCGTAACGGTGCGGTAGGCGAGGTGTTGCTCCGGTTTAAGGGAGAATTTACCCGTTTCTCCAATCCGGAGGACGATATGGTTATTCCGATGCCGGGTGAGCCTGCCGGGCCTATGCTAGGATCGAAGGTGAATACAGGTAATGTCGGTTCCATACCTCCTCCTGCGCCTGATTTTGCACCGCAGACGAGCAATCCGTTCGGAGCACCGGGGGATGGACCTTTGCCGTTCTAGTTGCGCATTATTTCACCACAGAGGACGCAGAGGACATAGAGTTCTTTCTTTTTACTAAGTACTCATGTTGAATTGGTTTGTAAATTAATTATACGCATTTGCTTATTAAGGATTTGCACTTATTTTTCATCTTTCCGATATCCTCTGTGTCCTCTGCGTCCTCTGTGGTGAAATAACGTGCAATTTTTTATCAAACCTTCTCGGTCAACCGAAAAATCTTATTAACTTTGCGAATCTTTTGAGAAACAATAAAAAATTAATTATATGAATATCTCTTATAACTGGCTGAAAGAGTATGTCAACTTCGACCTGACACCTGATGAAACGGCTGCTGCGTTGACTTCTATCGGCTTGGAAACAGGCGGTGTGGAAGAAGTGCAAACCATTAAAGGTGGTTTGGAAGGACTTGTGATTGGTGAAGTGCTGACCTGCACGGAACATCCTAATTCTGACCATTTGCATATTACTACTGTCAATCTGGGAGACGGTGAGCCGGTACAGATTGTTTGTGGTGCCCCGAATGTGGCTGCCGGACAGAAAGTGGTAGTAGCTACTTTAGGTACGAAACTTTATGACGGTGACGAATGTTTTACCATCAAGAAATCTAAAATCCGTGGGGTAGAATCTACAGGTATGATTTGTGCTGAAGACGAAATAGGGATCGGTACGGACCATGCAGGTATCATCGTATTGCCGGAAACTGCTGTTCCGGGTACACTTGCCAAGGATTATTATAATATCAAGAGCGACTATGTATTGGAAGTGGACATCACGCCTAACCGTGCGGATGCCTGCTCTCACTATGGGGTAGCTCGTGACCTGTACGCTTATCTGATTCAGAACGGTCGTCAGGCAACTTTACAACGCCCGTCGGTGGATGGCTTTAAAGTGGAAAACCATGACTTGAATATCGAAGTGAAGGTTGAAAATAGCGAAGCTTGTCCGCATTATGCCGGTGTTACCGTAAAAGGTGTGACAGTGAAGGAGAGCCCGGAATGGCTGCAAAACAAATTGCGCCTGATCGGTGTGCGTCCTATTAATAATGTAGTGGATATTACGAACTATATCGTTCATGCTTTCGGTCAGCCGTTGCACTGCTTCGATGCCGGAAAGATTAAAGGCAATGAAGTGATTGTAAAGACAATGTCCGAAGGTACTCCGTTCGTTACGCTGGATGAAGTGGAGCGTAAGTTGAACGAACGCGACCTGATGATTTGCAACAAGGAAGAAGCCATGTGTATTGCCGGCGTATTCGGTGGATTGGACTCCGGTTCTACGGAAGCTACGACAGATGTGTTCATCGAAAGTGCTTATTTCCATCCTACATGGGTGCGTAAGACGGCACGTCGTCATGGTTTGAACACGGATGCTTCTTTCCGTTTTGAGCGTGGAATCGATCCGAATGGCGTGATTTATTGCCTGAAATTGGCTGCTTTGATGGTGAAAGAACTGGCTGGCGGTATGATTTCTTCTGAAATAAAAGATGTATGCATTACTCCTGCACAGGATTTTATCGTCGATCTTGCTTACGAAAAAGTATATTCTTTGATAGGTAAAGTGATTCCGGTAGAGACAATCAAGAGCATTGTGACTAGCCTGGAAATGAAGATTACCAATGAAACGGCAGAAGGACTGACATTGGCTGTTCCTCCTTATCGTGTAGATGTGCAGCGTGATTGCGATGTGATTGAAGATATTCTTCGCATCTATGGATATAATAATGTGGAAATTCCGACTACATTGAACTCTAGTCTGACTACAAAGGGTGAACACGACAAGTCGAATAAATTGCAGAATCTGATTGCAGAACAGCTGGTGGGCTGTGGATTCAATGAAATTTTGAACAATTCACTGACTCGTGCTGCTTATTATGATGGGTTGGAGGCTTATCCGTCCAATCACTTGGTGATGTTGCTCAATCCGTTGAGTACTGATTTGAACGCTATGCGTCAGACTTTGTTATTTGGCGGACTGGAAAGCATTGCTCATAACGCCAATCGTAAAAACGCTGATTTGAAGTTTTTCGAATTCGGTAATTGTTATTATTTCAATGCTGACAAGAAGAACGAAGAGAAGGTACTGGCTCCTTACTCGGAAGATTATCACCTGGGCTTGTGGGTAACCGGTAAGAAGGTTTCTAATTCATGGGCGCATGCAGATGAAAATAGTTCGGTGTATGAATTGAAAGCGTACGTAGAAAATATATTGAAGCGTCTGGGACTGGATTTGCACAATCTGGTTATCGGTAATCTGACAGACGATGTTTTTGCTGCCGCACTCTCTGTCAACACGAAAGGCGGAAAACGTCTTGCTTCTTTCGGTATTGTAACTAAGAAACTATTGAAGGCATTTGATATCGACAATGAAGTCTATTACGCTGACTTGAACTGGAAGGAATTGATGAAAGCTATCCGTTCTGTGAAGATCAGCTACAAGGAAATCTCCAAATTCCCTGCTGTGAAACGTGACTTGGCATTATTACTTGACAAGAATATACAATTTGCCGAAATCGAAAAGATTGCATACGAAACAGAGAAGAAACTGTTGAAAGAAGTGGAACTCTTCGATGTATATGAAGGTAAGAACCTCGAAGCGGGTAAGAAGTCGTATGCGGTGAGCTTCCTGCTTCAGGATGAAAACCAGACTTTGAATGATAAGATGATTGATAAGATCATGTCGAAACTGGTGAAGAACCTGGAAGATAAACTGGGTGCCAAACTTAGATAAACTTAAAATTGTCATTATTAAAAATATAAACCAATGGGAAGAGCATTTGAATATAGAAAGGCCGCTAAACTGAAAAGATGGGGCCACATGGCTAAAACTTTTACAAGACTGGGTAAACAAATCGCTATCGCTGTAAAGGCTGGCGGTCCGGAACCTGAAAACAACCCGACGCTACGTTCGGTGATCGCTACTTGTAAGCGTGAAAACATGCCGAAGGATAACATTGAACGTGCTATCAAAAACGCAATGGGTAAAGATCAGAGCGACTACAAGAGCATGACTTATGAAGGATACGGTCCTCACGGTATTGCTGTGTTTGTAGACACACTGACAGACAACACAACTCGTACGGTGGCTGATGTTCGTTCGGTATTCAATAAGTTTGGTGGCAATCTGGGTACAATGGGTTCTCTTGCGTTCCTTTTCGACCACAAATGTATGTTCACTTTCAAGAAGAAAGACGGATTGGATATGGAAGAACTGATTCTTGATCTGATCGACTATGATGTGGAAGATGAATATGAAGAAGATGATGAAGAGGGAACAATCACGATCTATGGTAATCCTAAGAGCTACGCCGCTATTCAGAAACATCTGGAAGAATGTGGGTTTGAAGATGTTGGTGGAGATTTCACTTATATCCCGAACGACCTGAAAGAGGTTACTCCGGAACAACGCGAAACATTGGATAAGATGATCGAACGTCTGGAAGAATTTGATGACGTGCAGACTGTCTATACCAACATGCAACCTGAAGAGGGTGAAGAGTAAAGCAAGGTTATGGAATATGTTTATAAGACCCAGGGGACTTGCAGCACGAGTATCGAACTGAATGTGGAAGATGGAGTGGTGAAAGAAGTTGTTTTCTGGGGAGGATGTAATGGTAACCTTCAAGGTATTTCACGGCTTGTGAAAGGAATGAAGGTGGCAGATGTTATCACAAAACTTGAAGGAGTGCGTTGTGGTGGCAGACCGACCTCATGCCCCGACCAATTGTGTCGTGCGTTGCATGAGATGGGATATTGATTGATTTTCATTTATGTAAATTATATATTGATTTGTGACCTCTGGCAATTGGTTTGTCGGAGGTCATTTTTTTGCAGAAAGTCCTTATTTACTTTTCTCGAGTAGTCCTTACTCCATCCTTTTATAATAATGCCCTCATAATTAATGTATCATCTGTGTTCATAGATCATCTACTTATTGGTCGGTATTTTGAACTAAAATTGATTCTCACTCGTTATTTATAAGTATATTTGTACTGGATAAACTATTATGCAAAAATGAAGGGTATTTTTCAAGACTTAAAACGGAAAGATCATAAACGCTATCTGGGTGGACTGGATGTTTTTAAATATATTGGTCCGGGGCTACTGGTTACTGTAGGATTTATTGATCCGGGAAACTGGGCTTCTAATTTCGCCGCCGGTTCCGAATTCGGCTATTCCTTGCTTTGGGTGGTTACCTTGTCTACCATCATGTTGATTGTCCTTCAGCACAATGTTGCTCACTTGGGAATCGTTACCGGACTTTGCCTTTCGGAGGCGGCCACTAAGTACACTCCTAAATGGGTGTCACGACCTATTCTTGGCACAGCGGTATTAGCGTCGATCTCTACTTCCTTGGCGGAAATTCTGGGAGGTGCCATCGCGTTGGAAATGTTATTGGATATTCCTATTATATGGGGAGCTGTGCTGACTACGCTTTTTGTCTCCATCATGCTTTTCACTAATTCGTATAAAAAGATAGAACGTTCCATCATTGCATTCGTTTCTGTTATCGGGCTTTCATTTATTTATGAATTGTTTCTGGTGGAAATAGATTGGTCCGCTGCAACGGCGGGGTGGGTGACTCCTGCTTTCCCGAAAGGCAGTATGCTGATTATCATGAGTGTGTTGGGAGCGGTAGTGATGCCTCATAATTTGTTTCTTCATTCGGAGGTGATACAGAGTCACGAGTACAATAAGAAAGATGATGCTTCTATTAAGAAGGTATTGAAATATGAGTTGTTTGACACTCTTTTCTCAATGATTGTCGGCTGGGCGATTAACAGTGCCATGATTCTGCTGGCGGCAGCCACTTTTTTTAAAAGCGGTATTCAGGTAGAGGAACTGCAGCAGGCTAAGTCTCTGCTCGAACCTTTATTGGGAAGTAATGCGGCAATCGTATTTGCACTGGCATTGCTGATGGCGGGCATTTCGTCAACCATTACGAGTGGAATGGCGGCAGGTTCTATCTTTGCAGGGATTTTTGGCGAATCTTATCATATCAAAGACAGTCACTCACAGCTGGGAGTCCTCTTGTCTTTAGGAATTGCCTTATTGCTGATTTTCTTTATTGGAGATCCCTTTAAAGGATTGATTATTTCGCAGATGATACTTAGTATCCAATTGCCTTTTACCGTGTTCTTACAGGTGGGACTGACGTCTTCCCGAAAGGTGATGGGCGATTATGTCAATAGCCGTTGGAGTACGTTTGTATTGTATTCGATTGCCATTATTGTTTCGGCACTGAACATTATGCTTTTGTTTTCATGAAATGAATTTATAAATATAGAATGATGAAGATTATTACTTATAATGTGAACGGACTACGTGCTGCCGTATCTAAAGGGTTACCGGAATGGCTGGCACAGGCGAATCCTGATATTCTTTGTTTACAAGAGACGAAACTGCAACCGGACCAATACCCGGGAGAGGTGTTTGAAGCATTGGGTTACAAGTCTTATTTGTACTCGGCGCAAAAGAAGGGCTATAGTGGAGTGGCCATACTTACCAAGCAGGAACCGGACCATGTGGAATATGGGATGGGAATGGAAGCATACGATAATGAAGGACGTTTCATCCGTGCGGACTTCGGAGATTTGTCGGTAGTTAGTGTTTATCATCCTTCGGGAACAAGCGGGGATGAACGCCAGGCATTTAAGATGGTGTGGTTGGAAGATTTCCAGAAATATGTGATGGAGTTGCAGAAGTCTCGTCCCAACTTGATTCTTTGCGGCGATTATAATATCTGTCATGAGCCGATTGATATTCATGACCCTATCCGGAATGCGACCAACAGTGGTTTCCTTCCTGAAGAACGGGAATGGATGACGCGTTTCCTGTCTGCAGGATATGTGGACTCTTTCCGTACGCTTTGTCCGGAGAAACAGGAATATACCTGGTGGAGCTATCGTTTTAATTCGCGTGCCAAGAATAAAGGCTGGAGAATTGATTATTGTATGGTCAGCGAGCCAGTACGCCCGCTGTTGAAACGGGCGTATATTCTGAATGAGGCCGTACATTCCGACCATTGTCCGATGGCTCTGGAAATATTATAGAATGGTAATACTCAATTTGCGGGTGTCTCCTCCGTCGCGAAACTCGCAGAGGTAGACGCCTTGCCATGTGCCTAGATTTAAACGATGGTTCTTGATGGGAATGGTGACCGAGCTTCCTATCAGGGAGGCTTTTATATGGGCACTCATATCGTCAGGACCTTCAAGGGTATGGATGAAGTAGGGAGCACCGTCGGGAACGAGTTTATTAAAAAACGTCTGAAAGTCATGCCGTACGTCCGGGTCTGCATTTTCGTTGATGGTTAGTCCGGCAGAAGTGTGTTTGATAAAGACTACCAGCAGACCGCTTTCAGGAAGTGCGGGTAGCTGTGAGACAATATCACGCGTGATTAGATGAAATCCGCGCGAATAATGAGGTAGTTGGATGTCAAATGTTGTGGCCATCTGTTTATATTTTCTTTTTTTTGATTTTAATCTTTACGCCCTATCTGATACAAAGATACTTTTTTATACTTTTGTACAAAATAAAAATGCAAAAAGTTTATGGAAGATAGAATACAGAAAGCAGTGGAGTTTTTTAAGAGTGGATATAACTGCTCACAGTCGGTGGTAGCGGCTTTTGCGGACATGTATGGATTTACACAGGAACAGGCATTGCGTATGAGTGCTTCTTTTGGCGGAGGCATCGGACGGATGCGTGAAACGTGTGGAGCTGCCTGCGGCATGTTCTTACTGGCAGGCTTGGAAACCGGTGCTACGGAAGCGACAGACCGGGAAGGAAAAGCTGCCAATTATGCGGTAGTGCAAGAATTGGCAACTGAATTTAAGAAGCGTAACGGCTCGCTGATTTGTGGTGAATTGTTGGGGTTAAAGAAAAAAGAGCCGGTTTCCACCATTCCGGAAGAGCGTACAGTTCAATATTATAGCAAGCGCCCTTGTGCAAAAATGGTTGAAGAAGCGGCAAGAATTTGGTCTGAATATCTTGAAAAGCATCCAAAATGAGCTCTTAAAATGCTTTTTTATTACAAAAACGGTAAAAAAGTACTCAATAAAATGTTATATAACATAAAAATAGCTATCTTTGTCTCCGAAATAAAATCTGAAAGTCTTTATGGCTGGAAGGATTTTAAGCATGTCTAACTAAAATTGCAAAGCAAATGTTGAAAGAAAAAGCTGGTGTAATTGCAGGTACTATCTGGAATACACTGAATGAAACAGAAGGAATGACTGCCAAGCAGCTTAAAAAAGCGACTAAATTGGTTGACAAAGATCTGTTTCTCGGCCTTGGCTGGTTATTGAGAGAAGACAAAATCTCTGTGGAAGAAGTTGAAGGTGAACTCTTCATCAAATTGATCTAAGCGAGTAACTCACTTAAGCAATAAAAAAATGCGTTGGTACATGGTCATAATGTTATCAACGCATTTTTTTTTATTCCGTCATTTACGTATCTTTGCACACCAAAAAGATAAAATAATAAGAATTCAGAATGAAGAATATACGCAACTTTTGCATTATTGCTCATATTGATCACGGTAAGTCGACTTTGGCTGACCGTTTGTTGGAGTTTACACATACCATTCAGGTGACTTCCGGGCAGATGCTTGATAATATGGATCTGGAGAAAGAAAGAGGGATCACTATCAAGAGCCATGCTATCCAGATGGAATATACTTATCAGGGGGAGAAGTATATCCTTAACTTGATTGACACTCCGGGACATGTGGACTTTTCGTATGAGGTATCGCGTTCTATTGCTGCGTGTGAAGGTGCGTTGCTGATTGTTGATGCTTCACAGGGAGTGCAGGCGCAGACGATTTCAAATCTGTATATGGCCATTGAACATGACCTTGAGATTATTCCGGTGATTAATAAATGTGACATGGCGAGCGCCAATCCCGAAGAAGTGGAAGATGAGATCGTTGAATTGTTGGGCTGTAAACGGGAGGAAGTAATCCGTGCGTCCGGTAAAACGGGGATGGGAGTGGAAGAGATACTGGCAGCTGTGATTGAACGGATTCCTCATCCGGAAGGAGATGAAGAAGCTCCGTTGCAGGCTTTGATTTTCGACTCTGTATTTAATTCTTTCCGCGGAATTATTGCTTATTTCAAGATTGAAAACGGTATGATTCGCAAGGGAGACAAGGTGAAGTTCTTTAATACGGGAAAAGAGTATGATGCTGATGAAGTAGGGGTATTGAAAATGGATATGGTGCCTCGTAACGAACTTCGTACGGGAGATGTAGGATATATTATTTCCGGTATCAAGACTTCCAAAGAGGTGAAGGTGGGAGATACCATTACGCATATTGCTCGTCCTTGTGAAAAGGCTATTGCCGGTTTTGAGGAAGTGAAGCCGATGGTGTTTGCCGGAGTTTATCCGATTGAAGCGGAGGACTTTGAAGATCTTCGTGCGTCTTTGGAGAAGTTGCAGTTGAATGACGCATCTTTGACTTTCCAGCCGGAATCTTCGTTGGCTTTGGGATTTGGTTTCCGTTGTGGTTTCCTCGGATTGCTTCACATGGAGATTGTGCAGGAACGTCTGGACCGTGAGTTTAATATGAATGTGATTACTACGGTGCCGAACGTTTCTTACCATATATATGATAAACAAGGTAATATGAAGGAAGTGCATAATCCTGGTGGTATGCCCGACCCAACCATGATTGACCATATCGAAGAGCCGTATATCAAAGCGTCTATTATTACTACTACCGATTATATCGGTCCTATCATGACGCTTTGTCTGGGTAAACGTGGTGAATTGATCAAACAGGAATATATTTCCGGTAACCGGGTGGAAATCTATTATAATATGCCTTTGGGAGAAATTGTGATTGACTTTTATGATAAGTTGAAGAGCATTTCTAAAGGGTATGCTTCGTTTGATTATCATCCGAATGGTTTCCGTACTTCTAAATTGGTGAAGTTGGATATCCTCCTGAACGGTGAACCTGTGGATGCGCTCTCCACTTTGACGCATATTGACAATGCTTACGATATGGGACGCCGGATGTGTGAGAAGTTGAAGGAACTTATTCCACGTCAACAGTTTGATATTGCCATTCAGGCAGCTATCGGAGCGAAGATTATTTCTCGCGAAACCATTAAGGCGGTTCGTAAGGATGTGACCGCGAAGTGCTATGGTGGCGACGTGAGCCGTAAACGTAAACTGCTTGAAAAACAGAAAAGAGGTAAAAAACGAATGAAACAAATTGGTAACGTGGAAGTGCCTCAGAAAGCCTTCCTCGCTGTGCTCAAGCTGGATTAAAAAACACTGCCGCAAGCAATTTTTTCAGAGATATGTTCTGAACAAATTGACTTGCGGTTAGTTTTTAATACACCAGGTGATTGCCTTCTGTCTGCAGAGCTTTCCTTGGCAATCACTTTTTAGAAACAAACAACTATAAATATGAGAAAAGTTCTGTCTTTTTCGGGCTTCCTGATGCTGGGGCTCGTCGTTTCGCAATTCCTGCCGATGATGGCCGGGGATGGCTATGGAGCCGTTAAATCCATATCGAATGTATTGCTCTATGTATGCCTTAGTTTTATAATGATTAATGTAGGCCGTGAATTCGTTCTTGATAAGACACGGTGGAAAAGTTACGCTCAGGATTATTTTATTGCCATGGCTACGGCTGCTTTGCCGTGGTTTATGATTGCCATTTATTATGTATTTGTATTGCTTCCACCCGATTTTTGGAATAGTTGGGAAGCTTGGAAGGAGAATTTGCTATTGAGCCGTTTTGCCGCACCGACATCAGCCGGTATTTTGTTTACAATGTTGGCGGCTATTGGGTTAAAGTCCAGTTGGATTTATAAGAAGATACAGGTCTTGGCTATTTTCGACGATTTGGATACGATTCTTTTGATGATTCCTCTTCAAATAATGATGATTGGCTTGCGCTGGCAATTGATTATTGTGGTAGTGATTGTGTTTATGTTGTTGGCTGTCGGCTGGCAGCGGCTGAATAAATACGATTGGCGTCAGGATTGGAAGGCTATCCTCTTTTATTCAATAGTCATATTTTTGGCTACTCAAATTCTTTATCTCGGTAGTAAGGAATTGTATGGGGAGGAGGGAAGTATTCATATTGAAGTCCTGTTGCCTGCATTTGTGCTGGGTATGATTATGAAACATAAGGAACATGACACGCCCGTGGAACGAAAGGTTTCTACCGGAATTTCATTTTTTTTCATGTTCCTGGTGGGGATGAGTATGCCGCATTTTATTGATGTGAACTTTGCGGAGACTCATGCAGGCGCTTATTCCGTCACCGGTTCGCAGGAGATGATGCCGTGGGGAATGATTATGTTTCATGTGGTGATTGTCTCTTTATTGTCGAATATAGGAAAGCTTTGCCCGATGTTCTTTTACCGTGGCCGGAAATTAAGTGAGCGACTGGCTCTTTCTATCGGTATGTTTACACGTGGCGAGGTAGGAGCCGGGATTATTTTCATTGCATTGGGATATAACTTGGGTGGTCCGGCATTGGTGATTTCTGTCCTTACCTTGGTGCTGAATCTGATTTTGACAGGAGTTTTTGTACTTTGGGTCAAAAAACTTGCTTTAAGGAGTTATACTAATTAGAAAATTCTGTATATTGCAAAAATAATATTATAAAAACATTTCGTTATGACTATTTGGCGGACTATGCGGAATTTCTCATCCATGAATATCACAGCGAGTATTCTTCTATTTTTGGCTGCTGTTTCGGCAGCCATCATTGCGAACTCTTCTGTGGCTCCGGTGTATCAGGCGTTCTTATCGCATGAACTTCATTTGCGGATTGGTAGTTTTAATTTACTTTCGCACGGTGGGGAGAATCTACGGATGATTGAGTTTATCAATGATGGCTTGATGACGATTTTCTTTTTGCTGGTAGGGCTGGAAATCAAGCGGGAATTGCTGGTGGGCGAGCTTTCTTCTTTCCGCAAGGCTGCGTTGCCTTTTATCGCTGCTTGTGGTGGCATGCTGGTTCCCATAATTATATATATGCTGATTTGCCCGCCGGGCAGTGTCGGCGGACAAGGGCTTGCCATTCCGATGGCAACGGATATTGCTTTTTCATTGGGTGTGTTGAGTTTGCTAGGGAATCGTGTTCCTCTAAGCCTGAAAATCTTTCTGACGGCTTTTGCGGTTGTCGATGATATTGGCGGTATTCTGGTGATTGCCATTTTTTATAGTTCACATGTCTCTTATGGTTATCTTCTGGTGGCTGCGTTGCTTTATGTTTTGCTTTACTTTATTGGAAAATGGGGGACGACAAATAAGATTTTCTTTTTAGTGATTGGGGGCGTTATTTGGTATTTATTTTTGCAATCGGGTATTCATAGTACAATCTCCGGGGTTATCCTGGCTTTTGTTATTCCTGCAAAGCCTCGTTTGAACGTAGGAAAGTATATTGAAGATATCCGCCGTATAATAGCCGGCTTCCCGACAATGGAGTCGGGAAGTATTGTGTTGACTAATGAGCAGATTGCCAAACTGAAAGAGGTGGAGTCGGCTTCCGACCGTGTGATTAGTCCGTTGCAATCATTGGAAGACAATCTGCATGGGGCGGTCAATTACCTGATTCTTCCGCTTTTTGCTTTTGTCAATGCCGGCGTTGTGTTTAGCAGGGGCGGCGAGTTGGTCGGCAACGTGGGTATTGCGGTGGCAGCCGGATTGTTGTTTGGAAAATTCATCGGTATTTATTCGTTCACCTGGTTGGCTATCAGAACAGGATTGACTCCCAGACCATTGGGAATGAACTGGATGAATCTTACCGGAGTTGCATTGTTAGGCGGCATCGGTTTTACCGTATCGCTTTTCATTGCCAACCTTTCTTTCGGAGCTGATTATCCGGTCTTGTTGAACCAGGCTAAGTTTGGAGTGTTGTCGGGTTCCATACTTTCCGGATTATTGGGTTATATTGTGCTCCGGGTGGTGCTTGCAAAGGGGCAGGGGCGTTGATAAAATATAATAATCCCGCCATTCTACCTTTATTCCTGTCAAGGGGATAAAGCTTGAATGGCGGGATTATTAGTTTAAAATATGAAACTCTTGTAATAATATGCAGAGTTGTTTTTGATTATTCTATTCATCTGTAAGTTCATCATCTATTCCGTCAATCGGCAGAATCTTCCGACTTTCTTCATGTGGTAACTGCTCTACTTGCCGCAGTTTCCGTTCGATGGCGCGTGTCCGTTTTCCCATTACTTCTTCCAGTTGGTCACCGGCACTTTGCAGGTTCTTCTGTACTTTCTCAAGCAATCCGCCGAACTTGCCGAATTCCGTTTTGACGGCTCCTAATACAGTCCAAACTTCGCCGGTACGCTTTTGGATGGCTAGTGTGCGGAATCCCATTTGAAGGCTGTTCAAGATAGCTCCTAGTGTCGTCGGTCCGGTCACTACGATCTTATATTCTTTCTGAAGTGTCTCTACAAGACTTGTTCTTCGGATTACCTCAGCGTAAATGCTTTCGAAAGGTAAGAACATGATGGCGAAATCGGTAGTAAAAGGGGGATCCACATATTTATCGTGAATATCCTTGGCCATCTTTTTAATCGTGCTTTCCAACTGCTTGCCGGATGATTCCATCAACGCGGCATCTCCTGCTTCGAAAGCATCGTAATATTGTTCGTATATGTCTTTCGGAAATTTAGCGTCAATCGGAAGGTAAACGGTGCTGTTGGCATCGTCCTTTCCTGGAAGTTTGATGGCAAATTCGACGAATTCGGTTCCGCTCTTTTTCGTCTTGACGTTTGCGTCATACTGTTCAGGGCTCATCATTTGTTCGAGTAATGCTCCGAGTTGTACTTCACCGAATGTTCCCCGCATTTTTACATTGCTCAATACTTTTTTCAGTCCGCCGACATCCTGTGCCAGGGATTTCATTTCTCCGAGTCCCTTTTGTACATTTTCGAGCTGCGAATGGACGATTTCAAACGACTGTCCGATTCGTTCGTTCAGTGTCTTTTGTAACTTTTCTTCTACCATCAGGCGCATGTCGTCCAGACGTTTCTCGGTCGATTTAATCAGAACTTCCTGCTGGCGTGCCATTGTGTCGAATTTCTGGCGTTGCAACTCTCCGCTGGTCATCATGTTCTTGTGCAGGACATCCTGGAGTTGCTGCATATTCTGGTTGAGCGTTTGAGTCATCTCCATGCGAAGTTCTCGGATGCTGCGGTTCAGTTCTTCCCGGTTCTCCTGCATTTGTTGGCGCAAAGCTATCTGTAATTGTTCCGCTTGAGTTTGGTTGTTGCCTTTTGTCAGTGATAATACCAGCAGGACTGTCACTAATATGGCAATTACAATAAGTAGAATCAGTTCCATCAATATGTCAGAATTTCGTTTCCGGTTTCAGTAATCAGTATCATGTTTTCCCATTGGGCTGAGGGTAGCCCGTCATCGGTGCAGACTGTCCATCCGTCAGCTTCGTCTACAAATACTTCGTAGGTTCCCATGTTTATCATCGGTTCGATGGTGAAGGTCATCCCCGGTACAATCATCATACCTGTGCCACGACGTCCGAAGTGTTCCACATCTGGTTCTTCATGGAATTTCATTCCCACGCCATGCCCGCAAAGGTCACGGACAACGCTGAATCCGTTCTTTTCTGCATGCTCCTGGATGGCTGCGCCTACATCGCCCAGTTGTTTCCAGGGCTGTGCGGCGGCAATGCCTATTTCCATACATTCTTTGGTCACCTGAACGAGTTTGCGCATTTCGGGACTTACATCGCCAATCATAAACATGCGGGATGCATCGGAGAAGTATCCATTGTAAATAGTGGATACATCCACATTGATAATATCTCCGCTTTTCAGAATTTCATTCTTATTGGGTATTCCATGACATACCACATCATTGATACTCGTACAAACGCTTTTCGGAAATCCTTCGTAATTGAGTGGGGCAGGGATGGCTCCATGTCCGGTTGTGAAGTCATAAACCATCACGTCAATCTCTTCAGTAGACATTCCTTCACGGATATTTTCTGAGATATAATCCAACAATGCCGTATTGATTTTGGCACTTTCACGAATTCCTTCCAGTTGCTCGGGGGTGCGGAGTACTTTACGTGGTGGAAGCTTATATCCTTGTTTTCTATATTTCTGTATTTTCTCTTCTACTGCTGCCGGATAATTGGAGGGGGTAAACCGGAATCCCTTGATAAAATTCTTCATTATTATAGGATGTTTTTTTAATCGTTCTACAAAGGTAGAGAATAAAATGGAAGATACGTTTGCTTTGCTTCTAAAACTTTTCTGTCTTTGCGGGAAGATGAGATATTATTGATTTTGTGTTATACGATTTGTATAATATGAATAGTTCAAGGTTTATGAACAGGTGATTCATGATTTAATAGATTGAAATATGTAATATTTATTTCCTGATATGATTACTGTCTTATTTACGGATTTGAGCGAGAAAAACAGGAAACTAAGGTCGGAAAATAGAGGAAAACGCCGTTGCCCAACGGCGTTTTCATGGTTGCCCAACGGTGAATTTGCCGTTGGGCAACCATGAAAACGGTAAAAGTAGAGAGGAAAAGTTCTATAAATCCTCTGTCTGACCATCCTCTTTTATATCAATCATTTTGAATTTCTCTTTCCAGCTATTGATTTGTTCTGTCATTTTCTCATCCGTCAGTCGGGTCAGTGATTGGAAATCCAAAATGGCTTTTCCTGCCATTAATTCGCATAACTCTATTTTTAGGGGAGACTGGGTATCGTCCATTTCGCATTTATACCAAGCTTGTTTGTTTGTATTTGTTTCTTTTCCTTTAAAAGAATATGCATATAGGAACCTTTTGCTGCATATAGAACGAGTGTATTCCATTGATTGAAAAGTGTTATTTCTAACGGCTCAGTCTGAATTCTTGGGGGATTTGATTCAGGGCAATCACATCCCCCAAGAATTACAACTGAGCCGTGTTCATTTCTATGGGTTACAGATAGGAAATGGGCTTAATGTATATAAGGAATTGTTGGATAAGGTATGGAGATTGGATCTTTGAATTATGAGGTTTCTCTGACACACTTTACGTCACATTCTCTTAGAACTTAGCATTAAGATAGAAATCGAACGATTCTAATAAATACTTATCAGGGTCTTTCATATTCATGAACTCTTTTAGCATATTTTGTTCTTCAATTTGATTGAATGCTTCTGCAAATGTCTGATTCTTTCTTATTAAATCCTTTGTGATGTAAGTCTTAAAAATGAAAAGACGTTCCTCAAAGTCCAATACTTCTCCGAAAGCGTATCCATTGGTAGTGCTCATTGCACATCGATTACCCCACATTATTCCAGCGGTGATAAGGCCTATGTAGTTGTTTTTAAAATAATGTGTGATGAGATCCATTTTGCTGATAGGTTCATCTTTCAAGAATCTGGAATGATAGCGTGAAAAGAAATGAGGGGGGAAAATATAAATAGGGTCGTTCGGATTACCCGAAACCACTTGCTCGTAGACATAAGCTCCTTCTTCGCTTTGTACCAGTGATATAGCAAGGCAGGCGGCGTCATCTGCGCATTTCTTTGAGGTGGCATAATAAAAGATGTACCAGTCATTATGGGTCTTTTTACTGAAATAATGAATTGGATTGAAAATCATTGGTAAATGAGTGCTTTTGACGATTGCTCTACGTATTTTATTATCGTAGTTTCGTTTTAGATAGGGGAGTATATTCTCAATTATGTCTGTCTGTATTTCTTTTCTGAGCATTACAGGGCTCATTGTTCTTGTTATCATGTTGAATTATAATTATGTATTATGATAAATTTTTAGCTTTAAAAACAGGAGTTATCTTCTGAATCTCCGATTCAAAACCAAACCAATAGCCATGTCCATTCTCATCAAGGGGGAGGAAGCATAGTCGTAAATTATCTCTATACGAACCGTATGTAACGTCCCAATTTTCAGGAGGTGTTTGCCGTTTTGTCCTTACCTTTTCAGCAGGAGCTTTCTTTAGAGACATACCTGCTTCTATCCATGCGATGCTGACTTGCGTCAGGTAATCCGGATAATGATTTTTACAGAAATCATATAAGATAAGTCCTCTTTTTTCCAGACTTAAAGGAGTGTCGATGACATCGGTTTGCACCAAATGATTGAGGAATTCACGTAAGAAATGCGGATTCTCCAGAATTAGTGTCCGGGTAATCTTTTGCCAAGTAGAAGTATTGTAGAATCCGTCTAACATACGGGATAGGTAATGGGCCGTTTGCAGTTCGTCTACTGATATTTCACGGGTTTGTAATACTTCGTATGGTGGTAGCGGTGAGTATTGGATACCTAATTCTTCTGCTCTTCTTCGCATTTCTGTGCCGGGGAGCAGCTTTAGGGATTCCAGTTGGATTTCTCCTGCGCCATATTCCGCTAAGGTGCGGACATCTTCGAATATCTCTGATAAGTGATAGAGTGGGAGTCCCGCTATCAAGTCGGCGTGTGTCTCCATATTTTTCAGGGAGCAGAGGTATTTTAATCCTTCAAGAGCGTCGGATAACTTTCCGATACGTCGGCTTTGTTGTAGAACAGGTTCTTTTAAGCTTTGAATGCCGGCTTCCAAATGCAATAGACCTTTCGGTAGGGCGGATAACTCCTGCTTTAATTCTTCGGAAAGGAGAGCCGGATGGATTTCAAGATGGAAACAGATGTCCGGATAGTTACGGAATAAGTCGAGTAATTCTTTTGCCCGCTTATTGTTGTAATTAAAGGTACGGTCGAGGACACGTACATTCTTGATTCCATGCTGGTGAATGTCATTCAGACGTCCACGGATAGCTTCCAAAGGAATGGTGCGGACAGGCTTTTCACCGCCACTGACGCAAAAAGCGCATGTGTTGAAACATCCCCGGGTTGTTTCAAGTTGGACAAAGGGCTTGCTCCAATTGAAAAAACGGCTCTTTTCAGGAGATATAAGTTGTGAGAAATTCATGACACGGGCGATGCCGTTGTCTTGATATTGATTGTTTTCATCAAGATAACAGAGGCCTGTTATTGATTTCCACTCTTCTTTTGAGTGATTCCACACTTTTAGCCATAAAGGGAATACTTCTTCGCCTTCTCCGCGGAACACTCCGCTTACAAATTTGTTCTTATATAAGAAAGCAGCGTTATCTCCTAAAAACTCGGGGCCGCCGAGTATGATACAGCAATGAGGTAATAATGCTTTTGCACGTGAAACGATGTGTAATAGTTGCTCGTGATTAAATAGCCAGTTGGTGGCTGCAATGATATCCGGTTGGTGACGGTAGATTTGATTGACAACGCTACCGGTATTTTCATTAATCGTGGCAGAGACTACGCACCATTCAATAGTGGTATCGTCTGCTATTTGAGCATGGAGTGCAGGGAGTGCCAGTGAGGAGTGTGCATAGGAGCTATTTAAATCGAGCCAAAGAAGTTTCATGTAATTTTTTTAATATTATCGGGGCAAAGGTACAAAAAACTTATGGCTTGAAGTGTATAGTAAAATAAAAACGCTAAATTTGTATTTATAAACGCAATAAACTGGAAGATTATGAAAATGGTTAAGAGATATGCAGGTATCTTAATGATGCTGACTTTATTGGTTGGCTTTACTTCGTGTGAGGATGATGAAGACTTAGAAGAGCAGATGTTCGGCAGGATATGGGCAGGAGATGTCGGCATGAGTGCTGCCAATGGAAGGTATATATATAGTGAGTTTACTTTTGACCCGGATGGCTTTGGTGAAGAATATCAATATTATCGTAACGGTGAACCATATGGCCATTTTCGTTTTCAGTGGTATTGGGAGGATCGTTACAGTAATAACCTTGTTTTGGATTATGGTAGAAATGGAATCTCCTACATGGATGATGTGAACATACGTCGTGGATTAATGACTGGAATTTTTTATTTGACAGGAGATTCAGAGGGTTTCCCTTTTACATTGGAAATGCAATAGAAGATGAATATTTTAATATAAATAAAAAGCGGAAGTCTCTTTTTTAAAGAGTTCCGCTTTTATTTTTTATTTCTTCAGAAACAGCTTCTTGAAATCTGCCGGATAAGGTGTCTCAAACTCCATCAAATCTCCCGTTACCGGATGATAAAAACAAAGCTTGAAAGCGTGAAGTGCTAAGCGTCCGATAGGATTCGAATAGTTTTCTCCGCCATATCTTCCATCACCGACAATCGGATGACCTAAATCCTGCATATGCACACGAATCTGGTTCTTGCGTCCTGTCTCCAAATCAAGTTCTACAAGAGAATACCCGTTTGCACGTTTGATGGTTCTATAATGTGTGATTGATTTGGAACCACCGTCATCATATTCGCTGGAACTTACATAAAGTGTTTTATCAGTCAGCCAGGAAACGACCGTATCATAGTCTTTTTCCATACTACCTTCCACTACGGCTACATATCGGCGGTCGGTCACTATCTCATGCCAGTTGTCGCGTAGCGTCCGCTGTGTTTTTTCGTCTTTGGCAAACATCATCAAGCCGGAAGTGTCCCTGTCCAGGCGATGAACAATATACACACGAAACTGACGTCCCGAACGCTGTACATATTCATTGAGTATTGTATAAGCAGTACGCTCTTTCTGACGCTCCGTATTGACGGACAAGAGTCCTTGCATCTTTTCGACAACAATGATATAAGCGTCCTCATATACGATTTTCAGCAATCTGTTATTAAACTCTTTCTTTCCCTTTTGCTTGCTGATTTGCACTTTCATTCCCGGTTGAAGAGGGAAGTTGAATTGTGTAGTGATCACATTGTCAACAAATACCACCCGCTTGCTTAACAAAGATTTCAGCTTTGTGCGGCTTGCGTCCGGCATTTTGGCAGCGAGGAAATCCATGAGTTCCATCGGTTCCCTGACTGCATAGTTCGTATATTGGGCACGTGCTCTTTCAGCAGGTGTCTTTCTAGGTCTTTTTTCCATTTTTTATCTTTTATCGAAGTTCTAGTAATACTACATTCTCCACATGATGAGTGTGAGGGAACATATCTACCGGCTGAACAGCCTTCACCTTGTATTTGCCATCCAGTAACTGCAAATCGCGTGCCTGAGTAGCAGGATTACAACTTACATAAACAATCCGTTTCGGTTCTGCAAACAAAATGACGTCAACCACATCTTGATGCATACCTGCGCGAGGGGGGTCTGTAATGATAACGTCCGGGCGTCCATGCTGATTGATGAAGTCCTGAGTCAACATATCCTTCATGTCGCCGGCATAGAACAAGGTATTCTTAATATTATTGATTTCCGCATTCACTTTTGCGTCTTCAATAGCTTCCGGTACGTATTCGATACCGATCACCTGACGGGCTTGGCGTGAAACGAAATTGGCAATTGTTCCTGTTCCTGTATAGAGGTCATATACCAGTTCGTTTCCTGTTAATCCGGCAAATTCACGGGCTATTTTATATAAATTATAAGCCTGTTCCGAGTTAGTCTGATAGAATGATTTGGGACCGACTTTGAAACGTAGTCCTTCCATTTCTTCAAAAATATGATCTTTCCCTTTAAATACATGAACGTCCAAATCGTTGATGGTATCGTTGCACTTATTATTAATAATGTATAGAAGAGAAGTGATTTCGGGGAAAGAGTCCGCTACGAATTGGAGTAACTGCTTGAACAGTTCCATTTCGTGATCCTCCGTAATCTTACAAATAACAATCACCATCAGCTCTCCTGTGGAGGAAGTGCGTACAATCATATTCCGCAACATACCTTCCTGTGTGCGCAGATTGATGAAAGAGTAATCGTGTTCGTAAGCGTAGTCACGTATTGCGTTTCGGATGCGGTTGGATATATCGTCCTGCAACCAACATTTCTCGATAGCCAGCACCTTGTCGAACGCTCCCGGAATATGGAAACCGACAGCATTCATCTGGTCATACTTCACATCCTGGCGAACTTCCTCGTTGGTCAGCCAACGTTTATTGGAAAATGTGAACTCCAGTTTGTTTCTGTAAAATTCCGTTTTAGCCGAACCGAGAATCGGAGAAATCTCGGGAAGTTCGATCTTTCCGATACGTCTCAGATTATCCTCCACTTGCTTCTGTTTGTATCTGATTTGCTCCGGATAGGGGAGCACCTGCCACTTGCAACCGCCGCATACGCCATAGTGTTGGCAGAAAGGAACAGCGCGATTGGGTGATAGTTCATGAAACTTCACCGCTTCCGCTTCGGCATATTTATTTTTCTTACGCTTGATCTGAAGGTCTACGACATCGCCCGGCACTACGTAGGGAACAAAAATTACCAGGTCGTTTACTTTTGCAATGGCTTTTCCTTCGGCAGCCACATCCATGATTGTTACCTTCTCCAATAAGGGAAGTTCTTTTTTCTTTCTTGCCACTTTTACACCAGTCTAATAATTACTTTGCAAAAATAGGTATTTTTTTTGGAAAACTTTCGTGTCTGTAGAAATAATCCAGATTGTAATGTCGAAATTGCATTTTGATAGAAAGTTTTTTCGCAAAAAGTTTTCTGATTTGCGAAATATCCTTAGATTTGCGAGCAGAAGAAAGTCATAATGTAACTTTAAACACAATATTATGGATAAAAAAAGAGTTTATACCTTTGGAAATGGTCAGGCAGAAGGAAAAGCCGACATGAAGAATTTGTTAGGTGGTAAAGGTGCAAACCTTGCCGAAATGAATTTAATTGGAATTCCAGTCCCTCCCGGATTCACAATAACTACAGATGTTTGTACGGAATACAACACGTTAGGACGTGATAAAGTGGTTGAGTTGCTGAAAGATGAAGTCGTTAAAGCTATCTCTAATGTAGAGGGGCTGATGAAATCCAAATTTGGTGACATTGAAAATCCTTTGTTGGTGTCTGTACGTTCCGGTGCCCGCGCATCCATGCCGGGTATGATGGATACTATTCTGAACCTTGGTCTGAATGATGAAGTGGTGGAAGGAATTATCCGCAAAACTGGTAATGCACGCTTTGCATGGGATTCTTACCGTCGTTTTGTACAGATGTACGGTGACGTGGTTTTGGGAATGAAACCTACCAATAAGGAAGATATTGACCCGTTCGAAGCAATCATCGAAGAGGTGAAAGAAGCGAAAGGTGTGAAACTTGATAACGAGCTGGAAGTGGAAGACCTGAAAGAACTCGTGAAGAAATTTAAAGCTGCCGTAAAAGAACAGACAGGAAGAGATTTTCCGACTTGTGCATACGAACAACTTTGGGGTGCCATTTGTGCAGTATTCGATTCATGGATGAATGAACGTGCTATCCTTTACCGTAAGATGGAAAGTATTCCTGACGAATGGGGAACAGCCGTAAACGTACAGGCAATGGTATTCGGTAATATGGGAGATACTTCCGCAACCGGCGTTTGTTTCTCACGTGACGCAGCTACAGGTGAAGACCTTTTCAATGGTGAATACCTGATTAACGCGCAAGGTGAAGACGTAGTAGCCGGTATCCGTACTCCGCAACAGATTACTAAGATCGGTTCTCAACGTTGGGCCCAACTGGCGGGTGTAAGCGAAGAAGAACGTGCTGCAAAATATCCTTCTATGGAAGAAGCTATGCCGGAAATCTATAAAGAACTGGATGCGCTTCAGACAAAATTGGAAAATCATTATAAAGATATGCAGGACATGGAGTTCACCGTTCAAGAAGGTAAGCTCTGGTTCCTTCAGACACGTAACGGCAAACGTACGGGTGCTGCCATGGTGAAGATTGCTATGGATTTGCTCCGTCAGGGTATGATTGACGAAAAGACAGCCTTGATGCGCGTTGAACCGAATAAGCTGGATGAATTGCTCCACCCTGTATTTGATAAGGATGCTTTGAAAAAAGCAAAAATCCTGACTCGTGGTCTTCCGGCTTCTCCGGGTGCTGCAACTGGTCAGATTGTATTCTTCGCTGATGACGCTGCCGAATGGCATGCTGCCGGCAAACGTGTGGTGATGGTTCGTATCGAGACCTCTCCTGAGGACTTGGCGGGTATGGCTGTCGCCGAAGGTATCCTGACTGCCCGTGGCGGTATGACTTCTCACGCTGCTGTGGTGGCTCGTGGTATGGGTAAATGCTGTGTGTCGGGTGCTGGTGCATTGAATATTGACTATAAGGCACGTACGGTGGAAATTGACGGTGTGGTGCTGAAAGAAGGCGATTACATCTCTCTGAACGGAAGTACGGGTGTAGTATATAATGGTAAGGTAGAGACGAAAGCTGCCGAGCTTTCCGGTGACTTTGCAGAATTGATGACACTGGCTGATAAATATACCCGTTTGCAGGTACGTACCAATGCGGACACTCCTCATGATGCGGAAGTTGCACGTAACTTTGGTGCGGTAGGTATCGGTCTTTGCCGTACAGAACACATGTTCTTTGAAGGTGAAAAGATTAAGGCAATGCGTGAAATGATTCTGGCAGAAGATGCTGAAGGACGTCGCAAGGCATTGGCTAAGATTCTTCCGTACCAGCAAGCGGACTTTAAGGGTATCTTTAAAGCAATGGCGGGCTGTCCGGTGACTGTACGTCTGCTCGATCCTCCTTTGCATGAGTTCGTTCCTCATGATTTGAAGGGACAACAGGAGATGGCGGATACAATGGGCGTAAGTTTGCAGTATATCCAGCAACGTGTAGAATCATTGTGTGAACACAACCCGATGTTGGGTCACCGTGGTTGTCGTCTGGGAAATACATATCCTGAAATTACTCAGATGCAGACACGCGCTATCTTGGGTGCTGCATTGGAATTGAAGAAAGAAGGGGTGGAGACTCATCCGGAAATTATGGTTCCGCTGACTGGTATCTTGTATGAATTCAAGGAACAGGAAAACGTGATTCGTACAGAGGCAGCGAAGTTGTTTGAAGAACTGGGAGACAGCATTGACTTCAAAGTAGGTACAATGATTGAAATCCCGCGCGCAGCTTTGACAGCCGACCGTATTGCTTCTTCTGCTGAATTCTTCTCATTCGGTACAAATGACTTGACGCAGATGACCTTCGGTTATTCTCGTGATGATATTGCTTCTTTCCTTCCTGTTTATCTGGAAAAGAAGATTTTGAAAGTAGACCCGTTCCAGGTTCTCGACCAGAATGGTGTGGGACAATTGGTTCGTATGGCAACAGAAAAAGGCCGTGCTATCCGTCCGGATTTGAAATGTGGTATTTGCGGTGAACATGGTGGAGAACCTTCTTCAGTGAAGTTCTGCCACAGAGTAGGATTAAACTACGTTAGTTGTTCTCCATTCCGCGTGCCTATTGCAAGATTAGCGGCGGCGCAGGCTGCAATAGAGGAATAAGCGGTTAGATAACTAATTATTGTATTAGGCTGTAATGCACTGAAAAATAGGCATTACAGCCTAATCTGTTTTTGGACGGTTCGTTCATTTGACCGCAGAAATCGAGCCAAATAAACGGGTAACACATACCAAATACATACAAAAATGAACATGCGCACATACACAACACATACAAATGAATTTATTAACTTAAATAATTGATTATGACTACATTCAAAACTGTTGTAAGAAGGAAAAGAGCTGATGGTTTTTATCCGGTGTATATTCGCGTGGTTCATCGGACTAAAATGGGGTACATTAGCACAGGCAAAATTGTTACCGACAAGCAAATACTAAAATCAGGTGACATCAAAGACCCTGTAGTAAATGAATACTGTTCACGCCAAATTTTACGTTTCAGTGAAATCATGAACAAGAAGGACTTTACCAACTTCTCCGTATCTGATTTGATAGACTATTTGCTCCATTCTGACGAGGACGTTTGTTTTAGTGAGTACGCTTCCCAATTCATAGCCCGAATGGAAAGAGAAGGACATGAGCGGAACGCAAAGAACTACCGACTTGCAGTTGGTCATCTGGAGCGATTTATTGGAACTACACAGATTATGTTTGGGCACTTGACTACCGCCGTATTAAAGAAGTGGCTGGAAAGCCTTTCTCAAACCAATCGGGCAAAAGAAATGTACCCTACTTGTGTTCGGCAGATTTTCAAAAAAGCTATTATTGATTTGAATGACGAAGAGCTTGGTCTCATCCGTATAAAGTTCAATCCGTGGTTAAAAATAACTATCCCTAAGTCTGATAACACAGAAAAACGTGCTATCAGTGCAGAAGCGTGCCGTGAATTTTTCAATCATCCTCTACCCCAGTCAAAAATGGTTTTACCTATCCCTGAACTTGGTAGAGACGTGGCACTCTTGTCATTGTGTTTAGGAGGAATCAATACCATTGATTTGTATGAACTCAAAAAGGAAGATTATAACGCTGGCATTATCAGTTATAAAAGAGCTAAGACCCGTCATAGCCGAAGGGATGAAGCCTACATGGAAATGAGGGTTGAACCATTCATACAAACCACATTTGAGAAATATCTCTCCGGTGAAGAAGAGGAATACTTATTCAACTTTCATCAGAGATATAAGAACTCCGATAGTTTCAATGCTAATGTGAATATTGGTATTCGGAAGATATGTGAGGATATGGGCATGAAGAAAGAAAAATATTATTGCTTCTATACGTTTAGGCATACATGGGCAACCATTGCACAGAATGATTGTGATGCCAATCTGTATGAGGTGGCTTTTGGTATGAATCATAGTCATGGCTTCAATATAACAAGAGGTTATGTTAAACTCGATTTTACTCCTGCTTGGGAACTCAATGCCAAAGTTATCGACTTTATATTTTTCAGTGATAAAAGAAGTAAGCAAGGAAAAGCGTGTGATATTGATGCACCGAAAGATAAAATGTTCCGTATCAGTAGGAAAATGATGATTTATGGTCGTGCCTATTTTAAAGGAAGAATTGTTGCGGAATTGACTGATATAGGTTTCGGAACAGTGGATGATGTAATAACGGCACTTGTAAAAAAATTACCCAATGATATTCCGGTAGGATGTCCTGTACAATTTCGTTTCACAAATTGTGATACACAGAAGGAAGTCGTATATGAAAGATATAAAGGCAAAGGTTTTTAGTCCCGTCAACTAAAGGAACAAGTACAGTAACATATAGGGAAGAAATCCGTATTCAGTCCATACCCCGCCGTAGAGCCGTGTCAGTTGTTATTGGCACGGTTTTACTGTTTGTTTTGTCGAGAACGGTATGGTTGCCTATTCTTGGAAAATTTAAAGTCGATTGACCCACTATTATAAAAGTCTTCTGACCCACC
>CAPAOL010000032.1 GCA_948579315.1 uncultured Phocaeicola sp.
ACAACGGTTTTCAAGACCGCCGCAATCGACCACTCTGCCACCTCTCCAAAACTTCTTTACCAGAAGTGCTTTTTGTTAAAAGCGGTGCAAAGGTACGAAGATATTTTAAACTTGCAAGAGTTTTCACAAAAAAAATCACGAAATCATTTCTAAAAAATAGTAATATCTAGGTATTTTATGTTGAGAAGCATAAAATAGAGCATATTTATGCTGATTATATGAAAAAACGTTGTAACTTTGTGCGCTCTAAAGAAAAGGATAACTACAACCTCTAATTTTATCATTTATGGAATTAAATAAGATCTTTAAAGACGGTCTTTGGAGCACAGAAATCAACGTAAGAGATTTCGTTAGTCACAACATCACTCCGTATTACGGAGATGCTTCTTTCCTCGAAGGACCTACCGAACGCACTAAAGCTGTATGGAACCGCTGCCTCGAAGCATTGGCAGAAGAAAGAGCCAATAACGGAGTACGCTCACTGGATAATGTCACCGTCTCAACCATCACTTCTCATAAAGCCGGATATATCGACAAAGAAAACGAACTGATCGTCGGTCTGCAAACAGACGAACTTTTGAAACGTGCAATCAAACCTTTCGGAGGTATCAACGTGGTAAGCAAAGCCTGCCATGAAAACGGCGTGGAAGTGGACGACCGCGTAAAAGATATCTTCACTCACTACCGCAAGACGCACAATGACGGAGTATTTGACGTATATACCGAAGAAATCCGTTCGTTCCGTTCTCTGGGATTCCTCACCGGACTTCCTGACAACTATGCCCGCGGACGTATCATTGGCGACTACCGCCGTATGGCTCTCTATGGTATCGACCGACTGATTGAGGCAAAAAAAGAAGATTTGCGTAACCTTACCGGTCCGATGACCGAAGCCCGCATTCGCCTGCGCGAAGAAGTGGCAGAGCAAATCAAAGCATTGAAGGACATGAAGGTAATGGGCGAATACTACGGACTCGACTTGAGCCGTCCTGCCTACACCGCACAAGAAGCAGTACAATGGGTATACATGGCTTACCTTGCTGCCGTAAAAGAACAAGACGGTGCTGCCATGTCACTGGGTAACGTCTCTTCGTTCCTCGACATTTATATGGAATATGAATTGAGCAAAGGAACTATCACAGAATCATTCGCACAGGAGCTGATCGACCAGTTTGTCATCAAACTACGTATGGTGCGCCACCTGCGTATGCAATCTTACAACGACATCTTTGCCGGCGACCCGACATGGGTAACCGAATCTCTGGGCGGACGCCTCAACGACGGACGCACGAAGGTAACAAAGACTTCTTTCCGCTTCCTGCAAACACTCTACAACCTCGGCCCTTCACCAGAACCGAACCTGACTGTATTGTGGAGTCCGGAACTTCCGGAAGGATTCAAAGAATTCTGTGCAAAAGTATCTATCGACACTTCTTCCATCCAATATGAAAACGACGACCTGATGCGTGAAGTACGCCAGTCTGACGACTACGGAATCGCGTGCTGCGTATCTTATCAGGAAATCGGAAAACAAATCCAATTCTTCGGCGCACGTTGCAACCTGGCAAAAGCCCTGCTGCTTGCCATCAACGGCGGACGTTGCGAAAACACCGGTACGGTAATGGTGAAAAACATCCCCGTACTAACCAGCGACACACTGAACTTCGAAGAAGTAATGAGCAACTACAAGAAGGTATTGACAGAAATCGCCCGTGTTTACAACGAAGCGATGAACATCATCCATTATATGCATGATAAGTATTACTACGAAAAAGCCCAAATGGCTCTTGTAGATACCAACCCACGCATCAATCTTGCTTACGGTGTAGCCGGACTTTCTATCGCCCTCGATTCACTGTCGGCCATCAAATATGCCAAAGTGACTGCACGCCGCAACGACATCGGCCTGACAGAAGGCTTCGACATTCAAGGCGAATTCCCTTGCTTCGGTAATGACAACGACAAAGTAGACCACCTGGGGGTTGACCTAGTCTATTTCTTCAGCGAAGAATTGAAGAAACTTCCGGTTTACAAAAATGCCCGTCCTACTTTATCTTTGCTCACTATCACTTCCAACGTAATGTATGGCAAGAAGACAGGTGCTACTCCCGACGGACGCGCCAAAGGTGTTGCTTTTGCTCCGGGAGCCAACCCAATGCACGGACGTGACAAGAACGGTGCCATCGCCTCTTTGAGTTCCGTAGCGAAATTGCGTTACCGCGACTCACAGGACGGTATCAGCAACACTTTCTCTATCGTTCCGAAATCACTGGGAGCTACTGAAGAAGATCGCGTAGAAAATCTGGTGACAATGATGGATGGTTACTTCACCAAAGGCGCCCACCACCTGAACGTGAACGTTCTGAACCGTGAAATGCTTTACGATGCCATGGAACATCCGGAAAAATATCCGCAACTCACCATCCGTGTTTCCGGTTATGCTGTAAACTTCGTGAAGTTGAGCCGCGAACATCAATTGGAGGTTATCAGCCGTAGCTTCCACGAACGTATGTAATCAGATCTACTCAATATGACGATAAACGTACATTCATACGAAAGTATGGGAACATTCGACGGGCCGGGCTTACGGCTCGTCGTTTTTCTTCAAGGATGCAATTTCCGCTGCCTATATTGCGCCAATCCCGACACTATAGCCGGAAAAGGAGGTACACCTACCCCACCGGAAGAAATCGTCCGCATGGCTATGAGCCAACGTCCTTTTTTCGGGAAACGCGGAGGAGTCACTTTCTCCGGAGGAGAACCTACGTTTCAGGCCAAAGCACTAGTCCCTTTAGTGCGTGAACTGAAAGAAAAGGGAATACATGTATGCATAGACAGCAACGGCGGCATCTGGAACGAAGAAGTAGAAGAACTTTTCAAACTGACGGATCTTGTATTACTGGATATTAAAGAGTTCAATCCGGCACGCCATCAGGCACTGACCGGAAGAAGTAACGAACAAACCATCCGCACGGCAGCATGGCTGGAAGAAAACGAGAAACCTTTCTGGCTGCGTTATGTATTAGTACCCGGATACAGCGATTTCGAGGAAGACATCCGCCAACTGGGAGAAGCATTAGGAAAGTACAAGATGGTGCAACGAGTGGAAATCCTGCCTTATCATACATTAGGCGTACATAAGTATGAAGCGATGGAACAGGAATACAAGCTGAAAGACGTAAAAGAAAATACCCCCGAACAACTTGAAAAAGCCGCGGAGGTATTTAAAGAATATTTTACTACTGTGGTGGTCAATTAACCATCACAGTAATAAATAGAATAAAAATCCAATACTAGCATTGATATTCAACTTTTTGCTTATTTCACGAGCCACTTTAAGCGAAGGTTCTCCCAAAGAAAAGTATTCCTCTGAATAATCGACAAAAAGATTAGAAAGAAGTTCCACTAACTCAAGAGCAAGTATGCGGTGCAAAATAGAAACTTTTGTGTCAAGCCTTGAAACTACTGTACAACGGATTTAATTGACAACTTCGTGTGCTATACCTGAATGAGTTTACCCAATAGAATTTAAAGCCCGCAATCGTTTACTTTTGAAGAAATACGAGTCACCTTCCCCACTCCCTTCTCATCATACTCCACTTTAAACTGCCGGACGTAGTCGATGCTATCTTCTCTTTCCGTTCCGCCGATTGCTTTTAAAAAGGGAGTCAGCGCAAGGCTTCTGTGTGCATTGCAATGATAGGTTCTCTTCCCCGATGGGACGACTTCAAGCTCGAACTTTTCGGTAGCGACAAGCATAATCTCAATCTGTTCCCTTCTGCGCCATTGGCTGAGCCGATAAAAAGGAGGGACGTAATTTTCTATTAAAAACCGGCTTCCCAACGGAGTCAGTCTCACAAAGGCCGTCACGGTGTCTTCATTCCGTTCGAAGACCTGATAATCTATCAGTCCCGCCTTGTGATAACGTGTCATGCAATAGTCACAGCCGCGGCATTCGTAGATTTCTCCCAGATATCCTCCATTGATGAGCCACACATTATTCATTCCGGTCTCCATTCCGCCGGGTGCGGGATGCAAGATATGCGGATATTTGTTGGTAGAAGGCAAAGTCACCTCGCCGGTGTACATGGCTATGACATAGCGTTCTCTGTAATTGTCCAATTCCTTTCTCACGTCTTTTTCCACCTGCCCGTAATCGACAGAACAAGCCACAAAGAGTATAATGATTCCGAATGAGAAGAAGAGTTTGCCCATAAATGCAATATAAGATTGGAAGATTGAATATATAAGTAGATGATACAACTATCAGAATGTGCCTGTCCAGGCACATTCTGATAGAAATAAAGAGAACTATCGAATCAGTTCCACTTCATACAATTCCGGAATTGTTCCTTTTGTTGAAGCTATCTTTTCAAGACGAATCTCTCTTGTTGTAACGGGTTCAACAAACTGAATATAAATCGGCTCAGTCAATGAAACACTTGCTTCCGTCGCAAAAGTTCCCTGCAGGATTTTTGTTCCATCCTCATTGACTGTATAAACATCCGCCTTTCCGAATTGTTTGTTGTCCTCATCACTATAGATACAGATACCTTTAATCAGTTCCGATTTGGGCAGGTTCATCGATAAATATCCATCACTGCTTGGTGTCCAACCACCAAATCCCATAAAACCAAAAACAAGTCCATCTTTCAAATTCTCCAAATCTTCCGTTTTATCAGAGTCGAACGTTATAATGTCGTTAAACTCAGTTCCTTCTACCACTTTTGTATGCTCAGGGATAATATTCTCACTAATGGTAAGGATATCCATTTTCACAAATATCCGATAATACTGTTCCGTTATCCGTACTCCGTCAATCGCGTTACATAGCTCCAGACGAAGTGGAAGCAAATAGCCGGGAAGTTCATCCAACTGGTTTATATCGGTCAGGGCAACGCTCATTTCTACCATTTTCTCTCCGGCAGGCAGAGTAACTTCGGGTATGGAATAGACTCCGGCAGGCATTTGTTTATACCCCTGCGCATCGCCTTTGTATTCTTCAAGCAACTGCTGGTCTTCTACCAAACGTATTTTGATATCTTTATCCAACACATTCTTGATATATACATTAAACTTCATCACCTCGCTACCTTCGACAATTTTGGTAACTCCATTCGAATGAATCCCTGTCAAGTTGACGGAAATGTAACTTTTCAAATATACAACATTCGACGGATCGTAGTCAAATTCATCCGGCATCTCTACAAAAACATAGTCAGGGTCTACCTGCCATGTCCAGTCCTGAGAAACAACTTCGCCACGTTCATCTTCACAAGCATGAAACACAACGGCAAGGGCTACCACCCATAGGGTTAAAATTATATTTTTCATATTGTATCTTTCTTAACATTCAACTATTCATTATTATCATCAGAGTCTACCTCCTTAATTTCCAGTTTATCGGCAGGGAACAAGACATTATCGATATATTCCAGTTCTGGCAGAACGGCCGGATTCATATGGCTTACTGTCCATTTGCCTGTCAGTTCCACCGGCATACCTTTGTCATCCGCGTGTGTAAAAGGCAGATACATCTGCAAATGAGGATCGGATACGTCTTGCGGCAAATAAAGTTTATCCAGAATGTCAGCTTACGTAAGCGCCTTGCTCCAAAAACGGGCTTCACGGACATACACTTTACTCCACGTACCATTGCCTATATACCAAGCACTGTTCGGTCCCATATAAAGAGGCGAAGTTTCAAACGTCTTTTGGAATTCACCGTTCACATATACAGAAATAGAAGCATTTTTATAAACATACGTGATGTTGAGCCACATATTTTTCTGCAGAGGTTTCTTTGTCCAGGTATCATCACCGTCACGACCGTTTTTCACTTGTACTCCGTCAGTTTGGTGAACACGGGTATAAAATTCTCCTCCTCCCGGATTTTGCATGGAAATCGTTGTGGTGTTAGGATTGGAGAGTGCAGGGAAAATAGCACTTATTTGTGCTGTCCATTCCGACATCGGCTCAGTATAAGGAGTATTCGGTTTAATCAGAAAGGGTCCTGCTTTCTTAAAATAGGCAATCGTAGTTACCAATTCGCGGTTCAGACGGATAATAGCCGTACGGGGAGAACTCAATACTTCAAAATGAGAAGAACCCGCAATGCGCAACGGTATGGCAAAACGCCCGCTATAAGGATATTTATCTTCATCAATCGACGGCATTTTCACCTCTACAGCGCCTTTCACCTGACCTTTTTCTATCACAACCGTCGCTTCCCCGTGTGTTTCCTTGCCATCCGACGTAACAAACACGAAATCTTCGGGTGCTACCGACTTCAAATTCAATCCGCTTTCGCGGTTATATTCCTGCAGCGTGTTCTCATCCACAGCAATAGTGACGCTTACCGGTTCGTCAGCAAGAAGGGCCAGACGCGGAGTCACAACGATACTTCCACCCTTGTCATTCACGAGCATCGACAACACATTGTTCGGATTGCCCATATAAACAGTATTGTCACTGTTGCCTCCTTCACCGGACACAAAATCGCAAGCCCCTAACAAAGCACCAAATAAACTACATAATATATACTTTTTCATTTTGTTCTGTTTTAATATTATACATTTATTTTATAGACGGATTCATGAGGGAAATAGCTGCTCTTACATTCTTATAATTATCAAAAGCATCTTCATTGATATGGAAAGCACCGATACCGCCAGCTTTTCCATTCAATGTATTCATTACATAATCCGGATATCGTTGAAACTTCCCGCGGTTTTCTCCGCTATTTTGAAAACTCTCCGTATATATAACCCGGTCTGCGACATCCATACCATATCTGTTACTCGGATTATGAAGTGGCTGTTGCCAAGTCGCATACTGCCCGTTATAAGACTGTGCCACATAATAATCAAAATATTGAGCCGACTCAGCCGACAGCCAATGAATGGCACCGTTGATATTAATCATCTTGTCGTTGCCGAGTTTCTCTCTCAACGTTTTGAAAAACAGGTTTTCCAATTCCTTGTTATCATTCTGATGGCACGAAATAAGCGGTTTGTCTACCGACCAGTCTTTCTGCCAATCATCCGGCCATTTTGCCGGATAAGCAGGGTCATCTTTCCATCTCTTCGGCCAGTCGCCACAGTGGTTACCCTCTTTGAATGGCGATCTATAAGACGGCTCATAATCAAGGTCGAAACCGTCGTAACCATACTTCTGTATCGAGTCGACAATGGCCTGGGCATACTGCACCACAGCCTCTTCCGGATTGTCCGACCAGTCTTCCTTCTTCATATTGGAAATCTGGCCACCTATATTTTCCACAATCCAGCCGACAATCACTTTCGTCCCTTTCGACTGCACCTCTTTCAACTGTTTCTTCCGCGCTTCATCCAAGTTGAAACAATTTCCCCAAATGGAAACAACGTCCATACTGTCGGGAATCTGATTCAGTTGCGAATAGGCTCCCGGAGTAATGGCACTCCAGCTATTAAACCAGCCAAACATAATGCAATGTTTGCTTGCCTTGTATTGACGTAAGTCTTGCAGGTAGAGTTCATACAAGCGTTTATTCTCTTCGGCGATGCGAATGGAATCTCTCTCATTCTGCTCTTTGAGTTTGTCTTCTTCCGTCCATTTATCTTTGTCGCGTTCGAGCAAATTGTTCAACGCCTCTTTTTCAATGTCCAAATGGTGTATGTCTGTGCAAGAGAACACAACTCCCATGATCAACGACAGCAGTATCCATAATTTAATATTATTCATGTCAGTATCAGATTAAAATTATTACTTGTTTTTTTTATCCCACCAAACATTTACAGAAGCATTGTCTATTCCTCCTAAATGTTGTTGGATGGCTTTCTGCAAATTCTCATTGTTCTGTTGGTATTCCGAACGCGGATAAGTAAAGCGTCTCACACCGTCCTTGTATCCGTCACTGGTTTTCACACCGGCGTTGGTCAGGTTCTTTACTACCGGAACCTGGCGGGGATAACCGGTACGGCGCCATTCGCTCCACGCCTCTTGCCCGTTCGGATAAAGAGCGAGGTATTTCTGTGTTATGATACGCTCAAGCTTCACTTCTTCGTCGTCACTCTCATTCCAGGCTACCGTTATATTGCTAGGAGCCGTAGCGTTATATTCATCAGGATTCACCGGGTCGATAAATGCAGCCGGCTGTTTTTTGTTGGACAAATAAGAACCGAGTGCAACTCCACACTCCTCAAACGACATTGTAATTCCAGCCTCGTAATATGACTTGGCAGTTTTTCCACCCATATCGAATCCAGCCAACACTGCTTCGGCTTTCAAAAAGCATACTTCCGAAGCACGCATCCAGTAGACCGGAGTGTCTTCGACCAACTTCAAAAAGGTTGCTTGGTTGTCATACTCCGTTTTGGTAACCGGCATACCGGCACGGATAGCCTTGCTCCGACTGGCCGTGGCGCTAAACCACACAGCACAGCGAGGGTCGTCGTATCCTTTCAGATAACAATGAAGGGTTGCTCCCATACGTGAATCGTTGTATTGATCTTTATCAGCAATCTGATACAACGGGTTCTTAATCTGCAAACCTGCTCCTTGTTGCATTTTCGCCTCATCGTCCGAAGTGTCAATCGTTCCATAGGAGTTATTCACCGCTTTTTCTGCATATGTCCGAGCTAACTGTTCGTCAGCATAACGCACTCTGATAGCCAAACGTAACATCAGCGAATTCGCCAGGCGAATCCATTTTTTTGCATCTCCTTCATGTACGATATCCGAAGCCTTAGGAACATGAGTGTTTCCTTTTTCGACAAAGTCTGACAGAATACTTATCGCTTCCTCCAACTCTCTGAAAAAAGAACGGTACACTTCTTCCTGCGAATCGTATTCCACTGTAAACGAACCGCTACCTACCTGCGAATAAGGAATAGGACCGAACATATCCGTAGCCCGGTGCACTCCCATCACCTTACAAATCTGTGCCAATGCAAATATCTCTTTGTTGGGGTTCTCTCCTGTCATATTGATGTTTCTCAACTGAATCCAGGGAACAAAGATATTGGTAATGGCAAACTTAAATGTCAGGTTGTTCCAGTTGTCCTTAAAGAAATATGCAGTAGAGTTGACACCTTCGTCCCAATAGTTATCGCGCGGCGAATGGTATCCTATCCAAGAATCTCCCGCCAGATTGACACTTATCTGGTAAGCGTTTACCAAATCCGTATTATCCGATTTCAATGCTACGGGTATGACGTGTTTCTCCAAGTTTGGCAAGTAGGCACTGTTCAATACTCCATCCAACAATTCCTGTTCCTTATCCGGATAAAGCGGATTCCGGTTGATATCTGTAAAATCATACATACAAGAGGATAAAGCCATGAGGCATCCCGAAGCTAACACTGCTCCTGCAATATGTTTAAAATTCAAATTCATAGTAATCATTCTTTAAAAGTTTACAAACCAAATTTAATGCTGAAACCTAAACTGCGTTGGTTGGGCATCATGAAAAAGTCGCTACGGCTATATGTACCCGTAGAAGAGGTTACTTCGGGGTCAAATGGCGCCGCTCTGTAGAACAGCAGCAGGTTGCGTCCGACAAACGACAGATTGGCATAATCGAATATTCCTTTCAGCCATTTCTTCGGCAACGAATAAGTGAACGACAGTTCCTGCAAACGGATGTTGGTTGCATCGTATGTATAGTATCCCATAAGCGTCTGTCCGCCGATGGTGGTATAGAAGCGTTCTGCATCGTAGATATTGCCGTCGAACACTACACCGCCGTTGTCGCGTGCATCTGCCGATGCTTTGGAAACACCGAACGCATCCATAAACGCCTGCGTCTGAGAGAGAACGACTCCACCGAAACGTCCGGTCAGCAATACGCCCAAAGAGAATTGCTTGAAGCTAACGTCGTGTCTCCATCCCAATGTGAAATCCGGGTCGGCCGAGCCTACTCTGATACGCGAGCTGCGGTCTACTTTATATCCGCTTCCCTCTTCTATGAGACGTCCGTCTCTGCCACGCTGCAAAATACCGGTCACAAAGATGTCGGACATGGAATATCCTTCGCGTACGTACACATCGCCCGCTTCCGCCAGATTAAGTTCGACGATATTCACGGTCGAATTGTCGATTGGATTGCGGTAATCGTGCACCATTTCCAGAATCTTGTTGCGGTTTGCCGTATAAGTAAGGTTTGTGGAGTATCCCCAGTCGCCGTATTTATCATTGTAGCCCAACGCCATTTCCACACCCCGGTTGCGCACATTACCTGCCTGGATGTAGAATCCGGAGTATCCGGAAGCTGCCGACATAGATGAGAGGAATGTCTGGTTGTAAGTATTCGACTGATAGAACGTACCGTCGAACGTTATCCTACCGTCCCAGAAACGGGCATTGATACCCAATTCATAGGATTTCGTACGTTCGGGCCTGAAGTCGGGATAAGGATAGGTTGATATCGGATTGATGATACCTGCCGTCATGGAGTCTGTTATGGAACCCGGCGTGATACCTACCTGCGAAATGGGCGAACCTACTTCGGTGTACGACCCGCGCACTTTCAAATAAGAAATGAACTGCGGCAACGACGCCATCTCCGTAATAATGGCAGACAGACCTACCGACGGGTAGAATATACCCGGAGTCTTGCCATTGCTTACCAACTGCGAAGCCCAGTCGGTACGTCCGGTAGCTGTAAGATAGAGCATATTCTTCCATCCCAGTTCGGCACTGGCAAACACGGCAATGTTACGTGTACGCTTATACGTTTCTTTCGGTGAGCTGTCTGAAGATAAGTTCGCAGCCGAAAACAGGTTAGGCACGGTTGCCAGCTTTCCATCGATCTCGATGCCTCTCGTATAATGGTCTTCAAAACTTGTTCCTAAGTTGGCAGTCAGCGAGAAGTCATGTTTGAAACTCTTGTTGATGTTCATCATCACGTCTGCATAGGTCTGGTCGTAGAATTCTTCCCTATTCAAATAACTACCTTTATCCGAATTTGTATAGAGCAGCAAAGTCGACGCACTCAATTTCCGTTTATCGTTCGCATGGGTATTGTCTATACGCACACGTCCGGCAATGTTCAGCCAATCGAAGATGTCATACTGTGCACGTGCGTGCAGCATATAGCGTTTTCTCTTTTTGGGGAACATCTCACGGTTGATAATCCAGTAAGGATTCTCGAAGGAAAGTCCCTGGTCGCCATACTCCCACTCTTGTGTTGGGAAGCGGCGTTCTTCGTTATATGTTTCGAATATCTTGACTTTTTCAAAGTCCTCACCGCGCGGGAAGAGATACAAAGGAAACAACGGGTTGAAGTAACGTCCGCCTGTAATCATGTTCTGCTCGCCCTGCAATACATAGCTGACGCCCATATCAAGATGCAATTTGTCATTAAGCATCAACGCCGTGTTTCGGAAAGAGAAGTTGTAACGGTAATATTCATTGTTGGGAATGATTCCCTTTGAGTTGGTGGAAGCCACAGAAATGAAAGTCTGGTTGCTCTTCGTTCCTGTCGAGATATTCAAAGAATTAATGGTGCTGAAACCGGTCTTGAAAAAGTCCATCGGGTCGAAAGTAGAAGGCGTTTCCAATTTGTCGCCCCAACTGCGGTAAGAGTTTTTCTTATTGCCATACGTTGTTTGAAACTCAGGAGACACCGACGGATTCATAAATTCGTTGCTTGTAGAGAAGTTGAGTTTCATTTTGCCCTCTTTACCTTTCTTGGTATTAATCAAGATAACACCGTTTGCCGCTGCCGCACCATAAAGAGCTGCCGCCGACGGACCGGTGAGCACGGAGATGCTCTCGATATCGTCCGGATTGAAATCGGAGATACCTTCACTTCCTCCCACTGCTCCGTAGTCGTTCGTAATCACTCCGCGCGAACTGTTTCCAATCGGCATACCGTCTACCACATACAGGGCATTGTTGTTTCCGACAATCGACTTCGAACCGCGCATCACTACACGCGTGGCACCACCCACACCTGAGGAGCTTTTCTGAATGTTGACTCCGGCTACTTTTCCATTCAAACTGTTCATGAAGTTAGCGTCTTTCGCTACTGTGAGTCCTTCGTTGTCTATCTTCTGCACATTGTAACTCAAGGCTTTTTCCGAACGTTTGATACCCAGGGCGGTCACCACCACTTCATCCAGCGTCTTGGAGTCTTCGGACAATACGACTGCTAACTTTACGGCATTTCCCACCGTCACCGATTTGGTGGCATAGCCTATGTAAGAGAACTCTATCACTTCACCCTTTGCAGCCTGCAAGGTAAACTGACCCTCTATATTGGTAACGGTACCTGTCGAATGTCCTTTCACCAGCACATTCACACCGATAAGAGGTTCTCCCTTTTCGTCGGTCACAACGCCTGTCAGCGTTTTCTTCTCCTCCGTCCCTCTGTCTTCGGGAACAATCATGATATAATTGCCTTTGATTTTATATTTATGACCTGTCCCTTTCAAGATTTCGGCAAGGCTCTTGTCCAAAGGCTGTGCGTTAATATCCAAATCAATCTGTTTGCTTTTTTCCAGCTTAGATTCATTAAAGGCTACCAAATAAGTGGATTGCTTTTCGATTTGCTGAAACGCCTCAAGCAATGTTATATTCTTCTTTTTTATTGTAATCTTGAGGTCGTTTTGGGCAAAAGAGCTGTTTTGAAGAATAAACAGCTAAAAAATACAAAAAAAACAACTTTAAATCGACTTAAATTCATAAATTCGAGCATTTTTAGTGTTAAATCATAATATTTATTTTCGAAGAGTAAGCATATAGCTTTAATACTAAAAAGTTAGATTTCATATCCGGAATTAGGCGGCATCCTTTTTCCGGATACTTTTTTTCATGACATCAAACGTGTTTTTAAGGTTAAACAAAGACTATTTCCTGTTCATTTATTTCTTTATAGTAGACTTCACATTACAGACTTTCCCATTGACTTCATACGTAAATCCTCCCACTACTTCCTGCATCACCTCCATAATTTCCTCTATGGTCGAATGTTCGCGGAAACGGAAGTTAAACTTATCTTCATTGAACAAATTGGCTTTGTATTGGAAAGTTATCGCGTATCTCCGTTCAAGCGTAGCGAGTATTTCTTTCATGGTAGCTCCTCTGAACACGAACATTCCTTTCTGCCAGGCAACCGCATCTTCGAGGTCGACCTCGGTTAATTGGCTCTCCGAGGTGGCGCAATGATAAGCCAACTGCTGTCCCGGGTGGAGTATGTAGCTTTTTTGTCCGTTGTTGCAGTCTACCTTTATTTTTCCGTCAATCAGCGTGGCTACGGTCTGATCGCTTTCGGGATACGCCGCCACGTTAAATTCAGTCCCCAACGCTGTCACGGACATGGCGGTGGATTTAACGATAAAAGGTTGGTCGGGATTCTTCTTGACCTTAAAATTGGCTTCACCCACCAGGTAAACAGTACGCGTGTCTCCTTTGAAGGTTTTGGGATAGAGTAAAACGGTTCCAGAGTTGGTTTGCACCTCGCTTCCGTCCGGAAGTTTGATTGTGTTCATATCACCCGTCGGAGTATAGTTCTCTATCATGGCAACCGGCGAGTACATATCTTTAGTGAAATGGAAAGTACCCGAAACGGCAACCGCCAGTATTGCCACAGCGGCAGCATAGCGTCTTATGCGCAGGCTGTATCGCGGTTTGGCTTCACGCGGCGCAGCTTCCAGTTTGCCGTACACTTCTGCCAAAGAGTTCCATACGCTTGCATCTACCTTTCCTTCCGTCTCTTTCCATAAGGTGTTCAAAGCGGCTTCTTTCTCTTGGGCGTGCTCTTCGTCTGTCAGCCATTGGTGCACTTCGCGGGTCACTTCCTCGCTATGCTCGGAAGCGGTGAATATTTCAATAATCTTGTGAACGTAATTCTTCATTTCAAATTGCCTTATATTATATAGACAACTTGCCGAAACGTACTACTCAACCGAAATGAAAAAAAAGTGCGATTAAAATGATTTTTTTTAATTCTTGCAGAACCAAATAGATGTGCCGTTCTACGGTACGGATGGAAAGTTGCAAACAATCAGCTATTTCCTGATTGCTCATTCCTTGTTGCCGGCTCATAGAAAAAACTTTTCTGCGTTGTTCGGGCATATTGTCCAAAGAAAGTTTCACCAAAAGTTGCAGTTCTTTCGCATAAAGTTTGTCGTATGTATCAAATTCGAAAGAAGCGGCTGCCTCCTGCGACATTGTCTCCTGATAGGTAAGCTCCACCGACCGATGCTTGAGGAAATTGTATATCTGATTGCGTGCCACCGTATAGATGTAACTGTCCCATGTCTCTTTATTCTCCCACATTTCGGGATTGTTCCACAGCTTGACAAATATATCCTGAGCAATATCTTCTGCATCTTCCTCCGAATGTAAGAGCTTCCATGCAAAGGCTTTTACCTTCGGAAAAGTGAGAATAAAAAACTGCTCGAATTTTTTCTTCTTTTCATGTTCGTCAAAATGTGTCATCAGGGATTCACTATATGTTTTTCCTTATAAAAGCCAAAAATAGATGCTTTTAACAAAAAAAGCAAATAAAAACCGATTAATCAACCAAAACAGTAATGTTTTATCATAAGATTTATTAATAAAACGGGAAATACGCAGAGTGTTAACTGCATTTTTTCCGCTCGTACGCATCTTCATCTACAGACGACCGCTCGTCCGCCTGCAAATGCAAGTTTCAGTAAATGTTTTTCATCTGTAAAAATCACCATAGCTTAGAATTTTGCAATAAAGGTATGCAACCATAGACCAGATAGTGACACCATCCAGTCAGGATAGTGACGCTATCTAATCAGGATAGTGACGCTATCTTGAACGGATACCGTCACTATGTTCAGTAAGGTAGTTCGCATTAATAAGTCAAACGGATACCAGCCTGTATATTGAAGTTAAACGGATTCTCTTTACGTATGGTCTGTATATCCGAACCGTCATCGAAATAATAAGCAACACCGGGTTCTACGTAGATACCCAGACGTTTCGTTGCGTTCACCTGTGCACCTACCGCACCGGATACCGAGAATTGCAGAGGTTTCACAGTTTCTTTCTCTGAACCGAGCTTTCCATAGACACATTTCTCCACCATCCCTCCACCGGAAACGTAGAGAGTGACAAGTTTCTTATCAAGGAAATTCCAGTTGGCATGCAGCGGAATACCTACATAATGCAGTTTTTGTTCTATTTGCCGATCTTCACCCGCCAGTTTCGCATCCGAAGAAAGCAATGTGTAAGTCAATCCCGTTTCGAGAGAGAATCCTTTGGCCAGCCCTTTACGAACGGACAATCCGAAAGAAATAGGTTGATGGTGCTTAATGTCGACCACCTGCTTTGTCTGACGCAGATAAGGCACTCCATCTTCAAAAACCAATGTCTGATCGTTAGGTATCTCCATCAGACCGTTGGAAACAGAAAGCATACTCACACGAGACATATAAGCATGAGAGCCAACACCGACTTCTGTGGATGCTCCGCCCGAATTTCCAACCGATAGTCCCATGGACCATGTTCCTTTTTGAGATGCCCTTTTTTCTGACGGAATATGAAGTTTGTCTTTTCCGGAAGGACGGCGTGGCCTGTTGCCCGACCGTTCGGTATCCTGTGACTGTGTAGCCTGCCCCATATTTTCACTGCCTCCCTGCTTTGCTTCATTTTTCGTCTGTTCCGTCTCACCTTTGAACATCTGATCTTCCTCAATCACAGGATTATTTTCATTCCCAGTTACAGGTTCGTTGTTATTGTCTATTGCAGATGGGCGTGCATTTGTTTTCTGTTCTGTAAGATTCTTATCAATTTTCGCCAAACGGTCTTCACGAGCCACTGGTCGCAAGACAGGTTCTACGGAAGTGCCCTGCACATCCGGTTGTTGCACACCCGGCAACGCATCGGGTGTAAATGCCAATGCCGGAGTCTTTATATGACGTATTTCATCCGCAGCCGGTGTCCCTAGAAAATATAGACTTACTGACGAAACAACGGCTAACAATATAACAGCAGCAGCCATCATCCATTTTCGATAAGGATATATTTTCTTCTCCACAGGAGGCATAAGTTCTTTCTCCAGTTGTTCCCAACCGGAAGCAGGCACCGGCTCGGAATAATCCGCGAGCTTCTCCTTCAACTTATTCATCCACAATTCTTTCTCTTCCATCTCTATCTATCCATTATGCATTATCCATTCTTTTACTCTTTTTGCCAATACACTCTTCGCGCGAAATAGTTGCGAAGCCGAAGATTTTTCATTAATACCTAATTCCTGTGCGATTTCTTTATGCGATTTATCTTCGAATGTATAAAGGTTAAACACTGTACGATATCCGGCAGGTAGTTCTTCTATAAACTGCATCAACACTTTCTGTGGAATAGCTTCTACATCAGAAGCATCCGGTTCTTCATATTCTTCAGGCAACTCTTCTAATGGTGCCGACTGATTGATTACATCATTTTTCCGGAGATATTGCAAAGCTGTGTTGACCATCACCCTTTCCATCCAGGCGCGCAGGGAGCCTTCACCCCTCCAGGTGAACTTGTCGAAGGAATCGAATATCTTTAAAAAACCGTCGTGAAGCAGATCCTGGGCTGTATCACGGTCGCCGGTATAACGAAGACAGATGCCAAGCATACGTCCCGCATACTGCTCATACAGTTCTTTGCGAGCTTGGTTATTGCCTAGCCTGCATTGTTCCGACAACTCTAATTCTTCCATTCTCTTATACACGTGTTTAACTTATAAACGCAGCAAAGATAGAAATACTGCATAGAGAGAACAACTCTTTTATCACTTTTGTTTCTTTAACAGATTCAAATGCAATATTTTCTATCCCACTGCATTTTCACAATACAAAGGAACCATTTTATATAATCTAAAACTTAAATAAGTATATGAAGAAATTCAAATTCATTGCCTTTATCTTTGCTATTATGACTACAATGCCGATTCTCCAGTCATGTTTGGACGACGATGACAACCCGTCCGATCTTTTGGTTGTCAGCACCATCAATATGATTAGCCAGGACAGCAAGGAATTTTATTTCACTTTGGATGACGGGAAAAAGATGTATCCCAGCAATGCGCAAGGATGGAGTAATAAAGATTGGGTGGAAGGACAACGAGCTTTTGTGATATTCAACGAGCTGGAAGAGCCTGTGAATGGATACGACCTTAATATTCAGGTGAGAGGTATCAATCCAATCTTAACTAAAGACATCATCACAATGGGTGAAGATGACAACGACGAAGAAAAAGTCGGAGATGACAAGATCAACACGACTTATATGTGGATCAACAAGGATAATACATATCTGACGATTGAATTCCAATATTATGGAACGCATAGTGAAGATAAAAAACATTTCCTGAATCTCGTAATCAACGACAAAGAAGAGTCTGCTCCTACTGCTGACGACAACAGTGCAGAAGACGAATATATCAATCTGGAATTCCGTCATAACAGTGAAGGTGATTATCCTCAACGCTTGGGCGAAGGATATGTATCTTTCAAACTGGATAAGATTAAAAGCCGGATGGAAGGGAAAAAAGGATTAAGGATCCGTGTCAACACTTTATATGGCGGACCGAAAACTTATGAAGTAAAATTTCCCTAAGATTATAAATCTAATGTAAACGTGCAAAACACACTCTTTTTTAATATAATATATTAATTACGCAAAAGAGGGCGGTAGTTGTGAAACTGCCGCCCTTTTATCTTCTCCTTCATATAAAGAAGTTATTCTTATAAAGGAATTATTTCTTTTCTTCCTTATCTCCCAGATAATTCCAAACTGCCGCACTCAACGCAGCCCCTACAAATGGAGCAATGATGAACAGCCACAACTGCGACAACGCTTCTCCTCCCTGGAATAATGCCGGAGCAATACTACGTGCCGGGTTTACAGAAGTCCCCGTGATAGGAATACATACAATATGTACCAATACAAGAGTCAAACCGATGGCAAGCCCTGCCAGATTGCCTGCCCCCTTCTTCGAGTCGGTAGAGCCGAGCACCACTAATACAAAAATGAAAGTAAATACTGCTTCCGCAATGAATGCCTGCAACATTTCTCCATCGCCAAAACCATTGGAACCTGTAGCCGTAGGTCCGTCATGAGCACCGGTGGAAATTAAAGCAAAAAGAATAGCCGAGCCGATAATAGCCCCGATTACCTGGAAAATCATATACATACCTGCATCTTTTCCATTCATACGTCCAGTCAAGAACACTCCTAATGTAATAGCAGGATTAATGTGACATCCTGAAATACCTCCGATAGCATACGCCATCGCTACTACTGAAAGACCAAATGCTAAAGCTACGCCGACTGTTCCCACGCCAGCACCTACCGTACCAGTCACACTACCGGCAAAAACGGCACTTCCACATCCCATAAGAACGAGCACCATCGTTCCAATCATTTCTGCAATGTACTTTTTCATAACTATTAAATAATGGTTGATGCTTCAAATATAAAGAAATAACTTAAGAAAACAAAATATGCGTACCTTATTATTACTACCCTTGCCATATTTTTGAATATATGACAGGAATCATTTCAATCTCCAATTTATTATAGTAAACATTGTATGGACTGCAAAGTAAGCATTTCTTTGGGGACTGCTGCTTTTATTTCCTCTTTCAGAACACATAACAAACTGTGACGAATAAAATCTCTATTTGTCGCCAGCACCACTTGCCGCGTCGGTCGGGGGATAGCAAACGGACGTACTAATTGTCGCTGTTCTTCCGTCAATTGAGCCACTGCCAGTTCGGGAATAAAAGTGATTCCTTTTCCGCTTTCTACCATTCTCATAAAGGTTTCCATGCTTCCCAAACGATAAGCCATCTGATTAACCTTTACTGCTTCCATCTGACAGAAACGGACAAGTTGGTCACGAAAGCAATGCCCTTCGTCCAAAAGCCAAAGATGTTCGCCGGTTATATCGGAAGTGCGGATTACGTCATGTTTGAACGAGGGTTCTTTCCGTGATACATAAGCATAGAATTGTTCATAAAAGAGAGTTTCTTCCGTCAAGAATGTGTCTTCTAATTTACTGGCAATAATCCCTGCATCCAAATCACCGGTATGCAAAGCCTGCTGAATATCCTGTGTTTTCATTTCCGTGACACGAATATCCAGTTCGGGATACTTCTCCATCAGTTGAGGGAAAAAGCGGGGTAGCAAATAAGGAGCGATAGTTGGCAATACTCCCAAGCGGAACACGCCCGATAATGACTGCTTATCTTCACTGATGATTTCTTTTACTTGAGCTGCCTGCGCTAGAATCACACGAGCCTGGTCTATCACTTTCTGCCCGATGGGTGTCGGACAAACGGGTTGCACTGTCCTATCGAACAACTTTACACCTAATTCATCTTCCAGCTTCTGAATCATGGCACTCAAAGTGGGTTGCGTCACACGGCAATATTCGGCTGCCCGTGCGAAATGCCTGAACTGGTCTACGGCTAGTATATATTCTAATTGTTGTATCGTCATCTATCAAATCATATCAAGTTATAGATTTCATCTATGCAAAGATAGAAATTTTCAGTTTGACAACAAGTATTTTCCGCCTTATCTTTGCCGTACAGAAAAAAAGAAAACAAGTATAAATCATTAAAAACAATAAGAATATGAAGACTTTAGAATTTATCAAATTGAATGAATCGGGAGCAAACAACGTAGTAGCATCTTTGCAACAACTATTAGCAGACTTCCAAGTGTATTACACCAATCTCCGCGGTTTCCACTGGAATATCAAAGGACATGATTTCTTTGTTCTCCACAGCCAATTTGAAAAGATGTATGATGGCACTGCCGAAAAGGTGGATGAAATTGCAGAACGTATCTTAATGTTGGGCGGCACTCCTGCCAATAAATTCAGCGATTATTTGAAAGTAGCGAATATCAGTGAAGTAGATAAGGTGAGCAACGGTGAACAGGCACTGAACAATATCCTTCAGAGTATCAGTTATCTGATTGGTGAAGAACGTAAAATCTTGTCTATCGCCTCTCAAGCCGGAGATGAAGTGACCGTTTCGATGATGAGCGATTATCTGAAAGAACAGGAAAAACTAGTTTGGATGCTGACGGCTTATAATAGCAAATAATTAAGTTATATGGTTTAGGTTTAAAAAAGGTCCACTGCTTCTCTTATCTTTTTCACTCTACTAGAGAACTAAAAAGTGAAAATTTGCTGTCACCTGTCACACATTCACACTTAAACCACTGATTACAAACTATTAAAGAGGTGACAGCAAGATGTGACAGCACAGTGACAGTAATTTTGCTGTCACTTTTTCTCCTACGATTCTTTCTTCTCTCTGTACAATCTTCTCTCTTTACATTTGTTTCATGCCTTTAAACCATTAGTTTCAAGGCTTGAAACTAGAGTTTCATCGGTAAGAAACTAAAGTTCCACGCGTTTGAAACTTTAGTTCCAATTGCTTGAAACCAATGGTTTCTTACCGATAAAACTACAGTTTCTCTTTGTTGAAACTAAAGTTTCAAACAAAGGAAACTAACTTGGAACTTGCTTCTAAAAAAAGAAAGCAAGGAAAGGTGTGACAGCAAAAGGTATTGAGAGATTACAGTCCTGCATTTCCAAATCACAAAGGTTAAAACACTGATACACAATACAGTAAATTTATATTAATTATTCTTTTTATTTTCTTATTTACAGAGACAGGCAGAGGAACTTTTAACTTTCCATTTGTTTTGTATTATATTAAAACGGAAAAGAATGGTTCATTTATTCCACTTATTCATTAAATTATTTATACAGTATTAATATTAAATTAGAATGTATGAGAGAATTGAAAAATCATCCGTCTGCGGATCAATTGGACAGCCAAGAGCACCTGCCCGGCAGAGAGATCCCCATCAGAGCTTCTTCTGCCCCGCTCCTGCATAGAAACTAAGTCAAAATAATTATCATAATGTACAACTTAAATCAATTCGAATATGTTAGAAAATGAAATTTGGGGAAATTCCATCCAGAATTGGATAATTTCCATACTTATTATTGTTGCCGCGATTGTTATTGTAAAGTTGATTACGCTATTAAGCAAAAAAGTACTCAAACCATTAACAGACCGGACCAAGAATCAACTGGATAATATTATCTTTTATTCTCTCGAACCGCCTGTTAAGTTTGCAATTATTCTGTTGGGTATCTGGATAGCTATTCATCGGTTGGTATATCCGGACAGCTTTGTGAAAGTAGTAGACAACATTTACCGTATTCTGATTGTACTGGATATTACTTGGGTATTCGCCCGTCTATTCAGCGGTTTACTCCAAGTATACTGGGGACGTCGCTCTAACGGTCAGAATAATAAAATGCTGCCGATTATAAAAAGGACAATTCTAGTTGTTGTCTGGATTATCGGTCTTGTGATGGCATTGAGTAATGTCGGAGTAGATATCAGTGCATTATTAGGAACCCTGGGTATTGGCGGTATTGCATTCGCTTTGGCAGCACAAGACACGGTAAAGAATATATTCGGTGCCTTCACCCTTCTGACAGACAAGCCTTTCAATATCGGAGATACTATTCGTTTCGACAGTATCGAAGGAACAGTGGTCGATATAGGTATTCGGAGCACAAGGATTATGAACGATGATAAACGTATCATCACAATCCCGAATTTTAAGATTACCGACTCTGCTATCACCAACATCTCTTCCGAACCGATGCGACGAGTCGTTCTGAATCTCAGATTGACGTATGACACAACTGCCGAAAAGATGAATGAAGCTTTGAAAATCTTAAAAGCTCTTCCACAAAAAGTGGAAAATGTTTCTTCCAGTCCATCAAATGTGGTTGCCCTCTTTACTGAATATTCAGACTCTGCACTAGGCATCAAGTATATCTACTACATTGAGAAGCAAGGGGATATATCAGGAGTAACTTCAAATATGAATATGGAGATTCTGGATTCTTTCAATAAGGCAGGAATTGAGTTTGTTTCTCCGGCACGTACCATTTATCTTCAAAAAGATGAATCGGAAAATGAAACCAAAGATAACGATAAAACTTCAGAAGCTAAAGTTGACTCATTGAAATAAGAATCATCATCCGCTAACTTCTTCGTTTCTGAAGAAGTTAGCCCATCCTCCTCCATAAATTCTCCATGTTTGATAGGTATGGTCACCGCTTAGAATAAAAACGTTAATCACCAACCTGTCTCATTCCATCCGGCAGCAGAATACCATTGTAATGTTCGATAAAAATTATTCATTTTTGAATCAAAGTTTCCACAAGGTATATAAGTAGACACCCCTTCCGCCTTTTCCATAGAAAACATATTACGAATAATTCCCGAATAATTTTTCTGCGTAGTTTTCCTATAGATTACAGCCTCATCAAAAGCTTGACGCCATGACTGATAATCAGCATTATCTTTTCCTCCTGTCAAATTTTGAATCAAATTATCAAAATCATAATTGGCTTTATCACTGCTTAAATCATAAAGCTGTATATCATCACACTGCACCACTTCCGCATCTTGAATATATTTAGGAATAATAGTTTTAGTAACCATAGCTAAGTGATCTAAAGCAGCACTATTAATTACAGATGTTGCAACTCCTCCCGTCCAATTTGCATTACTCGATGGTGTATTGCCAGTATAAAACTTTTCATAATAATTGAAATAAGCACTAGCTATATTTAGAGCTAAATTAGTCTCTGTAAACATCTCTGGCACGACTACACTATAAGGAGCCCCAGGACCAGGAATTTCAGTTGGTGAACCAATAAAATATTCAGCACAATCACGTAGCTCATAAGCTACCTCCACAGCCTGCATCGAACATGAATCAAACAGAATAAATTTCAAAGGTCTAGGAAAAGAAGATAACAATACATCATGAAAATCCGGAATATTCATTTGAGTTCTACGATAGTACCCGATTGAACGAGAATTTGCATCATTAATAGCCGGCACCCATGAAGAACTATGAGATAAAAACACAAAGCCATAGCTATCCGCCGGAAAATAGCTTACTGTTTGAGAAATAACAGAAGACATAACCTCTTTTGCCAAAGGATTCTGTTCCGAATAGGTAAAAAGAGTGTCTGCTACCACTTTCCCGTTCTGTTTTTTTAATGAAACAAGATGAGGAACATCATTAACCATTTCACTATAAACAACCAAATTACATTTTGAATAATCTACCTCTTTCATACCCTCTTTCATATCTTCAAAATTAGTCTTAAAGAGATCTGATAATTCACTGGCACCATTATCACCAACGATATATACCAACACAGTACGCCCTACTTGTTCACGCGGTTGAGGCATAATAGGACCTTCTTCTTCATCGTGACAAGCTGCCACCAACATTACAACACAGAACAAGAGTGATAATATTTTAATCTTTTTCATAATCTTCCTCATTAAGAACAGGGACAAAGATAAAAAAATAAGAGATGCAAACCTGCATCTCTTATTATATTAACAATTAAGTTATTGCTTATTACTCTTCCGGTTTCGTAAAGCGGAAGTTATCTGAATCAATCCGCGATACTGTCATTCTATTATTCTTCTTATATTTATTCAGAATCTTCGTTGCTTCTTTTTCCAACTTCTTTCTGTTTTCCGAGAAGTAGATCATACATGTACTATTCTCCTGCAACTGGTTATCCTCTAGATAATTCTTCAACTGATAACTATATAATTCACGATGAGCCAAGAACCCTTCTTTGCTAACTTTCGCACTATCCAATATCTGAATGTCCGTAAAATAGACAATTGTATCTGTAAATGAAGCAGAAATTCCAAAAGCATAAATCGGTTTAGAATGGTCTTTTTTCAGAGAAAAAGCGGAGCACATGGTAAACACAAGTGCAATTGCAAATAGTATTTTTACGTATTTCATATCATATAATTTTTAACTTCGCAAAGGTAACAAAAAAGAGGAGACTACCTCGATTTATCTCAAATAAAAAGTCGCATAAGTACATTCTTCTACATGAAAAGTGCGACTTATGCGACTGAAATTCTTTTTTCTTTCAGAAACTGATATTTCTTACTTATCCCAAGTAAGATTTGAGCAATTTACTACGATTACTTTGTCTAAGTCTTCTAATTGCTTTTTCTTTAATCTGACGAACGCGCTCACGTGTGAGGCCAAATTTATCGCCGATTTCTTCTAATGTCATTTCTTGTTGTCCGATACCGAAAAACATCTGAATGATTTCTTTTTCTCTATCGGTTAACGTAGAAAGAGCTCTATCAATTTCCCTCGCAAGAGACTCATTAACCAGAGAGCGGTCAGCCATTGGCGAATCATCGTTCACCAACACATCCAACAGGCTGTTATCCTCTCCTTCCACAAAAGGCGCATCCACCGAAATATGACGGCCGGACACCTTCAGCGTATCAGAGATTTTATCAACCGGAATTTCCAGTTCGTCTGCCAACTCCTCGGGAGACGGACGCCGCTCGTTTTCCTGTTCAAATTTCGAGAAGGCTTTGCTGATCTTATTCAACGAACCTACCTGATTCAACGGGAGACGAACAATACGCGACTGCTCTGCCAATGCTTGCAGAATAGACTGGCGAATCCACCATACAGCGTAGCTAATGAACTTAAATCCACGTGTCTCATCAAATTTCTCGGCAGCCTTAATCAGTCCTAAATTGCCTTCATTAATCAAGTCAGGCAAACTCAAACCCTGGTTCTGGTACTGTTTAGCCACAGATACGACGAAACGAAGATTGGCACGTGTCAATTTCTCCAATGCCACACGGTCACCCTTACGAATGCGTTGAGCGAGTTCTACTTCTTCCTCGACAGTAATCAGGTCCTCACGGCCGATTTCCTGCAAATACTTATCAAGAGAAGCGCTCTCTCTGTTAGTGATACTTTTGGTAATCTTTAGTTGTCTCATTCTTTTAAAACAGATTTGGAGTGCAAATTTACGACAAATAATTTGTTAACATACAAAATTTAAGTAACTTTTACACTATATTTTTCAACTAATAAAACAAAAAGAGATGCCGACAAGTTGTTTGTCGGCATCCTTTTTCTATTTCATTAGCTTATCCTGTAATCTTCTTACCTTATTTTATATATTACTCTTGAGTAAGATCGACAGCGAAGTATCCGCGTTTACCTGATGGGAACACACCGGTCAGGAACAATACCTGATTCGGAGACTTAACGGCAGCTTTCATCACCTCTTCCAAATCGCTGACTTTGCGCATCGGCTGGTCATTAGCTTTCAGGATAATGAAACCTTTACGAACTCCTGCATCTGACATCTTACCGGAAGAAACTCCTGTCACTTGCAAACCGTAACCCAGATTCAATTGTTTCTTCAAATCATCCGGCAATTCTTTGAAAGCAGCTCCCAGGATTTCCATGCCTGTATCCTTCACGATCTTGGTAGTACCTTGTTCGTTCTTCAACGTTACTTCAACGGTCTTTTCCTTCTTATCGCGCATCAGTTTCACTTTCACCTTATCACCCGGACGATGTTTTGCAAGAGCTTCCTGCAAGTCGGCCATATTGGATACTTTCTTATTATCCACACCGATAATTACGTCGTCCACTTTGATGTCAGCTCCTGCAGCAGAACCATTCTCTACAATTTCAGAAACCCATACTCCTTCTACCACACCCAGTTCTTTAGCTTTATCTGCCAGTGTCTTACCGGATTTATCAATCGGTTGACGATCGTCCATCAAACTGCTACCGATAGAACCGCCACGAATACCGAGCAATGCACGTTGTACTGTTCCATATTGTTTCAGGTCGGCAATTACTTTCGTCATAATGCTGGTCGGGATAGCGAAACCGTATCCTGCATAAGCACCTGTCGGAGAAGAAAGCACCGAATTGATACCTACCAGTTCACCTTTGGCATTTACCAGCGCACCACCACTATTCCCCTGATTGATAGCAGCATCCGTTTGGATGAATGATTCTATACCACCATTATATACACCCAGAGAACGGGCTTTGGCACTTACGATACCGGCAGTTACAGTAGAGTTCAGATTGAACGGGTTACCTACCGCCAATACCCACTCTCCTACTTTCAACGCTTCAGAGTCTCCTACCGGAATAGTCGGGAAATCATCACCTTCTATTTTTACCAACGCAAGGTCGGTGCTGGGGTCAGTACCAATCACGCGTCCTTTAAACTCACGGTTATCATTCAGTTTCACACTGATTTCATCCGCACCTTCAATCACGTGATTATTCGTTACGATATATCCATCCTTCGAGATGATCACTCCCGAACCAAAACCTACACGAGGTTGAGACTGTATCTGACGCTGCTGTCCGCGTCCATCACCAAAAATGAAATCGAAGATGTCCGGCGCTTGCTGAACTGTTCTTGTTTTAGCTTCTTGAGTAGACCTTATATGTACGACAGCATGAAGCGAATTCTCCGCAGCCTGAGTCAGGTCAACAGGTTGAGCGTTCACAGCGTCAAAAGCAGCCAATTTGACATTGGGATTCTGCTTGAACATCTCATTAAAAGATGTCTCTTTAGCAGCTTCGTTAGATTGCAACAATTTGTAAGTTGTCAATCCTGCAACTCCTGAGCTAAGAAGAATGATTGCTCCTACTCCCAGAATGTTCTTTGTTGTCTGTTTCATGATTTATAATTCTTTAAATTGTTAATATTCGACATTGTTTTAACTTTTACGACGTTAAAATAATAACAAATATCGTTCACTTATTCCACTTGTCACTCTTTTTTGTCCACTTTTAACAGAGAATATTTAGAGCTTAACAGCGGTTAACGACAGCACCTGACAAATTTACATTCGTTGTATGTCAGATGGCATTAACACTCTGACATTCATTCAGTAAAGTCAGAAAAAGCCCACTAACCCTGAACCCCAAGCTGCCAAAGTCTCTATTTTCAAAAAATCTCTTCTATTCTGCATGCTTTAATAGATGATAGGTGAAATCATTTATAATAAGGATTATTATCCGTAGTATTCATCCCCTTCTCCTTATTAATATAAGGTAGGAAGCGAACGGCAAAAAGTAGACGTTTCGTGTTGAACTCGTCATAGTTCTTATCCGCAGGGTTCATACTACTGATGTGTACATCGCCCAAAGCATGGATAAACTGTTTATTACCAAGGTAAATACCAACGTGAGAGATTCCTTCTTTACGCTCCGCAGTCGCTTTACGACCGAAAAACACTAAATCCCCCCGTTGTACATTGGCAAAATCAGGAGCAATCTCAATATGTTCGCCCACATAAGCCTGTTGAGACGCATCTCTCGGAATAATAATATCATGTATAAAAAGCACGGTACGTACCAAGCCGCTACAATCCACTCCTTTGGAAGAGGTTCCTGCCCACAGATAAGGAACACCCATCATCGAATAAGCAGTCGCAATGATACTTTCAACATCTTGTTTCAATGAAGCCCTCCATTTTGTTTCCGGTTGAGAAATAGATTTAGAGATGTATGCTTTCCGACCGTCGGGATAAGATACTTTGTAGAAACGCCCTTTGCTTCCCTCCCACTTCAGACGATTGCCTGCAACCACGTCGGACACAGGTTGAGAACTTTCATCCGGTTTTTCATACGCAAATCCGTAGTGCGAAGTAACCACTATCTTTTCCGCCCGGTTCCACTCATCATAACGTTCCTTCGACATAGGGGTAATCACCATCCGGTGTACCCATCCGGTATAATCATCCGGCGTTTGTATCTCGTACCAACCGGTATATTGAAGCACTTTGACCGGCATCCCCAACAATGCCTGTGTACTCATGCCGGAAGTAAATTTGCCTTCTTCGCGCAAATTACAAACAGAGATATGCACTACTCCATAAGCTGAATCGGCAGGCATGGGACGTATTTCCTGTGCTTTCAGGCTGACTGCCGTAATCACCAGAAAACAATAGAAAAGGAGGATATTCTTCTTCATTAAAATTCATTTTAATAATAGCAAAGGTAGAAATTATTTCTATTTGTGGTACTTTCTTTGGCTAAAACAAAATAAATGACGTATTTTTGCAGCCTAAAGCAGTTGGCCGGTCTGTCGCGTGCATGTTTCGTGCAGGAGGAAAGTCCGGGCAACATAGAGCATCCTACTTCCTAACAGAAAGCTGTCCGTGAGGGTAGAGTAACGTAGAAGAAAATAACCGCCGCTCCTTTCGGGGAGAGGTAAGGGTGAGAAGGTGGGGTAAGAGCCCACCAGCCGCATGGTGACATGTCGGGCTGTACGTCTTAGGAGTTGTAAGGTCATGTAAACCGGCGTTATGAGAGTTGCTCGCTCCATGTCGGAGGGTAGACCGCTAAAGTGTCGTGGTGACACGCCACTCAGATAAATGACAGACACCTTATTTTATATAAGGTACAGAACTCGGCTTATAGGCTGACTGCTTTTTCTTTTAATTATCCGTTGAACTATGAAGAAGAAAATCACCGATATATGGAAGTTTCTTACGTATGACATCTGGCGCATTACGGAAGATGAAGTGACCCGGACCAAGTTCTCACTCTACAATATTATAAAAACCATCTACCTTTGTATCAACCGGTTTACCAAAGACCGGATGGCTAATAAAGCTTCCGCACTGACATATAGCACATTGCTCGCCATTGTACCGATACTTGCCATCCTATTTGCCGTGGCACGCGGTTTTGGATTCGACAACCTGATGGAGCATCAGTTCCGCAATGGGTTCGGAGGAAATATAGAAACAACAGAGACCATTCTCTCCTTCGTCAACTCCTATCTTTCACAAACCAAAGGAGGTATTTTCATTGGAGTTGGTTTGGTCATGTTGTTATGGACGGTTATCAATCTGGTCAGCAATATTGAAATCACCTTCAACCGTATTTGGGAAGTGAAAAAAGCGCGGTCCATGTATCGCAAGATTACGGATTACTTCTCAATGTTCCTGTTGATGCCGATTCTAATCGTAGTGTCCGGAGGGCTTTCCCTGTTTATGAGTACCATTCTCAAACAGATGGATGATTTCGTCCTGCTTGCTCCTATTATGAAATTCATGATACGGCTTATCCCTTTCGTCCTGACATGGCTGATGTTCACAGGGCTGTATATCTTCATGCCGAATACGAAAGTAAAATTCAAACACGCGCTCATTGCAGGTATTCTGGCAGGGTCTGCTTATCAGGCTTTTCAGTTCCTGTATATCAACAGCCAGTTGTGGGTGTCAAAGTACAACGCCATTTACGGTAGTTTTGCCGCACTTCCTTTATTTCTGCTTTGGCTGCAAATATCCTGGACAATCTGTTTGTTCGGAGCCGAATTGACGTATGCCGGGCAGAACATCCGCAGTTTTAGTTTTGACCAAGACACCCGGAATATCAGCAGACGATACCGAGACTTTATATCCATCCTGATTATGTCACTCATAGCCAAGCGGTTCAAGAAGAACGAGCCACCTTATACAGCTGCAAAAATCTCGGAAGAACATCAGATCCCCATCCGGCTAACCAACCAGGTGCTTTATCAGTTGCAGGAAATAGAATTGATTCACGAGGTAGTCACCGATGAAAAAAGCGAAGAAATCGGCTATCAGCCATCAATGGACATCAATCAATTGAATGTAGCCATCTTATTGGATCGTTTGGATACATACGGATCCGAGAATTTCAAAATTGATAAAGACGAAGAATTCAACGACGAATGGAAAGTGCTGACCGAATCCAGAGAAGAATACTATAAAAAAGCAAGTAAAGTATTACTGAAAGACTTATAAGGGAAAGAAAAGTAAGCAATGCAACGATCTCGAAAATCAGACTTGACAACCTGATATTCTTATCTAAACACATTTTTGGTTTTAAAGAAACAGTCTGTTTCTTTAAAAGGGAAGAGGCTGTCTAAAAAGTCGTTAGTAACTCTAACTCCCCTCCTTTGGGAAGGAGGAGAATGAGGATAGAACCGACTTTTTAAACAGCTTCTTTTGGTTATATGCTTATCCTAAAGGTTTTAAAATACAATTATTTTTCCATCAATAACGATTGTATGAAATCACCTTTTCTTTCGGTTTCCTCATCTTCTTACGTTTTTCTTTTGTCGGATAGCCAATGACAATATCCAGCAATAAACGTTTCGAGGCAGGAATACCGGCAAGCTGTTTCATTCCTTTCTCATCAAACCAACCCAGAATACAAGAGCCCAACCCTTCAGCTTCAGCCGCCAAAGCAATATGAGCAGCAGTTATTCCAATGTCGATCAATGGAAAATGCTTGCCTTTCACCTTTCCACCAAGCAGAGAGGTGATATTAGCAGATTCTTCTACCACCAGAATATGCACAGGAGCATCTTTAGCAAACTTATTCATCCCCAAACCAGCAGCAGCCTTCCCCGCTTTTTGAGCCAGTTCCTTATCCGTGATGACTACAAACCTCCAAGGCTGCGCATTACAGGCCGAAGGTGCCAAACGAGCAGCTTCAAGTATCCGTTCCAACTTTTCCGGCTCCACCGAACGCTCTTTGTCATACGAACGATCGCTTTGACGAGCCTGCACCAATTGAAGAAAATCCATAAGATTGCAATTTTATGATTTACAATTTACGATCGAAATTCGCTTTTGCGACAGCCAACTATTTATACTGAATCATCCGGCTGATATACTTACCGATAATATCGAATTCAATATTTACCACACTGCCAATTTCAAACGTATGGAAGTTTGTATGCTCATACGTATAAGGAATGATAGCTACCTGGAAAGTATCATCGGTCGGATTACATACCGTCAGACTAACACCGTTCACAGTCACCGAACCTTTATCCACCGTGATATATCCACGTTTCGCCATTTCCTTATCAAACGCATATTGGAAGGTAAAATACCAACTACCTTCCGCATCCTTCATATCAATACAAGTTGCGGTCTGGTCTACATGCCCCTGAACGATATGTCCATCCAACCGGCCATTCATCATCATGCTACGTTCAACATTTACCTTATCCCCCACTTTCAGCAGACCGAGATTAGAACGTTCCAATGTTTCTTTCATGGCAGTCACCGTATACGTATCATCTGTCAGAGTTACCACTGTCAGACACACACCATTGTGAGCAATACTTTGGTCAATTTTCAACTCATTCACAAACGAACACTTAAATGTAAAGTGTATATTCTCCTGGTCTTTCACCAGTGCTACCAAAGTAGCATATTCTTCTACGATTCCAGAAAACATAATTTTATTTACTATTTTACGATTTACTACTTACTATTTTAAGATTGAGAATACTCTCTTAATGCAAGGGTCAAAGATACGAATTAGAAAGGAGCTTAAAAAATAAGAGCAAAAAAAATGGGGCTTTTCACAAAGCTCCATTTTTCAGTTTTCAATAGGTATTAGTTTTTTTTAAGGTAAAAAGATTGTTTTCAGGATAACGGTGCAAATATAGGCGGTTTTACTGATACTATCCAAATTATAAAACATGTCATATAACATCTTTTTGAAAATTCTTTGGATTTATTATCATTTGAAGCAAAATCCCCTGTAACTTGTCCGCTATAGGTGACAAATATAGGACATTTTTTTAAGGAGCCCTAATTTCTGTTTAAAAATCCGCAAAAAATTACTTTTTTCGGGTAGTTTTCGTCCGTTTTGCAACGATCTTTTAACACTTTGGCGTCAATAGCCATCATCTGACGGACAAGACATTATAAAAAAGAACGGTTATATTCCAGTTAAATAAAAAAAATGTCCTACTTTTGTAGCCTAAATACAGATAACATTAACCGTTATGACAGATATTAAAAACGAAGAAGCAGGCGAAAAGAAAAGCTTGAACTTTATTGAACAGGCAGTAGAGAAAGACTTGAAAGAAGGTAAAAATGGTGGAAAAGTGCAGACACGCTTCCCGCCCGAACCTAACGGCTACCTTCACATCGGCCATGCCAAAGCTATTTGCCTTGATTTCGGCATCGCAGAAAAACACGGCGGTGTATGTAACCTTCGTTTCGACGACACAAACCCGACCAAGGAAGATGTGGAATATGTAGAAGCTATCAAAGAAGACATTCAATGGTTGGGATACCAGTGGGGAAACGAATACTACGCTTCCGACTACTTCCAACAATTATGGGACTTCGCTATCCGCCTGATTCAGGAGGGAAAAGCATATATTGACGAACAAAGCTCCGAGCTGATCGCACAGCAAAAAGGTACTCCTACCCAACCGGGTGTGGAAAGTCCTTACCGCAACCGTCCTATCGAAGAAAGCCTCGAACTTTTTAAGAAAATGAATAGCGGCGAGATTGAAGAAGGTGCTATGGTGCTCCGTGCCAAGATTGACATGGCCAACCCGAACATGCACTTCCGCGATCCGATCATTTATCGTGTAGTGAAACACCCGCACCACCGTACAGGTACTACCTGGAAGGCTTATCCGATGTATGACTTCGCTCACGGACAGAGTGACTTCTTCGAAGGAGTAACTCACTCGCTGTGTACACTCGAATTTGTGGTACACCGTCCTCTTTACGACCTCTTCATCGACTGGCTGAAAGAAGGAAAAGACCTGAACGACAACCGTCCTCGTCAGACTGAATTCAACAAACTGAACCTAAGCTACACCCTGATGAGCAAACGTAACCTGCTCACACTGGTGAAAGAAGGATTGGTAAACGGATGGGACGACCCTCGTATGCCGACTATCTGCGGTTTCCGCCGCCGTGGTTATTCACCGGAGTCTATTCATAAATTTATTGATAAAATCGGATATACCACATACGATGCCCTGAACGACATCGCCCTATTGGAAAGCTCCGTTCGGGACGACCTGAATAGCCGTGCCACCCGTGTATCGGCAGTAATCAACCCGGTAAAACTGATCATCACCAACTACCCGGAAGGACAGGTTGAAGAACTGGAAGCGATCAACAATCCAGAAGATCCGGAAGCAGGAAGCCACCTGATCGAATTCAGCCGTGAACTGTGGATGGAACGCGAAGACTTCATGGAAGACGCTCCCAAGAAGTATTTCCGCATGACACCGGGACAGGAAGTACGCCTCAAAAATGCCTATATCGTAAAATGCACCGGTTGCAAGAAAGACGAAAACGGCGTAATAACAGAGGTATATTGCGAATATGACGCTAATACCCGTAGCGGTATGCCGGACGCAAACCGTAAGGTGAAAGGCACGCTCCATTGGGTAAGCTGCAATCACTGCCTGCAAGCAGAAGTACGTTTGTACGACCGCCTGTGGAAAGTGGAAAACCCACGCGACGAACTGGCTGCCATCCGCGAAGCAAAAAATTGCGAAGCACTGGAAGCCATGAAAGAGATCATCAATCCGGACTCACTGAAAGTTCTGCCCAACTGCTACATAGAGAAGTTCGCAGCTACCCTGCCCACACTCTCCTACCTGCAGTTCCAACGAATCGGTTACTTTAATATCGACAAAGAATCAACCCCGGAAAAACTGATTTTCAACCGCACAGTAGGGTTGAAAGATACATGGGGGAAGATTAATAAATAACCTTTCACCACAGATTACACGGATTAACACAGATTAGAGAAATAAAGAATAAAAATCTGTGTTAATCCGTGTAATCTGTGGTGAACAAAATCAATAAAAAATGGGTAGAAAGAACTCACCATCAGCTAAAAAGCAACTAGCCACACTTATCACAAACTACGAAGAAGCAAAAGCAGAAAACCGACAACTTTATCTGGATGCTGACCAACTGGCCGACATCGCCGACTGGTATGCCTCCGAACGAAAATTTGAAGAAGCACAAGAAGCGATCACCTACGGACTTAAAATACATCCGGGAAATACAGCTTTGCTCACCGAACAAGCCTATCTTTACCTAGACACCCAAAAACTGCAAAAAGCAAAGAAAGTAGCAGATTCCATCACCGAAGATTTTGACCCCGAAGTGAAACTGCTGAAAGCCGAACTATTGCTGAATGAAGGAAAATTGGAAGAAACCCAATGGCTATTAAGTACGATAGCGGATGCCGACGAACTGGGAACAATCATTGATGTCGTATTTCTCTATCTGGACATGGGATATCCGGACGCAGCCAAAGAATGGCTCGACCGAGGAAAATCGCGTTATGCCGAAGATGAAGAATATATGACCCTCACAGCCGATTATCTGGCATCGACCCACCAAATAGAATCGGCCATCATCTATTACAACAAACTCATCGACAAATCCCCTTTCAACTCTTCCTACTGGATGGGACTGGCGAAATGCTATTTTATACAGGAACAAATAGACAAAGCCATCGAAGCCTGTGATTTTGCGTTGGCAGCCAACGATCAATGTGGAGAAGCCTACGCTTACAAAGCGCATTGTTTTTTCTATCTGAACAATTCGGATGATGCCATCGAGAATTATCAAAAAGCGATCGATCTTAAATCCATTCCCCCTGAAATAGGTTATATGTTCATGGGAATATCCTACGGCAATAAGGAAGAATGGCAGAAAGCCAATGGCTATTACGACAAAGTGATTGCACGTTTTGAAGAAGACGGAGACAAACAGTCTGTCCTATTAATAGACACATATACCAGCAAAGCCTTCGCCCTGTCTCATCTGGAAAGATATGAAGAAGCACATCAGCTCTGCGAAAAAGCCAAAGAGATAAACCCGAATGAAGGATTGATTTATCTGACAGAGGGAAAACTATACCTGACAGAGGAACTGGAAGACGAAGCCGCCCGGTCTTTCGTACAAGCAGTAAAGATTAATCCCAACGTAGAAATGTGGTATATGATCGCCTCTGCTTATTCGGAAAATGAATATCTGACGGAAGCCAAAAGATGCTTTGAAAAAGTGTATCAGATGAACCCGAAACACGAAGATGTGACAGAGAAACTGAGCGTGCTTAGCCTCATGCACGGTGAAATCGACAACTTTTTTAAATACAACAAAGAATGTAATCATCCATTGGAAGAGGATATGATTCTAGATCTGTTAAATAGTCCCGAGCATAGGGAGGAAGACGAAAAAATGCTCAAAGAAGTGTGGGAACGCATGAAAAAAGAGAATAAGGAAAAAAATAAATCAAATAAATAAATTCTATCCTCAAAAACATGGAATCAGTAGCAGAACTTCTTAAATGGGTATTAGAAAATTTGAACTATTGGGTAGTCACCATTTTTATGGCTATCGAAAGTTCTTTTATTCCCTTCCCCTCGGAAGCCGTAGTGCCACCTGCCGCATGGAAAGCTATGGCGGACGACAGTATGAATATCTTTCTCGTGGTTCTATTTGCCACCATAGGAGCAGATATCGGTGCATTAGTAAATTATTATCTGGCACGTTGGCTGGGGCGTCCTATTGTCTATAAATTCGCTAACAGCCGTTTAGGACACATGTGCCTTATTGACGAAGAAAAGGTACACCATGCAGAAGAATATTTCAGAAAGCACGGTGCAGCCTCTACTTTCTTTGGCCGTCTCATTCCGGCTGTACGCCAACTTATCAGTATTCCCGCAGGATTAGCCGGCATGAAATTAGGTCCTTTCCTACTTTACACCACTCTCGGCGCTGCGATATGGAACAGCATATTAGCTCTACTCGGATACCTGATCTATCGGTTTACAGACCTCAAAACCACTAATGACGTTTATGTAAAAGCAACCACATACAGCCACGAAATCGGCTATGTCATTATAGCAGTAGTGGTATTAGTCATCGGATTCCTGGCTTATAAGGGACTGAAGAAGAAAAAAAATAAGTATTAAGTGTTAGGTATTAAGTATTAATCGTAGTTGGCTATTTTGTCCTAAATATTTTGTGTATAACTAATCACACAGTCATGGTAATACTTAATACCTAATACTTGATACTTGAATTAGAAATTAAATTGGACTCCCACTCCCAAGATCTCTTTAAATTGCACGCGAGAGCCTTTTGTACCGTCCTTTTGTACAATCTTCACATCATCGTCATACATCAGGTTAGTAGTGAGCGTGGTTGAAAACCATTTATTAATAATCATATTTATTTGCACTTCCCAGTTCACATCTATATTCAATGGTTTGTGCAGATAATCGGAATATAAATCCAAACGCGAATATACTGTCATATTCTTCAAGAATTCATATTTGACTTCTCCCTTCAAGTTAGCACCAAAACTGGATAACAGGTGTTTGCCCGGATCCACGCCATAAGCACCTTCATCCGAGAGACGGTCATTGAGAACAAATGTTCCGCGCCACGCAGCAGGAGACAGTACAACAGTAAATATCTTACCCGGATCATACGTAAAGCCCAAACCGGTAGTCAAATAAGCGGGAGCCATAAATTCAGAGATAGCAACGTCCTTATTGACAGAATAATCATATCCGGGAGAGAACTGCGTCTGGAAAGTGGCGAATGCGCTGGCATACCAACTTTTGGCAATGGCATAGCCATAATTCGTATTCAAATAAATCTTATCATTAGCCTTCCTGGTTCCGTCGTCACCGGTTCTATTCAATCCATAAGCCAGTTCGATACGATTATTCCACAGATGTTTTCCTTTCTTATAATTAATCTGATAAGTGCCCTGCAAGTCAAAGGCAACAGAGTTATCACCTCCGGCAGCCCAGTTAGTCAGGCTCACCTGTGTCAGTTTCAGTCCGGCAAATCCTTCTTTTGTCCAAGGAGAAGTTTGTGTACTATCGGCAGTTTGAGCCGACAGGGTTCCAGCACCCATACATAGCAGGGTGATGAATAAGGTTTTCATCTTGTTCATGATAGTTGAGGTTTAGTGTAGAAAAAACACAACCTAACAAGAACGGAGCCTTGATAGTTACCAAGCCTTTCTACCAGTTCCCATTAGGTCAAAAAGTTTAAATAAGTTTTAAACAAGTATTAAGCGTAAAGTATTAATTATTAGAAACCAAGCATTAGTCATAGCCCCTGATTTGTCAGAGCTAATACTTAATACTTTATACTTAATGCTTCATTATTGTATCGCTGCCAAAGCTTTGTCATAGTTAGGTTCCTGGGTGATTTCAGGAACAAGTTCCGTATAAGCAATCTTGCCATCCTTGCCAATCACAACTACTGCACGGGCCAAAAGTCCTGCCAACGGACCGTCTGCCATACGTACTCCGTAACTTTCGTCGAAATCAGAGAAGCGGAAATCAGACAGTGGAATTACATTTTCAATACCTTCCGTTGTACAGAAACGACCGTGCGCAAAAGGAAGGTCCTTAGAGATAGCCAATACTACCGTATCTTTCAGTCCGGCAGCCATCTTATTAAACTTACGTACAGAGGTTGCACATACGCTGGTATCCAGACTGGGAAAAATATTTAAAATCACATTTTTACCATTCAAATCTTTCAGAGAGAAAGAAGATAAATCTGTTTTTACCAGCTCGAAATCAGGAGCTACCTTACCTACTTGTATAAATTCACCGATTAGTTTCACCGGTTGTCCTTTGAAATTTGTTGTTGCCATAATGCATCTATATTTAAAATTTACTTTATATAAGAAACAACTATTCCTCCAAATATGTTCACCCTTTCGGCGCTTACTTTGGTATTTTGTTTATCTTTGTAGGCAATTTACATAAATCAATTAATTAAAAAGGAAGAAAATTATGGCAATGCATACATGGTTTGAGTGCAAGATCCGTTACGAGAAAGTAATGGAAAACGGAATGCAGAAGAAAGTAACAGAACCTTATCTTGTTGACGCACTCAGTTTTACAGAAGCAGAAGCACGGATTATCGAAGAAATGACTCCGTTTATTTCCGGAGAATTTACCGTTTCAGACATCAAACGTGCCAACTATAGCGAATTATTCCCCAGTGACGAAGAAAGTGCCGACCGCTGGTTCAAATGCAAACTTATTTTTATCACGCTCGATGAAAAAAGCGGTGCGGAAAAAAAGACTTCCACTCAAGTATTGGTACAAGCTGCCGACTTGCGTGATGCAGTGAAAAAGCTGGATGAGGGCATGAAAGGAACCATGGCAGATTATCAGATCGGCATGGTATCCGAAACTCCGCTCATGGATGTATATCCTTACAGCGCCGAACCAAATGACAAACCGGAATTTGATCCGTCAAAAGCATAAGTAACAATGAGTATTGCTGACAATTTAAAGCAAGTGCTGGCCGAACTCCCTCAAGGAGTCCGGCTGGTTGCTGTCTCAAAATTCCATCCCAACGAAGCGATAGAAGAAGCATATCAGGCGGGACAGCGTATTTTTGGGGAAAGCAAAGTGCAGGAAATGACAGCTAAATACGAAAGTTTGCCCAAAGATATCGAATGGCATTTTATCGGGCACCTGCAGACGAATAAAATCAAATACATGATACCATACGTAGCGATGATTCATGGAATTGATAGTTATAAACTGCTGGCCGAAGTCAATAAACAAGCTGTCAAGGCTGGACGTACTGTGAACTGCCTGTTGCAGATCCACGTTGCGCAGGAAGAAACCAAATTCGGTTTCAGTCCCGAAGAATGTAAAGAGATGCTGAATGCCGGAGAATGGAAAGAGTTGACTCATGTGCGCATTTGCGGATTAATGGGTATGGCCAGCAACACCGATTGCATTGAACAAATCAACCGGGAATTTTGTTCATTAAATAGACTCTTTAATGAGATAAAAGAAACTTGGTTCACCCACTCTGATACCTTCTGCGAACTATCAATGGGAATGTCATACGACTATCACGAAGCCATTGCCGCAGGAAGTACGCTAGTACGGGTAGGAAGCAAGATTTTCGGAGAAAGAAATTATTGATTAAGTATTAAAAAACATATTGCTATGACCGATTTAAAAACTACTTTCGCAGGGCTTTCTCTTAGAAACCCTATCATCATTAGCAGTTCAGGGCTGACCAATAGTGTTGGCAAAAACAAAAAATTGGCTGAAGATGGTGCCGGTGCTATCGTTCTAAAATCACTGTTTGAGGAACAGATCATGCTGGAAGCAGATCAACTGAAAGACCCGGCTTTCTATCCCGAAGCCAGTGACTATCTGGAAGAATATATCCGTGAGCATAAGTTATCTGAATACCTGACTTTGATAAAAGAAAGCAAAAAGGTATGCCCCATTCCTATCATTGCCAGCATCAACTGTTACACTGATTCGGAATGGATCGACTTTGCAAAGAAAATTGAAGAAGCCGGTGCCGATGCATTGGAAATCAATATTCTCGCCTTACAATCAGAAGTGCAATATACATACGGTTCATTCGAACAACGCCACATCGACATTCTCCGCCACATCAAGCAGACGGTTAACATTCCTGTTATCATGAAGCTGGGCGATAACCTGACCAATCCTGTGGCATTAATCGATCAGTTGTATGCCAACGGTGCAGCCGCAGTTGTTCTCTTCAACCGCTTCTATCAACCGGACATCAATATCGAAAAGATGGAGCATATTTCAGGAGAAATATTCAGTAATGCTTCCGACCTCTCCACTCCGCTCCGCTGGATCGGAATTGCGTCTGCTGTAGTAGATAAGATCGACTATGCGGCTTCCGGTGGTGTTGCCGATGCTGAATCAGTAGTGAAAGCAATCCTTGCCGGTGCTTCAGCCGTAGAAGTATGTAGCGCAGTCTATCTGAATACAAACGCATTCATCGGAGAAGCCAACCGCTTCCTCTCTGCATGGATGGAACGCAAAGGATTCGAAAATATAGCTCAATTCAAAGGCAAACTGAATATCAAAGATATGAAAGGCGTCAATACATTTGAACGTACACAGTTCCTTAAATATTTCGGGAAAAAAGAATAATAAAATTTACGATTAGACGATTTATGATGTACTCCAGCTTTCATCGTACATTGTAAATCGTCTAATTGTAAATCAACACTTTATCCTACTTACAGTAAGTTACTTGCCAACTCACTCAATTCACTTCGTTCACCTTTCAGCAGATTAACGTGTGCAAAGATATTCTGATCTTTCATCCGATCAATCATATATACCAGACCATTGGACTGGCTGTCCAGATAAGGTTGGTCAATCTGTTGAATATCCCCGGTAAACACCATTTTCGTACCTTCGCCCGCACGGGTGATGATTGTTTTTATTTCATTCGGCGTCAGGTTCTGCGCTTCATCGATGATGCAATACATCTCGCTCAAACTACGTCCCCTGATAAAGGCCAAAGCTTCAATCACCAGCTGTTCGCTTTTCTGCATATCCTCAATCCGCTTCACTTCGGTAGAGTTTGCAGCAAACTGACGCTTTATCACGTTCAGATTGTCAAATAATGGCTGCATATAAGGAGCCACTTTCTCTTGTGCATCTCCCGGAAGAAAACCGATGTCTTTGTTAGAAAGCGCCACAACAGGACGTGCCAGCAAAATCTGTTTGTAGTCGGTCAGTTTACCCAACGCAGCAGCCAAAGCCAGCAAAGTCTTACCTGTTCCCGCTTTTCCCGTCAGAGCTACCAGTTTGATATTCGGATCATTCAAGATCTCAAAAGCAAAACTCTGTTCCGCATTCCGGGGTTCGATTCCATAATTTTTCCCTTTCATCACGCGGATAATAGAATGAGTAAAAGGATTGTAGCGTGCCAGTACACTGTTCCTATCACTCTTCAACACAAAACATTCATTGGGATGAATCAAATCCTTAAAATCGAATTCACTTAAGTCAATACCTTCTTTAGAAGAATAAATGCGGTCGATCAATGCAGGATCTACATTTTCAAAAATCTCATTGGATTTTTCGAACACATCTACATTGACCACCTTATCCGTTATATAATCCTCGCAAAGCAGCCCGATTGAACGAGCTTTCATGCGCAGATTCACATCCTTGGTCACTAAGATAGATTTCACATTCGGATACTTATCGGTCAAGTATTCGGTCGCCGCCAAAATCAGATGGTCGGGTTTCTTTATGGGAAACGATTCCCACACTTTGGTAGCCGGCACGCTGCTTGTCACGACAAACAGACGCCCCAATCCTTCGCCGAGCTTCACCCCTTCGGAGAAAAGCTCGTCGCTAGTCAATACATCCAATTCGCGTACGAACTCACGGGCATTGAAATTGATCTGCTCATTTCCTTTTTTGAACTTATCCAGTTCTTCGAGTACCACAAGGGGGAGGTAAATATCATTTTCCTGAAAATTCTTCAAGCAATTGTAGTCATGAAGAATAACATTGGTGTCTAGCACAAAATTTTTCTTTGTTCTCATGATTTCTCAGATTTAAATGTTGATATTTGCAATCTCATTCGCCAGTCCCCGCGTTTACGGTTAGATTGACGGTTCTAAAGATAAACAAATTAGCGGGCAATAAAGATCGCCCGAAGTTAAATATTATAAAACATGGACTATCAGAACACTTTAAAGTACTTATATGAGAGTGTGCCAATGTTTCAACAAATAGGAGGCAAAGCCTATAAGCCGGGGTTAGAGACCACACATCGATTGGACGAACATTTCGGACATCCTCATCAACAATTCAAAACGATACATATCGCCGGAACCAATGGAAAAGGTTCCTGCTCACATACTATTGCAGCCGTATTACAGTCCGCAGGATACCGGGTAGGCTTATTCACTTCCCCCCATTTGGTTGACTTCCGCGAACGCATCCGCATCAACGGAGAAATGATGCCGGAAGAATATGTAGTCAACTTCGTAGAAGAGCACCGCTCCTTCTTCGAACCGCTCCATCCTTCGTTTTTTGAACTGACTACTGCCATGGCGTTCCGCTACTTTGCGGACCAGAAAGTAGACGTAGCCGTTATCGAAGTAGGAATGGGCGGACGTTTGGATTGCACCAACATTATTCACCCCGATTTATGTGTCATCACTAATATCAGTTTCGACCACATGCAATATCTAGGGAATACCCTGACAAAAATAGCCAAAGAAAAAGCAGGCATTATCAAAGAAGGGGTTCCGGTAGTCATTGGCAGGGCTAAATGCAGCATAAAACGTGTGTTCACCATGAAAGCCAAAGAAATGAATGCACCTATCAACTATGCAGATTCTATCTCCCCCAATAATCCCACAGACTGGCTTCCTTATCCGGAAATTCAGGCGCTAAGAAAACGTCTGGACAATGCCTTGCGTCCGGCAGATAGCATAAAAGCATTAGACAAAATACTCGACAAGAGAAAAGATGCTATCCGAATTGTCAATGAAATGTTTCCGGCAGGTCTTTTTATGGAATTAAGCGGTCTCTGCCAGCATGAAAATATTCTCACCATCCTGTCTGCTCTTAAGGAACTGACTAAAATAGGTTATCGCATCTGTCCCAAAGACTATCTCAATGGTTTTGCCGATGTGTGCAAACTTACCGGACTGATGGGACGCTGGCAGAAAGTACATAGCGATCCGGATATCATTTGCGACACGGGACATAATGTAGATGGCATCAAATATGTCTGTGGACAGCTGGATTTCCTTCATCAGAAATTCAACCAGGAGCTGCACATCGTATTTGGCATGGTGAACGATAAAGATATCAGCAGTGTCTTGCAAGAGTTGCCGAAACATGCCACCTATTATTTCACCAAAGCAAGCGTGAAACGTGCGCTTCCGGAAAATGAACTATTGGCATTGGCAGAAAAAGCCAGTTTGAAAGGTACCACCTACCCCACTGTTGTAGAAGCTGTACAGGCGGCAAAAAAGAACTGCCCCCCAAAAGATCTGATCTTTGTAGGAGGCAGCAGTTTCATTGTCGCAGATTTGTTAGCGAACCGCGATACACTCAATCTCTACTAACGCATCCTTGGGCAGAGCTTTTACGGCAACCGCCGAACGTGCGGGAAAAGCTCCGTCAAAATACGTGGCATACACGCCATTCATCCCTGCAAACAGGGACATATCCTGAAGAAATACAGTAGTTTTGACAATGTTTCCCATTGTCAATCCTGCTTCTTCAAGAATGTGTTTGATATTCTCCAACGACTGGCGAGCCTGTCCTTCTATACCTTCAGCCATCTGTCCCGTAGCGGCATCAATAGGCAACTGTCCGGATACAAATACCATACCATTGGCTTCTATCGCCTGACTATAAGGACCGATAGCCCCCGGAGCTTTCTCACTACAAATTACTTTTTTCATATCTATTTCTTTTTCTGTTTATAATGGATTTCAAAGATAAAAATAAATTCTGAAATTTCTTCCACCGGATTAGGAATCAACATATAGAAATCACAATCTCACCCCATCCCATTGCATCACCACCACCCACTCTTTCGGTTGGCAAATCCCATGAAAACGGTGCGGAACCGTAGCAACCACCAAATCACAATTGGAAGCTAATACGGTTCTCAACTCCTTCAGCAACATATCCATCCGGATAATCAAATGAAGATACTCCGTCATACACCGGATCACGCGCACATACTGATAAATACACATATCCTCTCCCCGTCTTATCCCCCTCAGTGTGTTGGAAGAGACAGCAAGTTCGCTTATAACCGGCATAGTATTGGAATCTGCTATGAAGGCGGACTGAATGAAGAAGGTCGTCCGGCAGATACGAGAACACAGGCGCAACGTTTTGCGTTGCTCAACTTGTTGACGATTCTCAAACATCAGTATCCAGAAGCGCAAATCATAGGGCATTATCAGCTTAGTGCTTCGATTCATAAAGCTTGCCCCTGTTTTGATGCTCAAAAGGAGTACTTTACTATCTAAAAAAACTACGGGAGACGGTGAAAATGCTGTCTCCCGTAGTTTTTTTAGATATTTATATCATTTATAAGTCTCCCGGTTTTCCTAAATAATAGGTGATAAGCCGTACTTCTCTCACAGAAAATGCCTTTGTCTTCGGATGAAAATCGGTAGATAGTATCTCATCCATCAATGGCTTGCATCTCCTCATCCAGCGCCGGAGTTTATTGACTGAAGCACGGATCGTCAAATCAGGAAAATACATCTGCGCCAACTTTTGTTTATTATAACATTTCACTACAAATTCTGAATGTTCCATCGTTTCTTTATTACTGTTTTCTATGCTATAAAGTTACAAAAATTATAACATATAAACAAAGAAAGAAGAGACTATTATCGTCAGAAACCATGTTAACATAATCCCTGCATCCACCTCGGTACCGGCATCGCTGCCATAATGCAGTGATTGCCTTGCCACGGTCATAATCTTTCAACAAAAAACATGGTATTTTTGTCTGAATCAAGAACTTGTCTCAATGCTTGGTTATAACCTGCTCCATATCCCACATTATCACTGCCTATCATTGAATAAAACTCAAAACAGTTTCTTTCACTATAGCTTTTCTATTTCCTCTTCAGACAATCCGGTAACTTGTGAAATTACATCAATTGCTACTCCCAATTGTTTCAGATTTCGAGCATTATTCAAATTGGCTTCTCTTGCTCCTTCTTCTCTTCCTTCTTTTCTTCCTTCTTCCCGACCTTCTTCTCTTCCTTCTTCCCGGCCTTTCTTTTCTGCCGTAGATATAACACTATACCAGTCACGGAAATTCTTCAAGC
>CAPAOL010000033.1 GCA_948579315.1 uncultured Phocaeicola sp.
TACTTTGTGTATGAATTAGTTGGCTGATTTTGTAATATTTAATGAATGTCCCTAACTTGTCCTTCTACAAATCAAATTTTCTTTTCCTTTATATCTGTACGTGCCTCAACAACATTTACTACATAATCGCCTAATTTTTCGCATTCGCTGATAATATCCATATAATGATCCCCCGTCTGATAATTATATTCCTTATTATTCACATCCAATACATTCTGATCCTTCAACTGGTTGCGGTAATTGTTTCTCTCATTCTCTATATTAAATGATTTGTTAGGATCAACCAAATGATATTCGTCTTCTTCCAAAGATACTATTTGTTGCAGTGGAAGGCTGTACGATGCACCTGTCAACAATCCGGTGAAGCGATTCGTGGTCATAGCACCCAAAATATGGCGCAAATGCCCACCTGTCAGTTTTTGCAAAGCCTCACTCACGGTTTTCATACCATATATCAGAAGTACCAGTGAGCCTATCAGTTTCAAAAAAAACAAATATTGACATGTAGATTCTCTTTTATTTAGACTCTCTTCTTTCTTACACTTTATTAAAAAACACAGAGGCACAAAGTATTTAACCCATCATAGGTTAAACCTTGCACCTCTGCACCTATTCTGTTCACCATAGCCCTTTCAGGTCAGGATTTCTTTTCCTTCACATTGCTACTGGCTTCCACCACATTTACTACATAATCGCCCAGTTTTTCACATTCTCCAATAATATCCATATAGTGCACCCCCATCTGATAATCATACTCCTTATTATTCACATCCAGCACATTTTGGTTCTTTAGCTGATTACGATAGTTATTTATTTCATTCTCTATATTAAACGATTTATTCACATCTACCACATGATGCTCATCTTCCACCAACGAAATCATCTGAGACAAAGCATCATCAGTCAACTGGAACATCTGATGAATATGATCATACTGTTTCGGAGTAAAATCCATATCACTGCGATGTTTACGATTGATAGTACGTGCCAAATTATAACAGCTGTCCCCGATACTTTCTATTTCAGTCACTTCACGAAGCATAGCACGAATTTGCAACTTACTTTCAGAACTCAAACGCCCGTCGGATACCTGATTCAGATAATTAGCGATCTCCACCTCCATGTTATCGCTTATATTCTCATATTTCTCAATACGACTGAACAATTTGTTAAAGTCATTGTCATTAGTGGTGTGAAGCAGATCCCGCACCATGCCAAACATACGATGAGTACGCTCTGCAAAGAGATTGATTTCCTTGCGTGCCTGCAATATAGAAAGCTCTGCCGTAGAAAGCATACCACCTGTAATAAAGCGCAAACGATATTCCTCATCCTGCTCTCTCTGAGGAATGATTTTACAGACAGTTTTCTCTATCAACTTGACAAACCAAATAAGAATCAACACATTGCATATATTAAAAGTAGTATGAAAAGCAGACAGTTTAAAAGATACGGCAACAGCCGGATCTGCTGTTCTCATTATATCTTCTACAAACCATGAAACCCCCATAGTTACAGGCTTGAAAAGGCATAACACCCAAATAACCCCAAAAACATTGAACACCAAATGAGCCAGCGCAGCCCTCCTGGCCTGCGTATTGGCAGTCAGTGCGGCAAGGTTAGCGGTTATAGTGGTACCAATATTCTCGCCAAGTACCAACGCAGCCCCCAGCTCAAAACTAATCCAACCATTGGCACACATAATCAAAGTAATAGCCATCGTTGCAGCCGATGCCTGTACAATCATGGTAAGAACTGTACCGATGACAACAAATAAGATAACAGAACCAAATCCCATATCAGTATAGTTCTGAACAAAAGACAACATTTCGGGGTTTCTACTTAAGTCAGGAGCATTCGTCTTCAAGAGAGAGAGGCCCATAAACAAAAAAGAGAAACCGAATATAAATTCTCCAATGGATTTACGGTTACTCTTTCCTGAAAATAATAAGGGTACGCCAACAGCCAATAACGGAAGTGCCATAGCAGCAATATCTACTTTAAACCCTAACGCAGATATAATCCATGCAGTGACAGTGGTACCGATATTTGCCCCCATAATGACTCCAATTGATTGTGAAAGTGTAAGGAGTCCGGCATTAACGAAACTTACTACCATAACAGTAGTAGCAGAAGAGGATTGAATTAACGCAGTGATAAGAACACCGGTTAGCACTCCGGTTACCCGGTTGGTGGTCATCGCTGTGAGGATTTTACGCAGTCTGTCACCAGCAAACTTTTGCAGCCCCTCACTCATGATTTTCATTCCATAAAGGAATAGCGCCAGTGAACCTAGCAGCTTTAAGAAATCATAAAAAGAATACTCCATCTTTAATTAATTTGGTAGGAATTGGCTAATCTCCCTTTTATTCAGTAAATTTCAAGCCGTTTCACTACGTTAGTAATAATTATTACGATTATGTTACAAATCTGTTGCAAAAATAACAATATTTCAAAGAATTTCCCAATCGGAAGCTCACTTTTGGATATTTATAATGGTTTTAATCTAGATATCCCATACGGGCCGGTCAGTGCCAAAGTCAATAACAAAGTAGAAGGACTCAATTACCGGGCCTATAATAATAAGGATGTAGAGTTCCTGAACATACTGAATCCTTCAGGAATGCGTACCTATGTCCGTTCGCTCTGCTTCATCTTGTGCAAAGCGGTGGAGGACTTATACCCTGATGGAAAAATCATGCTTGAACATCCCGTATCCAAAGGATATTATTGCGCCTTGCAGATAGGACGCGAAACCGGGCTAGATGATGTTTCCCGTATTAAGCAGCGAATGAAAGAGATTGTGGAAGCCAACATCCCTTTCCACCGTTTTGAATGTCACACAACTGAAGTAGTAGAACTATTCCGCCGGAAAGGAATGATGGACAAAGTTAGACTGCTTGAAACTTCAGGGGAACTTTACTCCTATTATTATACTTTAGAAGATACCATTGACTACTACTACGGCAGTCTGTTGCCCAGCACCGGATATATCCGCAAATTCGACATTGTTAAATACTATGACGGCTTGTTGCTGCGAGTCCCCAACCGTCAGAATCCGGAAATATTGGAGGAAGTAGTAAAACAAGAAAAAATGCTGGAAGTATTCAAAGAGCACCGACGCTGGAATCAGATTTTAGGTGTGGGTACTGTAGGAGATTTCAATGTGGCCTGTAATGAAGGTTATGCCACCGATCTGATTAATGTGTCTGAAGCCTTGCAGGAAAAAAAAATTTCCAATATTGCTGATGAGATATACCACAGAGGAAAAAACGGTCAAAGAGTAAAACTGGTTCTTATCTCCGGTCCATCCTCTTCTGGTAAAACGACTTTCAGCAAACGGCTCAGTATCCAGTTGATGGCAAACGGGCTGAAACCTTACCCCATCTCCCTGGACAATTACTTTGTTGACCGAGAAAAGACACCAAAAGATGAAAAAGGTGATTATGATTACGAATCATTGTATGCATTGGATTTGGAGTTCTTCAACAAGCAATTACAAGATCTGCTTCATGGAAAGGAAGTAGAGTTACCACGTTTCAACTTCACCACAGGAAGAAGGGAATTTAAAGGTGACAAACTTAAGATTGACGATAACATGATATTGATTCTCGAAGGGATTCATGCACTTAACCCCGAATTAACCCCTCATATTCCCGCCGAGAATAAATATAAAATATATGTATCGGCATTAACCACTATTCTGCTGGACAATCATAATTATATTCCGACTACCGACAACCGTTTGTTGCGCCGTATTATCCGCGATTACAAATACCGTGGCTATTCCGCAGAGGAAACAATCAGAAGATGGCCCAGCGTACGCGCCGGAGAAGAAAAATGGATCTTCCCATATCAGGAAAATGCAGATGCCATGTTCAATTCTGCCCTGTTGTTTGAACTGGCCATTATGAAGGATTATGCCATTCCTATTCTAAGGAATGTTCCCAATAACAAACCGGAATATTCAGAAGCATACCGTTTACGCAAATTCTTGGAATATTTCGCTTCGGTACAAGATAAAGAATTGCCTCCCACTTCTTTACTGAGAGAGTTTTTAGGAGGAAGCAGTTTCCGGTATTAACCTGTTATTAAACAGTATATAAGTTTTGTTTATGTGCAAAACAAACTGTAATTTCGGCCATTATTAAACAAGTATAAGTGAATGCACTCCAAAGGCTATAGAAAATTGTTCAACTGCCTGATGTTCTACTACTAAGAACATTTCTTCTTCAGGAGGGTATGCCAAAAGCCAGCAGACTGTACATTACACCACCATAAAGATGGATTAAATGACAGCGTATCTTACTTTTGGCATACGTTTCTTTCTATTTGATATCTTATTCTCTTGCACATCAATTGGTCGGATCCATTAATCCGCCCTTATGGAAATTTCTATTTATGAACCAGTAGACCTTATTATAACTCTTATGAAAACAACAATCAACGGTATGACAGACCGTATCCGACGCCTACGTCAAGAATCTTTTGATACACAACCTTCTTTGTCCATAGAACGTGCTCTGATAGAAACCGAATTTTACAAAGAAAACGAAGGAAAGTATCCAATTCCTATTCTAAGAGCACTGAACTTCCTTGAAATCTGTAAACGGAAAACTATATACATAGGTGAAGACGAACTGATTGTAGGTGAACGTGGACCACGCCCCAAAGCCGTATCGACTTTCCCTGAACTGACCTGTCACAGCGTGGAAGACCTTCATGTATTGAACACCCGCGAATTGCAGCGTTACACCATCAGCCAGGAAGATATAGACACCTATGAGCGCGAGGTAATTCCTTATTGGAAAGGGCGCACCCAACGCGAACGCATCTTCAATCACGTTCCCAAAGAATGGAAAGAAGCTTACGAAGTAGGAATGTTCACTGAATTCATGGAACAACGAGCCCCCGGCCATACTTCTCTGGACGGAAAGGTTTATCAACATGGCATGCTGGATTTGAAAGAACGTATTGCACATGAGTTGAAAAATCTGGATTTTATGAATGATCCAGAAGCAACCGACAAACAAGAAGAACTGACCGCCATGTCCATCTCCTGTGATGCCGCTATCATTTTTGCCGAACGCCATGCCGAACTGGCCGAAAAGATGGCTGGACAAGAAACCGATCCGAAACGCAAAGAGGAACTGAAAAAAATAGCGGAAATCTGCCGATGGGTTCCTGCACATGCCCCCCGTACTTATTGGGAGGCCATACAAATGTACTGGTTTGTCCATCTCGGCACCATTACAGAGCTGAACGGATGGGACGCCATGAATCCAGGACATTTTGACCAGCACCTCGCTCCTTTCTATGAAAAAGACCTGGAAGAAGGAATACTGACCCGTGCAGAGGCCAAAGAACTGATGTCATGTTTCTTTATCAAAGTAAATAATCAGACAGCCCCACCCAAAGTTGGCATCACCGCCAAAGAAAGCGGTACCTACAATGACTTTACCAATCTGAATATCGGTGGCATCAAACGTGATGGTAGCAACGGAGTCAGCGAAGTATCCTATATCATGCTCGAAACAGTAGATGATCTTCACCTGTTACAACCCGGAAGCGCCCTGCACATCAGTGTATGCACCCCGGAGCGTTTCCTGCGCGAAGGCTGCAAAGTAATCCGTAAGGGCTATGGCTACCCATCTGTATTCAATCCCGACACATACGTCATGGAACTGATGCGACAGGGAAAAACACCGGAGGACGCTCGTGAAGGCGGATGTAGCGGATGCATAGAAGTAGGCGCTTTCGGAAAAGAAGCTTACATACTGACCGGTTACCTTAACGTACCCAAGATATTGGAAGTCACCTTGCACAACGGAACAGATCCTGTATCAGGCAAGAAAGTAGGCTTGGTAACAGGAGATCCCTGTACCTTCCGGAGTTATGAAGCACTTTATGACGCATTTCTTAAACAAATCCATTATTTTGTAGATATGAAAGTACGCGTCAGCAACTACATTGACCGTATGTTCGCCAAATACGCTCCCGCCACTTTCCTGTCTTTGTTCATTGATGACTGTATCGCCAAAGGAAAAGATTATTATAACTGCGGACCGCGTTATAACACAAGCTATATTCAATGCACCGGTTTGGGTACTATTACCGACAGCCTCTCCGTTCTGAAAAAACATGTATTCGAAGAACGTAAATTCAATATGGAGCAAATCATCCATGCTACCGATACCAACTTCGAAGGACAGGAAGCCATGAGACAGTTCATACTGAACCGTACCCCTTTCTTCGGTAACGATGACGAATATGCAGACCGCATCGCCATCCAGATCTTTAACGACCTTTACGATGCCATCGAGGGAAAGCCGAACACCAAAGGCGAATGTTTCCATCTGAACATGTTGTCTACCACCTGTCACGTTTACTTCGGCAAAATGATGAATGCCACCCCCAACGGCCGTCTAGCCGGACGTGCCATCAGTGACGGTACCTCACCCTCACACGGAGCAGATACCCACGGGCCATCCGCCGTTATAAAATCATTAGGAAAACTGGACCAGGTGAAAAGCGGAGGCACTCTATTGAATCAGCGCTTCCTGCCTTCACTTCTTAAACACGATGAAGACATAGCCAAACTGGTAAGCCTCATCCGCAGCTATTTTGCTTTAGGAGGACATCACATTCAGTTCAACATAGTAGATACCGCTACCCTGCATGCCGCCCAAAAACATCCGGAAGAATACCGGGACCTATTGGTACGCGTAGCTGGATACAGTGATTACTTCAATGACATGAATACAGATTTACAATATGACGTAATAGCCCGCACGGCACAAGAAACCTTCTGACAAGATGAGTCTGATTTTCGACATCAAACGCTATGCCATCAATGACGGACCGGGCATCCGCATCACACTTTTCATGAAAGGATGCCCGCTCTCGTGCATATGGTGCCATAATCCCGAAGGCATTCGTAACGGAAAAGACAAACTATACACAGCCAAGAAATGCCTCGGCTGTGGAACTTGTCTGAAAGCATGTCCCAACGGGGCACTGACACTGGCTCCCGAGGGTATTATCACCGACAAACAAAAATGCGTGTTATGCGGACGCTGTGCCGAAGAATGTCCGGCAATGGCTATCGAGATATCAGGAACGGAATATACCGCCGAATACCTGATGCATGAAATAGAAAAGGAAATTCCATTTATGGATCAATCGGGCGGTGGAGTTACTTTTTGTGGTGGAGAACCGTTGCTTCATCCCGAATTCTTGATTGATATACTGAAACGTTGCGGACAACAGGGAATTCATCGGGTGGTAGATACCACCCTGCTTGCCCGCAAAGAAACAGTGGATGAAGTGATGCGGAATTGTGAACTATTGCTTATTGACTTAAAATCAATGGACAGTACCGTACACCAGACATTTTGTGATGTTCCCAATGAATTAATTTTGGAGAACATCCGCAGAGTAGCAGAAGCTGACTTTCCTTATTATATCCGTATTCCATTGATTGAAGGAGTGAATGCAGATGAAAAGAACATAAAGCTGTCTGCCGAATTTTTGGCCAGTCTTCCACGGCATCCTGAGATCATTAACCTATTACCTTACCATGATATAGGAAAGGGAAAGCATGCAAAGCTAGGCAGTATCTATAACCCTAAAGGATATAAAATGCAAACGCCATCCGAGGAAGTACAACAGCAGTGCATACAAATCTTGACTGATTACGGTTTAAAAGCAACCATAGGTGGATAATTATATATCATCGTTCTGTAGTAAAAGGACCTTCGTACCCCAAAAACGTGCCCCGTCCTCCGTTATCAAATAATCTTCCTCATTACGCAACTCTGTAAACTCACGATAACTCTCCAACTTATCATAATCGATAAAATCCTTAAAGCATTTCTCCGCTTTCCAACAATCTATTAATATAGATACCCGGTTCTATAGTAAGTTCAAATTCCGGTTCCAAAGATCCGACCAGCCTTAATAATTTACGGCTGACCTAAGTACTTTTCTAATGAATCACCTGTCTTTTAGCAACTGCTTTTTCCAAACACTTCTTCAAATCCGCGGCAGAACCAGTTTCTGTCACTCCCACCCTCTACGCTTTCTCACACAAGGCAGGCTGGATCCCATCCATACAATATGATATCCATATCGCCAATCCGGCATAGGGCAAGTCCCAAAAATAAAGAGAAGTAGAACCTTGGCGGAAATGATAAGTATTATCCGCATAGTCGCCACTCTCCCCGTTATCTAAAATAGCAAGAAACCTATCCCCACGTTTTTTCAAACTGTTACGACGGGTTGTATAAGTTTCTTTTGCAAACATAATCTTATGTTTTTTATATAGATGACAGGTAAAGATAGCCATCCCCTTAAAATAATCCCCCCAAAAAGGAAGATTATTACAATACAATTTCCTATTTTTGTCGCAATAAACAAGGAAATAAAAATATTATGGCACAAGGCTCACGTCAAGTACAAACACAAGCCCAGCAACAAATACAAACCTTATCTCCACAACAGATACTGGTAGTGAAATTGCTGGAACTGCCCACTGTGGAGCTGGAAGAACGTATCCATTCCGAAATACTGGATAATCCGGCCCTGGAGGAAGGGAAAGAAATGCCCGAAAATGAAGATGACAACACAGAATACGTTGAGAACGAAGACGGAAATACAGACTCGAACGAAGATTTTTCATTAGGCGATTACAGCAACGAAGATGATATTCCCGATTATAAACTACAGGAACATAATCGTTCCAAAGAAGGAGTAGCCGAAGAAATCCCTTTCTCGGATGCCGTATCTTTTTATGAAATATTGAAAGACCAGTTGCAGATGCAGGAACTTACCCCAGAACAACGAGATATAGCAGAATACTTGATCGGTTCATTGGACGATGACGGCCTGTTACGCAAAAATATGGAGTCTATCATGGATGAACTTGCCATCTATCGAGGCATCTATACCACTGAGGAGGAATTAAATAAAATCTTGGAAATAATCCAAGACTTTGATCCGGCAGGTATCGGTGCCCGCAGTTTACAAGAATGTCTTCTGCTACAAATACAAAGAAAAGCCGATTCACCGTTAAAACAAATAGAACTGGACATCATCGGTAAATGCTGTGATGAGTTTACCCGCAAAAACAAAGAAAGGATTATCCAAAAACTAGGTATTACCGAAGAACAATATAATGAGGCGGTGAGCGATCTCACCAAACTGAATCCTCGTCCGGGCAGTTCACTGGGTGAAGCAATGGGCAAAAATATGCAGCAGATCATTCCCGACTTCATTGTAGAAACGTATGAGGATGACACCATTACTCTAAGTTTAAACAATCGTAATGTTCCTGAGTTGCGTCTGAGCCGCCAGTTCACCGAACTACTGGATGAACACACCCGCAACAAAGATAATCAGAGCAAAGCCTCAAAGGACGCACTGATGTTCCTAAAACAAAAAGTAGATGCCGCACAAGGTTTTATCAACGCCGTAAAACAGCGACAACATACGTTGCTCACCACCATGCAAGCCATTATAGATATTCAGCGCCCCTTCTTTTTGGAAGGAGACGAATCCCTGCTAAAGCCCATGATCCTAAAAGATGTAGCCGAACGCTCGGGATTGGATATTTCCACCATATCACGGGTAAGCAACAGCAAATATGTACAAACAAACTATGGTATCTATTCGTTGAAATTCTTTTTCAGCGACGGTTACACTACCGAAGACGGTGAAGAACTCTCAGTCCGCGAAATCAAGCGTATTCTGAAAGAATGTGTAGACACCGAAGACAAGGAAAAACCGTACACTGATGATGAACTGGCCGAAACACTAAAAACGAAAGGCTACCCCATAGCCCGCCGTACTGTAGCCAAATACCGCCAACAGCTTAACATACCCGTCGCACGATTAAGAAGGTAATATAAATTATATGGAAGCTAACGAAATAACCGAAACAATAGCAGTAGGCAAGAAAAACAGTCCGCTTGAAGTCAGTTCACGTATCATATCAGGCATATTCACGCCTTTTATGATTCCTTTTGTGGCATTTTTCCTGCTTTTTTTCTTCACTTATCTTCGTATCATGCCCATCCAGTACAAACTGATAGTATTGGGCATAGTCTACTGTTTCACCATTCTGATGCCGATGCTCGCCATCTACCTGTTCCAAAAAATAAACGGTTGGGGTATTCATGAATTGGGACACCGCGAAAAACGTTTCGTACCATATGCGTTGACTATCATCAGCTATGTCACTTGTCTCATCACCATGTATAAGATACACCTGCCCCGCTATATGTCAGGTATTATCGTAGCCGCCCTCATCTGCATGATCCTTTGCACGCTGATCAATTTCAAGTGGAAAATCAGCACACACGTGGCAAGCAGCGGCATGATGGTAGGCGGATTATTATCCTACAGCTTTATATTCAATTTCAATCCTGTATGGTGGCTCTGTTTTTTCATTTTGCTATCCGGGATGCTTGGCACAGCCCGTATCATTGTAAAACAGCATACCTTATTAGAAGTTTTAGCCGGATTTATTGTCGGATTGTTTTGTGGTGTCATTGGAATTTTGTTTATTTGAAAAAAATTAGTATTAACCTTATAAATTGAAAGCATTATGGAATTTCCAAGCAATGTAAAGTATACCAAAGAACACGAATGGATACGAGTAGAAGGTGATATAGCTTATGTAGGCATCACTGATTATGCACAAGAGCAACTGGGTGACATCGTATTCGTAGATATCACAACTGAAGGAGAAACTTTAGAAAAAGATGAAGTTTTCGGTACTATTGAAGTAGTAAAAACGATTTCGGACTTGTTCCTTCCCGTTTCAGGAGAAGTTTTGGAACAGAATGAAGCATTGGCCGACAATCCCGAATTAGTAAACCAAGACCCGTATGGTAAAGGGTGGCTGATTAAGATTAAGCCCAATGACTCTAATGACGTTAACGATTTGCTGGATGCTGAAGGATATAAAGCATTAGTCAACGAATAATATAGATTCCCATTAGGAATTGTTCAAGCGCGGATTACGCGGACCTCACGGATTTTTCTATCCGCGTTCATCCGTATAACCCGTGCTTGAAGTAAATATATAAACCAAACAATAACAAAAAACAATGAAACCTATCGTAAGCATTATCATGGGTAGCACTTCCGATCTTCCCGTAATGGAAAAAGCTGCCAAATTACTGGACGAGATGCACGTACCTTTCGAAATGAACGCCCTTTCGGCACACCGCACTCCCGAAGCTGTGGAGGAATTTGCGAAAAATGCTGCAGGCCGTGGAATTAAAGTCATCATTGCCGCTGCCGGCATGGCTGCCGCACTTCCCGGTGTCATTGCTGCAAATACCACATTGCCTGTTATCGGTGTCCCCGTTAAAGGTTCTGTTCTTGATGGCGTAGACGCACTTTATTCTATCATCCAAATGCCTCCCGGAATTCCTGTAGCTACCGTAGCAATCAATGGAGCCATGAATGCAGCTATTCTGGCCGTACAAATGCTAGCATTGAGTGATACAGAACTAGCCACCAAGTTTGCAGACTACAAGACCGGCTTGAAAAAGAAAATCGTGAAAGCCAACGAAGAACTGAAAGAAGTCAAGTTTGAATATAAAACAAATTAACTAGTGGTTAGTGATTAGTGGTAAGTGGTTAATATTTCAGCGCAGCCCACTAATCACTAACCACTCACCACTAATCACTAACTATGGATTTATTCAATTACTCCCGCCGCGAATCTTCCGAAGTGAATATCGGAGCCACTCCCTTGGGTGGCAACAACCCCATCCGTATTCAGAGCATGACAAATACCGTCACTATGGATACCGAAGCCTGTGTGGAACAAGCCAAACGCATTATAGATGCCGGCGGTGAATACGTTCGCCTCACCACACAAGGTGTCCGTGAAGCCGAAAACTTGAAGAATATCAATATCGGATTACGCTCTCAAGGATATGATACTCCATTGGTGGCCGATGTACATTTTAACCCCAAAGTAGCCGATGTAGCGGCACAATATGCAGAAAAGGTACGCATCAATCCGGGAAATTACGTAGACCCGGGACGTACTTTCCGGAAACTGGAATACACTGACGAAGAATATGCGCAAGAAATAGAAAAGATACGTGCCCGCTTCATTCCTTTTCTAAATATCTGCAAGGAAAACCACACCGCCATCCGCATCGGGGTAAACCACGGTTCTCTGTCAGACCGCATCATGTCTCATTATGGTGACACCCCTGAAGGTATGGTGGAATCGTGCATGGAATTTCTGCGTATCTGTGTTGCGGAACATTTCAACGATGTGGTTATTTCCATCAAAGCATCCAATACCGTAGTAATGGTCAGGACGGTCCGTCTGCTGGTACAGGAAATGGAAAAGGAAGGCATGGCTTTCCCGCTTCATTTGGGGGTTACCGAAGCAGGGGACGGCGAGGACGGAAGAATAAAATCCGCATTAGGAATAGGCGCACTCCTTGCAGATGGCTTGGGAGATACCATTCGTGTTTCATTGAGCGAGGCTCCTGAAAACGAAATTCCGGTAGCCCGCAAACTGGTTGATTATATACTAACTCGGGAAGGACATCCTTTTATTCCTGGAAAAGAAGCTCCGCAGTTCAACTACCTATCTCCGGGGCGCCGGAAGACTAAGGCTGTCCGAAACATTGGAGGAGATAATCTTCCCGTAGTAATAGCCGAACGTCTGGAAGGGTCTTTCGAAACTAATCCTCAGTTCAAACCTGACTATATTTATTGCGGTGGAAGTGTGCCCCAATCACGAGATAACAATATAGCCTATCTAGTAGATGCCAATGCATGGAATCCAGAAGACAAAAATGTCTATCCGGCATTTAACTACCAGCAGATGATAGAATTACATCACACGGTTTCCGATCTGAAATTCCTGTTTCTGCCCTATATGGCTATGAATGACGAAGTAATCGCAGCCCTTAAACTACATCCCGAAGTGGTAATCATCGCCCAAAGCAATCATCCCAACCGCCTCGGCGAATATCGTGCCATGACACACGAACTGATGAATGAAGGGTTAGAGAATCCGGTCGTATTCTTCCAATACTATCAGGAAACGAAAGCTGAAGACCTGCAAATCAAAGCGGCAGCTGATATGGGTGCACTAATTTTTGACGGACTCTGTGACGGAATCTTCTTGTACAACCAAGGCCCCTTGAGTCATATAGTGGTAGATACCACTGCATTTGGTATCCTGCAAGCCGGCAGAATCCGAACCAGCAAAACGGAATACATTTCATGTCCGGGATGTGGTCGTACCTTATATGATTTGGAGTCTACCATCGCCCGTATCAAAACAGCTACCTCGCACTTGAAAGGTCTGAAGATCGGCATTATGGGCTGTATTGTCAATGGTCCCGGCGAAATGGCGGATGCCGACTATGGCTATGTAGGTGCCGGTCGTGGAAAAATCAGCCTCTATAAAAAGAAAGAATGCATAGAAAAAAACATTCCCGAAGATCAGGCTGTTGAGAAGTTGATCGAGCTCATCAAAGCCAATGGTGACTATACAGAAAAATAAAAACGTCCAAATTATGGATTATCAACAGATTCTAAAAGACATCTATCAAGAAATCCAGCCCTACGCCTCTATTGGCAAACAGGCTGATTACATTCCGGCACTTGCCAAAATCAACCCAGATCAATTCGGAATGTGTATCCATACGATACAAAACAAAACTTTCATGCATGGAGAAGCCACCACCGGCTTCTCCATCCAAAGTATTTCGAAAGTTTTTTCACTTGCCATGTGTTTGAGTCTTGAAGGAGATAATCTATGGAAAAGAGTAGGTAAAGAACCTTCGGGAACAGCTTTCAACTCACTAGTACAACTGGAGGTAGAAAAAGGAATTCCTCGGAATCCCTTTATTAACGCCGGAGCCATTGTAATGACAGATATCCTGCTGAACCATCTGAAACACCCCGAAGAAGAATATCTTCGTTTCGTCCGCTCAATCAGCGGAAATAACCAAATTCATTATAATGAAGAAGTTGCCCTGTCCGAACGTGAAAACGGTTATCTGAATGCGGCAATCACCAACCTGTTGAAATATTATCATAACATCGACAATGACATAGAACGTGTACTTCATTTCTATTTCCTGCAATGCTCCATAGAAATGAGTTGTTATGATTTATCCAAAGCCTTTTTGCCGTTTGCCAACCATAAACAGACTTTTACATTCGAAGGAATCACGCTGACCGCCTCTCAAGTGAAACGTATCAATGCCATCATGCAAACATGTGGATTCTATGACGAAGCAGGAGAATTTTCTTATTTGGTAGGTCTTCCGGGGAAAAGTGGTGTGGGAGGCGGTATAGCCGCAGTTTACCCACTACGATATTCAGTTGCAGTGTGGAGCCCGAGATTGAATCCAAAAGGAAATTCCGTTATGGGAATCAAGGCGCTGGAACTATTGACAACACAGACACAGGAATCTATTTTCTAGGAAACAAGTATCTCTCCATACTCAATCATCTTCTTTCTTGTTGGAATAATCCAGAATGAAGTTGAATATAACACGCATAATACTTATAGCCTTTCTATAAAAGAGAGAAGTACCTGGAATTTATGTAGAAATTATTGACCATGCTTAATAAATAACCGTTTTTACCCTCAATGGAACATCTTCTGTTTGCCATAAATAAAAGAAATAACCGACAGCCAAAGTCTTTTGAAGATATCCTGAACAGGCACTTAAAAACCTGCCTCAGCATTTCAAATGTCCAAGACAGGTTCCCTTATATTTTATAGAGATACAGATCAATATCTGTTTCTGCCACCGCCATAGCCATTATCTCCGCGACTACCACCATAGCCACCACCACGACTGTTGTTACCGCCACGATAACCACCACCGCCATTGTTGCCATAGCTACGACGCGGACGTTCTTCTCTAGGACGAGCTACTGACACAGAAAGAGTTTTTCCATCCATATCAACTTCATTAAGAGCTGCAATCGCTTTATCTCCAGCTTCATCATCAGCCATTTCAACAAAACCATATCCCTTAGAACGACCGGTCTCTCTGTCCATTATAATCTTAACAGAAACAACTTCACCATACTCTGCAAATAATTCTCCAAGTTCGGCTTCACTCATATTATAGTTAAGCCCTGCAATAAAAATGTTCATTTTAAAATAAATGTTTTAATAAAAAAATAAGTGCGTTTTGCTATTAGGAATCTTACAGAGAGACAAACGATTCTACCATCATCACTAAAGAATAAGTTGGAAAAGTATTAATGTACTTCTATGAGGATACTTAATGCAGGGGACAAATGTACGCAATTAGACTTGAACTCAAAACTAATTGGAGATTTATTTTTAATAATAAATGTTTTTTCGTTCTCTTTGAAAGAACAGACAAGTTTTAGAACGGAAATAACTGTTCCTCAAATACATATTTATACTTTAAAAGCTATTATACAGAAAGTTATCCTGTACTACATATCAAAAAGATAACCAATCTCCAGCCAGATCAGCATTCTTTATAGCAACAGGCCAGATACTTTCCGTAGAAGGAATTATTATGGAAGAAATTTCAGGAACAGGAACTACAGAAAATTCTTCAGTTTCCAAACAAACTGCGAGAAACCGCAAAGTAATAAAATACAGAAAGAGAACTTATCTTTTTCATCTTCCCAACCATAATTCCGGATTAAGTTTAGCCGTTTCCTTACGAAGTTGAAAATGCAAGACCGTATTACCCGAACTATCTGTATGGATAGTACCAAGAACGGTACGTGTATTGACTTTGCTGCCTTTAGAAACCGATACGGAAGAAAGGTTGCAATAGACAGAGATGTAATTACCATGACGCACCAGTATATTGTTCAAACCATTATACTGGAAAATAGCCGAAACTTCTCCATTGAAAACGGCACGTGCCTGCGCTCCCGGTTTGCCCTTGATATCAATCCCTTTATTATCCAGTTTCACATTACGCAAACCATCTACGGCATACTGTCCGTAATGGCTGACAATCACGTATGGACCAGTAATGGGAACCGGCAAAATACCCCGGTTACGTTCAAAACTGCCCGACAGCTGGCGGTCCTCATTATTCAGACTGAACTTCTCCACCGGAGCGACCTTCTTTGTAGACTCATTTTTTTCCGTAGATTTAGAACGGGACGCCCCTCCCGTAGTTTCACGCTCCGCTTTCTTAGCTGCTGCCGCCTTTGCGGCAGCCTCAGCAGCGGCTTTCCTACGAGCTTCCTCCTCTGCACGCTTTCTAGCTTTCTCTATTTCAATTTCAATCAAACGGTCAATCTGGGCATTCAATTGCTCAGCCGAACGTTTTTTCTTCCTTATCTCGCTTTGTATACCTTTCTGCTTCTTTTGCAAATTCGCCAAAAGAGTCTGGCGCTCCTTTTCCTGAATCTCCAGTTTGGCCTTTTCAACCTCACCCTGTTTTAAAAGATTCTGTTTGGCATGCTTAGTTTGTTCCACTTCTCTTTTTTTAGCGGCAATTTGCTTCTGCTTACGTTCTATCTCCATTCCTTGAAGGCGCTGGAAGTTTGCATATTCCTGCACATAACGCATACGACGGTAAGTCTGACTCAAATTCTCGGCAGAAAAAATAAACATTAATTTCTCTTGAACAGACTTGTTACGATACATGTATTGCACCGAAGTTTCATACTTCCGCTTCTTGTCTTTCAAATCACGCTGAAGTTTATTCAGTTGTTTCTGTAAAGAAGCGATCTCACTTGTCAATGTATGAACATCACTCTCTATGGTATTGATATATTTTCTTCTCTCCTCAATCTGACCTGTCAGCAAAGCAAGGTTGTCCAACTGGCTTTTCACATCCTTTTTGGTAGATTGCAACAAAGTTTCAGACTCGGCAATCTGCTGGTGAAGTTCCTTCCGTTTGGCTTCAAGCTCCCTTATTTTCCGAGTACTTTGCGCTGAAATAGTACTTAAAAAGCAGCAGGCTATGAGTAGTAAGAAGATACGTTTCATTATTTAATAAGCTGTTTTAGCAAATCTTGCAATTCTATTCTTTCGTATTTTCCGGGCACTTCGGTATGAGCTTCCCAATCCTTATTGGTAGAAAGGCGGGAAAGTTCAAATACAGCCGTAACCGGTTTGGCAGCCCCTTCAAAAGAAACCGTCATAGTTCCCGGAAACTGTCTCTGCTCCAACGGACGAAACTTATCATAACGCCAATTTATCCCGTACCGGGTACCGGACAAGCCGATATGACTTTCTTTCAGCAGCCCATCATTTGTATTGGTACGAAAACGGTAGGCGAAATGTTTGCCGTTCTTAACTTCTATTAATGCATTTTCGTTTTCAGGACGCACAGCAAAGGACGAAATATCACGGACAGTCAGCACCTTTTTTCCCGGAAGAAAAATTTCATTCATAAACAAGGCCTGCAAAGTATGAAAATCCAAATCAGCCTTTGCCAGATTCTTCAATTCATCAAAAGGAACTTGTACATAACGTTTGTTCATGCGATCCATCACTAAAACTCCGTCCGGAGATATTTCAGCACGTGCCACTTCAATACCCAAAAATGGAGCGATAGAAAGCTGGATTACTTCATCACGTTTCATGCGCAACGTACCATTTACTTTAGTCGGTCCTTTACCGTTCAAGTCAACGGCCAATGACATTTTCGCAGTAATTGCATCCCATCCCGGAGAACGGCTAATCAGCTCTTCCATATATTCCGACTCGGATAAATTGCCAATAGATACCCCTTTCTTCATACTCCGGGTAGATGAACATGAAGAAATAAATATAATCAGCAAAGCGCTAAACAAATAAAAACAGACACGTTTCATCATTCTGCAAAGTATTTCTTTTGTACAATTTTCTTTCTCAATAAGTTCAATTCCTTTTCACTACGTTCTTCACTACCTTCTTGAGGAGGCTCCTTGGATAATTTTTCCGCTTGTTGCCAATATTCCAAAGCCTTTTCACGATCTCCATTCATATAGTAAATATCTCCACAATGCTCTACAACAACGGAACTTTTACTTCCATCATTCTGCATAGCCTGGTCAATGTAAATTTTTGCTTCTACATATTTACCTTTCTCAAAAAGTATCCAGGCATAGGTATCCAGATACGTACCATTGGTAGGTTCGGCCTTTACGGTACGGTAACTCATTTCTTCCGCTTTATCTAGGTTTTTACGCTCTACAGACAGGTAATAGGCATAATTATTCAAGGCCCCTATATTGTTTTCCTTATAAACCAAAGCGGAATCGTATGCGGCATATGCCTCCACATTCATCTTCTTTATATGATAAAGATCCCCCATAATGGCATAGAAATCAGAAACGATATCCTTATTGCTTTTATCTGTTACTTGATTCACTCCTTTTTTAAAAACCTCCAATGCCTCGTCTGTTTTCTCTTTCTGATGATAGGCCAATCCCATATAATAATAGAATTCCAATACATCCGGAGTATATTCTAAAGCTGGAGCACACAATTTGATTACTTCATCCATATTCTGCTCACGAATGGCAAAACTCAATAGCTGCAAGCGTGCCGGCGTATTTTCCGGATCAATTTCAAGCACTTGGTGCAAAACAGGGGTTGCCTCTTTATCCATCTTTTTCGTCAGAAGATATTGGGCCGCCAACATAGCAATATCTGCATTCTCTTGTTTTTCCTTCAATATAGAAGTAAACAGGCCTGCTATTTTCGTACTGTCCTTGTTCGTTTGCTCGGAACGCAGAATAAGCTGGCGCATAATGTTCATCTTTGTATCGCTATCCACATTATCATTCAGCAAAATAGTATCCAACTGTACCTGATACAAACTATCCTGCCCTTTTTTCTCGTAATAAGAAGCCATGGAAAGCAACGCCGGCGCATAGCCCGGTTCTTCCTTCAATACTTTCTGATAAGTTTCGTATGCTTCTTCTTCCTTACCGTTGTTCAGATAGACATCTCCCAAAATGGTAAGATAACGCATGTCATATGGATATTCTTTCGCCAAATTCTCAATCTCCGTAAATGCCTGCTGGTCATTGTTCATGGCCAGATACATACGGAATTTCTCCATGCTGATTTGTTCAGACTTCCCATCCAAGGCTTCAAGGCGGTTCAATGTATTAACTACCTGCTGATAGTCCTTGGTACGGGTATAGAGATCAATCAAAGCCATCAACGGTTCCAGACGTGAGGGGAACTGGCTCGCCATATCCTCATAAACATAAATGGCTTTCGGGTAATTTCCCTTACCTTGATAATAGGCTGCCAAAGTTTGCTTATACCAAAAACTCTTAGGATCGGCATCCACTGCCTTCTTCAAAGCTTCCTCCCCTTTTTCCGGCTGATTGAGAAACATATGGAAGCGGGAAATTTCGAACAAAGTAGCGGCTCCTTGCGGATAAATGTCCAAACAGTGACTATACATTTCGAAAGCCGCATCCAAGTCACCTTTTTCCTTCATCCGAAGCGCTTCCAAAAAGAAATAGTCGTATTTACGGCGCTGCTCCGGAGTAAGCGGATCCTTTTCCTCCACAACAGCTTTATTTCCGGACAAGCCGGAAGCTCTCTTCACCGTACCGCATGAAACAAGCATGCCTATCAGACATACACATAGCATGGGCACATATTTCAATCTTCTATTCATTGTTTCCTTTTACTTTTTTCCGGTATGTCCAAAGCCACCTGCACCACGTTCCGTTTCGTCCAACACCTCCACTTCCTGCCATTCGGCATGTTCGTGACGGGCTACAACCATTTGCGCAATGCGCTCCCCATCTTCTATCATAAAATCCTCAGATGACAAATTGACCAGGATAATACAAATTTCACCACGATAATCGGCATCAATTGTGCCCGGAGAATTCAGGACTCCGATGCCTTTCTTAATAGCCAGCCCGCTACGTGGACGGATTTGCGCTTCAAAACCTTCAGGCAATGCGATATAAAGTCCCGTAGGAACCAAACAACGTTGCAAGGGTTTCAGCACAATCGGTTCGTCAAGATTAGCACGGATATCCATCCCTGCCGATTGCCCGGTAGCATACTCGGGTAAAGCATGTTTTGATTTATTGATTACCTGTATTTTCATAATTTTAATAATTTATCAATATGCTTATATGGCAATGTGCTAATAATTTGCAGACAACAAACACAGTCCAGACATGATACAGCCCATTGGCATATTGACGAATCAACACATTGCCACATGATTAATAAGGTGCGAATTTACACATTTAGATGGATTTATCTAAGCGTTTACAGTTTTTTAAACGGAAGTTTCTTACTTTTGCAAACAGATAAAGCCTGAATTATGAACTGGAAACAATTAATATCAAATAAACGCTTCGGCATGGAAGAACTACACGAGGCCCGTAAAGATGACCGTACCGAATTCCAACGCGATTATGACCGTCTCATCTTCTCAGCACCTTTCCGTCGTTTGCAAAACAAAACTCAAGTATTTCCTTTACCGGGTAGCGTATTTGTACACAACCGGTTGACTCACAGCCTTGAGGTCTCTTGTGTGGGGCGTTCTTTAGGAAACGATGTCGCCAGCCAGCTTCTGAAGAAGCACCCAGCCTTGGCCGACTCCCATATATCGGAAATAGGTTCCATCGTTTCAGCCGCATGTCTGGCACACGATCTGGGAAATCCTCCTTTCGGTCATTCGGGGGAAAAAGCCATTTCAACTTACTTCTCGGAAGGACAAGGAATGGCATTGAAAAAAGAACTTTCACCGATGGAATGGGATGATTTAACCCACTTCGAAGGAAATGCCAATGCATTCCGCATCCTCACCCACCAGTTTGAAGGAAGACGGAAAGGAGGGTTCGTGATGACCTACTCCACACTGGCATCCATCGTAAAATACCCTTTTTCCTCACAATTGGCAGGAAAGAAATCAAAATTCGGCTTCTTCTTAAGCGAAGAGGCTGATTATCAGAAAATAGCCGGAGAATTAGGGATTATCCGGCTCAGCAAACCGGATGAGCCTTTACGCTACGCACGCCATCCGTTGGTCTACCTGGTAGAAGCCGCAGATGATATTTGTTATCAGATGATGGACATAGAAGACGCACATAAATTAAAACTGCTGACACATGATGAAACCAAAGGACTGTATATGCAGTTCTTTGATGAGAAAAGAAGAAAACGCATTGAAGAAGTTTGCCGGATTGTAACAGACGTCAATGAACAGATAGCTTATTTACGTTCTTCGGTCATAGGCGCACTGATAAAGGAATGCACACGAGTATTTACTGAAAATGAAGAAAAGATATTGACCGGGGAATTTGAAGGCACCCTGATAATGCACATTTGCAGTCCATTGAAAGAGGCCTATGACAATTGTTCTGCAATTGCCTTTCAAAGAATATATCGTTCCAGCGATGTGCTGGACATAGAATTGGCAGGATTCAGGGTTATCAGTACCTTGATTGACCTGATGATTAATGCAGTGCGCTCTCCGGAAAAAGCGTATTCACAACTACTTATCAACCGCATATCCGGACAGTACAATGTCAACGCACCTACTTTATATGGAAAAATTCAAGCCGTGCTGGATTACATATCGGGCATGACAGACGTATATGCGCTCGACCTCTACCGGAAAATCAAAGGCAACAGTCTGCCGGCAGTATAATAAAAACATTGTCAGATGCGAGCACGATGAATCCTGTAAATTTTATCTGCACCTGACAATGTTTCCCCAAATACTACTATTAGTCCGATTATTTGGTCAGTATGGGATGAGCGCCTGAAGTTATTTTCATAGCTTCAGGATGTTGCTTTACAAACGATTCGATATGACGTACCCGTTTGTCTTCCAGAATTTCATTGACTGCAATCAGAATTCCGGTTTCCTCCACATCTCCGAATCCATAATTAATCGCTGTTCCAAACATACGCATTGTAGGAGACAGACTCATATATGCATTGACCAAAGGAGGAATATTATACCCCAGCTTACGCACTTCCGTATTCAAGATCTTGTAATCTTCTTTAAAGGAATCATAACAGAAAAGATTTTCCAACATTTTCTTATCTGTTTCTATTTCCAGCGGTTTCATCGGAGTTATCAATTTATCTTTATCACCGAAATGTTTATTCAGGAAGTATAATATCATGTCACGCCCCTGACGATGATAACTAGGATACATAGTCATCTTACCAAAAAAATATTTCACATTAGGCTTAATCACGGTTAATGCGCCCAAACCATCCCACAAATTATCCAAAGCAAACAATCCCTTGGAACCGGCACGGGTTGACTGATATTCCAATGTAACAAATGAGCGTCCCAACTCCACCGTGTAAGGCAAATATTCTTTCAAAAAAACTTCCGAGAAATTAAACATGTGAGCAGTAGCCAGCACAGGCTTCCCATGTTCATCAAATTGCACCTCATCCCCCAAAAGATAACGATAACCTCCCAAAATCTCCTCCGCTTCAGGATTCCATACAACTAATTGCTTATATGGATTTTCCATCACGTCATATTCATCGATATCCATCGCCTTTCCTGTTCCGCCACCTGCAGCACGAAAGGCTATTTCTCTCAACCGGCCAATCTCCTTCATCACATTGGGCGAATCCTGATACGTTATGACGTAAATTTCATTATGACTTTTATTCGTAAACCTCAGGCGTTTATCCTCGGAAAGTTCCGCCTTCAGAATCTCTTTGCTAATCGGTGCAATAATTTCTTCCATATCTTTTTTCTCTCTTTTGTCTATTATAGCTTGTAGACTACATCTTTTACAAACTGCGCCCACTGAGCCGGGGTCTTTGTCTTGTCGAAAGTTTGCCAAGGAATGGGTTTTCCAATGGTCAAGGTAAAGGTTTTATGACGATTTTTCAACATTTCATCTGCCAAGTAAAGCATAGCAATATTAAACTTAATGCCAAGTGCCTTACATATATTTGCCAAATTATAAAAAAAGTCTGAGTTCCGGCCCTCAAAGTGCAAAGGTACCACATCACGATGCGTTTCAATACTTTTAGTGACAAATGTCTTTTTCCATTCCAAATCCTTGATTTCCCCACCCTGTCTACGGGAACATAACCCCGCAGGAAACATAATGATATGATTATCCGAGGCAAACCCTGCCTCTACCATCTTCGGGAAATCCCTGGATTGCGAGCCTGTTTTATTGATAGGAATACATAAAGGAGCCAAACCATGCAAATTCATCAACAAATCATTGACCAAATAGCGTACATTACCATTGTAATGTTTTCCCAATATATACCCCAAAGCAACTCCATCCTGTCCCCCCAGCGGGTGATTGCTGACAAAAGTGCATTTACCGTTTTCAGGCAAGTTTTCCAAACCTTTTATCTCCACTTTTGCATCCAGGAACTCCATACAAGCTTCCAGAAAGTCAACTCCGACTTTATTTTTGGAGTCTTTTAAAAAGACATTCAGTTCATCCTGATGCACGATATGCTTCAGGTACGAAACGACAAAACGGGGAATATATTTATATTTTTTCCCGGCTTTCGTTTTCAATATCTTTTCTATGTCGATTAAAAATATAGAGTCGTCAGTCATTTTGCAAACGTTCTTTTCCATGCAAAAGTAACTTATCTTTTTTTATATTGGCAATTTATGACAGAAAAAACTCTTAATCTCTAAAGAAATTAAGAGTTTTTGTGTATGAAACTATACAAATTCTTTCATTTTTGCGCAAAACAAAAACGAATGTGCAATAGTTTGGTTTCGTTTTTCAACCTCCGAGAAGCTGCCCTTTCCATTATTTTTTATCATAAAATTATTAATTTTAAACCTCCTGTTTACCAAGCTACTAGCTACATTAACAGCCTGTTGAAAACTTCTCGAAATATTTTCTTAAAATATTGTGGGGAATTGTGGGGAATTGTGTAATTTTACACCTTGAACAATATAATAAGGTGTAAACATGCGATTTCTTGGGAATTCTGAAGCAAAGACGGATGCAAAAGGCAGAGTGTTCCTGCCTGCCGTATTCAGGAAGCAGCTACAAGCTGCCTCCCAGGAGTGCCTGATTTTACGCAAAGACACCTACCAAGACTGCCTGGTACTTTACCCTGAAAATGTGTGGAACGAACAAATGAACGAACTACGTTGCAAACTCAATCGCTGGAATTCCAGACACCAAATGATTTTCCGTCAGTTCGTTTCGGATGTAGAAGTTATCACATTGGATGGAAACGGGCGCTTTCTGATTCCAAAACGATATTTGAAATTAGCTAAAATACAGCAAGATGTACGTTTTATCGGATTGGACGACACTATAGAAATCTGGTCTAAAGAAATAGCAGACAAACCCTTCATCACACCGGAGGACTTTGGAAAAGAATTGGAAGAAATTATGGGAACTAATAACAACGTAGAAATAGAATGAGTGAAGCAAAACAGATATATCATGTACCGGTATTATTAAACGAGAGCGTAGACGGAATGAACATCCAACCCGGAGGTATTTATGTAGATGCCACTTTCGGCGGCGGAGGACATTCCAAGGAAATTCTAAGCCGGCTGGGTAGCACCGCGCATCTATATAGTTTTGACCAAGATGAAGATGCCGAGAAGAATATTGTAAGCGACAGCCGCTTCACTTTTGTGCGTAGTAACTTCCGCTACCTTCCCAACTTCCTACGTTATTATGGCGTGGAAGGGGTGGATGCCATTTTGGCCGATCTGGGCGTTTCCTCACATCACTTTGACGACTCCGAACGTGGATTCTCATTCCGCTTCGAGGGCAAATTAGACATGCGGATGAACAAACGCGCAGGTATGACAGCTGCTGATGTAGTGAACACCTATGACGAAGAACGTTTGGCTAATATTTTCTATTTATATGGTGAATTGAAGAACAGCCGCAAACTGGCATCAGCCATCGTTAAAGCACGAGGTGTAAAACAAATTGTCACCATCGGTGATTTCCTCGAAGTCATCAAACCGCTTTTCGGGCGGGAACGTGAAAAGAAAGAGCTCGCAAAGGTGTTCCAAGCTTTACGCATAGAGGTAAATCAGGAAATGGAAGCATTGAAAGAAATGCTTTATGCAGCAACCAAGGCACTGAAACCGGGAGGCAGACTGGTAGTAATCACCTATCACTCTTTAGAAGACCGCATGGTAAAGAATATCATGAAAACCGGAAACATAGAAGGCAAGGCCGAACAAGATTTCTTTGGTAATGTACAGACACCTTTCAAACTAGTCAACAACAAAGTTATTGTTGCCGGCAACGAAGAAGTGACACGCAATCCGCGCTCCCGAAGCGCCAAGTTGAGAATTGCAGAAAAGAGATAACGAGATGGAAGAAGAACTGAAACAAAATACACAACAACCCAAAGACGGACAATCTGCTTCGCCCAAGCATATGTCTATCCGCAGCATATTAGGAGGAGATATCCTTGCGAACGACTTTTTCAAAAGACAGACCCGTTTGCTGATTCTCATCATGATCCTGACTGTACTATACATAGACAACCGTTATAGCAGCCAACAGGAACTCATTGAAATTGACAAGTTGAAAAAAGATTTGATCGATATCAAATACGATGCATTGACACGCTCTTCCGAACTGATGGAAAAGAGCCGCCAGTCACGTATTGAAGAATATATTTCGACGGAAGACAGCCCCTTGCAAACGGCTACCAACCGTCCTTATTTAATAAAGAAAGACTAAGCCCATGATGCCCAACCAAAAAAACATAATGCTCCGCTTCTCCTTCATCATCCTGGTCATGGTGTTGATAGGCATTGCCATTATCTGCAAAGCCGGCGTCATCATGTTTGCCGAGCGTCAATACTGGAAAGACGTAGCCGACCGTTTTGTAAAAGAAAACGTCACCGTACGTCCTACCCGTGGCAACATCATCTCATCCGACGGCCAGCTGATGGCAAGCAGCCTTCCCGAATATAAGATTTACATGGACTTCATGATAAATAAAAGGAAGGGCGAAACCGAAGAAGAGGAAAAGAAACGGCTGAAGCTACAACATATCAAAGACTCAGTTCTTTATGCAAACCTTGACACAATCTGCAAAGGGTTACATGAAATATTCCCTGATAAAAGTGCCGCCTTTTTCAAACAGCACATCAAAAACGGAAGAAAAAAAGAGAGCCGCAGTTGGTTGCTCTACCCCAAACGCATTTCTTATATACAATATAAAGAAGCAAAACGTCTGCCCGTATTTAACCTGAACAAATACAAAGGCGGATTCCATGAACAGGCATTCAATCAACGGAAAAAGCCTTTTGGCTCACTGGCAATGCGTACATTAGGAGATATGTATCCAGATATAGAACAAGGTGCAAAGAACGGGTTGGAACTTTCATACGATTCCATATTAAAAGGCAGAAACGGTATCACTCACCGTCAAAAGGTAATGAACAAATACCTGAACATTGTAGATATTCCTCCTGTAGATGGCTGTGATATCATTACGACCATTGATGTAGGTATGCAAGACATCGCAGAAAAAGCATTGGTGGATGAATTGAAAGAAATCAACGCTACTGTAGGCGTTGCCATTCTGATGGAAGTGCAGACGGGAGACATTAAAGCTATCGTCAACATGACCAAATGCAATGACGGCATTTACAGAGAAATACGCAATAACGCCATCTCAGACATGATGGAGCCAGGCTCTACTTTCAAAACCGCATCCATACTGGTAGCGCTGGACGACGGAGTCATCACTCCGGAAACGGTGGTGGAAACCGGTAACGGGGTCTATATGATGCACGGCCGCTATATGAAAGATCATAACTGGCATCGTGGAGGCTACGGCACTATCAACACAACAAAATCATTGATGGTGTCCTCAAACATCGGTGTATCACGGTTGATCGATGATCATTATCATGATAATCCGGAAAAGTTTGTACGCGGACTGCATCGAGTAGGCATTGCCACTCCGTTAGATCTCGATATTCCCGGTGCCGGCAAGCCGAACATCCGCATCCCCAACAAAGACTTGAGCAATTGGTCACGTACTGCACTGGCATGGATGTCTATTGGCTATGAAACCCAAATTCCCCCCATCAATACACTGGCATTTTATAATGCTATAGCCAATAACGGAGTAATGGTCAAGCCCCGTTTTGTGAAATCAATAGTCAAAGACGGGCAGGTAGTGGAAGATATTGCTCCTGAAATACTCAACCCGGCCATCGCTTCCCCCAAGGCTATCAGCGAGATACAAACGATTTTGGAAAAAGTCGTCAGCGAAGGACTGGGAAAGAAAGCAGGATCCAAGCAATTCCATGTATCCGGGAAAACCGGTACTGCACAGGTTTCACAAGGGAAAGCCGGGTACACGAATGGCACACGCCGTTATTTGGTAAGTTTCTGTGGATATTTTCCTTCAGAAGCGCCTAAATACAGTTGCATTGTAGCCATCCAGAAACCTGGACTCCCCGCCTCGGGTGGTCTGATGGCCGGCAGCGTGTTCAGTAAAATTGCCGAACGCGTATTTGCCAAACATCTGGCACAAGATTTGAAAGAAGCAAAAGACTCAACTTCTATCCTTATTCCGGATGTGAAAAACGGGGATATAAGTGCGGCGCATTATGTACTGAACCGGATAAATGTAAATTCATCCGGAGTTTCGGAACAATCAACCGAAGGCAAACCGGTATGGGGAAATGTGACTAGTAATCCGGACAATGTATTATTCAACAAAAAAGACATTAACAATAAACTTGTACCAAGTGTTATTGGTATGGGCGCAAAGGATGCTGTCTATCTGCTTGAAAGCATGGGATTGAAAGCCCGCATTACCGGCATCGGTAAAGTGAAGTCACAAAGTATCCCGGCCGGCAACACTTTGCGCAAAGGACAAACCATACAATTACGATTAAATTAACAGTGTAACAGGAAGAATATGAAACTGGAAAAGATTATTAAAGGAATAACAGTCAATGAAATCATAGGTGATGCATCCCAAGAAATTTCGGGAATAAACATGGACTCGCGCCTGATAGAGCCTGGTCATATTTTCGTTGCTGTAAAAGGAACGCAGACTGACGGACACACTTATATTCAAAAAGCAATAGAAAAAGGAGCCCGTACAGTGGTATGTGAGAATCTTCCTGAGACATTGATTGAGAATGTTACCTACATCAAAGTGAACGATACGGAAGACGTTGTCGGGAAACTGGCAACTACGTTTTACGGCGACCCCACCTCGAAATTGGAACTGGTCGGTGTTACAGGCACCAACGGAAAAACGACTATTGCCACCTTATTATATAATATGTTCCGTAAATTCGGATATAAGACAGGACTCATTTCCACTGTATGCAATTATATAGATGAGGAAGCCATTCCAACTGACCATACCACCCCTGACCCTATTACACTAAACAAACTGCTGGGGCGCATGGCAGATGAAGGATGCAAATATGCCTTTATGGAAGTAAGCTCACATTCTGTAGCACAAAAACGGATCGGTGGTTTAAAATTCGTAGGCGGTATATTTACCAACCTTACCCGTGACCATCTGGACTACCATAAAACTGTAGAGAACTATCTGAAAGCCAAAAAAGCATTCTTTGACGGTCTGCCTAAAACAGCCTTTGCCTTAACCAATCTGGATGACAAAAACGGATTGGTCATGACTCAAAATACCAAAGCAAAGGTACACACCTATTCGCTGCGCAGCTTGAGTGATTTTAAAGGAAAAGTGCTGGAAGATGGATTCGAAGGAATGCTGCTTGATATAAATAATGTGGAAGTCAATGTACAGTTCATCGGACGTTTCAATGCTTCCAACCTGCTGGCAGTCTATGGAGCAGCCTGCCTGCTTGGGAAAAAGACAGAAGAGGTATTGCTGGCATTGAGTACTCTTCGCCCCGTTGCCGGGCGTTTTGACTCACTGCGCTCACCCAAGGGATACACCGCCATTGTGGACTATGCCCATACTCCGGATGCCTTGGAAAATGTGCTGAATGCCATTCACGAGGTCCTGAATGGCAAAGGTCATGTAATTACGGTAGTAGGCGCCGGCGGCAACCGCGATAAAGGCAAACGCCCCTTGATGGCACAAGAAGCGGTAAAGCAAAGCGATAAAGTCATTATCACCTCTGACAATCCCCGTTTTGAAGAGCCGCAGGAAATCATCAATGATATGCTGGCAGGGCTGACTAAAGAGGATATGCGTAAAGTGATAAGCATAGCCGACCGTAAAGAAGCGATCCGTACAGCTTGTATGCTGGCCCAAGCTAAAGATGTCATTTTAGTTGCCGGGAAAGGACACGAAAATTATCAGGAAATCAAAGGTATAAAGCACCATTTCGACGATAAAGAAGTATTAAGAGATATTTTTGCTAATGAATAAACCAACCAAAAGATGTTATATTATTTATTTCAATATTTAGAAAAGTTCGATTTTCCCGGAGCCGGTATGTTCGGTTACGTTTCATTCCGTTCATTGATGGCAATCATTTTATCATTGTTGATCTCAGCTATCTTCGGTGAATATTTCATCAACCTGCTCAAACGTAAACAAATAACCGAAACCCAACGTGACGCATCTATAGACCCTTTTAATGTGAAAAAAGTTGGTGTGCCGACGATGGGAGGTATAATTATTATTGTCGCAATTCTCATACCTTGCCTCTTGTTGGGGAAGCTGCATAATATTTACATGATATTAATGTTGATTACCACCATTTGGCTGGGTACGTTAGGCTTTTTGGACGACTATATCAAGGTCTTCCGTAAAGACAAAGAAGGGTTGCACGGCAAATTCAAGATCATCGGCCAAGTAGGTTTGGGACTCATTGTGGGACTCACCTTATATTTAAGTCCGAGCGTGGTTATCCGTGAGAACGTAGAAATACAAAGAGGAGGAGAAATTGTGGAAGTGGTGCACAAGGAACAAGATCAGAAGTCCACCAAAACTACGATTCCTTTCTTCAAGAACAACAATTTGGATTATGCTGATTTCGTAGGTTTTCTGGGAGACAATGCCCAGGCTGTAGGTTGGATTATTTTCGTATTAGTTACCATCTTCGTAGTTACTGCCGTATCTAACGGTGCCAACCTGAATGACGGGATGGACGGGATGGCAGCCGGAAATTCTGCTATCATCGGTCTTACCTTAGGCATATTGGCATACGTATCCAGCCACATCGAATATGCAGGATACCTTAATATCATGTACATTCCCGGCAGTGAAGAACTGGTAATCTTTATCTGCTCCTTCATCGGCGCACTGATCGGTTTCCTTTGGTACAATGCTTTTCCCGCCCAAGTATTTATGGGCGATACCGGCAGCTTGACCATTGGTGGTATCATAGCGGTATTTGCAATCATCATTCATAAAGAGTTGCTTATACCTATTCTCTGTGGAATCTTCTTGGTAGAAAACCTTTCGGTCATTCTACAGGTGAGATATTTCAAAAGCGGAAAAAAGAAAGGACATTTGCAACGCGTATTCAAACGTGCCCCTATCCACGACCATTTCCGCACTACATTAGCACAGTTAGACCCCAATTGCAGTTATCTGTTCATGAAACCCAACAGCGTATTCCATGAGTCAAAAATCACGGTACGCTTCTGGATTGTCACCATCGTACTCGCTGCAATTACGATTATTACATTAAAGATAAGATAAGATAAACGAAGATTATGGCTAAAAGAATTGTCATACTAGGAGCCGGAGAAAGCGGTGCGGGAGCAGCCGTTCTGGCAAAGAAACAAGGTTTCGACACCTTCGTTTCAGACATGTCCACGATTAAGGACATATACAAAAACATGCTGAACGAGCGAGGCATCGAATGGGAAGAAGGCAAACATACCGAATCTCTCATTCTGAATGCGGATGAAGTAATCAAAAGTCCGGGTATTCCGAATGATGCCCCGATGATTCTTAAGTTAAAGTCACAAGGCACCCCTATCATCTCCGAAATAGAATTTGCGGGACGTTATACCAATGCCAAAATGATTTGCATTACAGGAAGTAATGGAAAAACAACAACTACTTCGCTGATTTATCATATCTTCAAGAAAGCAGGTATGAATGTGGGACTAGCCGGAAATATCGGCCAAAGTCTGGCATATCAGGTAGCAGAATGCAACTATGATTATTATGTGATCGAGTTAAGCAGTTTCCAATTGGACAATATGTACAAGTTCCATGCCAACATTGCCGTATTGATGAACATCACGCCGGATCATCTGGACCGTTACGACCACCAGATGCAAAACTATGTGGATGCCAAATTCCGCATTATCCAGAACCAGACCCCGGACGATGCCTTCATCTTCTGGAACGATGACCCCATCATCCAGCGTGAATTACACAAATATGGCATTCATGGCCATTACTACCCTTTTGCCGAAAGGAAAGAGGAAGGAACCGCCGCATACGTGGAACAGGACAAGGTTTATTTTACAGAACCAATCGCTTTCAACATGGAACAGGAGGAACTGGCGCTGACCGGAACCCATAATCTGTTCAACTCCATGGCGGCCGGTATCTCTGCCAACCTGGCGGGTATCCGCAAAGAGTGTATCCGCGAGGCCTTGGGTGATTTCAAGGGAGTGGAACACCGCCTTGAAAAAGTCTGCCGGGTAAGAGGGGTAGATTATATCAATGACTCCAAGGCTACCAATGTGAATTCCTGCTGGTATGCTTTGCAAAGCATGAAAACCAAAACCATCCTGATATTAGGCGGGAAAGACAAAGGCAACGACTATAACGAAATTGCCGACTTGGTAAAAGAAAAATGTACCGGATTGATCTACATGGGATTGCACAATGAGAAATTGCATGATTTCTTTGACAAGTTCGGCCTGCCTGTAGCCGATGTACAAAGCATGAAGGATGCCGTAGACGCTGCTTACCGGATGGCCAAGAAAGGCGAAACCGTATTATTAAGTCCATGCTGCGCCAGCTTCGACCTTTTCAAAAGTTACGAAGACCGTGGCGAGCAGTTCAAGGAATGTGTAAGAAACCTGTAATATAGTATTAAGGTATATAGATAATGGATCTGATAAAAGACTTGTTCAAGGGCGACAAAGTAATCTGGATTATTTTCCTGTTTCTTTGTCTGATCTCTATCGTCGAGGTATTTAGTGCCGCCAGCACGCTTACCTACAAAAGTGGGGATCATTGGGGACCTATCACCCAGCACAGTGTCATCCTGATGGTAGGTGTGTGCATTGTGGTACTGGTACATAACATTCCCTACAAATATTTCCGTGTGTTTCCCGTCTTCCTGCTACCCCTATCGACATTATTGCTGATATTTGTAATGGGTATGGGATTGATTACCGGAGACCGTGTCAATGGTGCAGCCCGTTGGATGACTTTCTTCGGTATCCAGTTCCAGCCTTCCGAACTGGCAAAAATGGCCGTGATTATTGTCACCGCATTTATTCTATCCAAGTTTCAGGAAGAAGACAATGCCAATCCGAAAGCATTTAAATATATCATGTGGATCACCGGAATTGTTTTCATTCTGATTGCTCCCGAAAACGGCTCTACCGCAGCACTGCTTTTCGGAGTAGTCTTTTTAATGATGGTGATCGGCCGGGTACCCTGGAAGCAATTGGCCAAGTTAATGGGAATAGCCGGAGTTATGGTGGCTTTTTTTGTAGGCATAGTGATGATTATGCCCACACACAAACTGAACAAAGTCCCCATGATGCACCGTGTAGAAACCTGGCAGAACCGTATAAAAGGCTTCTTTGAGGACAAAGAAGCCGTTCCCGCCGCCAAATATGATATAGACAAGGACGCCCAGATAGCACACGCCAATATTGCTATCGCCTCCAGCAACATCATAGGAAAGATGCCGGGTAACAGTGTGCAGCGGGATTTCCTGTCACAAGCATTCTCGGACTTCATCTTTGCTATAATCATAGAAGAGCTGGGGTTGCTGGGAGGCGCCTTTGTAGTGATTCTCTACATCTGGCTGTTGATGCGGGCGGGTAAAATAGCCCGAAGAAGTGAAAAAAGTTTTCCTGCCTTTCTGGTGATGGGCATCGCCCTGTTGCTGGTATCTCAGGCGATGCTTAACATGATGGTGGCCGTAGGTCTGTTCCCCGTCACCGGACAACCCCTGCCGCTTATCAGCAAAGGGGGAACCTCTACACTCATCAACTGCGCCTACATCGGTATGATATTAAGTGTCAGCCGCTACGTGGCTGAGAAAGAAGAACAGAAAGCCGCCGAGCAACAAGCGCAGAAAGAAGCCGAACTGGCAGCCAAGACCGAACGGCATCAGGAAATGGTAGCTGCCATGCAGGAAGCCATTACCACACTTCCGTCGGGTGACAATGCCACCACTTCCCTCCCGCCGGAGGAGAACTCGCTGCCCGATGACTTGAAGGCAATGCTGAATGCAGCCGGGAAGCGGGAGCCGGAAGAAGAAATATAATATAAACCATTCATTTTAAAAGTATTATTTATACTTTTGCGAATAATTCGACTAAAAAGGAATTATGGAAGAAAATTTAAGAATCATCATCAGCGGAGGAGGAACCGGGGGACACATTTTCCCCGCAGTCTCTATTGCCAACGCCATCAAGGAACAACATCCCGAAGCGGAAATCCTGTTCGTAGGCGCTGAAGGCAGAATGGAGATGCAACGCGTTCCTGCTGCCGGATACCCTATAAAAGGATTACCTGTTGCCGGATTCGACCGTAAGAACTTATTGAAAAATGTTTCGGTTCTTTTCAAATTGGTCAAAAGCCAGCTATTGGCACGTAAAATCATCAAGGATTTCAAGCCACATGCAGCAGTAGGTGTAGGCGGATATGCCAGCGGTCCTACTTTGAAAATGGCCGGGATGATGGGTATTCCGACACTGATACAAGAGCAGAACTCTTATGCCGGAGTAACCAACAAACTATTGGCAAAGAAAGCCTGCAAAATATGCGTGGCATACGACGGCATGGAACGTTTCTTTGAAAAAGACAAGATTATCCTGACCGGAAACCCTGTCCGCCAAGGACTGCGCAACCATCACATCAGCCGTGAAGAGGCTATCCGCTCCTTCGGGCTGGACCCATCCAAGAAAACAATCCTGATTGTAGGAGGAAGCTTGGGAGCACGCACCATCAACAACTGCGTGATGGAAGGTTTGGACAAGATTAAAGCATCCGGCGCGCAGTTTATCTGGCAAACCGGGAAAATATATATCGGCGAAGCACGCGCCGCAGTAGCCCAGGCCGGTGAGTTACCAATGCTCCACGTAACCGATTTTATCAGCGATATGGCCGCCGCATACAGTGCTGCCGATTTAATAATCAGCCGTGCCGGAGCAGGTTCCATCTCCGAGTTCTGTTTGTTGCAGAAACCCGTCATTCTGGTTCCGTCGCCTAATGTGGCCGAAGATCATCAGACCAAGAACGCACTGGCGCTGGTCAATAAAAACGCAGCACTCTATATCAAGGACGCCGCTGCCAAAGAAGCTCTGCTGGACAAAGCGGTTGAAACCGTGAAACAGCCGGAAACATTGAAAAGTTTAAGTACAAATATTGCTAAATTAGCCTTTACCGACTCAGCCAACGTTATTGCCCGGGAGGTATTCAAACTGGCTGATAAATACAGAAAAGAAAATGGACGTTAACACATTAAAATCAGTTTATTTCATCGGTGCCGGAGGTATCGGCATGAGCGCATTGGTACGCTACTTCCTGTCAAAAGGCAAGAAGGTAGGCGGATATGACCGTACGCCCAGTGAACTGACAGAAAAGCTGATAGAAGAAGGAGCAGCCATCCATTACGAAGAAAGCACGGAACTGATAACGGATGCATTCCGCGACCCGGCAACTACATTGGTTGTCTATACTCCGGCTGTCCCCGATACACATAAAGAGTTTACCTATTTCCGGGAAAACGGTTTCGAGATACATAAACGTTCGCAGGTATTGGGAATGCTTACCCATGCAGGAAAAGGACTTTGTGTAGCCGGCACTCACGGTAAGACCACCACTTCTACCATGACAGCCCATCTGTTACACCAATCCCATGTAGGATGCAACGCCTTTTTGGGAGGCATCTCAAAGAATTACGGCACCAACCTGCTGTTGTCTGACAGCAGTGAATACATGGTTATTGAAGCCGACGAGTTCGACCGTTCTTTCCATTGGCTCTCGCCCTACATATCGGTGATTACCGCAACCGATCCCGACCATCTGGATATCTACGGAACCAAAGAGGCTTATCTGGAAAGCTTCCGCAAATACACCTCACTCATCCAGCCGGGAGGTGCATTGATTGTACGTAAAGGCATCGAGCTGCAACCGGCTTTGCAGAATGGTGTGAAACTGTACACCTATTCCCAAGAAGAGGGTGACTTTCATGCAGAGAATATCCGTATTGGGAACGGTGAGATTTTCTTTGATTACGTATCACCCTTGGGAAATATCCCCAATATACAGTTGGGTGTCCCCGTCAGTATCAACATTGAGAACGGGGTAGCCGCCATGGCTTTGGCGCAGATGAGCGGATTGACTGACGAAGAAATAAAGAGAGGTATGGCAAGTTTCCGCGGAGTAGACCGTCGTTTCGATTTCAAGATAAAGAACGACAAGGTGGTTTTCCTGAGCGACTATGCGCACCATCCTTCCGAGATAAAACAAAGCATACTCTCCATGCGTGCCCTCTATCGGGACAAGAAGCTGACGGCTGTTTTCCAGCCGCACCTCTACACACGTACCCGTGATTTCTACAAAGATTTCGCCGACAGCCTTTCCTTGTTGGACGAAGTCATCCTGGTAGATATCTATCCGGCACGCGAGCAACCCATCCCCGGCGTCACCAGCAAACTGATTTACGACCATCTGCGTCCGGGCATCGAGAAGAGCATGTGCAAGAAAGAAGAAATTCTAGACGTACTGAGCAAGAAAGATATAGAAGTATTAATCACCCTGGGTGCGGGCGACATAGATAACTATGTACCCCAAATCTGCGGATTACTGAATAAAAAATGATAAAGAAAATTCTCATACTCCTGTTTCTGTTGCTGATAACCGCCTACCTTATTGTAGCCGTTACCGCTTTCAACACCAAGCCTGCCGACCAGGTTTGCAAGGGTATGGAATTGATTATCAAGGACAGTATAGACCATGGTTTCATCAGCCAGAAAGGGATACTCCGCTTACTGAACGGTAAGAAGCTCTCCCCTGTGGGTAAGAAGATGGGCGACATCAACACCCGCCTGCTGGAAGAAGAGCTCAGCCAACATCCCTTGATTGAAAATGTGGAATGTTACCGTACACCGGGATGCAAGATAGGTATCGAAGTGACACAGCGCCTCCCCATCCTCAGAGTGATGGCAAACAACGGAGACAACTATTATATTGACAATAAAGGAAAAATCATGCCGATACCCAACAGTTCGGCACACGTAGCTGTTGTTACAGGATACGTGGATCGTGATTTTGCCGTCAAGGAACTATATACCTTAGGAGTCTTTCTACAGGCCCATCCGCTATGGGATGCCCAGATAGAGCAGATCAACGTGACACAAGCCAAAGAACTGGAACTGGTTCCACGGGTTGGCGAACATATCATATTCTTAGGCAAGCCCGGGAATTATGAGGAAAAGTTCGAGAAACTAAAAACTTTTTATGAGAAAGGACTGAACCAAGTAGGCTGGAACAAGTACAGCCGCATCAGTCTGGAATTTAATAATCAGATTATTTGTACTAAAAAAGAGAAGTAAGATATGGCAGCAACAGATTTTATAGTAGCAATAGAACTGGGATCCTCCAAGATCACAGGTATTGCAGGAAAGAAACATGCGGACGGAAGCATACAAGTGCTGGCCCTCGCCAGCGAAAACTCTTCGGATTTTATCCGTAAGGGAGTGATTTACAATCTGGACAAAACCGCACAAAGCCTTACTTCGATTATCAAGAAACTGGAATCGACATTAAAGGCTTCTATCGGAAAGGTCTATGTAGGTATCGGAGGACAATCTCTACGCACCATCCGTAATACGGAGGTACGTCATCTGGAAGAAGAAACCAAAATTTCACAGGAACTGATTGACTCCATCATGGACAGCAACCGCGAAGTCCCCATCATAGACCAGGAAATACTGGAAGTGGCCCCCCAGGAATATAAAGTAGGCATCAACCTGCTGGCCGATCCTGTAGGAGTTCCCAGCGATCATATAGAAGGGCGTTTCCTTAATATCATCGCCCGCAACAGCGTGAAGCAGAACATTGACAAATGTTTCAAACAGGCAGGAATCGAAATAGCCGACTATATCATCTCACCGTTGGCTCTGGCCAATGCCGTACTGACCAACAGTGAAAAACGTTCGGGCTGCATGTTCATCGACTTTGGCGCAGATACGACTACTGTATCTGTCTACAAAAACAACATACTCCGCCATTTGGCAGTCATCCCACTGGGAGGAAGCAACATCACCAAAGACATTTGCAGCCAGCAGATTGAAGAGGAAGATGCCGAAGAACTGAAAAAGAAATACGGCAATGCCTATGCCGACAAGTCGGAAGACGGAGATGACAACCCTACCTACTCGCTGGACGGGAAATGCAGTATTGAGTCACACTTACTGGAAGACATCGTAGAAGCGCGTGTCAATGAGATACTGGCCAATGTATGGAACCAGATTGTTCTTTCGGGATATGAAGACAAACTGCTGGCAGGAGCTATCATTACCGGCGGTGCCGCCAATCTAAAGAATATGGAGGAAGCATTCAGCAACCGTACCAAAGTAGAAAAGGTAAGAATGGCCAAAGAAAGCCAGCTAAGCCTGAAAGGTGGCATGATGGAACTGAAAAAAGATGGTACATGCAATACAATCATCGCTTTGTTAGGAGCCGGGAAAGAGAACTGTTACCGCCCGGAACGTCCTATCCAAGTACCTCTCTTCGATGAAAGCGGCGAGAATGTGGAAGACAAAAGGAAAAGAGAGAAAGAAGAAGCAGCCAGAATAGCAGCGGCAGCCAAGAAAGCAGAGGAAGAGGAGAAGCTGCGAAAAGCCACTTGCGAGAGCCTGATAAGAAACGCAAAAGAGCTGAAAGAGGCAGGCAAATACAAAAATGCCTTGTCGCAACTGGCCAAAGCACGCGATCTGGGAGTGGCAGAAGCTTTGAACCAAATACGCGACCTGGAAAAAGAAATCAAGAGTTTGAAAGAAGCCAACAATCCGATCAAACGGCTGACCGACTTGTTTGGAAGGATTCTGGAAGAATAATAACGAATTACATCACCTTAATATAATATAGAAGATTATGTCTGATGAAACTATAATGCCATTCGATTTCCCGGCAGAAAACCCGACTATCATTAAAGTAATCGGTGTGGGAGGTGGCGGCGGCAATGCCGTAAATCACATGTATAAAGAAGGTATACACGATGTAACATTTGTTGTGTGCAACACAGATAACCAGGCGTTGGCCGAATCCCCCGTTCCCGTGAAGTTGCAACTGGGAAAAGAAGGATTAGGAGCCGGAAACCGCCCGGAGCGTGCACGTGAAGCAGCCGAAGAAAGTATAGAAGACGTAAAAGGAATGTTGAACGACGGCTGTAAAATGGTATTTATCACTGCCGGAATGGGAGGAGGTACCGGAACCGGTGCGGCTCCGATCATTGCCAAGACAGCCAAAGATATGGATATCCTCACCGTAGGTATTGTCACCATTCCGTTCCTTTTTGAAGGAAACCGGAAGATTGACCAGGCGCTGGACGGCGTGGAGAAAATGAGCCAGCATGTAGATGCCCTGCTGGTGATCAACAATGAACGTCTGCGTGATATTTATTCGGACTTCAGCGTGATGAACGCTTTCGGCAAAGCGGATGACACTTTATCCATAGCAGCCAAGAGTATTGCCGAGATTATCACTATCCGCGGTACCATCAACCTGGACTTCAATGACGTGAAAACAGTACTAAAAGATGGTGGGGTAGCCATTATGAGTACGGGATACGGCAAAGGGGAAAGCCGCGTGAGCCAGGCTATCAATGATGCGCTCCATTCCCCGCTGCTGAACAACAACGATATCTTCAACTCGAAGAAGATCCTGTTCAACATCTCTTTCAGCACCAAGAGCGAGTTGATGATGGAAGAGATGAATGAGGTTCATGACTTCATGAGCAAATTCGGCAAAGACGTGGAAACCAAATGGGGGCTCTATATCGACGAGTCGCTGGAAGAACAGGTGAAGTTCACCGTACTTGCCACCGGCTTCGGCATCAAGGATGTACCGGGCATGGACAACATGATGAACAAACGCACCATCGAGGAACAAAAGAAACTGGAAGAACTGGAAGAAGAGGAACAGCGCAAGGATGAACGTCGTGGAGATTACTACGGCAAAGACACCTTCAAGAACAGCAACAAGAAGAAACGCCATAACATTTACATCTTCAGCCTGGAGGATCTGGACAATGATGACATTATCAGTATGGTGGAAACGACCCCTACTTTCCAACGTACCAAAACTGTGTTGGAAAGTATCCAGTCTAAAGCAATAGCCGAAGAAGAGGAAACATTCAATAACGATGCCGAAAACGGCGGAATAACGATCACATTTTAACAACTAAAATAGAAAAGAACCATGGATTTATTTGACGTAATCAGCAACGATATCAAAGAGGCTATGAAAGCCAAGGACAAAGTGAAACTGGAAACTTTGCGTAATGTGAAAAAATTCTTCCTTGAAGCAAAGACAGCACCGGGCGCCAACGACACTTTGACGGATGACGCTGCATTGAAAATCATGCAGAAACTGGTAAAACAAGGGAAAGATTCAGCCGCCATTTACCAAGGTCAGGGCCGCGCCGACTTGGCTGAAGCCGAACTGGCCCAAGTGGCAGTGCTTGAAGCCTATCTGCCCAAACAAATGAGTAACGAAGAACTGGAAGCCGCTTTGAAAGAAATTATTGCAGAAGTGGGTGCCGCCGGTCCTCAGGATATGGGTAAAGTCATGGGTGTCGCCACCAAAAAGTTGGCAGGCAAAGCCGAAGGACGTGCCATCTCGGCTAAAGTGAAAGAATTACTGGGATAATACTCCGGCAATCCATATTCGAGAAACGAAACTTCTGCCCCGATTCATCTTTACGGGCAGAAGTTTCGTTTTTTATAAAATCAGTGAGAAGCAAACATATGCAGTACCCTATCCAGCTTCCCGTTTATCATTCTCACTTCACCAATACCCTGGAATTCAAAGTATCCTTCAGTGTGTTCAGCCACAATAAAAATCTGATATACAACGCATAAGGCTGACAGTAGTTCCTTCAGTGCGCTGTCAGCACCTTCAGCCGCCGCAACACCCGCACCGGACCGATATCCTTGACCATCATGCTAAAGGACAAGAATGAGTCATACAATATCGTGGTCAAAAGATTGCACCTGCTTTCCATCTTAACTTTCAAGACAGGAAGAATACTCATTTGCTTCCTGTAAGCATTCGGCCTCGTGCGTGTTTCTCTCCAAGTTATAATAAAGTCAAAAG
>CAPAOL010000034.1 GCA_948579315.1 uncultured Phocaeicola sp.
ATTGCATCCGAAGTAGTTGTTCACCGCATTACTCAGGTAGGTCGTATTCGTGCCGACTATTGAACTAAACTTTTCTAAAGAGAGTTTTGAATCCAAATATACTTTTCTGATTTCTAGGTTATACAAAATGCTTTTATAGATCTCAAAATCAACTTTTCTTCCGGGCGCTCCTTTCTCGGTAGACAGTGTATTCCACTGCCGTTCTGCATCTTTAAACAGCTTTTCTTTCTGCGTTGTAGTAGAAAGCTCATTGCTTTGCGTTTGAAATAGAACATCCATATTTTAGTCAGTTTCTATAATAGCCATAATTTCATCGGACAAAAGTACCCATTTTACTCTATTCTGCAAGACTTTCCACTAAAAATCTTTATAAAATACAGGAATATTTTAAGAAATAGGAATATCTCTATATTCTTTACCTTACAAACAACCATAGAAAGCCCCATAGACCTATTAAAACAAGACATTACTTTCACTATACACCTTAATATAATAGCATAAGTACGCCGAAGAAGTTAAACTTATAACAGTCAAAATATAGCTTAGTCTCTATAAAGCGGAATCCAGAACTTGTAAATTATCCCTTTATTCAACAAAACAAACCAGAAAAGAACAAAATAATCCAATATAAATATGTCATTCATTTTCTAATTAAGAATTATTCAAACTCCCTAAACATGGGATTTTTTTGTTCATCCCTAAATACATTTTAACTAATATAGCTTACCGTATCACTTCTATTAACTAAAATAGAAAAAAAGATATTTAATAATAATTTTTTACATTCATATAAAGACAATTTTTATCACCTTTACACATCTTATCTATATATTTGGCTACCTTTGGACAAAAGTCACTATATTTGCGTTTATGAAAACATATACAAGCAATCACATCGTATTTTTTTCGCCTACACATACGTCTGCGAAAATAGCCCGTGCCATCGGAGAAAGTATAGGTATGGGCAGAAGAATAGAAATAGATCTCACTACGGATGAGAATAGTAGCCCGATAGAAATCAAAGATTCTATCACGATCATTGCAGTTCCTGTGTATGCAGGCAGGGTAGCCCCAATAGCATTGCAACGGCTACGAAGATTAAAAGGCAACAATGCTCCGGCTATCTTAGTCGCTGTATATGGTAACCGCGATTACGAAGATGCACTGGTCGAATTGAGAGATGAAACTATTCAATTGGGATTCACCCCACTGGCTGCCGGTGCCTTTATTGGTGAACACAGCTACAGCCGTCCTAATATGCCCATTGCAGAAGGCCGTCCGGATGTTACCGATTTACAGATTGCGGAACAATTTGGAAAAGACTGTCTGACAAAACTGGAGAAGGATGAAACATTATCCGATTTTTACCTAAAAGGAAACATACCTTATCGCTTTGTTGGCCCCTCTACTCCTGCCGCTCCAGTCTGCACTGAAGGATGTTTCGCCTGTGGCGAATGCATCGAAGTATGTCCTACTCATGCCATTGCTTTAAGCGATGAAGGAAAAATAGAAACAGAGATTACCAAATGCATCAAGTGCTGCGCTTGCGTAAAAGAATGCCCTAATGGTGCACGAGTTTTTGATACTCCTTACACCCCCATGCTACACCAAAAATGTGCGGCACGCCGTGAACCTGAACTATTTATATAATGAATAACAGAGATAAAAGAGTCCTGGTAGGAATGAGTGGCGGAATAGACAGCTCCGCCACGTGCATCATGCTGCAAGAACAAGGATATGAAGTGGTAGGAGTTACCATGAGAACGTGGGATGTCCCTTCCCGCTTTTCCACCCCCGGTCAAGATGAACCTGATGATGTACTGGAAGCAAGGGCCTTGGCAGAACGGTTGGGAATAGAACACCATGTAGCTGATGTGAGGAAAGAGTTCAAACAGATTATTGTAAAACACTTCATAGATGAGTATATGCAAGGAAGAACTCCCAATCCTTGTGTCCTTTGCAATCCGCTATTCAAAGAGCGAATTCTCTGTGAATGGGCAGACCAAACGAATTGCGCCCATATCTCTACCGGGCATTATTGCAGACTGGAAGAACGGAAGGGAAAACTGTATATAGTAGCGGGAGATGACCAGACAAAAGACCAATCCTATTTTCTATGGAAACTTCCTCAGGAGATACTTCAACGTTTTCTCTTTCCACTGGGAACTTATACCAAGCAGGAGGTACGGGAATATCTCCGACAAAAAGGATTCGAAGCGAAAGCCCGTGGAGGTGAAAGTATGGAAATCTGCTTTATAGAAGGGGATTACCGAAACTTTCTGCGTTCGCAATGCCCGGATATTGACACCCAAGTAGGACCGGGATGGTTTGTAAATAGCAAAGGTGTCAAGATAGGTCAGCACAAAGGCTTTCCTTATTATACAATAGGCCAACGGAAAGGATTGGAAATCGCTTTGGGGCATCCAGCATACGTACTACGCATCAATGCAGAAAAGAATACAGTCATGTTAGGAGATGCCGAGGAACTTAAAGCAGAATATATGTTGGTAGAAGACTATCATATCACAGAAATGCAGGATTTACTGCAATGCAAGGACTTGTCAGTACGTATCCGCTATCGCAGCAAGCCTATTCCGTGTCAAGTGCTCGTATTAGATGAAAAACAACTATTGGTCCGTTTCCTTTCCGAAGCATCCGCCATCGCTCCCGGACAATCAGCCGTTTTTTACGAGGGGAAACGAGTATTGGGAGGTGCATTCATAGCTTCACAGCGCGGCATCCGAAAAATTGCCGCAGATAACCAAGATAAATTTTAGATGATGAAAACATATATCGGATATCTTATTTTCATGTGCAGCTTATTATTATGCAGTTGCCAACAGACCACAAGCAATCCTCGTTTCTACGACGAGGGCGTATCGCAAGAACTGGCAACACTGCGCAAACAGGAGATTAAGGAGTTGAAGTATAAGCTATATTTCTCCATTCCTGAACAGAAATCAGTACCGGTAAATGGAGAGATTACCATTGAATTTAATCTGGATGCACCGCAAGAAATTATTCTCGACTTCAGAGAAAAGCCTGAAAAAATAAAATCGGTATCCGTCAATGGACAAACTGCCCGTTATGAATTCCATAACGAGCACATCATCCTACCTGAAAAAAACATAGTAGAAGGAAAAAATAATATCACGATCAAATTTATTGCCGGAAACCAGTCGCTAAACAGAAATGATGAATTTCTGTATACGCTATTAGTGCCAGACCGTGCCCGTACCTTATTCCCTTGTTTCGAACAGCCGAATCTGAAAGCCACATTTTCCTTACGACTGGATATACCAACAGAATGGAAAGCTGTTTCCAATACCTATATTACTAAAGAAGAAACAAAAGGCAACTGCAAAACAGTAACTTTTGCCCCAACTGAACCATTAAGCACTTATCTTTTTTCCTTTGTCACCGGTAAATTAGAACATCAAGAATATATAGAAGGTAACCGGAAAATCTCAGCATATTACCGCGAAACAGATTCTAAAAAAGTAGCTCAATTAGATACCATCTTCAAACAAGTGACCGCTTCGCTGAACTGGCTGGAAGAATATACCAATGTTCCCTATCCTTTTGCCAAATACGATTTTATTATCTTGCCGGGATTCCAATATGGAGGTATGGAGCACACAGGCGCCACCTTATATAATGACACGCAAATGTTCCTAAGCGAAAATCCCACTCCGGATGAAGAACTTCGCCGAACCCAATTAATCGCCCACGAAACCGCCCACATGTGGTTCGGAGATTTAGTAACGATGAACTGGTTTGATGATGTCTGGACTAAAGAGGTATTCGCCAATTATTTTGCAGCTCTGATTACCGAACCATTATTCCCGCAAGTCAATCACCAGCTGAATTGGATGAAGACTTATACAGCCGCATCCTTGTCAGAAGACCGTACACCCGGAACCACTGCTATCCGGCAACCGCTAGATAACCTTCAAAATGCAGGATTAATTTATGGACAGATCATTTATAACAAAGCTCCTGTCATGATGGTAAAACTGGTGGAATCAATGGGAAAAGAAGCATTTCGGGAAGGGATTCAAGAATATTTAAAAACTTACGCTTACGCCAACGCCACTTGGGATGACTTGATACAAATTCTAGACAGTAAAACAGAGCAAGATCTAGCCGCTTTCAGCGATGTATGGGTAAACCAAAAAGGAATGCCGATAATCAAATTCGAAATATCAGACAAACAGTTGACCATACATCAGCAAGATCCATATCAAAGAGGATTAAACTGGCCTCAAAAATTCAATATCACCCTTTGCGGAACAAGGGACACAACGATAGAAGCCAGTCTGACAGACAGCTTATGCCGTATTACGTTACCCTTTACCCCCACCCGTATTCTGCCCAATACGGACGGGAGAGGATATGGTTTGTTTGTTCCTGACAACAACAGTCTCCATTGGCTGCTGGAACATTGGCAAGAAATAGACAATGAAACAACCCGACAGGCAGTTTTAATGATGATGCATGAAAATTATCAAGCAAAAGGAATTCCGAATACTGCATGGATGAATGCATTACTCAACGGAATACATTGTGAAAAGAACCCGTTGATAGCTTCAACATTAACCAATTACCTGTCCTCTCCTCTGCAAGAGATATCTTCGGCAGAACGTGATAAAATAGAAAATGAGCTTTATAAACTCAGCCATTCTCATCCGATTCCTTCTTGTCGCATCCAGTTATTACGCCTTCTGATTACAGAAGCAGCAAGTCCGACTATGATTCAGTGCCTCTATTCCTTATGGGAAACCGAAAGAGTCCAACAATTAAATGAAAGAGATTACACTACATTGGCCTACGAACTGGCCTTGCGCATACCTGAGCAAGGAAAAGAAATACTTCAGACACAACGCCAACGCATCCACAATCCGGACCGTCTACGCCAATTCGATTTCATATCACGTGCGATGACTGCCGATACTTTAAAATTGGACAGTTTATTCCGATCTTTATTGCAAGCGGAAAACAGAAGGATTGAGCCTTGGGCAGCTACAACCTTAAGCTATCTGAATCATCCTACAAGACAAGATTATGCGGTGAAATATATCCGTCCGGCATTGGAAAAACTGACAGAAGTTCAACGCACCGGAGATATCTTTTTCCCTCGCAATTGGGTCGGGGCTTTATTAAGGAATCACGATAGCGAAGCGGCCTACAAAGAAGTAGAAGCTTTTTTATCGGTTTATCCCGACTATCCGCCTTTATTAAAAAACAAAATACTGCAAGCGGCTTATCCTCTTTACAGAAAATATGCAGATAAGAAAAAATAAACTGAAAGAATCAAGGATTCATTACACCTTGATAGACAGCATGGCGTAATGTACCCTTTTCATCATCGCTATCATAGTCCCAGTACATAGCCCCCAGCATCCCTTTCTGATGCAGGAACTGGCACTTGAATGCGATGGACTGGGCATTCTCATAATTAACGACCACATGTCCTTGCGAATTTATCATATAAGGAACTTGTGCCGCACTATCCCAACAACTCTGTAAAGAATCCAAAGCGATAATATGACGATAATCCAATAATTCTGGAGCTTCATTAGTCCCATGCCCATAGAACGGAATACCCAATACCAAGCGTCCGACAGGAAAACCTGCGGCAACATGGGCGGCAACCGCATCCTCGCAAGACCATTCCTCAGTCATTTCCGAACGGTACAAGGCCGAATGGTGATTAGGAGATTCCTCCATATCGTATGTCATGATATTGACATAATCCACATAAGGTTCGACAGCCTTTAAGTTGTAATATTTGGCACCTGCCTGTGTAGCAATGGTCAGCAGTTTGTCTTTACCGATAGCATAGCGTATATCCTTCATCAACAAAGAAAAGTTATCAGTATCTTCCGGCGAAAAAGATACACCGGCAGTTCCTATACCGGGATATTCCCAATCTATATCAATTCCGTCCAAATCAAACTGGTCTATCACCCGTTTACAATCTGCGGCAAACGCCATACGTGTACTATCTGTCTGTGCCATCTCACTAAACCGACTGCTTCCCCACCCGCCTACGGACAGTAAAACTTTCAAAGACGGTTTTTTTTCACGCAGCCCCACTACCATTTGCAAACGTGGTTCATTATCTATACGTATTCCTTTGAAATTATCTGTAACATGCCCGAACGCATAATTAATATGAGTCAAACATGCCGGATCAGGCGTACTTTCTCCCCATGAGGTGACATATGCCAAAACCACATATTTCGATTCATTCTCCGCTACCTCAATCTGCGAAGACCGCTTTTTGTCCTGACAGGCAACCACCAGCAGCAAAAAGGAAAGACCTGCTATTAATTTAAAGGTTCTCATACATAATAAAAGAGTTTAAAACAATGAGAGCTATCCGATTTATCTGTAACCGGCAGCAAACTCTTTTGAAATCGAATTATTCAAACTCATACAAACATCGGCACTGAAATCCTTTCCACAACGAATCACATGGTCCCAGTCATCTTCCGACAGTTCATCCAAATCATCCCGGCGGATACGATATTTTAGCAATCCGAAAACTACTCCGGCGTTAAAATTATCTCCGGCTCCCACCGTACTGACAGTCTGCAAAGGATCCACTTCATAATGCTTTTTTATATTCTTTGTATACAGGCGAATTCCTCTTCCACCGTGCGTGCAAATAAAATGCGGACAATAAAATTCAATCTTACTTTTATAAACCTTATCCGCATCTGTCAAACCAAACATATTCTCAAAATCCTCAACGGAGCCGCGAATGATATCAGCATATTCAAAATTCTCAAGAATAACAGGAAGCAGCTTTATCGCCTCGTTCTTGTGAGTACTGCGGAAATTCACGTCATAATAAATGATAGCCCCTTTTTCACGAGCTTTATCCAACAGTTCTTTCACCTTATCACGCAATTGAGGCGTTACAGCATAATAAGAGCCGATCATCACAATGTCATCCCGATGTATTTCAGGCATTGTCACATCCAGCCTCAACCGTGGATAATCTTTATAAAAAAGATATTCAGCATCATTCTGTTCATTCAGAAAAGCTAAAGACACAGGTGACTTTCCTTCAGGAAACACGTTCACATGATCTGTGCTTACTCCATTCTCTCGCATAAATTTCAGAATGATATCGCCCACTTTGTCATTTCCCGTTTCACTGATAAAAGTTACATTGACTCCCAAACGCCCCAATGAAATAATTCCATTGAAAACCGAGCCACCAGGAACTGCTGCCGTAGGTTGGCTATCTTTAAAAAGAATATCCAGAATGGTTTCACCTATACCTATTACTTTTCTCATTTTTATATTTACGATTTATATACATAAAACCGGAACACAAATGACACAAATCCTTTAATAAAATTCTATTTGCATTATTTGTGTCATTTGCGTTCCGGTTCTATTTTATTTTACTTACTTAACTCGCGTGAACGCTCACCTAAGTACCCTCCATGATGGCGTTTGCTATACTCTTCGATGGTAAAACCGGTCCTTTTCATGGTTTCCACTACCAAAATATCACCTATCACGGTCATAACTGTAGTTGAAGTTGTGGGGGTCATACCCAAAGCACACACTTCATCAGGATGCCCGGTGCATAAACAAATATCAGACTCCCGGGCCAATGGACTATCCGCATTTCCGGTAATAACAATATATTTCAAATTTGGGTTCAAATTATGTGCAAGTTGTGTCAGTTCCACAATTTCACGGGTTTTTCCTGAATTAGAAATCAGAAGCAGCAAATCATTCTCCTGCAAAATTCCCAAATCCCCATGTTGGGCTTCGCTGGGATGTAAAAACACTGCCGGAATACCTGTAGAGCAAAAAGTCGTAGCTATATTCATAGCTATCTGTCCGGCCTTACCCATACCGGTAGTCACCAGCTTTCCTTTTTTACGGTGTATTTGCTCAACTATCAATTCCACTGCTTTCTCATAAGCATCAGTTATAGGAATATTCAAAACAGCCTGAGCCTCTTTCTGCAACAATTCGTGTATAGATGTCATCATAATAGGTTACATGAATATTATTTAAGTAGTTCGGTTAGTTCTCTCAAGTCATTGGCAACAGCAAAATAACTGTTCAACGGATGATGGGCAAAATGCTGCCTCTCCAATCCGGCCAAAAAGTCGATAATGCCATTCCAAAAGCCATTTATATTATAAAAAATTACTTTTTTACGATGATAGTCCAGCGTAGCGGCCGCCATTACATGAAAAACCTCATCCAGTGTACCCACTCCTCCCGGCAAAGCTATCACTACATCCGATTCATTCAACATCACATCTTTACGGTCACTCAAATTATCCGTACGGAAAGTCACATCCACCAAATCGCTGGCTCGTCCACGTTCTTCCAGCTTGGTCGGAATAACTCCCATTATCATCGAACCGTTGTCTTTGGCTGCCTTGGCAATACATTCCATCAATCCGATATTAGCACCTCCATACACTAACGTCTTCTTGTTTTGTCCCATCCAAACGCCCAACTCACGTGCTTTTTCAAAAAACACAGGCTCTATATTCTCGGATGCGGAACAGAAAATAGCAATTTTATCCATCATCTTGTTTTCTGTTAGTAAATACAAATATCTGCATTTTTTGAAGAACGGCAATAACTTTTGTTGTATTTTTGCCAACCGAAACTTATTTGAAGCAAAAAACAATGTCATACAATACTTTCACCTTGCCTAACGGGCTGCGCATTATTCACGCTCCCAATCAGTCTAATGTAGCCTATTGCGGCTTTGCCGTCGATGCCGGAACCCGTGATGAAAACGAACAGGAACAGGGAATGGCCCATTTCGTGGAACACCTTATCTTTAAAGGAACACAAAAAAGACATGCATGGCACATCCTGAACCGCATGGAAAATGTAGGCGGAGATTTAAATGCATATACGAATAAGGAAGAAACAGTGATATACAGTGCTTTTCTGGTAGAACACTTCTCACGGGCAGCAGAACTGCTGGCAGATATTGTATTTCACAGCACCTTCCCACAACATGAGATTGACAAAGAAGTGGAAGTGATTATTGATGAAATACAAAGTTATGAAGACAGTCCGTCAGAACTGATTTTTGATGATTTCGAGGAATTGATTTTTCCCAATCATCCTTTGGGAAGGAATATTTTGGGCAAACCGGACTTATTGCGTAGTTTCAAAAGTGGACACGCCTTGAATTTTACTTCCCGTTTTTACAAAGCTACCAATATGATCTTTTTCATTCAAGGCAATATAGACTTTAAGAAAGTGATACGCACCATAGAGAAAGTGACAGCCGACATCCCTTTTTCCATTACCGAACGCCAACGGACAGAACCTTTTCTCTATATTCCTAAGACATTGACACTGAATAAAGAAACACATCAAGCCCATGTAATGATAGGTAGCCGGGGATATAATGCATATAATGAAAAACGAACCGGACTTTACCTGCTGAACAATCTGCTGGGAGGACCCGGTATGAACAGCCGGCTGAACGTTTCCTTGCGCGAACGCCGGGGGCTGGTCTATAACGTAGAAGCCAATCTGACCTCATACACAGACACAGGAGTGTTCTGCATCTATTTCGGAACAGATCCGGAAGATGCAGACCGTTGCATCGGACTAGTTCATAAAGAATTGAAAAAACTGCGTGACAGCAAACTAAGTTCCTCACAACTGAGTGCAGCAAAAAAACAGATCATCGGACAAATAGGAGTTGCCGGAGACAATTTTGAGAACAATGCATTGGATATGGGAAAAACGTTCTTGCACTATGGTAAATTTGAAGGTCCGGAAGAAGTATTCAAACGGATAGAAATGCTGACAGCAGAACATCTGTGGGATATCGCCAATGAAATGTTCGATGAAAATTATCTTTCAACCTTGATATACCTATAAAAACAGGAAATCACCCTAAATTTCAAACATTACATTTCTCACAAATAAAAATCTAATTGTATTTTTGTAGAAATACCTTTAACTAATATCATTAATTTATGAAGAAACTTCAACTATGCATTTTAGGAAGCTTATTCGCAGCTTCCTTACAAGCACAGAGTACAGATTACACCAAAGGATTGAGCATCTGGTTTGATACCCCTAATAATTTGGACGGACGCGCTTCCTGGTATTCTCCTGCAACAGACAAAGCATGGGAAAACAACTCACTCCCCATAGGAAACGGCAGTTTGGGAGGCAATGTTATGGGATCTATAGCGGCAGAACGAATCACTTTAAACGAAAAGACACTATGGCGCGGAGGACCGAACACAGAAAAGGGAGCAGCTTATTATTGGAACGTAAATAAAGAGTCGGCACACCTGTTACCCGAAATCCGCCAAGCATTTACAGACGGTAACCAGAAAAAAGCAGAAGAACTTACCTGCAAAAATTTCAACGGACTGGCCGATTATGAGCCAAGCCGTGAAACACCTTTTCGCTTCGGCTCCTTTACTACATTGGGAGAAGCTTACATCGAAACCGGTTTAAGTGAAATCGGTATGACCGATTATAAACGCATCCTGTCTCTTGACTCGGCCATGGCAATAGTCAGTTTTCGCAAAGATGAAGTGAACTACGAGCGTAAATACTTCGTTTCCTACCCCGACAGCGTGATGGTACTGAAGTTCACAGCCGACCGTCCCGGCATGCAAAACCTGATATTCAGCTATGGCAGCAACCCTGAAGCCATAGGTGATATCAAAACAGACGGTCCCAATCGTTTGCTCTATACCGGTCGCCTCAAAAACAACCAAATGAAATTTGCTCTCCGCATACAAGCCATAAACAAAGGAGGAAGCCTGAACACGACTGATGGCAAATTCATTGTCCGCAATGCGGATGAAGTCATTTTTCTGCTGACCGCAGATACCGATTATAAACTCAACTTCAATCCAGACTTCAAAGACCCCAAGACGTATGTCGGTCCTGATCCGGACCAAACAACCCTGGCCATGCTAGACGCTGCCGCTGCCAAAAATTACAACGAATTATGCGAGCGACACAAAACGGACTATACCCAACTGTTTGGCAGAGTCAAACTACAACTGAACCCTCATGCTCCTATGACCTTGCAATATCCTGCCGTTACAGATCTTCCCACCCATCAACGTCTGGCACGCTATCGCAAAGGAAATCCGGACTACCGGCTGGAAGAAATCTATTATCAGTTCGGACGATACTTATTAATTGCCAGTTCACGCCCCGGCAATCTCCCGGCCAACCTGCAAGGAATGTGGGCCAACGGGGTAGATGGCCCATGGCATGTAGATTACCATAATAATATCAATATCCAGATGAACTACTGGCCTGCTTGCTCCACCAATCTGAACAAATGTGTATGGCCTTTGATAGACTTCATCCGTACCTTGGTAAAGCCGGGAGAAAAAACAGCCCAAGCCTATTTCGGCGCACGCGGATGGACAGCCTCCATATCCGGAAACATTTTCGGATTTACCTCCCCTTTGACCGATGAAAATATGTCCTGGAACTTTAACCCGATGGCAGGTCCCTGGCTGGCAACTCACATTTGGGAATACTATGATTACACCCGAGACAAAAAATTCCTGAAAGAAGTAGGCTATGATCTTATCAAGAGCAGTGCCAACTTTGCTGTAGACTATTTATGGCATAAACCGGACGGGACCTACACTGCTGCTCCTTCCACTTCTCCCGAGCATGGACCTGTAGACCAAGGAGCTACTTTTGTACATGCTGTAGTCCGCGAAATATTGCTCAACGCCATTGATGCCAGCAAAGCACTGGGTGTCGATTCCAAAGACCGTAAACAATGGCAATATGTACTGAAACATCTTGTACCCTATCAAATAGGACGTTATGGTCAGTTAATGGAATGGTCAACAGACATAGACGATCCCAAAGACGAGCATCGTCACGTCAACCATTTATTCGGACTGCATCCGGGCCACACCCTTTCACCAATTACTACTCCCGAATTAACCAATGCCGCCAAAGTTGTTTTAGAACACCGCGGTGACGGAGCTACCGGCTGGAGCATGGGATGGAAACTGAATCAATGGGCACGTCTGCAAGACGGCAACCACGCCTACAAACTATTTGGCAACTTACTAAAAAATGGGACTTTGGACAACTTATGGGATACCCATCCGCCTTTCCAGATTGACGGTAACTTTGGCGGAACTGCCGGTATCACAGAAATGTTGTTGCAAAGTCACATGGGATTCATCCAATTACTCCCAGCCTTGCCAGACGCATGGAAAGAAGGTTCTGTCAAAGGGCTTTGTGCCAAAGGTAACTTTGAAATTGACATTATCTGGCAGGATGGGAAATTAAAAGAAGCCGTCATTCTGTCCAAAGCCGGTGAGCCCTGCAATCTGAGATATGGTAACCTGACTTTTACCTTTAAGACAACTAAAGGAAAGACATATAAAGTAATGGTTGAGAATGAAAAACTGAAAAAAATCCCCTTATAAGAACAAAAAACAGTCAGACAAATCCCCCCTCATTTTTCAATCTATTTTGTCATTCTGAACACTATGTTATCTTTTACATCTGTTCAGAATGACAAATTATATATAATATCACAGCCATTCGGTTATCAATATCCTCTTTTCGCTTTGAATTTCAAAACCTATTTCTTATATTTGTACAAATATTTGTTTTTAAGACCTTATCTGAATGAGAAAAACCGTCTATGTAATCCTGGTTCTATGTTGTTTTATCATAAAAGCTTATTCCATCAACCGTCCTTATTATCATTTTAAACAACTTTCTATTAAAGAAGGGCTTCCAACCTCTATTATATCCCTATACGATGACAAAAACGGTTCATTATGGGTCGGAACCACTCAGGGAATATATCGTTTCAATGGAGAAAAAATCAAGAAATATAATCTACCGGACTTATTACGTAAAAACAGCCATTACATCAACGATATTTTCGGAGATAATGAAGAGCGGATATGGGCGGTCACCTCACAAGGAATCAGTTATTATGAATATGAGAAAGATTCCCTGCAAATTTTTCTGCGACATAATCAGCCGGTAAAAGCTTCCATTATAACAACTGAAGGAAGCAAGCTGCTGATACCTGTAACCGACACATTGCTTGTATATGAAAAAGAATTAAAACATTCCAAAGCAATCCCTTTAAAAACAACAGGAATCCATATTATCAAGATGGAGCCTTTCAACTCCACTCATTACCTGATAATAAACAATGCATGGGAAATAAAGCTATTAAATAAACATACAGGAGAAATAACTGATTCTCCATTCGGTGAATCATCCAATGCATACGATCTATATAAGGATTCCTCCGGACGTTACTGGGTTTCCTTCTACGGGCAAGGAGTAAAATGTTATAATCAGGATGGACAACTGCTGACCTCCTATAATACCCGTAATTCAAACTTGAGCAACGATATCGTTCTTGATATAACAGAATGGGATAAAGCCATTTGGCTGGCAACAGATGGCGGCGGAGTGAATATAATCTATCCGGACACTCATGATATTCAAATCTTATCAAACAAAGAAAACCGGCAATTCCCTGCCAATTCAGTCACATGCCTATGCCACAGCAACAACCACATGTGGATAGGTATGGTGCGGGAAGGCGTACTAGGAGCAGAAAAAGGTTTTATCACTACCTATACCAAAGCTGCACAAAACCCAGCCTCAGGCTTGTCCGACAAATGCCCCTTATGCCTATGGGAAGATAAAGACGGACGGATCTGGATTGGTACGGACGGAGGCGGTATCAACTGCTTTGACCCGCAAACGGAACGTTTTACCCACTATCCGCAAACATTGGGAGAAAAAATAGTATCCATTTGCCCTTTATCCGAAACCGAACTGCTAGCATCCAGTTTTTCAAAAGGAATCTTCCGCTTCAATAAAAAGACAGGAAACTACCAGCGCTTCTCTCTTCCGGACAAAGATGCAGAAGCAAAGCTGGCAAGCTCCAGTGCACCCACCAATATACGAGTTAATGATCGGAACGAAATAGAACTATACGGTAATGCTTTTTACCGATATATTCCCGGAAGCCAACAACTTATTCCCATCCACTTCAAGAACAAACAATTACAATATTCCTGGATCTATATTGGAAAATACCGTACTTATCCATTTTTTCATGACCGAAACAATGTATTCCAATACAACAAAGAGAAAAACGAATACGAAACCATAGCTTATGAGAAAAATAACCAGATATTAGCTGCAAGCATTGATTCTTTAGGGACTCTATGGATAGCCGAACCTAATGGAGTCACCAGAATTCACCTGCCCTCAAACCGTAAAGAGCCATTAAAGCTACCCGATGGAAATGACGTAATCACTTCTTTAGTCATTGACCATGAAGGCATCGTATGGATGGGGTCATTGGGAATCATATACGCTTATAATCCACATAAAAATCATTTTGTCATCTACAATGAGATGGACGGCATATTACCTAACGACTTTTTAGCCAAACCTGCATTGGTGGCAAGTGACGGCAACATATACATGGGTGGCTCCGAGGGATTGGTACGAATCAACAAAGCTTTAAAACCAGCTTCGGCTCCACCTCCCATCACACTTAAGTTGCAAGAAATAGCATTGAACGGCACAACAGTTCACTTCATCCCCCGATCAACTATGGAAATTCCTTATAATTTCTCCTCCCTAAAAATACATACACAACTGGAAGGGGGAAATGTATTTCACAAGCGCATCTACCGGTTCCGTATAAAAGGGCTGAACACAGAATACACAGAAACATCCCGTCCCCATCTTGTTTTACATACCATTTCTCCGGGCGACTATAAAATAACGGTTCAATGTACACAGAACGATGGTAGCTGGAGTCCTGAATTCACTTTGCTGAAATTCACTGTCCTTCCTCCGTGGTGGCAACAATCCTGGTTCATCCTATTATGTGCGGCCATCATCATTCTTTTCATTATCTATATCATAAAAGCTCACGACCGTCAACTGAAACGGAAATACAAGGAACAGGAACGTACCATCTACAAGGAAAAAGTGAAAGCTTTGATCAATATCAACCATGAACTGCGTACCCCTTTAACCTTAATTTATACACCGTTGAAACAACTTACAAACAGCAAACAAATCCCCTATGAACTCCGTGGCAAACTATATGGTGCGTTCAAGCAAGCACGACAAATGAAAAACATCATTGACATGATTCTGAATATGCGCAAGATGGAAGTAGAGAAAAATATCCTGCGCATGTCTTCCACGCCCTTCAACGAATGGTTGCAAAGTATCCTAAATGATTTCAAGGATGAACTTTCGTTACGTAATATCTCATTGGCATTTACTCCTGACACTACCATAGAAACTATGTATTTTGACCGCAGTCAATGTGAAATCGTCGTTAACAACCTATTGACAAATGCCTATAAATTCAGCGAAGAAAATTCTACTGTCACTGTTTCCACTTACCTCGAAGGTAATGGAAGCCGTGTACGGGTAACTATAAAAGATGAGGGAATAGGTCTTCAAGAAGAAGATATAGCCAATTTATTCACTCGCTTCTATCAGGGTAAACATAGCTTTCAAGGTAACGGAATCGGCTTGTCATACGCCAAGCAACTGGTAGAAATGCACGGAGGCATCATCGGAGCCCAAAATAATGAAACCAAAGGAGCGACTTTCTTTTTCACATTACCGTATAGACAGGAAGCCGCCGACATTCAATCTACACCTCAAACCTATTTGAATGATGCATTGCATCTATCAGCCGACATCGATTACAAACAACCTCAACAAGACAGCATAGAGAAATTTCATTCTATTCTAATAGTGGAAGATGATCGCGACTTATGTAATTACCTGATTTGCAACCTACAAGTTCTGTTTGAAGAAGTGTATGAAGCTCATGATGGCATGGAAGCTCTTCCTATCCTTACGTCACAACGCCCCCAAATTGTATTAAGTGATGTCAAAATGCCCCGCATGAACGGATTTGAACTATGCCGCTATATCAAACAAAAACCAGACTTAAACTATATGCCTGTGATACTGCTTACTTCCTGTGTCGATGACGCCAGTATAGAAGAAGGATACAAAACAGGAGCAGAAGCCTATATAACCAAACCGTTTGACATGGATTTACTTTCTATCCAGATACAGAATATCATGCATAATCACAACATCGTGAAAAAGCACTATGCCACCATAGATATCCCTATACCCAAACAAGAAAATCTGAATCACATCAATGAGCAGCTGATGCTTCAATTCAGCCGCATTGTCAATGAAAATATCAGCAATGTGGATATGGATGTCAATTTCATAGCAAAGCAAATGGGAATGAGCCGTGCGTCACTCTACAACAAGACTAAAGGAATGATGGATATAGGCATCAGTGAATACATCATAAAATGCCGTTTGGAATATGCCCGTAAATTACTAGATGCCACCACACTGTCCATAAGCGAAGTAGCAGAACAGTCAGGATTCAAGCATTCACGCAATTTCAGCACTGTATTCAAAAATGCAATGGGAATGAGTCCGTCCGATTATAGAAAAAAAGATTCCCGACCTTCTTGAAAACAGAAAGACCGGGAATACTTCATGCTATGTTAAATTTAGGTCAGATTAGGTTGTCAATCCTTGTAAATGTTACGAATAGGGTCATCATACTGAACTTGGAGACGTAATAATTCCGTCTTCAATTCTTTAACCAACTCTTCCGTTCCAGGTTGTCCGTAGATATTATGCATCTCCATAGGATCTTCCTGTAAATCATATAGTTCCCAACAGTCTATGTCATTATAAAAATGCATCAATTTATAACGTTCTGTACGTACACCATAATGGCGGCGGACAGCATGTTCAGCCGGGTATTCATAAAAATGATAATACAATGATTTACGCCAGTCAGGCACTTTCTCCCCCTTCAGCAAAGGCAAGAAAGAAACTCCATGCATATCTGCCGGTACCTCCACCCCTGCAAGGTCCAATATAGTAGGACCATAATCAATATTTTGCACCATCTCATCAACATCACCTTTCTTTCCTCCCGGCAAACGGACCAGCAAGGGGGTACGGAAAGACTCTTCGTACATAAAACGCTTGTCAAACCAACCATGTTCTCCCATATAGAATCCCTGGTCGGAAGTATAGACAATCATCGTATTTTCCATCAATCCGTTCTCTTCCAAATACTTCAAAACACGCCCCACATTACGGTCTATGGAATGGATAACCCGCATATAATCATGCATATATTGCTGATATTTCCACTCAGCCAAAGCCTTACCCGTTAACTTATCCTGTTTGAATTTGGCAATGATAGGATCATAATGCTTGTCCCAAACAGCCTTCTGTTCCGGATTCAGAGCATTATACATATTTCTGCCCGCTTCTTCCAGTCCCGTTGTGGTATGGATCTCATTCTCCTTGTCCGCCATCTTCAGGTCATACACCAAATCCATATCCTTTATAATGCTCATTTCCTGCTTGGATGCAGGAATTCTGCCTTCATATTTATCATAGAAGTTTTCGGGCATCGGATAAGTTACATCATCATACAAGTCAAGGTCACAAAGATCAGGCATCCAGGTACGATGAGGCGCCTTATGATGAATAAAAAGACAGAATGGTTTACTCTTGTCCCGGATGCTGTCCATCCAATTTATTGCCAAATCTGTCACAATATTGGTAGCATAGCCTTCCCGTTGTACCCGTTCGCCATTTTTAATAAATTTCGGATTATAATAATCCCCTTGTCCTATCAGGATGTCCCAATAATTAAATCCGGTAGGTTCAGATACCAGATGCCATTTACCGATCATAGCAGTCTGATAGCCATTAGCCTGAAGCAGTTTCGGGAAAGTCTGCTGGTTACCGTCAAATGTGGTGGTATTATCCGTAAATCCATTGGCATGACTATGTTTACCGGTCAGCATGCAGGCACGGCTGGGACCACTCAGAGAGTTTGCTACAAAGCTGTTTGTGAAACGGACACCCTCATTGGCTATCCGGTCAATATTGGGTGTCTGCATATAACGTTGGTCATAGGCACTGATCGTCTGATAAGAATGGTCGTCACACATGATATAGACCACATTCATCGGCTTTTTTACCTCTTCAGATTTCTTTTCTTTGCAGGAAGACAGCGATGACAACACCGCTGCCCCCGTCAAAGAATATAATAACACAGGTGTTACTCTATTCATATCTTTTTTATTAACATAATTCCTACCATCCGGGATTTTGCTCCCACATACCACCGGTCAAATCTCCTAACATACGTGTCTGAATGGGTAACAGATAGTCACGGTTGACATCAAACTTCCAACCCGATTCATACCCTGCAGGATTCGTAGGTATAATATAGCGCAACGGATCCCCGGGCTTGCCTGTCAGGAAAAGATTATTTCCTGAAGCTTGATCATAAATTAACTTATCACCATATACAGGATGGTTCTCAAGATTACTTCCCACAAAGAGCGCACCTTTCGGCCATTTGCTCACTATTAATTCGTCCGCAGCAGCCCAGCGCATGATATCTTCCTGACGGCGTCCTTCACAGGCTTTTTCAACCCGGCGTTCACGACGTACAGCCTGAATATACTTATCAAGATTGCGGAAACCATAATCAGCTTCCTGATTATATTCCCTGTCAAAATCCACCGGAGGCATGCCTACACGGTCACGTAAAGGTTGCAAGGCATCAATAATTTTCTGCGCATTCCCCACACCATCCAGTTCAGCCAGAGCTTCCGCATAATTCAGCAAGATATCTGCATAACGGAACTGAATAGCCGGTGTGGCTCCCTTGAACTCGGCATCCAGACTGCCCGTATAATCAATTTGCACATGTTTTAATAAAGAATAACCAGTCATATTCTGATTATAGGATGAAGTACCAATCAATGGCGGTACAACATAATAAGGAGCCTTGTCATCCGGACGTAATTGCTGCCCCGGCATACAAACAGTCTGTGACAAACGCGGATCACGCAAAGTCGGCTGCAATTCATTCCCGAACACCTTTTTCGCTTCAATCCGCTCATCACCAACAAACGGTTTACCATCAATTGTCAGATAATCATCCACTAATGAAGCCGTAACACCTACACTCCCTCCTCCTTGATTTAAGTAACGGTTTACATTATTACCAATCTGATCTCCATCATACTGTTTATACCAAAGTACTTCCGGATTACCCGATAAATCTGTAGTCTGAAACATCTGACGATAATCATCCAATTTGTTACCAGTATTATAAATGGCCCATACGCCACGATCCATCACTTCTTTTGCAGCTGCAACAGCCTGATTAAAATAATCGCGAATTTTTTCATCGGTCACCGTAGAATCAAAAAACTTATCATTTTTCGCTTTATGGTATTTTTCCCAAGTTCCTTCAAACAAGGCCACTTCACTTTTCAAAGCACGCGCCACATCTTTATGAATCCGCATGGTAGCACTATTGTTCTGAGTATTGAGATACATCACCGCTTTATCCAGATCAGCCAAAATACTGTCGGCAATAATCGTGCGGTTAGCACGAGGCAATTTCATTTCTTCCATATTAGGATCAAGCGGAGTGTTCACCCACGTCAGGCGCCCATAGCTGATAAACATCTGATAATAATACCATGCGCGGAAATAATAAGCCTCACCCACATACTGATTATAATCAGCAGATCCTTTTTCCACACAATTATCTAAATTACACAGCATAAAATTTAAATTACGGATAGCTGTATAATTTTGCAGTTTGACCGCACTACTCAATGTCGTTTCACCTGCCAAACGGGTACTAACCGAACTGGAAGCCATATTATCACTATGTGTATCTGCCCCGGCAATATATTGTCCACCACCGGCATCAAAACCTTGCGCACGCATTCCATCACCAAAGCTGACATAGTCATATTTATAATTACCTGTCTGATAGAATTGATCCAGATAATTTCTCATTTCCCCCGTACTTGCAAAAGGAATCGTCGTAGACAGTACCCCTTCAGGCATCTTATCCAAATCATAGCAACCGGTAAGACCTAACATCAAAACCAGACCAAAAAATATATTTCTTTTCTTCATAATATTCATCAAATTATAAGTTAACAACTAGACCAAAAGATATCACCTTGTTCATAGGATAGTTCTTTCCACCTTCAGCCGTGTAATCATTCTTGGTAAAGATAGCTTCCGGATCAAACATTCCTTTCAAAGTGGTAAAAGTCAACAAATTCTCACCAGAGAAAAACACCTGCACCTTCTGTAACCCTACCTTTTTTGTCCATACGGCAGGGATATCATAACTCACTGTCAGATTTTTCAGACGGCAATAAGCACCACTCTGGAGATAACGGTCACTAAGCGTCATTGTCTTATTACGGAAAGGAACCACCCCTCCTGCCGTATGAATATAAGGTTTCGGATAATAAGCCCCTGTATTTGTTTCACTCCAATAATCCAAATGCTCTTTAAACACCGTCACTTGCGCATAAGGTCCGCTTCCCCAAAAATAAGCTCCGGTACCAGGATCCCAATCTCGTTTAGCCACTCCTTGGAACATGGCACTTACGGTTACACCTTTCCAGCTAATTGAACCGTTAATGGTATATTGATAACGGGGAGTGGTATTACCAATCACCGTCATATCGCCCATATCATCCAACGTATTAAGCCCATTATTGATTTTCTTATCTCCATTCAGATCACGATATTTCACATCCCCCGGTGTCCAAGGTTTTCCGCTAATAAAAGATAAATCATAGGTATTATTATACTCATCAGCCTCTGCCTGAGTCTGGATCAGTCCGTCCGCCCGATATCCCCAAATTTCACCAGCTTTCTTTCCTTTATACCAATTATCTTTAGGATTTGTTCTAGTTCCTTCATATTCAGTCACTTCAGCAGTAGCATCCGAAAGAGAACCACCTATGCTATAGTCAATATCCTTTCCAATTTTTCCACGATAATTCAGCACCAATTCCCAACCACGGTTACGCATACGGGCATTATTGGTTTTAGGAGCGTCTGCACCAAAGAAATCCGGGAAATCCACCGTAGGTCCTAACATATCCTTCGTATCACGTTGAAAAACATCAAAAGAACCGGTCAACGAATTACCAAAGAAACCGAAATCCAAACCTATATTCTTACTCTCTACCTTTTCCCAAGTCGTATTCGGGTTGACTACGGCAGGGGCCTTAGTAAAGATGTGGCGTCCATCCGAGAATATATAATTTCCCAATTTATCATTCAAATCCATAGTAGCGGCAAAAGTATAAAGGGCCGCACCCGCCTGATTGCCCAGTAATCCGTAAGAAGCACGGAGTTTCAAGTTGGAAACTACATCGGCTATCGGCATCATAAACTGTTCCCGGGTAATATTCCATCCTAAAGATGCAGATGGAAAGAAGCCCCAACGATTACCTTTGGCAAAACGTGACGAACCATCATATCGTCCATTCAATTCAAGAAGATAACGTCCGTCATAATCATAATTCACACGTCCGAAAAAGCCACGGGTTGCCCAACCATTACGAGTATCGACTACCGTCTTATCACCGGTTCCCATACCTACATTAGGATTTGAAGTTGAATAAAGTCCGGTAATCGAGTTCTTCATATAACTATAGTCATTATTTTCTTCCTGATAACCTGCCATTACGGTAAAATTATGCTTGTCTCCCAAAGTAAAGAGATAATTCGAATATAAATTTATAGATTGGTAGCGAGTATGCGCATAATAACGGGTAAACTTGCCATCGGGTGATACACCCAACTCATCACGCACACCTTTCGAAGTACTCACCCCGTCAGCCCCATAAATTAACGGGCTCACGTTCAATGCCTCATATTCCAAATCCATCAATTTATATGTATAATCAAAAAAGATAAACCAGTTTTTCACAGGCTGGATATCTAAACCTGCCGTTAAACTAAAACGGTCACGTTGAGTATTTGTATACGTACCACTCTGCAAATAAGGAATCATAGTCAGTTCTGTAAAATGCCCATTCGGATCAATAGGAGCAACTGTAGGACGGAAACGTGCCAATGAATGATAAAAGCCTTCACTAAGCCCTCCGTCACCAAAAGGAGTATCCTCATCGGAATGCATAAACTTCGTATTTACTTTTACCTTCATCCAATCGGTAATCTGAGAAGAAATATTAGCGGCAAAATTATAACGGCTGAAATCCATATCGGCATAACGGAGAATACCATCTTCCGAATAATAACCACCAGAAATATAATATTGTGCTTTTTTGCCACCCCCACTCAAGCTGAGATTATGATTTTGCTTGAATGCCCAATCCTTATAATGCAAATCGAAATAATTAGTATTTCCTACTCCTAATTCTGAATTTTCGAATGCCGGGTTCATATTAGAATTTTTAGGAAGTTCGAACCAAGGATCCACACTACTGGGATCTTTAATATATTGCTGTAATAAACCCATTTTTTCCTCACTATACAAACGAGGAGAACCTGCATTGATACATCCGGCATTCCAATACTGAGCAAATTCATAGGAATCAACCATATCAGGCAATACAGTCGGCGTACTCCAACCTACGTTTCCTTGGTAATTTACACGCATTTTACCTTCCTCACCTTTCTTGGTAGTGACCAAAATGACACCATACGCCGCACGTGCACCATAAATGGCACAAGCAGCAGCATCTTTCAATACAGAAATACTTTCAATATCATTCGGGTTCACGTCCGAGAGACTCATTTCCACTCCATCAACCAAAATATAAGGATTCGCATTATTATCCAGATTGCCTTGTCCACGCAAAGTCAACGTACCACTAGCTCCCGGACGACCCGTATTTGAGTTGCTCACCAACAGCCCCGGAACCATCCCTTGCAAACTCTGTGTGGCATCAGCTACCGGACGACGTTCCAATGCATCTCCTTTCACTGAAGACACAGATCCGGTAAGATTCACTTTTTTCTGTACGCCATAACCTATTACAACAACTTCATCCAACGTTTCGGTATCTTCAGCCAATACAACACTGAAACTAGTCCTCCCATTAATAGGAAGAGTTTGCGTAGCATAACCAATGTAAGACACAACTAAATTTCCTTTGGAAGGAACATTAGAAAGCATAAAGTTACCATCCAAATCGGTTATTGTACCGTTTGAGGTTCCTTCAATTAAAACACTGGCCCCAATTACAGGCTCCTGACTGTTTTTGTCAATTACCTTACCACTGATAGATAAGGATTGGGCCAACACCTCCGATGAGAACAAAAACAGGATAGCTGTCACCAATCCAAGGATTGAAAGCAGTTTTGTTTTTTTATTCATAATAAAAGAATTTAAGGGTTAATTAGATTAAATCTGTTGCAAATATAAACCTCCTCCCCTTGCCTGCACCTCTTTATTTGTCTAATTAATCTCTATATTTGTCTAGAATAGTCCTCATTATCTATCTTTTAGACAAAAAGAAGACCTGAACACTTCCGGATATACCTCATCACCGGAAGACATTCAGGCCTTCTTTCTATATGTTAAAAAAAGATTATTTTGTTTCCATACTCATCGCTATTCCTTTTTCCAAACCACGAAGCTCGGCAAGGCCACGCATACGTCCCAAACAAGAATAGCCCGGATTTGTTTTCTTGTTCAAATCATCTATCATCTGATGACCATGATCCGGACGCATAGGAATAGATATTCCACGACGTTGCTGCACTTTCAACAGGTTCTTAACTACATGATACATGTCCACATCACCCTCCAGATGATTCGCCTCATAAAAGTTCCCTTCAGCATCACGTTGGGTACTGCGCAAATGAACAAAATTGATACGGTCTCCCCAACGTTCCATGATACCCGGCAAATCATTCTGTGCAGATACGCCAAATGAGCCACAGCACAGACAAAGTCCGTTTGACGGATTAGGTACAGCTTCCACCAACAGCTTGAAATCCGCCTCCGTACTCATAATGCGCGGCAAGCCCAGAATAGACATAGGCGGATCGTCCGGATGAATAACGAGCTTTACTCCCACTTCATCGGCTACCGGACAAATTTCTTTCAAGAAGAAAATCAAGTTATTGCGGAGTTTGTCCGCATCAATATCCTTGTAACGGTCCAGTTCATTTTGGAATTGCTCCAATGTAAAACTTTCCTCCGAACCGGGCAATCCAGCAATCATATTTCGTGTCAGACGATGAATTTCTTCCTCATCCATTTGTGCCAGACGCGCTTTTGCCTTTTCTATCTCTTCGGCCGAGTATTCCTTTTCGGCTCCCGGACGTTTCAAGATAAACAGATCGAACGCTACAAAAGCAGCCCGCTCAAAACGCAATGCCTTGGAACCATCGGGCAACGTATATGCCAGGTCCGTACGGGTCCAATCCAGTACAGGCATGAAGTTATAAGTCACAATATAGATACCACATGCTGCCAGATTACGCAAACTCTGTTTATAGTTCTCGATATATCTCAGATAATCTCCTGTCTGTGTCTTAATATGCTCGTGTACGGGCACGGATTCTACGACACTCCAAGTTAATCCTGCTTCTTCAATCAATTTCTTGCGCTTCATTATTTCCTCTACCGTCCATACTTCACCGTTGGGAATATGATGTAAGGCATTGACAATACCGGTTGCTCCGGCTTGTTTGATGTCCCACAATGATACGGGATCATTCGGTCCGTACCAGCGCCATGTTTGCTCACATAAAATCATATCAAATAAAAAAATTGAGAATTAAAAACTAAAGACTTGTTACATGGCAAATGCATTGAAACCACCATCTACTACGGCTACTGTACCGGTTACAAAGCTGCTGGCATCGCTGATGAGATACTGGATGGTTCCACACAGTTCCTCTGCTTTACCGAAACGTTTGAACGGAGTCTGGCGAATCACATCATTACCACGCTGAGTATATGTACCATCTTCGTTTGTCAACAAAGTACGGTTCTGTTCGGTCAGGAAGAATCCCGGAGCAATGGCATTCACGCGGATGCCTTCACCAAATTTCGTAGCCACTTCATTGGCCATGAACGCAGTGAAATTAGAGATTCCCGCCTTTGCAGCCGCATAACCACATACACGGGTCATCGGACGGAATGCCGCCATAGAAGAGAAGTTCACAATAGCTCCTTTCTTCTGTTCCACCATCGGCTTCAAAAATACCTGTGTAGGCAGAACTGTTCCGGTAAGATTCAGATTAAGCACTTTCTGGAACTCATCGACCTTCAAATCAAAGAAATTTCCTGTAGGAGCAATCGTAGCACCCGGCATATTACCTCCTGCTGCATTCAGCAATGCATCTACACGACCATATGCTGCGAGAATATCCTTCAGATTCTGCTCCAATATAGCCTCATCCAACACATTCGTTACAAGAAACATGGCTTCCCCGCCTTTGGCCTTGATTTCGTTTACAATGGCATTTCCTACTTCTGCCTTACGGCCTAATATAACAACCTTGGCACCTTCTTCTGCCAAATGGGCGGCAATAGCCTTTCCCAAAACCCCTGTTCCACCGGTGATTACCACCACCTGGTCTTTTACACTAAACAAATTATTCATGATATTATTCTTTATGGTTTATACCTTTAACACTATCTCGCAAAACAATCAGGCTCTCCGGCCCCATATTAAACAAAAGATCGGCGATACTCAAATTCGGCAGAAAACCGTATTTGGCATCAAAAACTTGATAGTAAGGTTTAGGGCAAAAGTCAGCATCCGCCTCACGCCAGTCACGCTTCGGATGAATAGTCTCACGAAAATCAACCTCACCCGGAACAAATTCCATGCAATATTCCGTTGTTCCTTCCATATGGGGATGAATATCGATCAAATCGCATACTAAAGAACAAATTTCCTGATTATAATCCCACAAGAAGGCATATTTCTTTTCATAAAAGACGCGGAAATCATCAGCATAGTACTCAAAGAAAGGACTGTTTCTATATGCAGCCACCAAAGCATTCCAATGTATATGACGCCAATTGCCATGATCCGAAATACGGACATCCTTCATCAGGCATTTAGGCGTACCGCTTTTTTCCGTAGGGATAGTCAGTGCCAGCGGACCGTCGGCTGCCGCAATGACACAACGGTTGCGATAAGTCTGTTTCACATAATTGTCATACTGTTCCACATAGGCCTTCTCACAGGCAAACAGTTTTGTATAATATTCCACCGGGGCCAGATAGGCCGAACTTAAATATATCGTATTCTCCATTATTGCACTCGTTGAAAAATGCGCCCTTTTCTGGATGAAAACCAAATGCGCCAAGCTTTACCGATCAAATGGTCATCGGGCACCAGGCCGAATAAACGCGAATCACACAGATTTACCGGATTATTGGATGCCATCCAGTAATAATTTTTATTAAATGTATAGGCTTCTACAGGTTTTCCCCCTACATACAGGGTATCTCCCCTGACAGAAGCCACTCTCCCTTCATGGCGGACAATAGTATTGCACAACAAGGTCACATTCCAAGGATATACCTTGACAGGTTTCCCTTTTTCCGGGATCACAAAGGGATGGCTCTTGCTTATATCCTTATGATAAAGAGGAATCAAATCCACTTTTCCCGCCAGTTTTTGTTTTAACAGGTAATATTCATAATGACTGAAGGTACGTATATACTTCCCCTCGGCATACCCCACCAACCTGTTTCCCTGAATGTTCACTTGCTGCATGGCAGCCTGCATCGTTTCTTCTTCCGTATGAGAATAGACATACAAAGATTTACTATCCGGGCTCAACACTTGTTCGTCGGTCACCCACAGTTCATCATTCAACATCAACGTATCTCCGGGTACTCCTACCACACGGCTTATAAACACTTCCCGATTGCCCACCGACGTCTGAGGAGACCGTGGATTAGGATTGTTGAACAACACAATATCCCCTTTCCCGGCAGTTTTTCCCAGCCACCGCCAGATAGAAAAAGGCACACGAAACCCATAACTCCACTTATTCACCAAAACCCTTTCCCCTTGATAAAGGCTATTCTCCATACCGGTAGAGGGAATGGTGCAGGAGGTGAAAGCAAATGTCTTTACCAACAGTACCAGAATGACAGCAGTAAGCATTGCTTTTATCCATACAGGAATACAGGGTATGCGCAATTTATTTAATGTTATCTACAAAGGTAAACAATCGGTTCCAACGTATTTTTCCATCCAGCCAGCCACGGTCATTATCCAATGACAACCAGATAAAGATAGGTTTTCCCACCACATGATCTTCGGGAACAAATCCCCAAAAACGGGAGTCAGCCGAATTATGACGGTTATCTCCCATCATCCAGTAATAATCCATCTTGAAAGTATACTCATCGGTTTCCTTGCCGTTAATATAAATCTTTCCATCTTTCACCGCCAGTTCATTACCCTCGTAAACATGAATAGGACGCTCATAAACAGGAAGATTCTCTATCGTGAGTTTCACCGTCTCTCCCTTTTTGGGAATCCATACAGGTCCGTAGTTATCCGTAGTCCAGTTCTTATACATATTCAGCGGGTACAAGCCCCCCGCATCATCAGCCGGTGTATTCTCAATACTGACTACAATATCCTTACGCGCCAACAAACCAGCTTTCGCTTTTTCCGTCAGAGGCATATTATAAACAGAAGCATCCGTATAATACATCATCATATCCTCCTTGCTGATACCCAGTTCATGAGCCAGGTCATCGGGAATAGGGCGCTTGGTTTTCACCAGATAACGATACTGCACATTATCAGGCTCTTTATTAGCTTTACCATCCAAATAAATAATACGATCCTTTATCTCCAACGTTTGTCCGGGCAAACCCACACACCGCTTCACGTAGTTCTCACGGCGGTCTACCGGACGGCTGATTATCTCACCGAAGTTCTGTGGATTCTCTTTCAGGTACTCCCGTCCCAACTGATAATAATAATCATAGACCACCCGTTGCTGCTCCGGAGTCATGGAAGCCAAATCCACCGGTTTTGCCAGCTCCTTGCCTGCGCCATAACTCAGACGGTAAATATCATCATTGGGCACACCGGTGGCAACTGTATCTCCGGCCGGAAAGTTAAAGACAACGATATCATTCAACTGTACATCCCCCAAACCTTTCACCCGTTTATAATCCCATTGTGGATGCTCAAGGTATGATTTACAATTAAAAAACGGCAGTGTGTGTTGTGCCAACGGCATGTGCAGCGGAGTCTGAGGCACACGGGGCCCATAACTCATTTTACTCACAAACAGATAATCACCCGTCAGCAATGATTTTTCCAGCGAAGAAGAAGGAATCACATAGTTCTGGAAGAAATAGAGGTTGACAAAGTATACCGCCACCAGTGCGAATACAATAGCATCCACCCATCCCATGACAGTCACTACATGACGGTTCTTGGACTCTCTCCACCAAGTCCATGGAATCTTCTTTGTGATATACGCATCGAAGATAAACGGTACAACCACCAATCCCAGCCAGCTTCTCAACCAGACAAGAAATATCAGGTAAAGCGCCAGAACAACGGCAAACTTAATCCACTGTGTACGTGTTGCTCTTATCATATCTTAAAACTGAAATAAATCACTCATTCCTAATAACCCTTCATGCCTGGATGTATATTCCGCCGCCAAAACAGCTCCCAAGGCAAACCCCTTCCGATTCTTTGCATCATGGGTAATTGAGATGCTGTCCGCCTCAGAGTCATAGCGGATAGTATGAATACCAAACACCTCCCCTTCACGGATCGAATTTACAGGAAACTCATTCTCGGCACATTCCGATGTTCCCGACACGGTTCCATCCGGTGCCACCATGGTCCCTTTCACCCATTTACTCTTGCGGTTCATATTTTCCAGAATTCCTTCGGCCAGCGTGATGGCTGTTCCGCTGGGCGCATCCAGTTTATGAATATGATGAGTTTCGGTCATGGAAACCTCGTAAGCGGGAAAGTTATTCATTATTTTAGCCAAATATTTATTTACAGCAGAGAATATAGCGACACCCAGACTGAAGTTAGACGACCAGAACAAGGTTTTTCCACCTTTCGTGCATAATTCTTTCACCTCATCACCATGTTTGTCCATCCATCCGGTACTGCCCGATACCAATTTGACACCGGCAGCAAAAGTTTTCATATAGTTGTCATATGCCACCATCGGGTTAGTAAACTCAATAGCCACATCTGCTGATTTAAATGCTTCCGAATTAAAATCATCTTGATTATCAACATCTATAATACTCACAATCTCATGTCCGCGGGCAACTGCAACCTTTTCAATCTCCTTGCCCATCTTTCCGTATCCTATTAATGCTATTTTCATAATTACGAATGTTATTTCAGCCACAAAGATAGCGTTTTTCGTTGTAAACCATTACATTTGCCAAACATTTACACCTCATTAACATGGAACAACTATTACACTATGTATGGAAACATAAAATATTTCCTCTCAAAGAACTGAAAACGACAACCGGCCAACAAGTGGAAGTTATAGATACGGGACTGGCGAATACCGACGCCGGTCCCGATTTTTTTAATGCCAAGCTCAAGCTGGACGGTGTGCTTTGGATAGGCAATATCGAGATACATGAAAGATCTTCAGACTGGTTCAAACACGGACATCATGCAGATGCCGGTTACAACTCTGTCATTCTGCATATAGCCTCCGAAATAGATACGGAAATCAGCAGGAGCAATGGAGAAAGAATCCCCCAAATACAACTCATCTGCCCGGAAGCGGTCCGCACCAACTACAAGGAACTGTTGGAAACAGACAGCTACCCCCCTTGTTACCGCATCATTCCTTCACTCCCCCCTTTCACCGCCCACTCATGGATGACTGCCTTACAGATGGAAAGATTCGAGCAAAAAGCGACCTTATTGAATGAACGGTTAAAACGTTGTCAAGGCAATTGGGAAGATGCTTTTTTTATCACACTGGCACGTAATTTCGGTTTCGGGCTGAACGGAGACGCTTTCGAAACCTGGGCTCATCGGCTTCCCTTCCGGGCGGTAGACAAGCATCGGAACGACCTTTTCCAGATAGAAGCCATCTTCTTTGGACAAGCCGGCATTCTGGAAGATTCTGATGGAGACGGATACTATCTCCGGCTAAAAAAAGAGTACACCTATCTACAGCATAAATTCGGACTTATCCCGATGGATGCTTCCCTATGGCGTTTTCTCCGGCTACGTCCTGCTAATTTTCCGCATATACGGATTGCACAGTTGGCATGTCTTTATCATCGTGCCTACGGACTGCTCTCTCGCATCATGGAAACGGAGACACTACAAGGTGTCAGAGATATTCTGAAAGGAGGAACGTCAGAATACTGGCTCACTCATTATACATTTGGCGGTTCTTCCCCTTCCCGTCCGAAGACTCTAAGTAACACCTCACTGGATTTACTCATTATCAACACGGTAGTGACATTTCTCTATGCTTACGGACTGCATAAAGGGAATCGTGTACTTTGTGCACGTGCCGGCAGTTTTCTGGAAGAATTGAAAGCGGAGAACAATTATATCACCCGCATGTGGGAACAATGCGGAATGAAAGCCTCCAATGCCGCCGACAGCCAAGCTTTGATACAATTAAAGAAAGAATATTGCGATAAGAAAAAATGCCTGTATTGCCGGATAGGGTACGAATATCTGAAACGGTCATAATATTCTATCACCCTGCCGGCCATTATTAACTATATCCATAGAATGCCGACAGGGATGTATGAAGCTGTGACAATAATTTATGTATAACAAATGACGAAACAGTCTTGTCACCGGAAGGGACAGGTACTGAGAATACCTCTATCCTGCCCAACTGACTATTATTCTCTTTGGAAATCAGACGGATAATTTACTTCATTAATAATCTTTCCTCCCTCCAAACGCTCCCATGTCTTGAAAGAGCGCACTCCTTGTGTCAGTTCAATGACCCGTGCCCCATTTCCTCCCGGAATATCGTGATAAACGGTATTCCCTCCGGTAAACCGTCCATAGCACAACAAAATCCCTTTCCAATCAACTACATAATCATTCACATGGTCGTGCCCCACAAATGTAGCCATTATGTCTCCTGCATTCAGCATAGCAGCATACAAACCTGTATTAATCAACGGAGCACAAGCCTTTTCCTTACGTGTTCCTATCAATAACGCATTTTCATCTTGCGCCGCTTCATTATATTCCGGAAAAGGAATATGAAAGAAAGCCAACGAGGGCAGTGGCTTGCCACCATTACGTTCCGTATATCCCACACTGCTCTCAACATACCAATTTATCTGATCCGGCTTTATCCAATCATACCCTTTTACCTGTTTCAAAGACGAATACGCATTGCTATCGAAGACATAAAGCACAGCTGCATCCTTCTTTCCGTCTTCCGACTTCAAAGGAAGTACATAATTAGTAACTCCCGAAATCCCTGCCGTGGTAGAGGTCAGATTACCCGGCATATCTTTGATATATTCCAGTAACTCAATACGGGTCATATCTTGCTCATCATCATGGTTTCCCCAAGTCACGGCAAAAGGCAAACGGCGGGAAACAACAGGTTCCAAAGCTTTAGACAATGCCTCGCTCGCCGGCTTGCCAAACACCAAATCACCTGTATAAATCACCAAATCCGGTTTCTCAACATCCAAGACCTCATTCATTCGCTCCGCCGCTTCTTCCGAGGCAGAGTCTCCCGGTACCCAATGAACATCAGTGAACTGAACAATCTTAAACTTCTTGTCTGCATTGAATTTCAGCACATTTTGCGCGCTTACCGGCATCATCCCTACACAAAGCAGAGCCAACACACCACATAATGTTTTTATCTTTTTCATCATCCTAAAAATTTATTTAAACTGATTACTGCAACCACCAAGGCTTATCCGAGGTTTTATCACTTCCACCAAACTGCTCATTCAAAGCAGCCTCCACATGAGTGGCATTGTTATTATATTCATCCTGCGGATACATCCAGCGATAAGGCAGACTAACTCCTGCGGCACGGCGGAAATCGGGATACCCCGTACGAAGCGCCTCATAGTAGGGTAGCCATACACTTCCCTGCAAAAATGTCGGCAAATACTTTTGCATAATAATACGCTCTATCTTCTCATCAGTAGAAAGGGAAGAGGAATAAGCCACCTTGTCATTTCGAAGGTATTCTGCCGCTGCATCCTGAGTGAGATAATCAGCTACCGACACAGCATATTTCTGATAAAACTCAAAAGACGCCTTGACGGCCGATTCATAATAAATCTTGTCATCTCCCTGAATCCATCCTCTTACTACAGCCTCAGCCAATATAAGCTGCTGTTCAACGTAACCTAACAAGACCATAGGCTCATTGGTCGGAGTCTGGTAATAACGGGGAGCAGGCTTGGAACAGTTTCCAGCCACCGCCTTATCATTAACCAAACTATAAGGAACAGCCGGATCACCCCCGTCATAAGAGCTGAAATCATTAATCGCTTTTCCGGCTTTTTCAGCATTCGGAGTTTGCGTGGCAACAGCAAATAAACGCGGATCCTGCCGTGTAGCCAATGCAGCAATATAAGTGGAATCCATAAAACGCCCCGAACCGAAATCGCTGTCATTAAAATACGGATAACGGTTATCCTGCTGGTCAAGATAGATCAACTGCCCGTTATCCGACAAGCTTTCCATTAAAGGTCCGTCGGCTACAATCTTTGAAAACTCCGATTTAACATCTATATCACCTACCTTCTCTTTTCCCGACAAAGACATCAAAATACGTAAGCGGTAAGCATTAATCAATTTTCTCCAATTAACCAAGTTGCCATTGTAGATAATATCTCCCGAAATAATCTCATCACTGCCTTCAAGCATTTTATCGGCCTCTTCCAGTTCCTTCAAAATGCCGGCCAGCACAACTTCCTGCGAATCGTATGCCGGCTGGTAATTCGCATCTGTTTCTGCCTTAAGCGCATCCGTATAGGGAATACTTCCAAAGTCCAGAGTCAACTGATAGAAATAATTGGCACGGAAGAAATGAGCCAAAGCCTGATAAGCACTTCCTTCTCCGGCCTCTTCTGACATTTTGGTCACATCACGCAAATTGCTATAATAATCAAAATCCCCACGCGTCCATTTATAAACCTGATACTTGCTTTCTCCCGAAGTCAGAATCAGCATCTTGGCTGCATGGCAAGCATCCGAACTGGTTTGATTGAAAGCACTATAAGCAACTCCGGTCAACAACAGGGAAGGATTGGTAGTAGTGGCATTATTAGGATCCACATTCATCTCTTCCAAATCAATGCAAGCACTCATTGCAAAGGATACGGCAAGAAGAGATGCCATGTATTTGATATACTTCTTCATCATATTTTGAATAAACGTTAAAATTTAATGTTAGCACTCACTCCTACATAACGGGCCGACGGATCCTGCAAATCTCCATCACTGGCACCAAAGTCCGGATCCAAATAAGGAGTCTTTTTCAGTACGGCCAGATTGTTTCCAAACACTGTGACATCCAGCCCTTTTATAAACTGTGACTGAATGAACTTAGTCAAATCATACGTCACTGCAACACGTCTCAGTTTTAGGAAAGAACGGCTGAACGTATTAGCAAACAACTCGCTTTCTTCTGTACGCACCACGGCACGATAAGGATAATTCTGGGCCCAAGTCTGTATGTTTACCGCTGTTTCATTCTTTTTATAGACACGGGTATCGGAAACAATATTCCCATTCACGTCATAAGTCACCTCACCGCTTACTATATTGACACCTTCGGGCACATAAACAGGCTTGCCACCATTATCATATTCTTCCTGACGATACATGGTAGATTTGGGATGCTTTCCTCCCCACCACATTTTCTGCGTGGTAGTAGATATCAACGTTCCTCCGATAGCTCCGTCCATATCTATATTGACAGTAAAATCCTTTATCTTGAAAGTATTCTGCAATCCGAAACGAACATCAGGAGACTGGTTTCCTACTTTGGTCTTAAAAGCGCTCTGAGTGGGCAAACCCGTATTCGCATCCAATATCAACCGGCCATCCGGTGTCTTTTCCCACTCGGTAGCATACATAGCATCAGCCCGGTCACCTTTTTTCAAATCGCCGAACTTCTCCTGGTCTCCATAAATCCCGGTCAGCTTACGAATATTACTACTCCAATTGGTAGCTACATTCCAGGTAAAGTTTTTGTTTTTTACCGGAGTGGCGGAAACAATCAGCTCGAAACCGTTTGTTGTGTATTCGTTACCATTCACATAACGTTTGGTAAATGCCGAGGCAGATGATATGGGCAGTTCTATAATACTGTTCTCATCCAGCATATGATAGTAGGTCAGATCAATTCCAATGCGATTATGCAAAAACGAAGTAGAAACCCCCACCTCATACGAGGTTGTTTTTTGCGGCAATATATTCGCATTGAGTAACGTACCCGGATAAGTCACGGACGGAATACTGCCATACAGTGTGCCATTGGAATAAGTAGCATACAAAGAATAAGGATCAAGGTCACTGGAAACTTGCGCCCATGCACCATTTACTTTCAGATAATCCATCCATGAAGGCAGTTTCACATATTCATTAACCAATGTACTTAATGACACAGAAGGATAGAAATAGGAGTTATTCCCTTTTGCCAAAGTAGAAGACCAGTCATTACGCCCGGTAAATGTAAGAAACAAAGACTCAAACAAATCTACATTCACAGAACCATAAACACTCTCGATAGCTTTTTCGTTCATCGAGTTGGTAGCGCTTACAGGATTCAGGCTATTACCCAAATTGTATACTTTCGCCACGATCAGTCCGTCTGTAGACTGGCTTTGCTTCCGAATCTGACGGTAATACAGTGAAGTACCGGCATTGACAGTCAACGTAAAATTCCTGCTGAAAGCACGTGTGTAAGTAGCAAGAAAATCCGCATTGATGTCCAGCTGATCAGTATTCCACGTTTTGTAGTCGCCATTCCGCGAATCACCATAGTTCATATAAGACTTAGGAACAGACATATCTTCAAATGTGCTTTCCAAACGTCCCGCAGCCCGTCCTTGCAAACTCAGCCCCGGTATTACATCCCAGTTCAGTTTCAGTTGTCCATTCATTGTATTACGGTCATGCTTTTGCGTCAGTTCATTGGCAGCAAAGTAAGGATTATTATACCACGCATAGTTGTAGTTGGCCTGACGTGTACCTTCAGAGTCCGGACGATAATAATGCTCGGCCAACTCCTTTCCATTTACATCATTTCCCATCCATAACAAAATGGTATACATATGATTTTTCGGTCCATATCCATAACGTGGATAATTGGGAGAATATACCTTGTTATAAGAAAGATTGGCTGATAAAGTAACCGAGTTACTAAGGTTATACATACTGTTAAAGTTCAATCCCCCCGTATAAACCGAAGTATTGGGAACCTGTCCGCGCTGATTGGAGAAATCACCGTTAAAATTATAGTTAGCTTTTTTACTTTTGCTTGCCACTGAAAAAGTCGCTTTTGTAATAATTCCGGTACGTAAAAAGTCCCTCAGGTTATCATGAGGTTCCCATGCGATGGGCACCCGTTCGTACTTAGACTGGTCATCATAAATCGTACCGGAAACATCCCCCCACCAAGGAATCGTTTCTCCTGTTTCTTTATTACGGATAGGACTATTCCACTGTGCTATTTTCTGCCCGGCAAAACGAGGTCCCCAGGTCATGTCTCCATCCGAGATACCACCATCTGCTCCATCCCAAAAGGCATACTGACCATTAGAGCCCGAACCAAACTCTGTCTGAGTTTCAGGAAAGACCGTAAATCCGGCAGAAACCATACTGGACAATCCGGCCGTAACAGTCAATCCATCCTCTTTCGCCAGTTTGGTAGTAATCAAAATAGCACCGTCTTTACCCCGCGAACCATACAAAGCAGCGGCGGCAGTTCCCTTCAAAACATTAATACTTTCTATATTTTCGGGAGATACGTCAAAAAGATCCGACTCCACAGGCACACCGTCAATCACCATCAACGGAGTCTTTCCACGTAAGGAAAACGAAGGAGCCTGAAAAATACCGGTAGGATTATTTACCGTCAAACCGGCTACCTGACCCGACAAGGCATTACCAACATTCACCGTACCCGGCTGGTCTAAAGCCTCGGTATTGACTTGTTGGGTAGTATATCCCAACTTCTTTTTCTGCTGCTTGATACCGATAGCAGTTACCACTACTTCGTCAATGGCCTGCACATCGTCATTCATCGTCACGTTAATCACCGTTTGTCCATCTACTTGTTTCTCTACCGGAGTATATCCGATATAAGAAAAAATCAATACACCATTGGCGGGCACTTCCACTGAATAACGCCCATCCATATCTGTCACCGTACCCACTGTTGAGTTTTTAACCATTACGCTGGCACCGATAATCACATCCGACTTATCCCGCACCACACCGGTCACTCTGAGATTCTGCGCCTTCACGCAAAGGCATAGCAAGGTCATAACAATGACCAAGCACTGTTTAGTTTTCATTTATATATAATTGTTAGTTTATCCTGAAAAGAAAGAATTCAATAGATACTTTTAAGGCTGACACGGCGGAATACACCCAACAAATGAGATACGTCCTTTTTATTCTCTTGTAAAGCAGTCTCAAAAGACTCCGTATCCGAGTCGATAGCGGCCAACGCCACTTTCAGCACCCCTGTAAACTCCTGCTCCGCCTTATCCTGCGGCAGCAGGTCTTTCCTTACCTGACGGTTCAGTTCTTTTTCAATGGTACGTACTGCATTGTAGATTTCCGGCTTACGAATCACCGTACGACGCGTCGGATCTCCGGGTACCACCTCTTCCTTCACCACATAAGTATCTTTAAATGAATCATACAGGAAGGCTACCTTCTTACCTAATTTATGATTAGAAACCAATGCAGCCAGCTCTTCGGAAGAAGGGGTTTCAACAGTAGAGTAAAACTCCCATGTTTCCACCTTAGCCGAAGATGCATCCGTTTTCACATTCTCTTTTTTATCACGTACCGGATAAAACGGCATAGCCCACATCTGTTGGGCAAACAAACTGATACTCAAAAAAGCAACGGTTAAAATGAACTTCTTTTTCATAACTTTAAGTTTATTGTTTTCTGCCGCAAAGAAACGAACTGCACATTTCAATCCAAATACAAAAAGATGAAACTCACATAACAATTCAAAAAACAGAAAGGAGATAAAAAAAGTGTGTGGATATGCCCTGCACATCCACACACCACCTATGCTTTTATTACAAAAGAATTACGCTTAGAAAGCCTTCTTGTAAAGTTCCAGAATAATTTCTTCCGTCACTTCACGAGGATTGCCCGGCGTACACACATCGGCAATAGCCGAAGCGGCCAGACGGGGCAAGTCTTCTTCCTTAATACCCAGTTCAGACAAATGCTGAGGGATACCCACCTTGACAGACAATGCCTTCACCGCCTCAACAGCAGCCTTCGCAGCCTCTTCCCGGCTCATGCCATCCTTGTACACATTCATTGCCTTGGCGATATCTACATATTTGGACAAAGCAGCCGGAGCATTGAACTCCATGATGACAGGCAGCAACAGTGCATTAGCCACACCGTGAGGAATATCGAAGATAGCTCCCAACGGATGAGCCATACCGTGAACCACGCCCAAGCCTACATTAGAGAACGCCATACCTGCAATGTACTGTGCCACGGCCATACCGTTACGGGCTTCCGCATTGGTAGGCTCGAAGACAGCGGTTTCCAGATAACGGGCAATCATTTCGATCGCCTTGATCTCGAACATATCGCTCATTTCCCAAGCGCCTTTGGTTATCAACCCTTCGATGGCGTGGGTCAGTGCGTCCAAACCGGTAGAAGCAGTCAGCCCTTTAGGCAGAGTGTACATCAGTTCCGCATCCACAATAGCGATGGCGGGAATATCGTTCGGGTCTACACAAACCATCTTCTTATGGTTTTCCTCATCCGTGATGACATAGTTGATAGTCACCTCGGCGGCAGTACCGGCGGTAGTGGGCAGTGCAATGATAGGCACTGACTTTTTCCTTGTAGGAGCCACACCTTCCAGTGACACCACATCACTGAAGTCTGGATTATTAGTGATGATACCAATCGCTTTCGAAGTATCGATAGACGAACCGCCGCCGATAGCCAGAATAAAGTCCGCTCCTGATTTTGCAAAAGCTTCAACTCCCGCCTTTACATTGCTTACGGTAGGATTCGGTTTGATTTCACTGAATATTTCATAAGGAATACCTGCATTCTCCAAGACTTTCAACACTTTATCAGCCACACCGAACTTAATCAAGTCCTTGTCTGTAGCAACAAACGCCTTATGCAAGCCCAAACGTTTAATCTCTTGTGGAAGCACTTCACGCGCACCCGGACCGAAGTAAGATACTTCGTTCAATACAAATCTGTTAATCATAGTTTTTTTAATTATGTAGTTTGGTTGCAAACTTAGTACAAATTCTTGAGAAAACGGCTCTTTAAAAAGATTCTTATAGTATGTTTTTTGGCATTCATGCACCCCGCCTTCAGTCCATTCAGCACGGTTAACACACTGTCACACAACAAATAAGACTGACAGAAGCCCCTTCAGCCTCCTGTCAGTCCTTTCAGCCGGCCTGATGGACGGGAATTATGCCGCCAGCACCACCTTGTACAGATTTCCTTTCTCCGTATGCATCCGTTCCGCCCCCATGGCGCTCATCATCTTGCCGAAACGCACCACCGTCATGCCGCGCATAGCCGCAGGATAACGGCTCTGCAAAATGGTGAAAATGACCGAGGCCGAATAGAGTTTGAACTCCTCTCCCGCCTCAGGCAGGCGAAAACAACGGTAGAACACCTCCTGCTCTACGGGCATGGCATAGAACTCGCGGTTGCGCAATTGCAGTTCCGCTTCCTCTTCGGCCGAAAACCAATAACGCTCGCCGCCCTCCAGCTCCGCCTTCAATTGGGCAAACAATTGCTTGTGCTCCAGTGGCGTGCAGTCTATTTTCTCTTTCACCTCGGCACAAAGATAACGGCGACTGCCCGTGGGGTCGGTCAGCAAATCCTTATGATTACTGGTTCCTATAAACGAAGCCATGCGGGGCAGGTGACTGTAGGATGAACGGTGCGACTTACGGAAATCCAACTTCTTCATCTGCATCAGTGTCTTGAGCAACGGCAGTTTTTGAGGAGAAAGACGGTCGTACTCATCCAGATTAATCAGCCCGAACTGCGCCAGTTTCTGTTCGCAGCCCGACTGCCCCGTCAACTCAAAACTGTCCGTGTAATAATCTCTCAACCCGTCGGGCATCAACAACTGACAAAAAGTAGATTTACACTTGCCCTGCATACGGCTCACCAACATAGGGGCCACTGCATTGGCGCAACGGTCCATGCGTCCTGCCCACTGGGCGGCCATTCCCAGCATCCAGCGGTGGAAGCCGTTTATCCAGAAGGCTTTTTTCGAGATGCGCTGCGCCAGCGGAGTGACGCGGTCCACCCCGTCCCATTGGGGCAGTGTATCCATATAAGTAAGGAAAGGGTGATAGTCTTCCAAGCGTTCCGAATGGAGCAGGCGGCTCACATCCTTATCCCAGCAATTGATGCGATGACGGTGCGCTTCCAGGCACAAGGTGTTCAAGGTACGCTGAGTCACTATCTTATAAGGTGTGTCCGTCCCTTGCCCCTTCGCGCAATATTCGGGTTGTTCCGTCAACACGTTGAAACGGAACTCATAGTGTTTCCACAAGTAGTTCTCCAGACGGTCTTGCACCTCCCGGTTATCCGCAGCCTGTTCTTTTTCCCTTTTATCCGAAGAAGGGTCCGCCTGTTTCGCCGTTGCAGTTTCACCGTTCCATAACTTGCACCATTCCATCACCTTCCGAATCATTTCTTTCATCATGATTTTATTGTTTTTTTAGTTGTTGTTTCCACAAAGATAGCACATTGAAAAGCCTTTGTCAAGGGATTTCCGGCGTTTCGGGATGAAAAGTGACTAAGCGTAAACATCCTTATGTAAAAGGGTTTTCATCAGGACAAGTTCGTGTTCTCTTCTTGACAAGTACAGTGTTTCACTTAAGTGATGAAGTTTCATCACCCAAGTGGTACAAGCTCATCACTAGGGTGATAAGGTTTCATCACTTAAGTGAAACGATAAATTTATCAGGAAGCAAGTAAGCATTCGGCCTCGTGCGTGTTTCTCTCCAAGTTATAATAAAGTCAAAAGCC
>CAPAOL010000035.1 GCA_948579315.1 uncultured Phocaeicola sp.
ACCTGTAACCGGCTGATCCGTAGTCAGCTACTCTATTCAGTTGAGCTACGCGACCATTATTTCGTTTTAACGGGTGCAAAGATACGGACTTTTCCTGAATTAGCAAGCTTTTCAACAACTTTTTTTGTAGAAAATTATTCTATGAACCGATAATTGAATAGTTGCCAACCTATACTTAGTCCGACATTCCACTCTCTTTTCGGTGAGCTATAATGATTTACATAAGCAGAGATGTCTCCAAAAGGTAATTGGCATACAACAGAAATTTCTCCTAAATATTCAAACTTGGAGAAAGCTTTTCCATAATATGCTTTATTCAACGAGTTTTTTTCGATTGGATAAATGGGCATAAAACCATAAAATTCTCCCCGAAGATGGAACATTTGGTTTAAACGGTAAATAGGTCGAATACCGACCCCTATAAATTGATTGGCCCGGAAGGCTTCGTTGTAGGTCAATTTACTATGTAGCGTGGGAGAAAACTCTCCAGCCTGCATCATTGTAGCCGTATAGTTCTCGGAAAAGTTTTTAGAGGCATATAATGCCTTCAAGTACCATCCTAAAACCCAATGTTCACTCATATTATGGTATTTCTCTTTCATGTATGATAATTGCAACCATGAGTGATGGTTTTTATTATTGTTGGTGGTGATACTTCCTTCGTCTGAGTAGAATCGTTCTTTTCCAACGAAAATTTGGGCAACAAGAGCTTCTCTGTATCCACGTGTGGGGTATTGTTTGGAATTTAGGGTACTTCCGTTAAAACTGATTGATCCACCGAATAAATCATAGCGACTTTTGTCAAATTTGTCATTTCCAAAGTCAATGACGCTTTTCTGAAAATATTTATCTTCTATTTTCGCAATTCCGACCCCAAACTCTGCTCGCTTGCTCGAAAGGAAGGGTAATCCGACCTGCAATTTTAAGAAACGTTCGTCTTTCTGATTAAAGGCAGGGGTGTTATTTCGTGAGAAAAGTTTGTTTTTCTTGAAATAGTCAAAAGTACTGATTGAGCCTATAAGGCGGTATGAGGTAGGAATGGCAGTGGCGAAGTCAATTTTTGCCATAAACTGCACGTTATTATACACTTTTCCGAGTTGTCCGTCGAGGATAAACTCTTTGGCATAGTAGTTTAAATCCTGATAGCTAAGCCCCAGATAGATCTGATTGGAGTTGGAAGTGGATATATTTCCTCCCAACCGCACCGCAAAATTATTTTCTAATTTCACCTTTAAATGTAGATCGTAGGTGTCGTCTTCCGGATTATAGATTGCGTGTGGTATAATTTCAGAAATCATTTTATCAGATAATAATCGGAAATAGCCTTGTTTTAAATCCTCATAAGTAAATTCTTTGTTATCTGATTTATGAAATTCTCTTTTAATATATACTTGTTGTTGGGGATTAGCTCCATCGATGATGATATTTTTAAAGCGTAGCTCCGGAAAATTACTCCGGTATACCATTCTTCTTAAACGTATATTGTCCAGATTTACACGCCGATGGATACGACTTTTGATCGAATCCATCATGCTAATGGTCCGATTATATCCTATATCATGTAATTCGTCAATGCGTTGAAAATCCATTAGATTAACATTGTCATATTTAAACGTCATTAAAATCCCCATGGAGTCCGGAATGGAATAGTCGGTTTTCTGCATCACCATATTCTCAATTTGACTCATGAGGTCATTTTCTTTGGGTTTAGTGGGATTGGTTGACACGACGCTTCCTATGATGACATCCGGATGAAAATCATCTCTCATGACATCTGTAGGGAAATTATTATAAATACCTCCGTCATAGGCTAACACATTGTCTATTTCAATAGGTTTAAACATGAACGGGAAACTCATGGAAGCTCTGACGGCATCTCCTAAATCTCCTTCCTTCATGACTAATTGTTTCTTGTTGTATACATCGGACGCAATGCAACGGAAAGGAACAAGAAGTTTATCAAAATCTCCCTTACAAGCAGCTGTGGCACGTGCGTACAGGTCAACAAAAACGAGATTCATCTGAATTGGATTGACAACACTGGTAGGCAGAAATTGAGGTTTGAAATTTTTCAGTGAGTCTTTGAATGAAAAACGAATATTGAAAAATTCGGGAGTGGGAAGATTCTTTTTGAAATGATATACATATTTCTCTTCTACTTCTCCGGAATACCATCGTTTAAAATCTTCCGATTTGAGAAGTTCTACCATGTCGTCAGGAGAGTATCCCATGGCATATAAAGAACCGACAATGGCTCCCATGGAAGTGCCTGCAATGTAATCAATAGGAATGTTGTTTTCCTCCAAAGCGCGAATGATACCAATGTGCGTCATCCCTTTGGCGCCACCACCGCTTAATACAAGTCCTACTTTTTGGGCATGGATAGCCGGAATAATCAGCCATAAAGTAATTAACACTAAAAGAATCTTTCTCATAACCCAAATCAAACAATTGAATTTTTTGTCTATTAAGTGTTCAAATATATACAATACTTTTCAATTAATCGATATTTTACCGATTGTTTTAAATTGAAAAAGAGCATTACAACGTGTATTTAACGTTGAATGCTCTTTCTTGAAGTATGTGTAATGTTTAAAGGGGCGATATTAAATCAATTCTATGCTACGTTTTACGAAGTTATTCAAAGCTTCACCTTTTAGCATATTGTTTTGCAATAAGGCCAAATCGATCAGCTGGCGGATAACTTTATTATTGCTTGCGTAGCCGATAAAGATAGCTTCTTTCTTACCTTTCAGATCATCCCACTTCTTATCCAGATTGTTTAGTTCATCTTTTTCTGATGTAGGGATTTCTTCTTCTTTTTTATCCTTTTGCTTGTCTTTCAACTCATTGCGTTGTTTGTTGACATTGTCCATTTCAGAAAGTATCGGAGCTACTTCTGCCTGACAAGCGCTTTCTTCTTCATTCAGCACCTGTTTTATCAACTTATGGTCTGAATTCAGAATGAGATTAAACATATCAGGCATTTCACCATAGAAACTCATTCCGGCCTGAATATTCGCCATTTCTTTCATACGACGCATATATTCGCTTTGAGTAATCATGACTGGAGCTGAATTTTCTCCTAATGCCTGTGTCATGACATTGAATTCAACTTTATCCATTTTAGGCAATTGACTCTTGAAGGCTGTTGTGATTGCATCCTGTTTATTGGCTTCCAACGTTTCACCTTTCTTATCTTCTTTTACAATAAGATTGTCAACAACATCACTGTCTACACGAGTGAAACGGGATTTTTCAAGTTTTTGTTCCAGCATGCTCACCATAGCTACATCCAACTGGCCATCCATGAGCAGAACATTGTATCCTTTGTTGGTGGCAGCTTCAATATAACTATATTGTTCGTCCTTGTTATTTGCATACAGATAAATTAGGTTTCCATCTTTATCTGTCTGATTATCTTTAATAAGGGTCTGATATTCTTCAAATGTGTAATGCTTGTCATTTGTATCGGTGAAAAGGGCGAATTTTTGTGCTTTATCATAGAAATCCTCTTGTGTGAGCATTCCATAATTGATAAATATTTTTAAATCATTCCACTTTTCCTCAAACTGTTTGCGGTCATTCTTGAATATAGATTGCAAACGGTCGGATACTTTCTTTGTGATATAAGTTGAAATCTTCTTCACGTTCGAATCGCTTTGCAAATACGAACGGGAAACGTTCAACGGAATATCCGGAGAATCAATAACACCATGTAACAAAGTCAGGAAGTCCGGCACAATACCTTCAACCGAGTCTGTAACATATACCTGGTTGCAATATAACTGAATCTTATTCTTATTTAATTCAATATTGCTCTTTACCTTCGGGAAATAGAGGATACCAGTCAGATGGAATGGATAATCAACATTCAGGTGAATCCAAAATAGTGGTTCGTCAGACATCGGATATAGTTTACTGTAGAATGATTTGTAATCTTCATCCGAAAGTTCGCTAGGTTTACGTGTCCACAAAGGAGTGGTATCATTGATTATATTATCTTCGGCTGTTTCTACCTGTTTGCCGTCTTTCCATTCTTTCTTTTTTCCAAATGCAATAGGAACAGGAAGGAAACTGCAATATTTCTTCAGAAGCTCGGAAATACGTGTTTCTTCGAGGAATTCTTTGCAGTCATCATCAATGTATAAGATGATGTCTGATCCACGGTCGGCTTTTTCAATTTCTTCAATAGTGAATTCAGGGCTGCCATCACAAGTCCATTTTACGGCTTGTGCACCGTCTCTGTATGATTTAGTGATAATTTCCACTTTCTTTGCAACCATAAAAGCAGAGTAGAAGCCAAGTCCGAAATGTCCGATAATGGCATTTGCGTCATTCTTATATTTCTCCAGGAAGTCGTTAGCTCCTGAAAAGGCAATTTGATTGATGTACTTTTCAATTTCCTCTGCAGTCAAACCAATACCACGGTCAGAAATAGTAATAGTATCTTTACCCAATTCAACGTGAACGGTTAAATCACCCAGTTCACCCTTAAATTCGCCAATAGAAGCAAGCGTATTCAGCTTCTGAGTGGCGTCTACTGCATTGGATACTAACTCGCGTAGAAAAATCTCATGGTCACTGTACAAAAACTTTTTAATGATAGGGAAGATGTTCTCTGTTGTAACCCCAATATTACCTTTTTGCATCATACGTATATTTTTTAGTTTATCTATTGATTAATTTTAATTGATGTTTGTTCAGATAGAGACAAAAAAAATGCCAGACCCGAAGGTCTGACATTATGGCATATTATTTTATTTTCTTATTCAGGAAATAATCTTATTCCGGAATAACAACTTTCATCTCCAATTCACCTTTTTCTTCATTGAGAGATACCTGAATTGCATCTCCCTCTTTTAAAGAGGAGGAAATGATGAGTTCGGATAAACCGTCCTCCAAATAAGTTTGAATTGCTCGCTTCAAAGGGCGGGCGCCATATTGTACGTCATATCCTTTACCAGCGATAAATTCTTTCGCCTTATCTTCAATAACAAGCTTGTAACCAATAGATTCTATTCTATCATACAATCCTTTCAGCTCTATATTTATAATCTTTGTTATTGCTTCTAGGGAAAGTTGGTCAAACGTGATTATTTCATCTATACGATTGATAAACTCGGGCGCAAATGATTTATTTAAAGCCTTTTGTATTACGCTTCGCGAGAATTCTTTATCATCCAGGCGGCTTTGTGTCGCAAAACCAACGCCGCGTCCAAATTCTTTTAATTGGCGGGTTCCTATATTGGAAGTCATGATAATAACAGTATTTTTGAAATCTACCATTCTGCCATAACTGTCAGTCAAACGACCCTCATCCATTACCTGAAGTAAGATATTGAATACGTCCGGATGTGCTTTTTCTATCTCATCAAGCAATACAATTGAGTATGGTTTGCGGCGCACTTTTTCTGTCAGCTGACCACCTTCTTCATATCCTACATATCCCGGAGGTGCTCCAACCAGGCGTGAAACGGTGAATTTCTCCATGTATTCACTCATGTCAATACGAATTAGTGCATCAGCAGAGCCAAACATATATTTGGCTAACTCTTTTGCTAAGTGAGTTTTACCAACTCCTGTCGGACCTAAGAACATAAATGTCCCAATTGGTTTATTAGGGTCTTTTAATCCTACACGGCTTCGCAAAATAGCTTTAACCAGTTTTTCTATTGCTGTATCTTGTGCGATAACTTTAGCTTGCAAATCATCTTTCATACCTGCGAGCTTGATACCTTCAGCCTGTGCCATCCGTTGTACTGGAATGCCTGACATCATTGAGATAACATTGGCAATTTCTTCTGCATCAACAGTTTGCCTGTTTTCTTTCAGGTTGGCTTCCCATTCTTTTTTCATTTTATCCAATTGAATAGAAAGCTCTTTTTCTTTATCACGGAAACTGGCTGCAAGTTCGAAATTCTGCGATTTCACAGCTTCATTTTTCTTGCTTTTAGCCTCTTCGATTAGTTTTTCTTGCTCTTCTATCTCTTTAGGCACATTGACATTGGTTAGATGCACGCGTGAACCGGCTTCGTCTAAAGCGTCAATAGCTTTATCAGGGAAATTACGATCTGTGATATAGCGGTCTGTTAGCTTGACACATGTTTCCAATGCTTCATCCGTATAATACACATTGTGGTAATCTTCGTATTTATCCTTGATATTACGCAAAATTTGCAAAGTTTCGGCAGCTGTAGTCGGTTCTACTATTACTTTCTGGAAACGACGTTCCAAAGCGCCATCTTTCTCAATGTTCTTACGATATTCATCAAGAGTGGTAGCACCAATACATTGTATTTCACCTCTTGCCAATGTCGGTTTTAGCATATTGGCAGCATCCATAGAGCCTGCCGCAGAACCTGCGCCTACAATCGTGTGGATTTCATCAATGAATAATATTACATTCGGATTTTTCTGTAATTCATTGAGAATGGAACGAATGCGTTCTTCGAATTGTCCACGATATTTGGTTCCTGCTACAACAGCGGTCATATCAAGAGCAACAACTCGTTTATCAAAGAGAATTCGCGAAACCTTTTTCTGAATGATTCTTAATGCAAGACCTTCAACAATCGCTGATTTTCCTACACCAGGCTCACCAATCAAAATCGGATTGTTCTTTTTGCGGCGACTTAAAATCTGCGCCAAACGTTCGATTTCTTTTTCTCTGCCTACAACAGGATCCAAGCGTCCTTCTTCTGCCGCTTTTGTCATGTCAGTGCCGAAATTGTCAAGTACCGGCGTGTCATTAGACGGCTTCTTAGAAGCGGTTTGTGCCTGTTGGCGCTCGTCTGAACCACCTCTGCCGGAACGAGGAGAAGACATTTCTTCGTCATCATCATCGTCTTCTTCCGTAAAACCCATGCCAGCATTTATATCTGGCTGCAATGTAGCTTGCTCCAGCACTTTCACATAATTTATACTATTTGCTTCAAGTACAGAAGCGGCCATATTGTTTTTTTCTCTTAAAATAGCTAATAATACATGTTCTGTATCAGCGATGTTGCTTTTCATTCCACGAGCTTCTAAAATACACATTTTTAATATCTTTGCCGCATCATTAGATAACGGTACCTCTGCATCAGGCAATAACATGTCATCAGCTTCTGTTTTCAATTGAACTTCAATCTGTTGCTTTATTGCAGCTAGATTGGTGTTGAGTTTAGACAATATCTCGATAGCTTTTCCTTCACCGTCACGGAGGATTCCTAAAAGCAGGTGCTCGGGACCTATATACCTACTTCTCAGTCGATTCGCTTCTTCCTTACTATAGACGATAATGTCGGAAACTCTTTGTGAGAATTGATTATTCATACTTTTCCTTTTCTTCTAAGGGTTATTTACTGGCAAATATACGCATTAATCAAGTTTGTATTGCAATATTTGCTTTATTTCTTATATCTACAAATGGCGTGCCATAAAAACAGTGTATTTGCATTATATATATATTAAGGTATAACAAATATTCAGCTCTTTTTTACCAATGTTATCTATCTTTCCATATTATATTTATCGTTTTTATCTTTTCATTTTCGAATTTTAAAGTTTAATGAATTGTCATCCCGGTTATGATAAAACTTTCTTTCTAAAAACTTTCGTATATCGGGGAAAAGTAGTACTTTAGCGTGGTTTTTTACAAACCATAGAATGTATAATTAATAATCATTTTAAATGCTTGAACAAGACAGAATTATAAAGATTAACATCGAGGAGGAAATGAAGTCATCGTACATTGACTACTCCATGTCGGTCATCGTTTCACGTGCCCTTCCGGATGTTAGAGATGGATTTAAGCCTGTTCACCGTAGAATTTTATACGGAATGATGGAATTGGGCAATACTTCAGACAAACCTTATAAGAAATCAGCCAGAATTGTGGGTGAGGTACTTGGTAAGTACCATCCTCATGGAGATTCTTCTGTTTATTTTGCAATGGTGCGTATGGCTCAAGAATGGGCAATGCGTTATCCTTTGGTAGATGGACAGGGAAACTTTGGTTCTGTAGATGGTGATAGCCCTGCTGCTATGCGTTATACAGAAGCTCGCCTTAATAAGTTGGGTGAAGCAATGATGGATGACCTGTATAAGGAAACCGTTGATTTTGAGCCTAACTTTGATAATACGTTGGTGGAACCTAAAGTTATGCCGACACGTATCCCGAATCTTTTGGTGAATGGAGCATCTGGTATTGCTGTAGGTATGGCTACCAATATGCCTCCTCATAATCTTTCGGAAGTAATTGAAGCATGTGAGGCATATATTGATAATCCGGAAATTACGGTAGAAGAACTGATGGAATTTGTCAAAGCACCAGATTTTCCTACTGGCGGGTTCATATATGGTGTGAGTGGTGTACGTGAGGCATATTTGACTGGGCGCGGACGTGTAATTATGCGTGCGAAAGCCGAGATTGAAAGCGGACAGACACATGATAAGATCGTCATAACCGAGATTCCTTATAATGTAAATAAAGCTGAATTGATTAAGTATATAGCTGATCTTGTAAATGATAAGAAAATAGAAGGTATCTCAAATGCTAACGATGAATCTGACCGTGACGGTATGCGCATTGTTATTGATGTAAAACGTGATGCAAATGCAAGTGTAGTGTTGAACAAACTCTATAAAATGACAGCTTTGCAAACATCTTTTGGCGTAAACAATGTTGCTTTGGTTCATGGACGTCCAAAAACGTTGAATCTGAGAGATTTAATTAAATACTTCATCGAACATAGACACGAAGTTGTTATTCGTCGTACTCAGTTCGATCTTCGTAAAGCAAAAGAACGTGCACATATTCTTGAAGGTTTGATTATCGCTTCGGATAATATTGATGAAGTAATTCGTATCATTCGTGCAGCAAAAACTCCTAATGACGCTATAGCAGGCTTGATTGAGCGATTTAACCTGACAGAAATTCAGTCTCGCGCAATTGTAGAAATGCGTTTGCGTCAATTGACAGGGCTGATGCAGGATCAGCTTCATGCAGAATATGAAGAAATAATGAAGCAGATAGCTTATTTGGAAAGTATTTTGGCTGATGATGAAGTATGCCGTCAGGTAATGAAAGATGAATTGTTGGAAGTTAAAACGAAATATGGAGATGAACGCCGTTCTGAAATCGTTTATTCTTCAGAAGAGTTCAATCCGGAAGACTTCTATGCAGATGATCAGATGATTATTACAATTTCTCACATGGGTTATATCAAACGTACTCCGTTGACTGAATTCCGTGCACAAAATCGTGGTGGTGTAGGTTCGAAAGGTACGGAGACCCGTGATGAAGACTTTGTAGAACATATCTATCCTGCTACCATGCACAATACGATGATGTTCTTTACACAAAAAGGCAAGTGCTATTGGCTGAAAGTATATGAAATACCTGAAGGAACGAAGAATTCTAAGGGACGTGCTATTCAGAACTTGTTGAATATTGATTCAGACGATAATGTAACTGCATACTTGCGTGTGAAGAGTTTGGAGGATTCTGAGTTCATTAATAGTCATTATGTATTATTCTGTACTAAGAAAGGGGTAATAAAGAAAACATTATTAGAACAGTATTCTCGTCCTCGTCAGAATGGTGTAAATGCCATAACTATCCGTGAAGATGACAGCGTTATTGAAGTTCGTATGACGAATGGCAATAATGAAATCATCATTGCCAACCGTAATGGACGTGCAATTCGTTTCCATGAAGCAGCAGTTCGTGTGATGGGACGTACAGCAACAGGGGTACGTGGTATTACATTGGATAATGATGGTCAGGATGAAGTAGTAGGAATGATTTGTATTAAAGATTTGGAGACGGAATCTGTGATGGTAGTTTCCGAACAAGGATATGGCAAACGTTCTGAAATAGAAGACTATCGTAAGACGAATCGTGGCGGTAAGGGTGTGAAGACCATGAATATTACCGAAAAAACAGGTAAGTTAGTAACAATTAAGTCGGTAACCGATGAAAATGACTTGATGATTATCAATAAATCTGGTATCACTATTCGTTTGAAAGTGGCTGATGTTCGTATTATGGGTCGTGCTACTCAAGGTGTTCGTCTGATAAATCTAGAAAAACGTAACGATCAGATTGGTTCGGTATGTAAGGTTATGACAGAAAGTCTTGAAGATGAAATTCCAGCAGAAGAAGCAGAAGGAACAATCGTGAGTGATCAGAATGCCGATGCTCCTGATATGGATGATACAGCAGGGGTAAATGAAAACGAAAGCAACAACGAAATCGAGGAATAGACATAATATTAATAATTAATCAAACAACAATCATGAAAAGAGTATTATTTTCGATGGTTTTATTGATGGCTGTTAGCTTCTCATTCGCACAGATGAAAAATGTGAAAGAAGCAAAGAGTATGGCTAATGACGTAAAACCTAATTTTAAGCAGGCTGAGCAGCTTATTAAAGAAGCTATGAAGAATCCTGAAACGAAGGATCTTGCTGACACATGGGACGTTGCTGGATTTATTCAGAGACGTATCAACGAAGAGCAAATGAAAAATGCTTTTTTGAAAAAACCGTATGATACATTGAAAGTATATAATAGTATACTGAAAATGTATGAGTACTATACTAAGTGTGATGAATTAGCGGAAGTACCTAATGAAAAGGGGAAAGTTAAAAACAAATACCGGAAAGCAAACGCGTCAAGTATGTTGGCTGAACGTCCTAATTTGATTAATGGTGGTATTCAGTATTTTAATTTGGATAAGAATAAAGAAGCTTTGAAATTCTTTGCAACATATGTTGAATCAGCTTCGTATCCAATGCTAGCTGATAAAGAATTGGCTAAGAATGATACTCTTATCCCACAAATTGCATATTATGCTACATTGGCTGCTGATAGGGTAGGTGATAAAGATGCAATTATTAAATATGCCCCAATGGCTTTATCTGATAAGGATGGAGGTAAATTTGCAATGCAATTGATGGCCGATGCTTATAAAGCTAAAGGTGATACAGCTGCTTGGATTAAATCTTTGGAAGAGGGTATCCTTAAGTTCCCTGGAAATGATTATTTCTTTGCTAATTTGGTTGATTATTATAATAGTTCTAATCAAGCTTCAAAAGCTATGGAGTTTGCTGATAGAATGTTGTCTAATGATCCGAATAATAAGTTGTATTTGTATGTGAAAGCATATCTTTATCATAATATGAAAGAATATGATAATGCAATTGAATACTACAAGAAAGCTATTGCTGCTGATCCGGAATATGCAGAAGCATACTCAAATGTGGGTTTGGTATATTTGATGAAAGCACAGGATTATGCTGATAAAGCAACAACAGATATTAATGATCCTAAATACGCTGAAGCACAAGCTGTGGTTAAGAAATTCTATGAAGAAGCTAAACCATTCTATGAAAAAGCTAGAGCTTTGAAACCTGATCAACAAGATTTATGGTTGCAGGGTCTTTATAGAGTTTATTATAACTTGAATATGGGACCTGAATTTGAGGAAATCGATAAACTTATGAAGTAATCGTTTCTAGGAAAATTATAAGTCTTAAAAAATAGAGGAAGGTTACTAGAAATAAGTAACCTTCTTTCTTTTTTAATATAAAAAAGAAGAAATCATTTGAGGGAATATGCATTTTTCAATTGATATAAATTAAAAAGGAGCAATGTTATTATATTACTCCTTTTTATATTAAACATAATACTTATTATTTCCTAATCGTGAATGCCTATTTTTTGCAAGGGCTCTAGCTGTTAATAACAAGTAATGGCGTATCAGAATGAAAAATCATTTTTCTAGCAATACTTGGATTAAATAACCGAGCAAATATATTCCTTTTGTAAGAAGTCAAAGTGATTATATCTATTTGATTATCTTTGATATACTGATCAAGTCCTTTTAATAAATTATCGTTCATTACTACATCATAATGAATTTCAAGCCCTGGATACTGCTTATGAAAATATTCTTTTATACCTGCTAGTTTTATTTCATTCCAAGTATCTTTGGAATCAGTTAGATGTATTAAAGATACAGAAAAATGGAATGATTTCCAAGTATTAAAGAATGTCTCGAAAGCAATTAAATCTCTTTGATCAAAATTGGTAATAAAGGCAATCCGTTTTACTTCACTAAACTGTTTAAATGGTGTGTGTTCAGGAATAGCCAGTACAGTTGTGCGGCTTCTATCAATAACTTCAGCAGTTACACTACCAATCAAATCAATGTCTTTCTGATTCTTTCCCCGAGTCCCCATGATAATAACCATAGGACGCTGTTCCTTAGCATATCTTAAGATTTCTTCTTCTGGAATACCTTCACGTAAGATACAGCTATATTTAATATTGGGAAAATCACCCGATGTGACTTTTTCTTTTATCTTTTCTGATAAGGCATTGAGGTCAGAATGAACTTTCTGAATAATCGTTTTTACGGATTCTTCATCTCCAATTTGGTAATTGAAGACATCTCCATATGGCAATGATGAAGCGTATATAGGCGTAAAATAGACGTGCAACAATATGACCTCCGCGTTTTCTGTTTTTGCTATGTTGAATGCAAATTCACACGCTTTCATCGAATAATTAGAGAAGTCGATGGGAATTAAAATCTTTTTTGACTTATTTTCTGTTTTAGGCTCCTTCTCTCCCACTATACTTTCAGACAGCCATGTAGAACTTTCTGTTATTTTCAAAGCACGTGGCAGATCGCTTTCCTTTATGCGTAAACGCACCCCCGATGAAACAACCGGTTGTATTTGATTTACGTTATGAATGTATGTTTCTACACCTTCATTTTCCAAGACATTCTTTAAGATCTGCGCTTTGGTGTATGTCAGAATGGCTAAAGTTACTAATTTGTCTTCCATAAATGTACATTTTATAAGGTGAAAACAAATAAGAAATCCCAATTGTTTGATTCAATTGGGATTCAGTTTGTTATATTTTAAACTTGCACAGATTCGGTAGCCTGTTCTTTTTGCATACTCATATTCAATTCATCTAAGATTTTTAAAGCCCGATCAAGAACGGTCGTATCATCCAACATTACAAGCCCACCATCTGGACCGGGCTCAAGATGTATTCCGACACTTTTTCCCTCCTTGAAATTGTGTCCTCCGAAGAAGTTTCGCACTGTATCTACGTGTAAACCAAGTTCGTCTGCTATTCTATGCATGCTACCGCTAGGCAATGAATCTTTAATTTTACGAAGTTCATTAAACGTTATTGTTCTCATGTCTCATAAATTTAATGGTTAATATTATGTGATTTTTTTATCACGCTATAAACTTAAGAAAAAAAAAAAGATAAAACAAATTATTTGCTTATCTTTTTTTCTTGAATTTATAAAATCTATTAATGCCCTTTATATTACCTCAATAGCGGAGGCTGGTATCCATCCAACTTTTCCATCTTCCAGCCGAATTTCTTTCCATTCTTTCATGGAATTATCTTTGACACTTACCTTTCTCCCTTCATGGAGAATAAACAAGCTGGTACCGCTTTCGCTTGGAGTACTTCTAACTGTTACACTTGGGTTCATTACTATAGCTTCATTTCGATTGACTAAATGTTCTTTTTGTTGTGAAGCAAAAAGATTAGAGCAGATGGTGACAACCAGAAAAACGATTCCTGATATGAAGCCTACTTTCTTTAACACAATCTGTTTAGAGAATATAAAAAAGTAAAGAGCTATAATCAATAGAATAAAGGAAACAATACCCCATGTGGCCCATGCATCTACACTCATGCTATTTGTCAGAGACTTGATCCATGAAACAAAGAACACTTCAGGAACAGGCTCAACTTTGTCTATTGTCTTTGCGCGTGCCACTTCAAGATTAGCACGTATATCGCCATTTCCTGGTTGCAACAACAAGGCACGCTCATAATTTAAAACAGCTTTCGCTATCTCTCCTATTTTATAATAACTATTTCCCAAATTGTAATAAACGGCAGCAGCTTCTCCATTTTTTAATAATGCTTCATATATTTGAATAGCTGCTGCATAATCTTCTTTTATATATGCGGAATCGCCTTCAGCTTTTGTGGCATCTTCCAGTGTGTTACTGGAAAATGTGGTATGTGAAGCGTGGATAGAATCAACTCCATTGGTTTGTTTAGAATCAATGTTTAACGAATCTTGTGCAAAACAAGTAAGTGACATTGATAGTAATATAAAAACTAATATCTTTTTCATGACACAATCTCTTCTGGGTTAATGTTTTATTGAATTTTCCATTTTGCTTATTACCTCTATTGAAGAAGAATAAACTTTATCCATAGCTTGATTTTCATCACCTGGAGCAAACCGGGCAAATTCACAATCATTCAATGCATTCAGGAATTCTTTAATCAGTTCCTCATTTACTCCATGATTTTTTAGCTTCTCTTCAATATTATCTTTAGATAAACGAGATACCGGAATATTCAGTTTGTCACTTATATATCCCCACAGTGCCTTTAAAACTTCATCATAGAAAGCATCTTTCTTATTTTCTGAGAGTAATTTTCCAGCTAACTTCATACGTTTTATTGCTACTTTATTGGCTTTCTTCGTACGCATTTTAGCTACGTTTGCATTTTCAGCTGCTTGTTTACGATAAATTATAAAGAAAATAATGAAGGCAAGAGCCGGAATGATATAGAATAGCCAATATGTCATTGAACCATAAAAGAAACTTCCTTTAGTTTGGAGAGTAACTTCGTTTTGTTTGATGTAACGGATGTCTTCACCTAATACTTTCAAATCCTCTTTATTAGTGAAGTTAGCAATTACTTGATCTGCATTACCCGTACCTTTCTCAACGCTTATTACATATTCTTCTGTTTTCAGCGTTTTATAAGATTTGGAGCGAATATCAAAATAGCTGAAAGATACTCCTGGAATCTTATATGTTCCAGCATGTCTCGGAATTGCTAAATATTCGATAACCTTATTACCTGTAAGTCCTTCTCGGGTTAATCTGACTTGATTGTCTACTTTGGGATCGTATACTTCAAAATCATCTGGGAATTTAATTTCCGGATTAGAAATTAACTTCAGGTTACCTGTACCGGATATTACTAATTTAATAGTAATAGCATCATTGGTTTTCAGTTCCTTGTTGTTGATAGATGAAGAAATATTGAACTCTCCCACTCCACCGGAGAAATCTGTCGGTTTACCAGCAGGAAGCGGATTTACATTTATTGCTATTTTAGGGGTGGAAATTGATTTTTTTATTTCAATGACATTACTTCCTCCATTAAAAAAAGCATCAAAAGGATCATCAGATTGTACAGGTTTACCGACTGTCATCTGGAATTGAGCAGGATCAATATATAGTTTTCCTGATTGTTGCGGGAAGAGAACGAACTGGCGATAAACTGTCGTATAGTAATTACGTCCCTGATAATGTTCCGGAGTCCATCTCGCATTTGTAGTCATCTCAATTTCTTGAGAATGGAAGCCTTTAAAGTCGGGTAACTTTGCATTATTTAGTTGTAAATTGGATTCTCTGGTGTATATTTTATAGGTCAAGACAAATGCTTCCTGTTCGTACACATTCGTTTTACTGGCACTTGCTGTAATAAATAAGTCTTGGTTAGAAACCCCTGTACTAGATGAGGAATGTGTAGAAGAGCTACTGCTGTTACTTTGCCCGTTATTACCACCTTGATCTTGCGGCAATACTTTAATTTTTACTGAATTTGATATCATTTGATCGCCATCAGCAACAATTGAGGCACCGGGTATTGTGTATTCTCCGGCATTATTTGCCATTAATATGTACGTGAATGTAATACTACTACTAGATGTAACATTACCATTCACTATTTGAGTATTACTTTGTTGTGAACGGCTTGGTCCCATCAATACATCAAAACCTTTGATCGATGGTGTCCGGAAATCTTTCACTTTTTGTGTAGTAACAGTATATGACAGCCTGAATTGGTCGCCCACTACCACAACATCAGGAGCAGAAGCAGTAAAAGACACTTTATCAGCAAGCACCTGAGTGCTATATGCTATCAATGCCATCAATATAATAATCAGTTTTTTCATTGCTTATGAAATTTATATCATCAACTTTATATTACCAATCTTTTTCTAAACGACCACCTTGCATAACTTTTTGTTGCTTTTTCACTTTGTCTTGCACATCTTTTTCATCCTGCATTACAGAATTCAGCAATTGTTCAGCATTCTCTTTTGACATCTGGTTATCTTGTTTTTTTTCAGACTTCGGTGGTTGCTGCTGATCTTTCTTTTCATCTTGTTTCTGATCTTTCTGCTTGTCTTTATTCTGGTCTTGTTTTTGATCTTGCTTTTGTTGATCTTTATTCTGATCCTGATTTTGGTCTTGATTCTGCTGCTTTTGTTGATCTTTCAACATTTTCTGTGCAAGAGCCAAATTGTATCGGGTTTCATGATCGGCAGGATTATTGCGCAGGGACATTTTATAGGCATCTACAGCCTTTCCATAATCTTTACCAACTTGGAAAAGTACTCCCATATTGTGATAGATATGGGCGAGCTTCATTTTATCCTTTTCAATTTTGCTGGCTGATACGTATTGTTCCATGGCATCCTGAAACTTTTGCTGTTGCGAAAGGGTATTTCCCAAATTGTACATAGATACTGTAGACTTGGGATTTGCTTCCAAAGCTTTCCGGTAGTTTACCTCTGCGTCAACAAATACACTATCATTAAACAGGCGGTTTCCTTTACGGATATAGTCGCGTTCTGCTTTCTGAGCCGAGACACCGGCTGTCGCTAGCAGAAATACAGCGAATAGAATATATTTACTTTTTAACATACGTATAACTATTTCTTATTAGAAAACAGGTGAATGTTCTTAAATAAAGGATTCTTGCGGTCCAAAATTAAGATTTCTGCCAATAACAATAGTAGAATAACCCATGCAATAGCTTGGAATTGTTCGTTAAACTCTGTATATACTTTCGACTCTACATCAGACTTCGCCATTTTGTTCACTTCTTGATTGATAGCTCTTTGGGCTGAATTAGAGTTGTCTACTCGTACATATATACCTTTTCCTTCCTTAGCAATTTCCTGACACATAGCTTCATTCAAACGGGTAACAATCACATTACCTTCCCGGTCGCGGCGATAATCATTCGTTCCTTCTACCGGAATGGGGGCACCATCAGGCATACCTACTCCCAATACACTTACTTGAATACCTTTTTCTGCAGCGGCTTTGGCGGCTTCCACTGCACCACCCTCATGATTTTCACCGTCAGTAATAACAATAATAGCACGTCCTACCCCTTCTTGTGGAGTGAAACTACGAGCTGCTAAATTGATTGCTTCCCCGATAGCTGTACCCTGTTTAGAAATCAACGAAGGATTGATGGACTCTAAAAACATCTTAGCAGAAATATAGTCGCTTGTTATTGGTAGCTGAGTAAAAGCGTCACCTGCAAATACAATCATACCTACCTTATCATTGTCAAGTTCATCCACTAATCTGGAAATTAGTCTTTTTGCTTTTTCCAGACGGCTAGGTTGTACATCTTGAGCTAACATAGAGTTTGAAATATCCAAAGCTATAATTACCTCTACTCCTTTACGCTTAACCGTTTCCAGCTTAGAACCGAATTGGGGGCGTGCTAATAATACGGAGAACAAGCCAATAGCAACAAAAATAATCCAGAATTTTACATCCGGACGATATTTGGATACATCAGGCATCAATTGAGCCAATAAAGTCGGGTCCCCGAAGCGTCGGATATTTTTTCTTCTCTTGTAGTTGGAATACAAGTAGAAAGCTGCTAAAAAAGGTAATAGCAGCAATAAGTATAAATATGTAGGTTCTCCAAATCGAAACATCTTCTTACTATTTTATGATTGACAAATAACGATTGACAAACATTCTTATGGAATTTTCTTGAGTACCGAATTGCGTAATAGTACTTCCAACAAGACACAGAGGAAAGCTGCTAAAGCAAACCAATGATATTCTTCGTCCCGCTTACTATACTCTTTTACATTCAGTTTCGTCTTTTCCAGTTTATCAATTTCTTCATATACTTCTTTAAGCTTCGAGTTGCTCGTAGCCCGGAAATAGTTACCATCTGTCGTTCCGGCAATCTCTGTCAATGTTTTTTCATCAATTTCTACCGGCATACTTACATATTGCACCGTATTTCCGACTGGATAAGGATAAGGAGCCATTCCATTGGTACCTACTCCGATAGTATATACACGAATACCAAAGCTTTTTGCTATTTCTGCCGCTGTCATAGGCGAAATATCTCCTTTGTTATTTGTACCATCCGTCAATAAGATAATAACTTTGGATTTCGCTTTGCTATCTTTTAAGCGGGTTACAGCATTTGCAATACCCATACCGACAGCAGTACCGTCAGTGATAAGACCACATTTGATATTATGTATCATATCCAACAATACAGCATGGTCTACAGTCAACGGACATTGGGTGAAAGTTTCTCCTGCAAATAATGTAATACCGATATTATCATTGGGACGTCCATTGATAAACTCTGCAGCTACGTCTTTAGCAGCTTCCAGTCTGTTCGGCTTCAAGTCTTCAGCCAGCATACTGGTAGAAACGTCGATAGCCAGCATAATATCAATTCCTTCTATCTCACTGTTCTGCCACTTATTAGTAGTTTGCGGGCGTGCAAGAACCAAAATAACCAGTACTAAAGCAAAGCAGCGTAATAGAAATGGAGCATGCAACAAATAATTCTTATAACTTTTAGGTGTATGCGCATATACCTGGGCATCTGAAATTTGAAGAGTTGCTTCACTTTTCTTTTGCTTCAGGATATACCATACAATATACGGTATAAGCAATAATAGCAAAAACAGATATTCAATATTGGCAAAAACCATTTTATTTATGATTTAACAGTTTACTATTTAGTATTAAGCTATACATCCTTTATACAAAAAGATTGTATAACTGTAGACCTATATATATAAAGGTACCGATCAATGCTGCTGATAACAATGCAATTCCACAAATCAGCATAGCTTTAACACGTAAAGAACGTTTCTCAATAACAGTGATTTCCGTTGGTTGCGTTTTCTGATTTTCCTCTTCTGGTTGTTTGGTCTCATTGATAAAATCAATGGCATTAATCAAATTGGCATCATTTTCATTCATCTGAGGATTATGCTTAGCGAACTTCACTAAATCAGCAGTCTGGAACAATAGTTTTAGGTCTGATATGGCCTCTTTATCATTCATTTCCAGTAACTGATCGATTATTTCAGAAGAAGTCATTTCCAATGCATTAAATCCGAAACGATCCTTAATATATGTACGAATGGCATCGGTAAGTTCGGTATAATATTCCTTCGGTTGCCCTTTCTGCCAAACCTTCTCTGCTTTGATACGTTCTATCTCTTTCATTGCAGCCTGATGTGGCGGCAATTTAGGTTCAATTTTTATTTTACGGATAATAGGTTTATTATCACGTATACGAATAATGAGATAGATTAATAAACCAAGCAAAGGTAAAGCCAGGAATGAACAAGCAATCAATCCATACCAATCTTCCCACGCAAAAGGAGCTTTCATCACAGGTTTCTGCCCAAAAAACTGGTCCGGATGTAATGTATCAACCGGCATCGAATATACTTTCAATGCTAAAGCTTTGGATTTATATACTTTATCATCTACGGTAACCGGCATTGGTGGTAGATAATATAGAGCAGAATCAAAGGAAGTGATAATGTATTCTTGAGTAATCAACATTCGTTGGCGATCATTCAAAAATTGAGTATCCGGTTTGACTGTTTCTATAATTTCCACACCTCTTACCAATGTATCAGTGTAAGTAGGAAAAATAGCACGCTGTTTAGCATCCATGGCTACTTGCAATTGCACTTTCGCCTGTTCGCCAATCAGTATCTGCAATGAATCAATTTTTGCTTCTACCGTGACAGACTGTGCTGCTGCTTTGCCTACAGACAATAGAGCTAATAATGCTATCAGAATAATATTTCTATTCATCTTTGATTCCATTAATTTCGTTTGGCAAATAAATTCAACAATGCCTTTACGTAATCCTGATCGGTTCTGACGGATACAGCATCCACGTTACTTTTAGTGAAAGTATCGTTAAGTTCAATCTGCTTTTGTATCCACCAGTCACGATGTGCCCGGCGTACAGCTTTGGAAGAGGTATCAATCCATTGTTCATGTCCAGTTTCTGCATCTTTGATTCGCATCAGTCCTACTGGGGGAAGATCACTAACCCTCCTGTCGTACACTTGTAATGCTACTACATCATGTTTTCTATTAGCAATGGTCAGTGCATTCTTAAAGCTGTCCTGATCAATAAAGTCTGATAAGATAAATGCGGTGCAACGTCTTTTCATCACATTTGTCAAATATTCTAAGGCAAGACGAATATTTGTACGACGGCTTTCCGGCTGAAAATCAATCAATTCACGGATAATATATAAGATATGCTTACGTCCTTTTTTGGGAGGAATAAACTTTTCTATCCGGTCTGAAAAGAAAATCACACCAATTTTATCATTGTTCTGGATAGCAGAGAAAGCAAGCGTGGCAGCGATTTCCGTCACCATATCTTTCTTCAACTGCTTGATCGTACCAAATTCCAAACTTCCGGAAACATCGACCATTAACATAACTGTCAGTTCGCGTTCTTCTTCAAACACTTTCACATAAGGTTTATTAAAGCGCGCAGTCACATTCCAGTCTATGTCACGTATATCATCACCGAATTGATATTCACGAACTTCCGAAAATGACATACCCCTACCCTTGAAGGCCGAATGATATTGGCCTGCAAAGATATTGTTAGACAATCCTCGTGTCTTTATTTCAATTTGGCGAACTTTTTTTAGTATTTCACTTGTTTCCATTTATACAGTAGTTAAGTAGTAAGTAGTTAAGTAGTCATGTATAGATTTAATGACTACTTATTGACTATATTATAACTACAAATTAGGGCACTTCAACCTTATTCAGAATCTTACTGATGATTTCGTCCGAAGTCATATTATTAGCTTCAGCTTCGTATGTCAATCCAATACGATGGCGGAGAACATCATGTGCTACAGCGCGTACATCTTCCGGAATTACGTAACCGCGACGCTTGATAAATGCATACGTACGAGCAGCCAAAGCCAGATTGATAGATGCACGAGGTGAGCCCCCGAATCCGATCATATCTTTCAATTCCTTGAGATCATACTTTTCAGGGAAACGGGTTGCAAATACAATATCTACAATATAACGTTCAATCTTTTCATCCAGATACACTTGACGAACAACTTTACGTGCTTCAATAATTTCATCTGCTTTGAGAATAGGCTTCACATTGAACTTCTCACCATTGATATTTTGGCGAATAATCAATTTTTCTTCTTCCAGCTTCGGATAATCAATGACAACTTTCAGCATGAAACGGTCAACTTGTGCTTCAGGAAGCGGGTAAGTACCTTCTTGTTCGATAGGGTTCTGAGTAGCCAGTACAAGGAAAGGTTCCGGCAATGTGAATGTTTCTTTACCAATAGTAACCTGACGTTCCTGCATTGCTTCCAGTAAAGCACTCTGTACTTTAGCAGGAGCACGGTTGATTTCATCTGCTAATACAAAGTTTGCGAAAATTGGTCCTCGCTGCACTTTAAAAGATTCATCTTTCTGACTGTAAACCATTGTACCAATAACGTCGGCAGGCAATAAATCCGGCGTAAACTGGATACGGCTATACTTCGCATCAATCAGAGAAGCGAGTGTTTTAATAGCCAAAGTCTTCGCCAAACCAGGCACACCTTCCAAAAGAACGTGACCATCGGAAAGTAATCCGATAAGCAGTGATTCAACCAAATGTTTCTGACCAACAATGATTTGGTCCATCCCTGTCGTAAGATTGGTAACGAAAGCACTTTGTCTTTCAATCCGCTCATTTAGCTCGCGGATATCAATTGATTCAGCCATAAATACTTAATATTTTATTATTTAAATCCCTTTTATTTTATGTAAGCCTTTCCTATGTCGCAAGGCTTCTTATTTTGCCTCCAAAAGTACGCCATATAATTAACGATTGCAACTAATTTTTATTAAAAAACAATGTGAAATCTTTAGATTAAGGTACTTTCATACGCTTTTGTACATCCATAACATTTCACCCGATCAATACAGGATTTGCATGATCGGGTGAATGGATTATTGCTATTTATTCTTTTGTAAGTTCCGGTATTTCGATTATTGTGCCGTATGGTACGTTATTGGGGTTCTTAATAGCCTTCGGATTGTGCTTCACGATGTATGGCCACATTGCTTTTGTACCATAAAAACGCAAGGAAACTTTAGTCAAAGTTTCTCCTTCTTTGATTGTATATTTCGTTTTGGTTCCTGTAATTTTATAAGATGCTGAATCCAAATAAACAGATGTAGCGGGTTGCCGTGGAGCTGGCTGAGGTTCTGCTTTGGCAGGAACAGTTTCTTCTTTTTGAGCAACAGGTGATGTGGGCGTAACAACTTTAGGCGCATCAGGTGTTATTTCCTTTATGGTATCCTTCTGTTCAATTGTATCGGAAAGTTGTGTTTCCGGTTGAACTGGTTGAGTTGTTACAGGTGGCATATCCAATGTATTCTTGTCAGGTGAAGAAGAAAATAAATCCGGGTAATAAATAAACAGGATAACACCTCCACATAATAACAAAACAATTACAATAACAGCTATTAAATAAGGTACAGGAGATTTTTCCTTTACTGAAGCTGTTTTTTTAGAAGTTGGTTGGGATACTTGTTCTAAATTGACCGATTTTATCGTTTCTTTTTTAGCAGAAGGTATTATAGGAGCCACAGGTTGCAGATTTGCTTTCACAGGCTCTTGTTCTATAATTTTCTCGGCAGTGATCTCCTCTTTTTCTTCTATTATAGGTACTGCTGGTGCTTGTTCTACAATTGCGACTTCCTCTTCTGGGACTTCTTCACCTTTCAACTGTTCGACTTTTTCTTCGATATCAGTTTCTGTGCTGGTCTCTTTAAGCCCTACATGAGAGGATGGTTCAATAGATTCCTCAATGGAATCTTTCATAGATGGCTGAGCAGTTATTTGCTCTTCCTGAATCAACTCTTTTTCTGAAAGTTCATCATCAGTGCTTTCATATTCCTCTGTTACAAGGGGGGCTGTACCCTCGCCAACCTCATTCAATACAGTTTGTGCTGACGTTTCTTCTTCAGCTTCTTCTTCCTCTGTATCTTCTATCGGAGTATCTTCCAGAATTGTATTTTCATTCAATACAACAGTCTCAAAGTGTGCAAAAGGTTTATTTATTGTATCTCTTAGATTTGTATCCGGAGAAAATGAGACTTTTGTATGTCCCTTTATTTGGAAACGTTCTCCTGTGTTGACATTGACACTTTCCCGGCTATCTACATCAATAAGTTTGAAAGTTCCCAATCCTTTGATTTTTACAGTCTTCTCATTCTCCAAAGCTTGTTCTATCAAGAGAAAAAACTCTTTAACAAACGCTTCGGCGTCTTTTTTGGTCATGCTATGTTTGGCTGCTAATAAGTCAGTAAGGTCTTGAATTGTTAGTCTTTCATTCATAACGGGAAATTATTTATTTAAACTTATCTTTCAATGTATTGCTAGGTCTATAAGATAGTACTAATTTGGGTGGAACCAACATGCGCTGTTTGCTTGCTGGGTTGATTGAAATTCGTTCCGCTTTCTTTTTTACTTCAAAAGAGCCGAATCCTTGAACTGCAATCACATTACCTTCTTCTAATTCTTGTGTCATGCAGGACAACAAAGAACTCATCAATTCGGAAGTATCCTTGATTGTGTATCCCAATCTTTCCGCTAGCTCGGATGTAAATTCCTTATTATTCATAGTCATTTATAATCTTTGCATATAAATCAAAATCGTCTGCATTCGTCACTTCTACCTGATAAAACTGTCCGATCTTAAGTTCTCTCTCTGAACGATTAACCAGCACTTCCGGATCTACTTCCGGTGAATCAAATTCTGTTCGTCCAATATAATAATCTCCTTCCAAACGGTCGATGATAATTTTCATCTGTTTGCCGATTTTTTCCGCACTTAATTTTGCCGAGATACCTTGCTGGATGTCCATCAATTCATCAAGTCTGGCTTGTTTAACCTCTTGTGGAATAGAATCTTTGTATGTTTCTGCAGCATAAGTTCCCTCTTCTTCGGAATATGCAAAAGCTCCCATCCGATCAAAACGTACTTTGCGCACAAACTCTTTAAGCTCTTCGAAATCTTCTTCGGTTTCTCCGGGATGCCCCACCATTAAAGTTGTTCGCAGGTGAATACCCGGCACTTCTTTACGAAATTGCTCAATCAGTCGGTAAGTATCCTCTTTGCTCACTTGCCGACGCATTAATTGCAACATATTGTCACTGATATGCTGAAGAGCAATATCCATATATTTACATACATTATTGCGTTCACGCATAACCCGGAATAAATCCGTTGGAAAATGTGCCGGATAGGCATAATGCAACCGAATCCATTCCACGCCAGGGATATCGGAAATACGTTCAATCAATTCCGGAAGCATTTGTTTCTTGTACCGATCGATCCCATAATAAGTCAATTCTTGGGCGATCACCTGAAATTCTTTCACGCCTTGCGATACCAGATATCGTACTTCGTCCAAAATTTCCTCTATCGGTTTGGAGATATGGCGTCCTGTGATAATGGGAATGGCACAATAAGAACATTTGCGGTCACACCCTTCTGAAATTTTCAGGTAAGCATAATGCTGGGGAGTTGTCAATGTCCGTTCGATATACAACTCATCATGATAGGCCTTTCCTAAATCTTGTAAAAGCTCCTTCCAGTTGAACTTGCCATAAAATTTATCTACTTGTGGTATCTCAACAGCCAATTCCTTCAGATAACGTTCGGAAAGACAACCCATTACGAAAAGTTTCTTTAAATCCCCTTCTTCCTTTCTTTCAGCAAACTCCAGAATCATGTTTATAGACTCCTCTTTGGCATCACCAATAAAGCCACATGTATTGATTACTGCAATTTCTCCTTGCGGGTTTTCAGTATCATGGGTTACGCTATATCCGACTTCTTCCAGTTGGCGCATTAACTGCTCAGAGTCAACCAAATTTTTAGAGCATCCTAAAGTGATAATATCTATTCTCTTTCTTTTCATGCGTTCTCTCCAAACAAGGAATCAACGAATTCATTTTTACGGAATACCTGCAGGTCTTCCATACCTTCACCTAACCCAATATATTTAACAGGAATCTTAAATTGATCGGAAATGCCGATCACAACACCACCTTTAGCAGTTCCGTCAAGTTTAGTGATAGCCATAGCAGTTACTTCGGTTGCCAAAGTGAATTGTTTGGCCTGTTCAAATGCATTTTGTCCGGTGGAACCGTCCAATACTAATAAAACTTCATCTGGCGCATCGGGTACAACCTTTTTCATCACATTCTTGATTTTGGTCAGCTCGTTCATCAAGCCCACCTTATTATGCAGGCGACCAGCTGTATCGATAATAACCACATCTGCGTTATTGGCAACGGCAGAACTAAGGGTGTCGTAAGCCACAGATGCAGGATCCGCTCCCATTTTCTGTTTGACAACAGGAACCTCTACCCGCTCTCCCCAAATCATTAATTGTTCTACGGCTGCAGCGCGGAAAGTATCGGCAGCTCCCAAATAAACCGATTTGCCTGCTTTTTTGAATTGATAAGCCAGCTTGCCGATAGTTGTAGTCTTCCCTACTCCATTCACTCCCACAACCATAATTACATAAGGTTTCCTTGTGGTGGGTACGTCAAAATCAGCTACATCATCCGAGTTATTTTCGGTAAGCAAAGCTGCTATTTCGTCACGTAATATAAGATTCAGCTCCTGGGTATTTACATACTTATCTGCCGCAGCGCGTTTCTCGATGCGTTTGATAATATTTAAAGTTGTTTCTACACCTACGTCAGATGTGATCAGCACTTCTTCTAGATTATCTAATACTTCATCGTCTACTTTTGACTTACCAGCCACAGCACGAGCAATTTTACTGAATACGCTCTCTTTGGTTTTAGATAATCCTTTATCTAAAGTTTCCTTCTTTTCTTTTGAAAAAAAACTAAAAAATCCCATATTGACACTTGTTTGTATAATACATTTGCTACAAAGATATAACAAAGGATTGGAAAAGTAAAAAAAGAAGCAATAAAAAAATCCCCTCATCGTTCGCCAATGAGAGGATTTTGCAGTTATAGCGTATATGCTATTTCTATTATTTTTTGAAAAAGTCTTGTACTTTTTCGTTCGGAACCATTTGTTCATCAAAAACGTATGCTCCAGTTTTCGGAGATTTTACCATTTTGATAACCTTGGTATAAGCACGACCTTCTTTAGAACCTTCGTGCAAACTTGCTACTGTTTTCTTTGCCATGGGTTATACTACTTTTATTATTTAATTTCCTTGTGTACTGTTACTCTCTTCAGAATTGGGTTGTATTTTTTCAACTCAAGTCTTTCTGTAGTATTCTTTCTGTTTTTAGTTGTGATATAACGAGATGTTCCCGGCATTCCACTGTCTTTGTGTTCTGTACATTCCAGAATCACTTGTACTCTGTTACCTTTTGCTTTCTTTGCCATTGTAAGTTTTCTCCTCTACGTTTAGCCGATTACTTTAATGCTTTTCCAATCACAATAACCTTTAGCCACAGCTTCAGTCAGCGCAGCATCCAGTCCTTTTTTGTTGATAATACGCAACCCGTTAGCGCAAAGGCTAAGGCTGATCCAACAATCCTGTTCTACATAATAGAACTTTTTGTTAAACAAGTTCAAATCAAAGGTTCTTTTAGTTCTTCTCTTTGAGTGTGAAACATTGTTGCCAATCATGGCTTTCTTTCCGGTAATTTGACAAATCTTCGACATTTCTATCTTATTTTTATAGTTTTATATCTATACTTATTTCAAACAGGACGCAAAGTAAGCACTTTTATCCGTATAAAACAAGAATTTCTTAAAATAATTCACTTTCAGGCACCTATTTTTCTTTATTTGAGTAAATCACGGAGCATTAATAGGGCGTTATTGCCAGCCCTTTCAATGTTCATGCTTCTTCCGCGGTTTGTTTCCTGCTTGTAAGTATGAATTTCGTTTTTATAACCAGCAGCTATCCAAACAGTTCCCACCGGCTTTTCCGGAGTACCACCTCCGGGGCCTGCTATCCCTGAAGTAGCAACAGCGCAATCTGTTTTTAATGTTTTCATCGCACCTTTTACCATTTCAATCACAGTTTCCTCACTGACAGCTCCATGTCGTTCCAAAGTTTCGGAGGAAACGTGCAAAATCCCCATTTTCACTTCATTAGAGTAGGCCACTACACTTCCATTAAAATATTCAGAACTGCCGGCAATGGAAGTCAACCGTGCTGCAATACTGCCTCCGGTACAACTTTCTGCGGTGGAAACGGTCAATTTCTTCTTTTTTAAAAGCTCACCGACTATAACCTCTAATGGCGTATCTTCTTCACTGAAAATATCATCGCCAAGTATTTCCTCTAATTTTAACTTCTCACGTTCAAGAAGAACTTTTACTTCTTCTCTGTTTTGTCCTCGTCCTGTCAGTCTAAGACGGATAATGCCAAGTTTGGGTAGATATGCCAATTTAATACATTCCGGTAAAGCGTTCTCCCACGATTCTAACTTTTCGGCTAATACAGATTCCGGATAGTGTTGTACAAGAAATGTTTGATGCATAATAACATCCGTTTGAAACCTAGCGTGCAACTTAGGTAACACGCTTTCTGTCATCACAGCAATCATCTCTTGTGGAACGCCCGGCATGGAAACAAGTACCTTGCCATCCCTTTCGAACCAACTGACAGAAGCACTTCCCACAGGGTTATTTATTACCATACAATCTTTTGGAACCATTGCCTGGCTTTTATTGAGTGCATTCATTGGTATTTTTCCTGCCAATACCCGTTTTACGTTTTCGAATACTTCTTCGTTGAAAACCAGTTCCGTATGGAAGTATTTACATAGAGTCTGTTTGGTAATATCGTCTTTGGTAGGTCCGAGTCCTCCGGTTACTAAAACAATATTCACCCTTTCCATCGCATTATCAATCGCTTCCATGATCTCTTCTTCCCGGTCACGGATAGAAACAATACGAAGAACTTCAATACCTATTTTATTTAATTCTTGCCCCATCCAGGCAGAATTAGTATCGACAACCTGTCCTATCAGCAGTTCATCGCCAATGGTTATTATTTCGGCAAACATACTTCTTAGTTTTATCCTATTATTATATATAAGGTATGCTTATTATTATAATGTCACCCGGGAATAAGCCGGAAGATCAATAGAACAAAAGTCCTTATTCAGGTATTTGAAATATCCGGTAATGGCAATCATTGCTGCATTATCGGTAGTATAACTGAATTTAGGGATGAAAATATTCCAACCATATTTCTCGGCGTGTTCCCGGAAAGCATTGCGTAATCCGTTATTTGCGGATACTCCTCCGGCTACTGCTATTTCATTAATCTTATATTCTTTGGCAGCTTTCCGTAATTTACCCATCAGAATGTCCACTATAGTAGCTTCCAATGATGCTGCAAGGTCCACTTTATGGTGCTCTATAAAATCCGGATCATCTTTTAGCCAGTCGCGTAATGAATATAAAAAGGAAGTTTTCAATCCGCTGAAACTGTAATCTAAACCGGGAATATGCGGTTTGCTAAATGTAAAAGCTTTCGGATTTCCCTGGCGTGCTAATTTGTCAATAATTGGTCCACCCGGATAGCCCAGTCCCATCACTTTAGAACATTTATCAATTGCTTCACCTGCGGCATCATCAATAGTTTGTCCAAGAATCTCCATATCATTATAGGCTTTTACCAGTATGATTTGTGAATTTCCTCCAGATACCAGCAAGCAAAGAAATGGGAAAGCGGGTTGTCTCTCTTCTTCTCCTTCTGCTTTAATAAAATGAGCTAAAACGTGACCAGTCAAGTGATTAACGTCAATCATTGGAATATTCAAAGAACGGGCAAATCCTTTTGCAAAGGAGACTCCGACAAGCAAAGACCCCATTAATCCTGGACCACGAGTGAAAGCTACTGCGCTCAATTCTTCTTTGGTGACGCCAGCACGTTTTAATGCTTCATGCACTACCGGTACGATGTTTTGTTGGTGTGCCCGTGAAGCCAACTCGGGTACTACTCCGCCGTATGCTTCATGTACGGCTTGACTTGATACCACATTTGACAACAGATAACCATCCTTGATTACAGCTGCCGATGTATCGTCACAGGAAGATTCAATTCCTAAAATTATTGCACTCATAAGTATTTAAACTATTAAACGGTGCAAAAGTAATCATAAAACTACGATTCGTAACGAACTATTTTATATTTTTGTTCGCAAAATAAAAGTTATCGCATATCAGAACGCTGAAAAAGACTGTACGCTGGGTAGTTGGTATTGTACTGGGAGTATATATCGGGACTATTGTTTTGCTGAATATACCAAGCATTCAGCAAACAATGAGTGTATTTGTGGCTAAAGAACTTTCCGAAGTTCTAAACACAAAGATAGTGATTGGTAGAATTAATATCGGTCTATTGAACCGTATTATTATTGATGATGTATTGCTTGACGATCAAAGTGGTCAGGAAATGCTCAAAGTCACTCGTTTATCTGCCAAGTTTGATATTATGCCTTTCTTTAAAGGAAAGATATCCATTAGCAGTGTTCAACTCTTCGGATTTAATATCGATCTCCGGAAAGAGACTCCGGAGTCTCCTCCTAATTTTAAATTTGTTTTAGATGCTTTTGCTTCCAAAGATACAGTAAAGAAAGAAAATTCACTTGATTTACGAATTAACTCCATCCTGATTCGTCGTGGAAGGATGTCCTATCATGTGTTATCGGAACAGGAAACACCGGGAAAATTTAACGCCAAGCATATTCAGCTTCAAAATATCATAGCCAATATATCGCTGAAAGCCTTAAATAAGGACTCTTTGAATTTAGGAATCAAGCGATTGAGCCTTGATGAAAAGGCATCCGGCTTTTCTTTGAAGAAAATGAGTTTGAAACTGGTTGCCAATAACAAGCAGACAAACATTGATAATTTTACAATAGAGTTGCCCGAAACATTTCTCAAGCTGGATACTATTCGTTTAGAGTATGATAGTTTGAAAGCTTTTGACCGTTTTACAGAACAAGTGCATTTTTCTTTCCGTACTTTGCCATCGCAAGTTATTCTAAAAGATATTTCTCCTTTTGTTCCTGTCCTATCGCATTTCAAGGAACCGGTGACATTGGATATGGAAGTGAAGGGAACTGTGGACCAGTTGACTTGTTCGCATTTGGAAATTACGGCCGACGACCGCCAGTTTCGTCTGCGAGGAGATGTGTCGCTTCAGGGCTTGTCGCGTCCACAAGATGCGTATGTATATGGAACACTTTCCGAGCTTTCGGCCAACACTCGTGGAGTCGGCTTCTTAGTGCGTAATTTGAGTCACAATTATAATGGAGTTCCTCCACTTCTCGAACGTTTGGGAAACGTAAGTTTTCAGGGAGAGATTTCAGGATACTTTACGGACCTAGTTACTTACGGGCAATTACAAACGAGTCTTGGAAATGTAAAAACCGACTTAAAATTGAGTTCTGACAAGACTAAAGGGCTGTTTGCATATTCCGGTGCTGTCAAAACTGAAGATTTCCAGCTAGGTAAGTTATTGGGTAATGAGAAGTTGGAAGAAATCACTTTCAATCTGGATGTACATGGACGGCACATTACCGGGCAATTGCCAGCCGTGGAATTGAAAGGATTGATCGCTTCGGTAGATTATAGCAGATATAGATATGAGAATATCACATTGGACGGAGAATACAAACAAGGTGGATTTAATGGTAAAGTGGCGTTGGATGATCCCAATGGATCGATTTATCTGAATGGAGATGTAAATGTTACGTCTAAAGTTCCTACTTTCAATTTTCTTGCAGTAGTTAATAAAGTACGTCCACACGATTTGAATCTTACGACTAAATACTCAGATGCGGAGTTCTCTTTAAAACTAAAAGCTAATTTTACGGGTGGATCAGTGGATGAGATGATTGGAGAAATCAATGTGGATAGTTTGGAATTTACAGCTCCGGATAAAGCATATTTTATGCAGAATATGAATATCCGGGCTGCAAAACAGAACGGAGAGAACCAACTAAGATTGACTTCTGAATTCTTGAAAGCAAATATAGAAGGTAAATTCCAGTACCACACATTACCTGCCAGTATTCTGAATATTATGCGGAAGTATGTGCCGTCTTTGATATTACCTCCCAAGAAACCGATTGAAACGCATAACAATTTTCTGTTTGATGTACATATATATAATACGGACATTTTATCTACAATCTTTGATATACCGTTGACTGTGTACACTCATTCCACATTGAAGGGATATTTCAATGATGCCGTACAACGCTTGCGTGTAGAAGGATATTTTCCCCGTCTGCAATATAAAAATAACTTTATTGAGTCGGGCATGATCCTGTGTGAGAATCCTGCTGATCATATTCGTGCACGGGTTCGTTTGACTTCTTTGAAAAAGAAAGGGGCAGTCAATCTATCCTTGGATACACAGGCCAAAGATGATAATGTCAGTACGACATTGAATTGGGGGAATAATGCCTCAGTGACATATAGCGGGCAATTGGCTGCCGTTGCCAAATTACTACGTACAAGCGGAGAAAAGCCATTGTTGAAAGCGATGGTAGATGTGAAACCTACTGATGTGATTTTAAACGATACTCTTTGGAAGATACATGCTTCACAAGTGGTGGTCGATTCAGGCAGGGTGGATGTGAACAACTTCTACTTTAGCCATCAGGATAGATATGTACGTATTAACGGCCGGCTCTCCGAGAATCCTAAAGATACTGTAAAGGTTGATTTAAAAGATATAAATATGGGATATGTATTTGATATTGCAAGCATATCCGACGATGTGAATTTTGAAGGTGATGCAACGGGGACAGCCTATGCAAGCGGAGTGTTCAAGAAGCCTATAATGAATACTCGTTTATATATAAAGAACTTTTCACTTAACCAAGGCCGCCTAGGTGATCTGGATATATATGGTGAGTGGGATAATGAGAATAGAGGGATTCGGCTGGATGCATCCATTCAGGACATATCCCCTTCTCCGTCACGTGTCACAGGTATTATTTATCCATTGAAACCGGAGAGCGGGCTTGATTTAAATATTGAAGCAAATGAATTGAACTTAAAATTCCTCGAACATTATATGAAGTCTATTGCCAATGATATTAAAGGACGAGGGACGGGAAAAGTACATTTCTATGGAAAATTCAAAGGATTGAATTTGGATGGTGCGGTTATGACAGACGCTTCCATGAAGTTTGATATTTTAAATACGCACTTTGCTGTAAAAGATACAATTCATCTGGCTCCTACCGGATTGACATTTAATAATATACATATATCCGACATGGAAGGACATTCGGGGAGAATGAACGGATATTTGCATTTCCAGCATTTTAAGAACTTAAACTATCGTTTTGAGATACAGGCAAATAATATGCTTGTGATGAATACGAAGGAAACGGCAGATATGCCTTTCTATGGTACGGTGTATGGTACCGGAAATGTATTACTTGCCGGAAATGCCACACAAGGACTGGACGTAAACGTGGCTATGACTACAAACCGAAATACAACTTTTACTTATATTAATGGTAGTGTAGCATCGGCTACTAGTAATCAATTTATCAAGTTTGTGGATAAAACACCCCGTCGCACAATTCAAGACTCAGTTCAAATCATTTCTTATTATGACCAGATACAACAGAAACGCCAAGCAGAAACAGAAGAGCAAAAGACGGATATCCGTTTGAATATTCTAGTGGATGCAACTCCTGATGCTACTATGCGAATTATCATGGATCCTATTGCCGGAGACTATATCAGCGGAAAAGGTACGGGAAATATTCGAACGGAATTTTATAATAAGGGTGATGTGAAGATGTTTGGTAATTATCGGATTAATCAGGGAGTATATAAATTCAGTTTGCAGGAAGTAATCCGTAAGGACTTTATAATCAAGGATGGAAGTACAATAACGTTCAATGGTGCACCTTTGGATGCTAACATGGATATACAAGCTTCATATACAGTGAATTCTGCTTCCTTGAATGACTTGATACCAGACGCTTCGGCTATTATCCAACAGCCCAATGTACGTGTAAATTGTATCATGAATTTAAGTGGTATGCTGGTACGTCCGACCATCAAGCTGGGCATAGAGCTTCCAAATGAAAGGGATGAAATACAAACATTGGTACGTAACTATATCAGCACGGAAGAGCAGATGAATATGCAAATCCTTTACTTGCTGGGTATTGGTAAGTTTTATACGGAAGATGCACGGAATAATAATCAAAATTCGAATGTGATGTCTTCAGTGCTCTCATCTACCCTCTCCGGCCAGTTGAACAATGCACTTTCACAAGTCTTTGAAACGAATAACTGGAATATAGGTACGAATTTGAGTACGGGTGATAAAGGTTGGACGGATATGGAAGTAGAAGGTATTCTATCGGGACAATTATTGAACAATCGTTTATTGATAAACGGAAACTTCGGTTATCGGGATAATCCGATGGCTAATACTAACTTTGTAGGAGACTTTGAAGCAGAATGGTTGATTACCCGTTCGGGAGATATCCGTTTGAAGGCTTACAATGAGACGAATGACCGCTATTATACAAAGACGAATTTGACTACACAGGGAGTAGGTATCATGTATAAGAAGGACTTCAATAAATGGAGTGATCTATATTTCTGGAATAAATGGCGGTTACGTAATAAGCGCAAACGGGAAGAAACAGAAAAGGTAAAACTGCGACAGACGGACAGTATCACTGATAAAACAGCCAAATCGGCAGTAAAGAGAAATCATTCGCAACAACAATAAACATAATATAAACGATGACATATCCGCTTGGAATCATGTCACCGTTTATATTATGTGATCAGGACTTTTTATGGGAGGCTGTTTAAAAAGTCGGTTCTATTAATGCAACTTCTCGTCGCTTCAGTCAATAAAACAAAGAAAGGTTTAGAAGTCAATATCGATCAAATTAAATTTCAAGTCGAATTTCAATTCCGTACGATTGGACAGTTTTACTTCATAATCTTTTTTATCTTTCTCTATTTTCAGGATTTTAGCATCAGGATAGTTGGTCGTTACATATTTTTGAATTGTTGCAGGAATAATAGCTACAGGTACTGCACTATATTTGCAATTCACTTCTTCCCAGTTACCTTTGTTATCAAATTCTACTTTATCACCATTAGTAAAAATCACTTCATAACTTTTATAGAAGAAATCACTTTCCATTTTGGCTAATGCCACTTTGCTGTCGGCAAAATGCTGTTTGATAAATTGCTGTGCCTGTTGTGGCATTTGAGTTACCTGAATGGGTTTATCGTCATCTGCACGAGCTACTGTTTGCAAAGTAAAAAGACATACTAATAAGAATACTAACTTTTTCATAATCGTTGTTTTTTTTAAATTGGTTTTTACTACTATTATTAATTTCACATTGCAAAGATGAAAGGAGAATCTGAAAAGATTTGGGAATTCTGAGAATTATCGAAAAAAAATCTCGAAACAGTGTTCTTTCTGTTCGAAGTAATACCTTATATTCAGGTGTTGCAAGCGACAGATAGAATCGGCTATTGCTAATCCCAAACCTGTAGATCCTTCCTTTTTAGTTCCCTGGTAGAAACGTTCGAAGATATGTTCCTGATCCAACGGGTTCTCTGCTCCCGAATTTCGGAAAGTAATACTGTTTTGGGTAACAGTGATTCGTATATGTCCTCCGTCAATGTTATGTACAAATGCATTTTTTAGGAGATTCGTAAGTAAAGCAATAGCCAGAGATTCATTCATTGTCACATTGAAAATGCCCTGTTCATCCATAGTTACTTCTATGTTACGATAGTTGTAAACTTCTTTATAATCTTGCAAATATTGTTTGAGAAGTCCATTTAGTTCCAATTGTTTGGTATCCGTAAACTGGCCATTGTCAATTTTGGTAAGCAATAGTAGAGATTTGTTTAATTTAGTGATGTATTCTAAAGTCTGGTGGGTTTTCATCAGCTCTTCCAGTTGTTTTTCAGATAACGAATCATCTTCCATCAACATTTCCAATCGGTTACGGCAAATAGCAAGTGGGGTTTGTATTTCATGTGAAGCATTTCCGATAAACTGTTTTTGTTGTTCGAACATCTGCTCCGTACGTTCTACATAACGGATTGCAGCCTCATTCAATTTCCGGAATTCCGTGATTTGGGTTTCGTTACTCAGCGGTTTATTCCTTTTCCCTGTTTGATAACCGTCCAGCCAGTGAAGAAGCACATAGAGCGGTCGCATATTCCGATAGAACACCCATACGGAAATGATAATAATGCAGAATAACAGAGCTACATACAAAAATATAACCCATACTTGGATGGCATCTCTCAAATCATCTTTTTCAATGCTGGGAGTCGATACTGTCAGCTCGTGGTATCGTCCTTCGTCGTCTTTAAAGATAGTAGTAAGAATACGTGCCGGTTCGGTTTCTTCTTTTTCTTCAATATATACCATAGAGTCTTTATATTGAATATCCTCCCGGCTTTCCGCATATTCTTTGCTTACTTCCATCATATAATATTGATTGTTGGAGCCATTGGTTTTAGAAGGTAACTCCTCTCCTGCCAATGCCCGGATAATGATGGTTTCCGAATAATCTTCCAGAGTGTCGTCCACTTCATCGTTGACTTCATCGATCATCGTAACATAAAAAAAGATAGCCCAGACTGTTAGTATGAGGGTTAAAGCAAGTGTAATACGAAGAATGATGTAATATATTAATTTCATGGACTATATTCTCTTTCTTTTTTTATTCTGCTACCATTTTATACCCAAATCCATAGACCGCTTTGATTTCAATATTTGCACCCGAATCCTTGAGCTTTTTGCGAAGATTCTTAATTTGTGCATAAATGAAGTCAAAATTATCAACCTGGTCAATATGATCTCCCCATACTGACTCGGCCAAGGTGTTTTTATTGATTAATCTTCCGGGGCGATTGATAAAATATAACAGAATGTCATACTCTTTTCTGTTTAACTCCACTTCCTGATCGTTGACAAATACACGGTATTTATCCGGTTCTATTCGTACATTGCCTTGGCGGATATCTATCTTTCCGTTGTGCTGATGGCGACGAATCACACTTTTAATTCGTGCATTCAGTTCAACCAAATGAAATGGTTTCGGCAAATAATCATCCGCTCCCAGTTCTAGTCCTAAAACTTTGTCTTCCAAGGAGTCTTTTGCGGAAATAATAATCACGTTCTCCCGCTTATGGAGAGCTTTTAGTCGTTCAAGAAGATCAAGTCCGCTTCCGTCTGGTAGCATGATGTCCAATAAGATACAATCATAGTCGTAATCTTCAATTTTGCGTAGAGCAGAATTAAAGTCACTGGCTGTTTCCACAACGTAACGTTCTTTCTCAAGTGAACATTGAATCAGTTCTCTCAAGGAAGGTTCGTCTTCTACAATCAATATCTTCATAACTTTGTCTCCTTTCTTTTTTTTACACGTTACAAAGAAAAGAGATATTTCTGAAATAAAACTGAAATGGATTGAAAAAAGAGTTTGAAATGACTATTGAATGCCCTATGAACTATTAGGACAAGTCACAAATCATATAATATGGATGGAAAAAGAAAAGGATGAAAGCGATTGAATCGTTTCCACCCTTTTCTATAATTATGTGTGATTTCTTATTTAATAAGAACGTGCAAATATCACGCGGCAAGCAGATGGTTTGCCTGTTACCATACATTTACCCGGCTCCTTGTCTCCCGGAACAAATGAATCGAACGGAATACAACGAATGGTTGCTTTGGTTTCTTCCTTAATTTTTTCTTCTGTTTCAGTCGTTCCATCCCAGTGAGCCAGAATAAATCCGCCTTTTTCGATTTTTTCTTTAAATTCTTCGTAGGTATCTACTGTTGTAATCTTGGAATTACGGTAGTCTAATGCTTTTTTGTAGATATTAGCCTGCATTTCTTCCAGCAAGTTCTGAACATACGTTTCAATGCCTTCACAGGTTACTGTTTCTTTTTCCAGTGTATCACGGCGCATCACTTCCATAGTGTTATTTTCAAGGTCGCGACCACCCATAACCAAACGAACAGGTACACCTTTCAATTCATAGTCGGCAAATTTAAAGCCCGGACGTTTGTTATCTGCATTATCATATTTCACAGAGATGCCCAATGCTTTCAACTTGGTTACAATGCCTTCTACTTTAGCATCGATTTGTTTCAGTTGTTCGTCATTCTTATAGATAGGAACGATTACTACCTGGATAGGAGCCAAATGCGGAGGTAATACCAATCCGTTATCATCCGAGTGAGTCATAATCAATGCCCCCATCAAACGGGTAGAAACGCCCCATGAAGTAGCCCAAACATACTCCAACTTGTTTTCTTTATTAACAAATTGAACATCGAATGCTTTTGCAAAGTTTTGTCCCAAGAAGTGGGAAGTACCACTTTGCAATGCTTTTCCGTCCTGCATCATGGCTTCTATTGTGTAAGTGTCAAGTGCACCCGCAAAACGTTCATTAGCTGATTTTACTCCCTTTACAACAGGAACGGCCATATATTTTTCTGCAAATTCACCATATACATTCAACATTCTGATTGCTTCTTCCTCTGCTTCTTCGCGGGTAGCATGAGCGGTATGTCCCTCTTGCCACAGGAATTCGGCAGTACGCAGAAAAAGACGGGTACGCATCTCCCAACGGAAAACGTTAGCCCACTGATTGCAGAGAATAGGCAGGTCACGGTATGACTGAATCCAGTTCTTATAAGTATTCCAGATGATTGTTTCTGATGTCGGACGGATAATTAATTCCTCTTCCAATTTAGCTGCTGGATCTACTACAACTCCTGAACCGTCTTCTGCATTCTTCAAGCGATAATGTGTTACTACGGCACACTCTTTCGCAAACCCTTCTACATGTTCTGCTTCGCGGCTTAAGAATGATTTCGGGATTAATAGCGGGAAGTATGCATTTACGTGTCCTGTTTCCTTGAACATGTCATCCAATTGACGTTGCATTTTCTCCCAGATGGCGTATCCGTAAGGCTTAATCACCATACATCCGCGCACAGCAGACTGTTCTGCCAAGTCAGCTTTTACCACCAAATCGTTATACCACTGTGAGTAGTTTTCACTACGTTTGGTAAGGTCTTTCAGTTCTTTTGCCATTATATTTTTCTATTTAAAGTTTTCTTGAGTGTTAAAACAGGGAGCAAAAATACGAAAAATGCATGAACTGCCCTATTCTTCATGCATTAATTTTCTAAAGTCATGTTTTGTTTTTTCCTTTATAATATGTATTTCAATAGAAAAGGGGGGGCAGTTTGAAAATTTAGGAGGATTACGCATCACAAAATTATGTTCAAAATCGGTGCAGAAATGAATTAAATGATCATTTCGGTGCATATATAGTATCTCAAACCGTCCTCGCTACTGAAAAAGATTTTTTCATTTCATTTCTCATAAGTTTACCCATATTTTAGCCCCAAACAGAACTTATTCTCATAGTGTTTCAAGGTATTTCTCATAGTCGAATACTATCTTTCTTCCCTTTTTCCCGGTGGAAGATAAACAAGTTCCGATTTTCCCATATATTGTGGGAAAAGATTCCCTACTACTTGGGAAAATATTCCCTCATATTGTGGGAACAAATTCCCATAATATAAGGGAATACTTTCCCACAATATATGGGACAAAGAGAATCTGTACTTCTCCGGTAATGGTTGACTACTTGTTTCTTTATTCTTGTTACAGATTGACCGGCAAGGACACTATGAGAAATGAGAATCAACAGAGAAGTGCTTGCAGATGTGCAAAAAGCACATATATCATTATCAATCAACGGATTGAATCAAAAATAGCGAATTCGGAGGTAAGCGTCTCCGCGATGCCGTTACTTCTTCCATTTATCCGGTAAT
>CAPAOL010000036.1 GCA_948579315.1 uncultured Phocaeicola sp.
CTAAATACTAATATATTAATCGCAATGGTTGGATTTTTATCGCACCACTACTAATTCTATATAATAAAAAACAATAATGACCAACGTACATTTATGGCAATAGGACAAGAGTATAATCTAATCTCTTATTCAGAACTAATGAATCAAGATTTCCTTTCCATTATATGGCTGAAAAGAAAATATACCTTTGAATAAATATGAGTATAAAACCTAAATACAAAGAAATGAAAACTAAAATAATATACACCATCGTATTTTTGATGATTGCTAAACTTGCTTATAGCCAAGAAGAGCAATATAGTGCAGATAAGTTTGTGGCAAAATGCCCCAATGAAATATTCATAGGAGCAATATTGGAAGCCAACAGCATCAATCAAGACACATATAAGTTCCTGAAAATATCAATGAATCCTATAAACATGGGGTACACCATTCCTATAAAGTCACAAACAATCACTCCTTCCTATAATAACATGATGAAAGCTATTCATGAAGCGTTAAAAACAAACGATGTCTTGAAAAGTAACTATTCTTTTTCATTCGTAATTAAAAAGATAAAATCATACCAAGAATTAGCTGTCAATTGGGGACAAAATATTAACCTTCAGCAACTATTAGGCATCACACCCGATTATAAGCCTCAAAAGAATATTATATTGATAGATATAAATCAAAGTTTTTTCAGCATTATAATGGATATGCCGGAATCACTAAGCACTGATCCACAAGTTTTGCAACAATTAGACAAGCTTGCATTTATAAACTCAATACAATTTGGCAGAAAAGTTATACTAGTTATTGAAAGTAATATTGATTATGACAAATTACAAGAAGCTATTGACAATTTACTGAAGTCTAAGGAAGTTAGTCAAAAAGAACTAGCAATATTAGCCAATTCTAATATCAGATTGATGACTATTGGAAACAAAGAAATAAAAGATATCAACCCAGACAATCCTTTTACAAGCATACTTACTTATTTATCTTCAACAGTTACACCCGATGATTTCGGAGGACCTATATCATTTTCCGCCTCTAACATAAAAGATAATTCTGTATTTGTTAACTATTTCAATGTACAATAAATAATCATCATTATGAAAAACATCCGTTCTATTTTACACATACTTCTGCGTAACGCTAATCTGCTCATGCAATGAAGCAACAGAATTAGCCCATATTACCCCTAATGTCAGTCTTATAAAATATAAAGATATTGTTAAAATAGACTCTTTATATACATATCCAGGAGATTCTCTATATCAGAATTGGATAAATCAATATAATAAGAATCTGGAAGACAAAACAAATATGAGCATAGATATTATATCCATGACAAAATATAATAACATTATAAACATTGATTCATCTGAAACATTTATGAAGGATTCTATTACGAATCCTTCATAACAATACACTATCAATCAGCTATCTACACCACAATGACGGATTTGAAGAATTTTCCGTCCTCTTTTAATTAATATACTCTTACAGGTTTAAAGCTCCCCCAGCCTTTTTCCCAATACCGGATGCACCACATCCGATGCAATCTCCGCCAGCGGGTCCATGACAAACCTCCGTTCAGTCATCAGGGGATGAGGGATTTCCAATTCCGGCGTATGCAGTATTAAATCGCCGTACAACAAAATATCTATATCAATCAGGCGGTCACTATAATTACCTCCCGCCGACTTCTTCATCCGGCCTAATTCACGCTCTATCTCCTGTGTTTCCCGCAATATATCCAAGGGAGGAAGCACACTCTCCACGCAACAGGCGGCATTCAGAAAAGAATTTTCAGAAGAAAACCCCCAAGGGGCAGTAACATAAAAAGCGGAAAGGGCAGTAACCTCCCCTATCCGCTCATTTATCTTCCGGACAGCAACATGCAGATTTGATTCTTTATCACCCAGATTGGTTCCAAGTCCCAAATAAACCCTCATACGCTGCTCCAACCGGTATTACTTATCCAAAATCAACATAGCGTCGCCATAAGTACCGAAACGGTAATCTTCCTTCAACGCTGTATGATAAGCCTCCATCACCAGATCATAACCACCGTAGGCAGCTACCAGCATCAGCAAAGTGGAGAGAGGCAGGTGGAAGTTAGTAACCATGCTGTTGGCTACCGAGAAATCATAAGGAGGGAAAATGAACTTATTGGTCCATCCGTCAAATTCTTTCAGATGACCATCCGTACCTACCGCAGTCTCTATCGTGCGCATCACTGTCGTTCCTACCGCACAAATATTCTTTCCTTCATCCTTGGCATTATTCACAATACGGCACGCATCCGCATTGACATACATCTGCTCCGAATCCATCTTATGCTTGGTAAGGTCCTCCACATCAATCTCGCGGAAATTACCCAGTCCGGCATGCATCGTCACAAAAGCAAAGTCTATACCTTTGATTTCCATACGCTTCATCAACTCGCGGCTGAAATGAAGTCCGGCAGTGGGAGCTGTCACAGCTCCTTCGTTCTTGGCAAAGATAGTCTGGAAACGTTCGGCATCTTCCTCTTCTACCGGACGACGGATGAAACTGGGCAGCGGAGCCTCTCCCAACGCATACAATGCTTTCTTGAACTCGTCGTGAGAGCCGTCATACAGGAAACGCAGGGTACGTCCGCGGGAAGTGGTGTTGTCAATCACTTCGGCCACCATGGAATCATCGTCACCAAAATAAAGCTTGTTACCGATACGGATCTTACGGGCAGGATCTACCAGCACATCCCACAAGCGAAGTTCCTCATTCAGCTCGCGCAACAAAAATACCTCGATACGGGCACCGGTCTTTTCCTTATTTCCATACAAACGCGCAGGGAAAACTTTCGTATCATTAAAGATAAACACATCTTTATCATCAAAATAGTCCAGGATATCCTTGAATACCTTGTGTTCAATCTTACCTGTTGATTTGTGAACAACCATCAGGCGCGACTCATCTCTATACTTAGCCGGATGCAAAGCTATTTTATCCTCCGGCAGTTTAAATTTAAATTGCGACAGTTTCATCTTATCTCTCCTTATTCGTTTATAACTTCTTCAATCTCTTGTTGGTCAAGCCATTCCGGAAAACTTTCCACCGACAAACAGTCTTCCAGTCTCACATCCCCCACCCGGGTACGTATCAGCCCTGTCAAATGAGCACCGCTATTCAAAGCTTCGCCAATATCACGGGCCAATGCACGGATATAAGTGCCCTTGCTGCACACTACCCTGATTTTAATCTCAGGCAGATTACATTCCAGCAACTCTATCTCGTCTATAATCAACGTCTTGGCTTTCAACTCCACATCCTCACCTTTTCGAGCCAAATCGTAAGCGCGTTTACCATCTACCTTACAAGCCGAGAAAACAGGCGGAATCTGTTCTATCCTGCCGATAAAACGCTGCAAGGCTTCCTCTACCAACTCGCGGGTGATATGTTCCGTAGGATAGGTAGCATCTATCTCCTTCTCCAGGTCGAATGAAGGTGTGGTAGCCCCTAACTGCAAGGTGGCAATGTATTCTTTGGTATGATACTGGAACTCTTCGATGCGTTTCGTTGCCTTGCCTGTACAAATAATCATCACCCCGGTAGCCAGCGGGTCTAATGTCCCGGCATGTCCCACTTTTATTTTCTTCACGCCCAGTTTGCGGCAAATATGGTATCTTATCTTGTTCACCACTGCAAATGAGGTCCATTTCAGCGGTTTATCAAAGTATAATACTTCTCCTTCTTTAAAATTCATCCAATTACATCAATGTGCACGCTATCGTAACGGCACCGGCTATGGCACAATAGATAGCAAAATAAATCAACTTACCTTTCTTCACAATATTAATCATCCACTTACAAGCTACACAGCCCGATATGAAAGCTGCCAGAAAACCTACAACCAATGACAATACAGATATATCTGATGTGCCGGCTGCAGCTCCTTTTACAATCTTCATACCATCCAGCAACGCCTCACCCAATATAGGAGGAATCACCATCAGGAAAGAGAACTGAGCCAGTTTCGCCTTGTTGTCTCCCAACAACAAACCGGTAGCAATGGTAGTACCCGAACGGGATAATCCCGGCATCACGGCACAAGCCTGTGCCAGACCTATAATAAACGCATCCTTCATGCTGATGTTCTCTTTCAAACGAGGTTTTGCATAATAAGAGAAAGCAAGAAGCAAAGCTGTCAATAACAGCATACAACCTACAATGAGCAAGCCGGAACCGAAAATTTCTTCCACATAATCTTTAAAAAACACACCCACAATGCCGATAGGAATCATGGATACCAGGATATTGATCACATATTTTGTCTCCGCATTCATCTCAAACTTGAACAAGCCACGGAATATCCAGCCTATTTCTTTCCATAATATAACCAAAGTACTGAGTACCGTAGCCACATGCACTGCTATGGTAAAAGTCAGATTATCTTCCCCTTGTATGCCAAACAATGCCGAACCGATAGCCAGATGACCACTACTGCTGACCGGCAAATACTCTGTCAATCCTTGGAGCACACCAAGGATCAATGCCTCAAACCATTCCATTCTTTAAATAAAAATTGAGAATTAAAAATTAAAAAAATCAAGAGTTAACCACTTCTGTCTTGTCCTTTGGCTTGCGGACAATGCCATAAATCATAAAGATAAAGCCAAAGAAACATACTGCGGGCGCCACTTTGATGCGACGTACACTAAAAATATCCGGCTCAAAATATCCTTCTGTCGAACTAGGTCCTGTCATCAGCAGAAAACCGACAATAATCACTGCCATACCTATGGCAAGCAATATAAAATTAGTTTTATCAAAGGCGAATTTTTGTCTATCCATATCCTTTTATTATTAAATGTAATACAACGCACTAGCTTTCATGCGCAAGTATTTGTTGATTGATATATATGCACACATAAAGGTAATAACCACACCAAACACAAAAACAGAACCCATTACCATAAGCATGGTCATAGGGGTAATAATCTCAATCAATTCGGGTTCATATCTTACCAACGCATAGGCCATTCCTATCAATGCCGCATCTGCCATGGCAGCGGCCAGTATCCCTATCCATATATTCCGCACCAAAAAAGGACGACGGATAAATCCCCAGCTTGCCCCTACCAGTTTCATGGTATGAATCAGAAAACGTTTGGAATAAATGGCCAGACGGATGGTGTTATTAATCAGCGCAAAAGAAATAAGGGTAAGCAGCGCAGCCAGTCCCAATAGCAAAAAACTGATTTTCCGTATATTGCTGTTCACTGCATCCAGTAAATCCTGGGGATAGTTGATTTCCATTACTTTCTTGTTCCGCATAATTTTCTGCTCTATCCAAGAAATGCTGTCCGAATTGGCATAATCGGCATTCAGTTTTATTTCAATAGAAGCTGTAAAAGGATTATATCCCAAGAATTCAGCCGGGTCTGTACCCATCGCTTCGCTCTGCTCTTTCAACGCCTGCTCCTTCGATATATAGGAAGTTTCTTTCACAAAAGGTTCCTCATTCAATTTTTTCTGGAATTTCAAAGCGTCCGCTTCTTTCATATCATCGCTGATGAGTACGGAGAAACTGATGTTCTCGCGTACATACTTGGATAAGTTATTGGCAGACAGCACAAAGAATACCACCATCCCCAACAAGAGCAACACCAGCATTGTACTGATGCTGGAGGTAATGAACTGCATATCGAAAAAGGACCCTGATTTTTTTCCCATAATCACTTCTTTCTGAATACATAAATCATTGAACTACTGCGTTCTTTTTTCGCCAGTGAACTGAACCAGGCCAACAGGCCCGTCCACATTCCCTTCAAAAAGGACAAACGGCTGCCTTTATATCTTTCCGTCAACATGGATACATAAAAAGCATCAAAAGGCATCGGATGCTGTTCCGCTAATTTAAAACCATGCTTGACACCGAATTGTTGCATGACGGAAGGTGTAAAATGCCATAAATGACGGGGCACATCGTATGCCGCCCACCATTCCTTATACTTTTCCGCATCATACGAACTGGGATTAGGCACAGCCACTATCAATACTCCCCTCTCTTTCAACAGCTTGAATAATTTCTCCCACGTTTCATTCAGATGTTCCAGATGCTCCATCACATGCCATAAAGTTATGGCATCAAAAGAATGATCGGCATATCCCGCCAAAGCATCCTCCGTATCTACATCCAATTCAAAATGCTCTTTGGCAAACGAACGCGCCTGCGGACTTTTCTCTATCGCTTTCACCCGCCATCCGCGCTCCTTCATAGCATTGCTGAAATATCTGGTACCGGTACCTATGTCTAACAAAGTACCTTTACTCAAACCGGATGTCCGTTTTATCAGCTTGGCTTTGCGTGACAGCATATACTTGCGTACCTCATGGTATACACGGTTCATCAGCCCCTTGCGGGTATCAGTGTGTGAAATATAATCGGGGGTCTCATAATATCGCCCTATCTCGGCTTCCACGGGTGCACCTTGTGTAAAAATAAAGCCACAATCATCGCAGCGAACCAAATTGAATTGTTCACCCGAAGCATAGTGATCCGTACAAGTGATTGCATGTCCCAAATGTTTTCCGCCGCACAACGGACAAGTATTTATTTTGAGTATATCCACTTTTTGCCCTAATTTGCTGCAAAATAACAAATAAATTGAATGAGAAGGACTATCCTTTAAGTACTTTTAAGAGTATAAGTTAATAATTCGTTTTTACTTTTCCTACATTTGTGCAGATAACTTAAAAAGAGACGGAAATGGAAAACAAAAAACTGACCCGTTCCAACAACAGAATGCTAGCCGGAGTATGTGCGGGACTGGCCGATTATTTTGGCTGGGATGTTACGGTAGTGCGCATTATCTATTCATTTGCCACGGTTTTCACAGCCTTTTCGGGCATTATTGTCTATATAATCTTATGGATTGTTATGCCCGAAAAGAAATATCGTGACGGTTACGAAGACCGGATGAATGACAGACTGCATAACCGATAACCGGAGGCATTATGCAATGCCCAGCAGTTCCACCTCAAATATTAATGTAGAGAAAGCAGGAATCGGCCCGCTTGTACGGTTGCCATATCCCATAGTATAAGGAATATAAACCACCCATTTATCTCCTACATGCATACGTTGAAGCGCCAGCTGCCATCCCTCTATGACATCACACAGCCGGAAAGCTTCGGGACAGTTACGGTCATAGGAATTATCAAACTCTTTTCCGTTTATCAGACTTCCCCGATAATGAACGGTGACAATACTTCGGATTGTAGGTGAAACTGTACCCGTACCTGTCTGCAATACTTTATAAAACATATTACAAGGTAAAGGACAAATACCTTCCTGTGTAGAAAGAACTTGCAAATATTGCAAGTTCTTTTCCTTATATTCTTCTTTTCTCCCCATCAGAACACCTCTTCTCCTTTCAATGTAGCCGAACTGGCTTCAGTAATGCGTACATGGACAAAATCACCGATACGATGATTCCCACGATCAAAGACCACCACCTTGTTTTGCTGTGTACGGCCAAAAAGCTGCTCTCTGGAACGCTTGGAAACACCTTCTACCATCACTTCGAAAGTCTTGCCTACATCACGGGCATTACTTTCGGCAGAAAGACGGTTCTGCAATTCAATGATTTCATTCAGCCGGCGTATCTTAACCTCTTCGGGTACATCATCCGGCAGATGCTTGGAAGCATATGTTCCGGGACGTTCGGAATATTTAAACATAAAGGCGGAATCGTACGCACACTCACGCATCAAGGATAGAGATTCCTGATGGTCTTCTTCCGTTTCCGAATGATAGCCGGAGAAAATATCAGTACTCAGACCACAATCGGGAATGATACGGCGAATAGCCGCTACCCTTTCCAAATACCACTCACGGGTATATTTGCGGTTCATCAGCTTCAATATGCGCGAACTGCCGCTCTGTACCGGTAAATGAATATGCTTGCATACATTAGGCGTTTCCGCAATGACTTGCAAGGTTTCATCACTCATATCCTTGGGATGTGAAGTGGTAAAACGAACACGCATGTCCGGAACCGCCTCGGCCACTGTGCGGAGCAGCATCGGGAAAGTAATTATTTCACCCTCTTTCTCAAAACGATAAGAATTCACATTCTGTCCCAGCAACGTTACTTCTTTATAACCTTTGTCTGCCAAGTCACGCACCTCATTCAGAATACTTTCCACATCACGGCTGCGCTCACGCCCACGGGTATACGGCACAATACAATAATGACAGAAATTATTGCAACCACGCATAATGGATACAAACCCGGAGATATGATTGCCGCAAATACGGGACGGAATTACCTCACGATAGGTTTCTGTAGTAGAAAGCTCCACATTAATGGCTTTCTCCCCCGCTTCCACCGAAGCGACCAAATCGGGCAAAGTGAGATAGGCATCCGGTCCTACGACAAGATCTACATGATGGTTCTCGATCAAATCATCTTTTACACGTTCTGCCATGCAGCCCAACACACCGACAATCAGATTCCGGCGTTTGTTTTTCTTCATAGAATGGAAAAACTCCAGACGGTTCAGAATCTTTTGTTCTGCATTGTCGCGAATGGAACAGGTATTCATAAATACAGCATCCGCTTCATCCAATGTTTCGCATACATGATAGCCTGCCATTTGCATAATAGAAGCAACCACTTCACTATCAGCAACATTCATCTGGCATCCGTAAGTTTCAATAAACAATTTCTTGTTTTCGGAATCAGTTGCAGATTTAAAGTCTGCTCCTGTTGTTTCTTTCATATTTTCTCTGTTTTATGGTTTCGTAGGCAAAGATACGGAGTTACCGACAAATTAAACGAATAAAAGAGCCGAAAATTGAATATTATAAGAGATTTATGCATTTAACTGTTAAATAATTATAACCAGTGAACAAAAAAGACCGTTAACGTTACCAACATATTATTATAATTCGCATATTTGCTTCCGAAAAACATTAGATTTTTTCATAGTTAAGGTTTAGGTTAAAAAAATAGGGGAAGACAACTGTGAAGTTCTCTTCCTTTTTTTATGCCCTTTTATAGAGTTAGTTATGAAATATTTTTCTAACTTTGAGCATTCATTATATAATAAGGAAAGTATGGATATCATTCAGGTTATCATATTTATAATAATCATTGTTGCAGCCATCGTGCAACAAATCTCAAGAACAGGCAAAGAGAAGAAAACACCTTCTCCAAAGAAAGTGCTTGCAGATATGTTTCCTGAAATAGAGCAGGAGAACATAGGAGAGGACCTTCCTGTTTCTTCCGTTCAAACAGTCCGCAAACCTCAGACTCCCCGCATGCAGCATCAGCCGATGGTCAAGAAGCCAACAGATCCACCCCGGAAAGAGAACAAAAGGGAAGACCGGACTCCTATAAGACTGAGTACTAAAGAAGAGGCACGACGTGCTTTTATTTATTCAGAGATTTTTAATCGCAAATATTAATAACAACTATACTAATAAGAATAACACATTGAATATCATGGGATTTAATATTATTTCCGCAGCCGAAGCAGCCAGCTATATCAAGCATGGCTACAACATTGGACTCAGCGGCTTTACTCCGGCAGGAACACCGAAAGCCGTAACACCCGAAGTCGCAAAAATAGCAGAAGAAGAACATGCCAAAGGTAACCCTTTTCAAATTAGTATCTTTACCGGTGCTTCTACAGGAGATGCTACAGACGGCATCTTATCCAGGGTCAAGGCAATCCGTTACCGTGCTCCTTACACAACCAACCCCGATTTCCGAAAAGCCGTAAATAACGGCGAAATAGCATACAACGATATCCATCTGTCACAAATGGCACAGGAGGTACGTTACGGGTTCATGGGTAAAGTAGATGTCGCTATTCTGGAAGCGTGTGAAATCACTCCCGACGGCAAAGTTTATCTGACAGCCGCCGGTGGAATTGCACCGACTATTGCACGTCTGGCAGATAAAGTGATCATCGAATTGAACGCTGCCCACAGTAAAAACGGTATGGGCCTGCACGATGTTTATGAACCGCTTGACCCGCCTTACCGTCGTGAAATTCCTATTTACAAACCCAGCGACCGTATCGGTCTGCCTTATGTACAGGTAGACCCGAAAAAAATCATCGGCGTAGTGGAAGTAAACACCCCTGACCAGGCCCGTTCATTTACCGCACCGGATCCTATCACCGACCAGATTGGACAAAATGTTGCCGACTTCCTGGCAGCTGACATGAAACGGGGTATTATTCCTGCAAGCTTCCTGCCATTACAGAGTGGAGTAGGTAACATTGCTAATGCCGTATTGGGTGCTTTGGGACGAGACAAAACAATTCCCGCCTTCGAAATGTATACGGAAGTATTACAAGACGCAGTGGTGGACCTGATTCGCCAGGGACGTGTAAAATTTGGAAGTACCTGTTCATTGACTGTCACCAACGAATGTCTGCAAGGTATTTATGATGATATCGACTTCTTCCGTGACAAACTGGTCATGCGTCCGTCTGAAATCTCAAACAACCCGGAAATTATCCGTCGTCTTGGTGTTATATCTATCAATACAGCCATCGAAGCAGATATTTACGGTAATGTAAATTCTACTCACATCAGCGGCACCAAAATGATGAATGGTATTGGTGGCTCAGGTGACTTTACCCGCAATGCCTATATTTCCATCTTTACTTGCCCGTCTGTGGCAAAAGAAGGAAAAATCAGTGCCATCGTTCCTATGGTTTCTCACGAAGATCACAGTGAACACGATGTCAATATCCTTATTACTGAACAAGGTGTTGCCGACTTACGCGGCAAGAGCCCGGTAGAACGCGCCAAGGCTATCATCGAAAATTGTGCACATCCGGATTATAAGAACATTCTTTGGGATTATGTAAAAATGTCTTCCAAAGGACAAACTCCTCATTGTATTCCGGCTGCATTGGCTATGCATGATACGCTGGCCAAGAAAGGGGATATGCGCCTGATAGATTGGGCAGAATATAAATAGTCATTATTTGCTGTATCTCATACGTTTCCGGTCGGTACGATGTATCCGGCCGGAAACTTTTTATATCTATCCCACCTTTTTGTATAAAAAACAATATCTTCCACCTTTTTAATCAAAAAATACACGGACTTTTTTCACAATTATTCTATTTTTGCCGTGTAACTAATCATTTTTACCATTTTACTATGAGAAACAAAATTCTATATTTATTTGCTTCCCTTGTGATGCTAAGCGGCTGTAACAATCAACCGGCTTATAAAGACAGCAGTTTATCTCCCGAAGAACGGGCAGAGGATTTATTGCAACAACTTACTCTAGAAGAAAAAGTTGCCTTAATGATGGACAACTCCAAACCTGTCGAAAGATTAGGCATTAAACCTTATAATTGGTGGAACGAAGCCTTGCACGGAGTGGCACGGAGCGGACTGGCCACCGTCTTTCCTCAGCCTATAGGCATGGCGGCCTCTTTTGAGCCCGATGCCATACATACCATCTATACTGCAGTTTCGGATGAAGCCCGGGCCAAAAATGCCGCATACTCGGCGGCGGGAAGCTACGAACGGTATCAAGGCCTGACCATGTGGACACCCACCGTCAATATTTATCGCGATCCCAGATGGGGGAGAGGTATTGAAACGTACGGGGAAGATCCTTATCTGACAAGTGTCATGGGGGTAAATGTGGTAAAAGGATTGCAATGCATGGATGCTAATCAAAAATACGATAAAATACACGCTTGTGCCAAACACTTTGCCGTCCATTCAGGGCCGGAATGGAATCGTCATGAGTTCAATGCGGAAAATATCAAACCGCGTGACTTGCATGAAACTTATCTTGTACCTTTCGAAGCATTAGTAAAAGAAGCAAAAGTAAAGGAGGTAATGTGTGCCTATAACCGTTTGGAAGGTGATCCGTGTTGCGGAAGTGACCGCCTGCTGATGCAAATTCTCCGTCAAGACTGGGGATATGACGGCATTGTACTTTCAGATTGTGGTGCTATTGACGATTTCTATCGGGAAAAAGGACACAAAACACATCCGGATGCTGAATCGGCCTCTGCCGCCGCAGTATTAAGCGGTACGGATCTGGAATGTGGTTCCAGTTATAAAGCATTGGTAGAAAGCGCTAAAAAAGGATTAATCAGTGAAAAGGACATTGATGTATCCGTAAAACGATTATTAAAAGCACGCTTTGAATTGGGGGAAATGGATGATCCTGACAAAGTGGAATGGACTAAAATTCCTTATTCAGTGGTTTGCTCGGCAGAACATGATTCCCTGTCACTAGATATAGCACGCAAATCAATGACGCTGTTACTGAACAAAAATAATATCCTGCCACTGAAACGCGGTGGACAAACCATCGCCGTCATGGGACCTAACGCAAATGATTCTGTGATGCAATGGGGTAATTATAACGGTACTCCCAAACATACGATCACCTTATTGGAAGGTATCCGCTCAGCCATGGGAGAGAACGACAAGCTGATCTATGAACAAGGTTGCAGCTGGGTGGAGCGCTCATTAATCAGAAGCGTTTTCAGCCAGTGTACTTCTAAAGAAGGTCCAGGATTCTCCGCCCGCTATTGGAACAACAAGGAATATGAAGGAAATGCGGTAGCCACCGCACAACTTACCACACCGTTCCGTCTTTGCACTTCCGGAGCTACCGTATTTGCTCCCGGTGTGAACCTGACCGATTTCTCGGCCGTCTATCAAAGTGTGTTCACCCCCCAGGAAACAGGAGAGGTTATTTTCAACTTCTATAGTTGTGGAGCTACACAATTATTGATAAATGGTGAAGAAGTAAAGAAATTCACCAACAAACATGGGGGCAGGGGACAAGCTTACGCCATGCATGCAGAAGCCGGCAAGCCATACGATATAGAAATCCGCTTCCAATACTTTAGTGGAGATGCACAGTTGAATTTCGATCTTGGATTTAAAGAAGAAGTCAACATTAAAAACACGGTAGCAAAAGTGAAAGATGCTGATGTAGTTATATTTGCAGGCGGTATATCTCCAAGTTTGGAAGGAGAGGAGATGGGTGTCAATTTACCGGGATTCCGCAAAGGAGACCGTACTGACATCGAGCTTCCGGCTGTTCAGCGTGAATTGATAAAAGCACTCTGTGATGCCGGGAAAAAAGTTATTTTCGTTAATTTTTCCGGATCACCCATTGCCATGGAACCCGAAACCAAATATTGTCAGGCTATTTTACAAGCATGGTATCCGGGACAATCCGGAGGTAAAGCTGCCGCCGAAGTTTTGTTTGGAGATTACAATCCTGCAGGACGACTGCCCGTTACTTTTTACCGGAATATAACGCAATTACCTGATTTTGAAGATTATAATATGACAGGACGTACTTACCGTTATTTTAAAGGTGATCCTCTTTTCCCATTCGGTTATGGTTTGAGTTATACCACTTTTAACTATGGTAACATCAAACTGGAGCAAACGATTAAAGTAGGGGAAACTGCCAAAATTATTGTTCCTGTAACCAATACCGGTAATCGTGACGGGGAAGAAGTAGTACAGGTATATCTGAAAAAACAAGAAGATGCGGAAGGACCGGTTAAAACACTGCGTGCTTTCAAACGTGTACAAATTCCTGCAGGAAAAACAGTCAATGTAGAATTAGAGTTAACACCCAAACAATTGGAATGGTGGGACGCGCAGACAAATACCATGCGCACCATAGCCGGAAACTTCGATATAATGGTAGGGGGTAATTCTAAAGATGCCGAATTACAAGTAAAGACGCTGACACTGCAATAATAACTCCGAATAAAATAAATCAAGTCTGCGGCATTTTTGTTTTAAATATAGAATTTGACAAAAATGCCGCACTTGACAAAATAAAAACATCAGAACAACTCAATCTGCTTATCTGCCTTTATTTGTTGCACAAAATAGTTGTCATGACTCACCACCAACAAAGTGCCTTGATAATCCTTCAAAGTTTCGGTCAATATCTCCATACTCAGAATATCAATATTATTAGTAGGTTCATCCACAATAAAAACATCGGGGGCCTGTGCACTCACCATAAGACAACAGAGAGAAAGTTTCATCTTCTCACCTCCACTCAGATAGCTACACTTCTTGTTCCATGTGGAAACAGGAAACAAAAAACGGTTGAGAATCGTTCTCAGTTCATTATCATACAATTCACTATTGAATAAGGCAAGTTGTTCCAATACCGACAAATCATTACGAATTATAGAATATTCCTGATCAAGATAAACGTACGTCAGCCCTTCTGCCTGTATCAAAGAACCTTGAGTAGGAGCAAGACTTCCGGTTATCAACCTCAATAAAGTTGTTTTACCACTACCATTACTTCCTTTCAAATGAATACGGTCACCACTTTTGATGGTAAACTCAAGAGGAGAAGACCACAAAGGATTTTCTCCATACGAATAATTCACACTTGAAGCTACGATAAGTATCTTACCGATATGCAAAGAAGATGAATTGAAATTTACTTTCATCGCCTTCATATCAGGTAAAGCTTTATGCAGTTCTACTGTTTCTCCTGCCAAAAAACGGATCTTATCAGCATGAACATCTCCTAAACGGACAGTACTTTTCTCAGCCTGATCCCTGAATGTATGCATTGCCATCTTTCCGACTCCTTTCTTCACATTTTGTTTTTTACCTCGCACATCATGCTTTTGTTGACGCTCCATTACCTCACGTGCCTGCTTTCGGGCTTTTTGTAATTGCTTTTCATTCTCCTTCAACCGGGTTTGCAGAGCTTCTACAGCCAATTTCTTCTGTTCTTTATAGAAATCGTAATTTCCAGCATAATAAGTGACACCTTTTGCAGTAAGCTCATAGGTAGAAGAAAGTAAATTGAGTAATGTCCGGTCATGGCTGACAACCAGTATCCCTGCTGCAGCAGTAGTTATAAAACGGTACAGCCGGATACGGCTTTCGTCATCCAAATGATTGGTAGGCTCATCCATCAAAATAAAAGCAGGAGAGTATATAGTAATTCCTGCTAGAAAAACTTTTGTTTTCTCACCGCCACTCAACAAATGCATGGGATAGGAGAGAGGTACTTCTGCCAACCCCCATTCATTCAAAGCAGCAACCGCTTTCTCTTCTATTTCCCAATCATCCGCCAAAGCCGTAAAATGCTCTATTGAAGCATCGCCCTGTAAAATGGCATGAAGTGCATATAACTTTCTTTCTATTCCCAATGCCCCGGCTACTGTCAAATGATTAAACTGACCAAAATGCTGTGGAATAGAATAGGGAATATCCGGACATATAATTTGTCCTTCAGAAGGTAATAGCTCTTTAGTTATCAATCGCATCAAGGTAGATTTTCCCGAACCGTTGTTTCCGATGAGGGCTACTTTTTGCCCTTTACTGATAGTAAAACTGACATTACTGAAAAGCACATCTTTATCCGGATGCATGTAAGTAATGGACTGTACATGTATACACATACTCTTTCTAAGAATTTTAAATATGAATACTGAAAAGTTCGTAGTTGGAATAAGAAGACAACTATTGCGCCACAAACGAAATTATTTCGCCTGCTGTCCCAACATAAAAACAAATAGTTGTATGGAAATGAATGTTTTAAATTCTCATCGGAATATTTTTAAATTTGCGAGGCAAAGATAGCAGGTTTATGGAACATAAAAAAATATTCCCCAATCTAAATGAATAGATTGAGGAATATCAGAATAAAAAATCTATTTATTCAAATGAAGGCAAAGTCACAGAGAAATGAGGATTCGGAGTATGCTGTGTTCTGATAATCTCTTTCATTTGTTTCACAATATCCGGATGTCCGGCAGCGATATCATGGTCTTCATGAATATCTGTAGCAAGATTGTAAAGGAAAGGAGTCCCTTTTTTCACTACCATCTTCCAGTCTCCCATACGTACACCAATCTGATCGGTTTCATCAAATTCCCAATACAAGAAATCATGTTTCTTCTGTCCTTCCTGCCCTAACAAAGTCGGAGCAAAAGAAATACCATCAAAATAATCCACATCTTTTTTCTTGTTAGTGTACTTCTTTACATAATTCTTCACACCTGCCAAGTCACAAAATGTAGGCATCAGGTCATAGAAAGCTAACTGGTGATCATTAACCGTTCCTTCGGGTACTTTACCCGGCCAACGCACAATGAACGGAATACGAATCCCCCCTTCATAACATTGACGTTTCAATCCACGAAGTTTGCCATCACGACCAAAGAAGGTAGGGTCAGCCCCCCCTTCTTCATGGGGGCCGTTATCACTGGTAAAAATCACAATGGTATTTTCGTCCAGTCCTTTCTCCTTTAATTTGTTCAAAACTTCTCCTACATAATAATCCAAGCGAGTAATCATGCCGGCAAACTGCGCATGGGTGTGTACCGACGGATTATATCTTGATCCTTCCTGTCCACCCCAAGTTTTATCTTCAAAAAACTTCTTTTGATAACCTGTCAGAATAGAATCTTCGGGCTGCGCCAGCTCTGCATGAGGAAGCGTATAAGTAAAAATACCAAAGAAAGGTTGCTTGCCATCCTGTTTATCCAACCATTTCATTGCTTCTTCATGGATCATATCCGCAGAATATTGCGGACGTTTGAAATAGTCCTTACCAAACATAGGATAGTTGATATTCTCATCCATCACTACACGAACCACTGCCGTATCACCAGCCGATTTACTATACCGGTTCAGGAAATTCGGATAATATAAATGAGCCTGAAACTGACAAATATAACCATAATATTCATCAATACCCCGTTTGTCCGGCGTAGACACAGATCCCTCATAGCCCCCTGCCCATTTACCAAACATACCGGTAGTATAACCGTTATCTTTCATTATTTCAGGTATAATCACATGACCGGGATCGTATGGATGTTGCCCCACCACGGCATATTCCTTATTATTTCCATACATCACAACAGGGGCATCGCGCCAGTACTCTTTGTTCCCACGTACTTCACAATGTCCGGAATGTTGTCCGGTCATAAATGACGCACGTGATGGAGCACTCACCGGACTACCGGCATACGCTTGTGTAAAACGCATACCTTCTTTAGCCATATTATCAATATTCGGTGTACTGATGTAGGACTGACCATAACACCCTAAATCACCATAACCCATATCATCACACATAATATAAATGATATTCGGTTTAGGAGTTTTCTGAGCATAAGCGCCTAATAGAGGAAATGCTAATCCACTGGTTAAAAGAAAGAGGTTTCGATTTTTCATATATTCTGTTTTTTACTGAATTTAATAATTACTACTCCTGCTATAAACATCGGCAATTTAGAGAAAATATCCTAGGCTGCAAAGCTATAGAAGAAAAAAATATCATTCACCTACTCTCGATAATAAGGATTCAATTTCACAGGAATAGGAGCATGAGTTTCTTGAATCCACTTCATCAGTTTCTGATAAAGTTCTCCTCGCTTTACAGGATTTGAACCTGATAGATCTTGTGATTCTCCCAGATCATTCTTCAAATTAAACAGTTCCATAGACTTATCTTCATAATGATATATCAATTTCCAATCACCTGAACGAATACTGGAATAAGGTTTTGCACGGAAATCTCTTCCCCCGTTTAAATAAGACTCCAAATAAGCCGGAAAATGCCAGAAAAGATCACGTTCCGTCTCATTATTATTTATAAGCGTAAAAATATCTTTTCCATCTAAGTTAGCAGGAATCTTACCCTGTGCCAAAGTAACAAAAGTTGGATAAAAATCAACTCCTGTTATTGGAACAGATGAACGGATGCCTCCTTCTATTTTACCAGTCCACCTTATAATCAACGGCACACGGCTCCCACCTTCATAAGGCATTCCCTTTCCTCCATTTAACGGATAATTGTCTGTCACTGGTTCCGAACCTCCATTATCTGAATAAAAAATGACTATTGTACGATCTGCTATTCCTAATGTCTTAATAACTTGGCATATCCTACCAACACTATCATCTAGTTTTTCAATCATTGCAGCATATATAGGATTCTTATGATATTTACCGGGAGTTTTATTACGATATTTATTTATCAATGAATCAGGTGCTTGCAAAACCGTATGTACGGCATGATGGGACAAATGTAAGAAAAAAGGACCTTCACTATGAGATTTTATAAAAGAAACAGCTTCTTCAGTCAACCGATCAGTAAGATATTCACCCAATATACCTTCTTCTAATCCCACATGACATTTACTTTTATCAGGCAGACAATAGGGATAAAAATAAGAATAGGGAGCTCCTGCTCTATTACCGCCCACATTCCATATAAATCCCTGTGACAAGGGTCCTGTACCGTCCTCATCATCCCCCAAATGCCACTTCCCGATATGACCACACTGATAACCCTGTTCTTGCAAAGCCTCGGCCATAGTCACAAAGTCGGCACAGACATCTTCTACATTGGGAATAGCTATATATTTACGTTTGGTACGATCACCACGGTCGGGAGGACTAACTGTATATACTCCATGGCGTGGTGTGTACATTCCTGTCATCATACAAGCACGGCTAGGTGCTGAATTGGCGGCTGCAGCGTAAGCATTGTCAAACAATATTCCTTCTGTAGCAAGACGGTCTATATTAGGAGTTTCATAATAATCACTGCCCATTACACCCAAATCCGTCCAACCTAAATCATCAGCCAAAATAAACACGATATTAGGTTTTTCTTTTGTAACTATATCGATAGAAAAGCTCTGTTGTATTCCTACGGTACACAACACTACAGTAGTCAATCCTATTTTCTGAAATCTCATTTTATTTCGATTTTTCTAAGTTTAAAAACCAAACAAGACCGTCTCCATACGTTATTCCGCATTTGAGACAGCCTCATTCGTATCACACTATAAATTACCAACCAGGATTCTGTTCCAGTTCTGGGTTCAATAATATTTCGGTAGTCGGTACTTGATACAAATAATATTTATCTAACCAACCTTTACCTTCTTTTAGAGGATCATTGAAAAGATACAAATTACCTTCCGTCAATGAACCGTCAGTTCCATCAGAATAACCAGTTTCAGGATTATATAAAGTCATATTATTTTTCATTGCCTCTTCTTTACTCATCCAAAGACCAGTTGCAGGTTTATTGAGGAACCACGGAGCCATACGCCAACGACGGATATCATAAATACCAAATCCCTCACCCATCAATTCTATAATACGTTCGCGACGAATTTCCCATAAGACAGGATCAACCAAAATACCACTTTCATTACCTTTAAGATAGTATTTTCCACGGTTAGGATCAAAACTATCATTAATGTCAGCAACCACCATTTTGACTACACCGGCACGATCACGCAACTTATTGATTGTTTTGTCTGCAACCCCTTGGTCAAATACTCCCAATTCAAATTTGGCTTCAGCTTCATTCAACAGGACTTCTTCAATTTTAAAAATAGGTTTGTCAGCTGTATTCAAATTACCATTATTAAAGCTGGTTTCCCAGTTATCCCAATTCTTCCATACATAGTAGCCTGAACGGCAAGTCACAAATGCTCCAGTACCTAATCTTGGTATTTCAGGTACAAGTGATGCACTCCAGTTCTGCCCAGGCAAACGTTTCATACCAACACCCGGGTTACTGCAACTTTCATTTGCTCCCATAATATCAATATATTCACGGTCTGCCGGATTGTCTGTATACGACCAGGTAGGATAGTCGCCTTTTCCAGATTTTACTTTATAAGGAGGTATAACCGTGTGATACAAACGCGGGTCACGGTCACGAAATACCGCATACATGTCCTTATTTCCATGGTAGCCCGATCCGTCAGCCAAAATCGGCTTGCCATTCTTCATCAAATAAAGATCTACCGTATTCTGGTTCATCTCCACATAGTGTGAAGAAGTATGTTCAATATAACTCATGCCCATAGGATTTATATCCTTCACATAAGATTTATAGAGAATGATACCTGGAACTTGTCCCAAATCCTCTGTTGTCCACATTTCACCATATCCGGCACCGGGTTGACCGTCTGTTCCTGTGTAAAGAGTAGGATAAGCGGCCATTAATAACTCGGATGCGCGTACACACTCTTGCAGATATTTTTCAGCATCACCCAATTCATGATATTTCCTCCATGTACCTTCACGTAATCCGAAACGCGAAATAACGGCACGTACACAATCTTGGTTAATCGTATTGTCCCCATCCTGTGATGTGAAATTTCCAATATTCTGTTCCGCCCATTGCAGACGTTCCAATACCTTGTCGGCTACGGTTTTTCTATCCACACGAGGTCCATAAGCTTCGGGAGAATCTTCCTGCAATACCTGGTCCACCCAAGGCACATCGCCAAAACGATCTATCAATTCCATATACCAAAAAGAATGAAAAAAATATCCTACTGCACGCCAATGGTCTTTCTGAGCCTCTGTCATACTAGAATTATCAATGTGTGAAAGCATGATATTGACACGGCGGATAAATGATTTAAAATCCCAGCCATTACCGGATGCTACACTGGCAACTGTCTGATAAGCAAATTCATTGTAGCCACTTTCATATTTTTGCTGAAAGTATCCTGCTGCCATATCGCCCTTATACTGTCCGTCTTGTCCGAATCCTTGTAAGGAAGTGCGAATAGTATTATTTGTAAACATCTCATAACAAGGCCACATAAAAGCCTTGAAGTTATCGTAGGAATTGAATGCATTATTCTCCGTCAAGTCTGTAACAGGAGTCTTTTCCAAGAAACTATCATTACAACTAGAGAGGCTGATTCCTGCGAGAATTGCTAAACTTATAAATAATCTTTTCATATACTCGTACTAATTTAAGGTTTATAATGTAAGATTAAGCCCAAAGGATACTGTGCGGAATGCGGGATAATCCCATTTCAGCGTTTCCGGGTCGATACCCTTTGGCAATGATGAGAACGTTGCCAGATTTTCTACACTGACAAAAGCACGTAACTGCGACAAAGATATTTTGGTAATCCATGCTTTGGGGAATGTATATGACAAAGTAACATTCTTGATACGCAGATAAGAAGCATCGGACAAGTACTTGTCTGACTGGCGGTAATTAGAGCCTTGGTTACCATAGTTGCCATAAATACGTGGGAACTCAGCATTAGGATTAACTGCTGTGTAATCACCATTGGCAGCATCTACCGGTTGCCAGTAATCACCCAAACCTTTATATAAAGGAATAAACTTAAAGTCAGAATATAATGGGAAAGTCAATGTATTGGCAATCCATTTATCGCGTTTACCGGTTCCTTGCAAAAAGGCACTCAAATCAAAACCTTTATAGTTTAATCCTAGATTAATACCATAAAGATAACGAGGAGTTTCATTACCAATCACTTTACGGTCGCCCGGATTATTCAACGTATTGTTGCCGCTGGAAATCATATTTGTCCCTCTTTCATCATCCATTAAGTTCTTGAACTTCACATCACCCGGACGAGGATTATAGCCATCTATGCTTGGAACGCCATCCTTTAATTTCCATGAAGAAGTATCGACAAAATCGTCTACGGTATAATAACCATCTGTTTCATATCCCCAGATTTCGCCTAATTCCTTACCTTTATAAAACTCCCAAAATGTATATGTTCCACCCGTCAGCGCATTCGTCTTTTGGCTGCTTAATATGTAGGATGAGTTACTGTCATACTTCACAATCTTTGACTTGCTGTCGGACAGGTTGAAACCGACTCGGTAGCTCACCTTTCCAATCTGGTCGCGCCAATTGAAACTCAGTTCCCAGCCACGTGTACGCATATCTGCCGTATTCTGATAAGGAGCATCCGCACCTACTACAGCAGGCAATTGCACACCCGGAGCAAGCATGCCGTTCGTATTACGCTGATACCAGTCAAAAGTACCTGTAAAGCGATTACTGAACATAGAGAAATCAATACCGATGTCTAATGTCCCTACCTTTTCCCAAGTAAAGTTACGACTTACCAATGAAGGAATAGAAGTAATAGCGGTTACATAATTACCATTGGATATCCAACCATTGTATTTATTATTCACCGCCATAGTTGGAATAAACGAATAAGCAGGCACGTTCTGGTTACCAATCATACCATAAGAAGCACGTAGCTTCAAAGAACCTAACCAATTCTGAGTACTTTCCATGAATTTTTCCTGTGCAATGTTCCAACCGGCCGAAACAGAGGGGAAGAAACCGTAACGTGATTCTTTAGGAAACTTAGAAGAACCGTCATAACGTCCGTTTACTTCCAGCAAATATTTATCCTGATAGTTGTAATTCACACGGAAGAATCCGCCGCGAACAGAAAACTCATTATACTTGTCCGTAGCTTTCAATGTAGATGTACCCGAACCCAATGAAGGCACCTCAATAACAGCTTGTCCATAGGATAAAGCCTCCATTGTCTCCTGATAACTGGATTCTTGATTGAAACCTGCCATTATCTTAAACTGATGATTACCCAATGAGAAATCATAAGTACCATACAAGTTGATTGAGTTATAGTCGGTATATCTTTTCTTTTTTTGTAGATAGTCATTGGTCGGAGTCGTGTCTTTACCACCTTGCACAGTAGTATATACCACACTTCCCGTATACCAGCTATAATCATATATATTCTTGTCGAAAGTATATTCAAATGCTATTTCAAATCCCTTTAATGGCTTCAATATAGACTTCAGGAAAATACGAGGATTGTCATACAATGTTTTTTCTGGATTGGACCAACGTATCTGATTGGACGGAGTAAAGAAAGGTAATCCATCGCCTGCAGCAGAAATACCTTCCGGCATATTGCCTTCCGGATAGAAAGAAGCAAGACGAGTACTGTAAACAGCGCCCAAAGCAGACTTTGGCTCCATTCTTTTACTATGTGCATAGCTAAAAGTGGCTTCCTGAGTAAACCATTTTGTAACATTGGCAGATATAAATCCACTGACATTCATTCGTCTGTATTTATCCTTGTCAGTAATCAGCACACCGTCATTATCAATAAATCCGGCAGAAAGACGATAACGGAGCTTATCAGTACCACCTGTCATTGATATATTATGTGTATGCTGGAAACTAGTCTCAAGCATGTTCTTCACCAAGTCCTTTTCATTCATATAATAAACAGCCCCATCCGTATCTTTAAAGATACCATCGCCGACAGTAGGAATAGAAGACGGATTATTACGATATTGCTCCAAATATCCCATCCATTTGCTTACACTAGGCGAACCCATTGTCCAGAATTGATCTCCGGCTGCATCAGAATAGGCCTGCAAATATTCCATCAACGGTGCCTGTTCTGGCAAATTCATGGCAGTTGCAAAGGCAAAGTTATTATTATAATTCAGTTGGAAAGAAGTTTCTCCTTTCGGACGTTTGGTAGTAACCAAAATTACACCACCGGCAGCACGGGCACCATAAATGGCAGCTGAAGCAGCATCTTTCAACACTGTAACCGTTTCAATATCCTCAGGATTAACCATATCCAAGTCTCCTTCCACATTGTCAATTAAAATCAAAGGCTTGATAGCACTACCATAAGAACCATCATCATTTTTAATACCTACAGAATAAGCGCCACGAATCTGGAATGACTTACTTTTACCTGGAGCATTGCCATCACTAGACACAAACAAGCCGGGAACCGTACCTTGCAATGCATCAGCAGCTTGTGACAAAGGACGATTGCCTATCACTTCATCCATCTTGACCGAGGCAACGGCTCCTGTCAGGTTTGCTTTTTTCTGCGAACCGTATCCCACTACCACCACTTCATCTAAAGTTTCAGTGTCCTCACGTAATACCACCTGAATAGTTTTTGTATCACGTACAGTTACCTCTTGAGATTTATAACCAATATAACTGATTTGTAACTTCACAGGAAATTCAGAAACTTCTAAAGAAAATTTTCCATCAAAATCTGTGATACACCCGTTAGTAGATCCCATTACCACAACAGAAGCACCAATAACTGGTTCTTTTGCCACATCCATAACCAATCCGGTAATTGCATTTTGTCTTGATTGCTGGGGTTTATAAACAGAAATATGCTCCCCTTCCACTTTATAACGGATATTTTTCCCTACAAACAACATCTCAAGCACCTCTTCCACACTTTTATTTTTAACATCAATAGATACTTTCTCATTCATATTAATATCATTATTACGAACAAGGAAAGAGTAGCCGGTCTGTTTTTCAATCTCATAAAAAACCCGACTCAAAGCCACTGAACGCTGTTGTATAGAAAGTTTTGCCTCCTGAATAGGCAATGCGGCCATAGTGACATTTCCCCATAGTAGAAATGAAACTATCCATACAAGAGAGAGGCAATGCCCCCTACGAACTTTACAAAAGTTTTTTTTCATACTTAGAATTTTTAGTTAACAATTATTTAAGCATGTACTTTTCACAGTACTTTTTATCTATCAGTTACCGGTCTGTAATAACTATTGTTTTTCCTTTCTTTCTCCACATAAACTTATTATCCACATCTAAATAAGAAAGAATTTCATCCAAAGTCAGATTCGTATCTATACTTCCTGAAAAATATTCAGTATACACTTTCCGAGACTGCACAAGTATCTGTACATCATATTTTTTCCCGATTGTTTTCAAAATATCAAATAACTTTTCATTAACAAATACCAGTCTTCCTGTAGTCCATGCTGCTTGAGATACCGCATCTATCTTTCTCATAGACAATACCTTATCATTTTTATTATAAACAGCTTGCTCATCAGGAGAAAGAAGAATATTCTTTTTAGCATCTGAAGTAGTGTAAACATTCACACTACCTTCCACAAGGCTCACTTTTATTTCCGCATCATCAGGATAAGAAGCCACATTAAATGTTGTACCTAATACTTTTATATTCAATTCCCCCGTATGAACAATAAAAGGCTTGAGCATATTTCTAGAAACTTTGAAATAAGCCTCACCTGAAAGAAAAACTTTCCGGTCAGTCCGCTGCTGCAAAGAAACATCATACTTTAAAACCGTCCCCCCATTCAGAAAAACAATGGTACTATCAGGCAATAATAATTTCGAACTGGCCCCCTGGGGAACCTCAATCTGACAATAAGAAGGAGTAAGAACTTCTGGACTAGACGAATGATATAAATAAAAGAATGTTATACTACAACCAATCAGTAAAGTCCATATAGCAACGCTTCTCCAAACGCTTATTTTACGGAAAAAAGAATGTTTACGAGAAGAATAGAAATTCAATGTATCACACAATTGCTCAAAGTTTTGCTCTTTCCTGCGTGCAAACCAAGAAGAGGATGCCAATGCATAAGAACGGGCTATTTCACGATATTTTTCGCGACAAGCATTCTCTCTTTTCAGTAATATAGTTAGTTTCTGCATATCTTCAGACGAGATTTCGCCTTTCAGATAATCCAGCATTATTCGTTCAAATTCATCTATTTGGCTGTTCATTTTATATCTTTGGAATTATCTACTATAGATAATACACAAGCAACAGACAAAACATTTAAGCCAAAAACAGATTTTTTTCATTCTTTTTTTAGAAAAGAAAAAATAATAGAATCCCTACTCTAGATCCCACCTTTTCTCTTATTTTATCCATGGCATTTTTTACATGTACTCTGACTGTATTGACTGAAATATTATTTTTATCTGCAATCTCTTGAGGAGTCAGATTGGAATAAAGATATTGCTCAAAAATGAACCTGCATTTATCAGGCAAGGAAGACACTATATTTTGGACTGATTTTTCCAAATCAGCTAATTCCATTTCTTGCAAAGGCGAACACTCGGAAGCACAAAATTCTTCTTGATACTCAAGTAATGCTTCACGGTATTCATCTATAATTCTTTCACGGCTGTGAAGCGAACGGAGGTAATTCAAACACCCGTTCTGAATAGCACGTATCAAATAAGCATGAATAGGAAAAGATAACTCACCACGCCTATACCATATTTTAGCAAAAGTTTCATTAACTATATCTTGCGCTTCCACAGGGTTAAAGATATAAGAATTAGCACAAGCACAGAGATAGACAAAATAGCTATTATATAAAACCTCAAAAGCTTTTTCTTCTCCTTTGTTTATTCTTTCAATCAAATCTTTATCTACTATACTTGCATCCATCTTTATTAAGACTATTAATATTGCAAATATAGCATTTCTTAAAAACATCATGCCAATAAAACTATTTCTTATTAAAAAACTCTAGTAATAATCAACTGAAAAAAGAAATAAGTTCCAGCTCATAATCTGAAGAATAATACCTAACTTTGTTTCCGACGAAAATCAAACCCTAAATAAAATGAACAAAAAGCTATTATTCTCCCTGTTACTGGCAGGAACAGCTTTCACCGGACATGCCGATGAGGCTAGGTTACTCCGTTTCCCCGCTACCAATGGCTCCGACATTGTCTTTTCTTACGCCGGAGATCTGTACAAAGCACCTTTGAATGGAGGAGAAGCACAAAAGCTGACTTCTCATATCGGTTATGAAATGTTCGCACGTTTTTCTCCGGATGGAAAATCAATTGCTTTCACCGGTCAATATGACGGTAACACTGAAGTATATCTGATTCCAACCGATGGAGGCGAACCCCAACGGCTTACCTATACAGCAACAAACAGCCGGGATGACTTAGGAGACCGAATGGGTCCCAATAACATTGTAATGACTTGGACACCAGATGGAAAAAACATAGTCTACCGCAATCGTATCAGTGACGGTTTCGATGGCAAGCTGTGGAGTATATCGAAAAACGGAGGAATGTCCGAAGTGATTCCATTACCCGAAGGAGGTTTTTGCAGCTATTCCCCCGATGGAAAAAAGCTGGCTTACAACCGGGTTATGCGAGAATTCCGTAATTGGAAATATTATCGCGGTGGCATGGCAGATGACATTTGGATTTATGATCCGGCTGCCAAGAAAGTAGAGAATATCACCAATAATATTGCACAAGATATTATCCCTATGTGGATAGGAGAGGAAATCTACTTTATTTCCGATCGGGATCGCACCATGAATATCTTTGTTTATAATATCCGGACCAAACAAACTGAAAAAGTAACCCACTATACGGATTATGATGTAAAATTCCCCAGCAGTAACGGACAAATTATTGTCTACGAACATGGAGGATACCTCTATAAACTGGATCCTAAAACGCGCAAATCAGAAAAAATCTCCATCACGCTGACTTCAGACAATATCTATGCCCGAAAAGAAATGAAACGGGTAGCAGATAACCTGACTGCCGCCAGTCTTTCACCGGATGGGCACCGCCTGGCAGTAACTGCCCGCGGAGAGGTATTCGATGTTCCTGCCGAAAAAGGGGTAACCCGTGATATCACCCGCACCCCGGGAGCCAATGAACGGGAAGGGGAATGGAGTCCGAACGGTAAACAAATAGCCTATATCAGTGACCGTACCGGTGAAACTGAAATCTGGCTGCAATCTATCGAAGGGGGTGATCCCATCCAACTGACCCAAAACAATGATACTTATATCCGCCAACTGATGTGGAGCCCGGACAGCAAGAAAATACTTTATACCGACCGTAAAAACCGTATCGTAGAAGTTGATATTGCCTCAAAAGCGAAACGGACTGTCATGCAGAATCCGGAAGGAGAGTTCTATGAAGTAAACTATTCACCAGACAGCCAGTGGATTACCTATACTAAATCCGGAGCTAATAACATGAGTGTCATTTATGTATACCATCTGACTTCAGGTAAGGAATATCCGGTAACCGAAAAATGGTACAATTCTTCTTCACCTGTTTTCAGCACAGATGGAAAATACCTCATATTCAGTTCCGAAAGAGATTTTAATCCCATTTACAGCCAGACAGAGTGGAACCATGCCTATAATCGTATGGGAGGAGTCTATATGGCCATGCTCGCCAATGATACGCCATCACCTTTATTACCTTCGGATGAAATGGTCAGCATAGAACAACAGGCAACTGATGCTGTCAATAAAAAAACGGAAGCCACAAATAATGCAGTTAAAATTGATCCGGAAGGCTTGCCCGGAAGACTGATTAAACTGCCTTTACAAGCAGGTAACTACGATAATTTCTATTCAGACGGTAAAAAAGTGTGGTATGCCAGTGGTAGAAGTACCAAAGTATATGATTTGACCGAACAAAAAGAAGAAACCGTGGCCGAAGGAGCATATATGGATGTAGCTGCCAATCATAGGAAAGCATTGTTCTTTAAAGGAAATAATCTGTATATCTGTGATTTTCCATGCACTAAAGCCTCATTGGAAGAGAACGTCAACTTGGACGACATGATTGCTCCCATTGACTACAGTCAGGAATGGGCTCAGATATTCGATGAAACATGGCGGGCTTTCCGTGACGGATTCTATCTGGAAAATATGCATGGAGCAGACTGGAATGCGATTAAAGAAAAATATGCTGTATTAGTTCCCCATGCAAAAACCCGTCTGGACTTGAACTATATCATCGGTGAGATGATTGCCGAGCTGGCTTGCGGACACGCTTATGTGAGTCCGGGTGAAATAAAAGGTCCCGAACGTATTCCAATGGGATTACTGGGAGCTGAACTGAGTCGTGACAAGGGTGGCTTCTACCGTATTGACAAAATTCTACCGGGTGCAATTTACAGTCAGAAACTGCGTTCTCCCCTTACAGAACCGGGTATCGGAGTAAAAGAAGGAGATTATATCACAGCTATTGATGGCATTTCAACAGCTACTGTTGATAACATTTACAGTCTGCTGGCAGGCAAAGCCAATGTCTTGACTGAACTAAGCATAAACCGTACCGCATCAAGTAAAGGAGCACGTAAAGTAGTCATTAAACCATTAGACAATGAATACCCATTGTATCATTATAACTGGGTACAGAATAATATCAAAAAAGTGGAAGAAGCAACTAATGGCCGTGTAGGCTATGTCTACATTCCCGATATGGGACCGGACGGCCTGAATGAATTCGCCCGCTACTTCTATCCCCAACTCGATAAAGAAGCCTTGATTATTGATGACCGTGCCAATGGAGGTGGTAATGTATCTCCAATGATTATCGAACGTTTGCTTCGTGAACCCTATCGCCTGACCATGCGTCGTGGATCAACTAAAATCGGTACCATTCCTGATGCAACACTAGTGGGGCCGAAAGTATTGCTGATCAATAAATACTCGGCTTCAGACGGTGACTTGTTCCCATGGAGTTTCAAGGCAAATAAGATCGGTAAAGTTATCGGTACTCGTACATGGGGTGGCATTGTCGGTATCAGTGGTCCGTTACCTTATATGGATGGTACGGATGTGCGTGTTCCGTTCTTTACCAATTATGATGCAAAGACCGGTCAATGGATAGTAGAAAATCATGGAGTGGACCCTGATATTCTGATTGATAATGATCCGGTAAAAGAACAGTCAGGTGAAGACCAGCAGTTGAATAAAGCTATTGAAGTAATTCTACAAGAGCTGAAGGATCGCAAACCGTTACCTTCTGTCCCGGCTCCGAGAACTTATAAAGATTTGGGAGTGGAATAAAAAGCCCGTAAATTAAACATATAAATGATGCAGCCGAAAGAACTATAATCTTTCGGCTGCATCATTATAAATCTTCTAATCTTACCGCCTATATATCGTACAATTGCTATTTGTACAAATAAATATAATAATTTTTGGAGGTATATATATTATATATTCCTCCAAAAAGTGTCATCAAAAAGAAATCTATATACATAACAAGAAGTTTTTTATTTCTGTTCTTTCCATATATCTCCCCGACTTTCATTATCTTTGCAATCACTTAATAACAAAGATATTAAATAACAAAAAATAGATCATGGAATACAATTTCAGAGAGATTGAAAAGAAATGGCAGCAAAGATGGGCAGAGAACCATACCTATCAAGTGACTGAAGACGAAAGCAAAAAGAAATTCTACGTATTGAATATGTTCCCTTATCCGTCGGGAGCCGGATTGCACGTAGGACATCCGTTGGGATACATAGCCAGTGATATTTACGCCCGTTACAAACGCTTGCAAGGTTTCAACGTGCTGAACCCGATGGGATATGACGCATATGGACTTCCTGCAGAACAATACGCTATACAAACCGGACAACACCCTGCCATCACCACTGTGAACAATATCAACCGCTATCGTGAACAGTTGGACAAAATCGGCTTCTCTTTTGATTGGAACCGTGAAGTACGTACTTGTGAACCAGGATATTACCATTGGACTCAGTGGGCTTTCCAACAAATGTTCAACAGCTATTATTGTAACGATACACAGCAGGCACGCCCCATCAGCGAACTAACGGAAGCATTTGCCCGATACGGCAACGAAGGACTGAATGCGGCTTGCAGCGAAGAACTCAGCTTTACAGCCGAAGAATGGAATGCCAAAAGCGAAAAAGAACAACAGGAAATCCTGATGAACTACCGCATTGCCTATTTGGGAGAAACCATGGTGAACTGGTGCCCGCAACTAGGAACTGTTCTTGCCAATGACGAAGTGGTGGATGGCGTTTCGGAACGCGGCGGTTTCCCCGTCGTTCAGAAAAAAATGCGCCAATGGTGTTTACGCGTATCGGCTTACGCACAACGGCTGCTGGACGGACTGGACACTGTGGACTGGACTGATTCACTGAAAGAAACACAGCGTAACTGGATTGGACGCTCGGAAGGTACGGAAGTACAATTCAAAGTGAAAGACAGTGATATTGAATTCACTATCTTTACTACCCGTGCAGATACCATGTTCGGTGTAACCTTCATGGTACTGGCGCCCGAAAGCGAACTGGTTCCCCAACTTACTACTGAAGCACAGAAAGCCGAAGTGGAAGCCTATCTGGACCGCACCAAGAAACGTACGGAACGTGAACGTATCGCCGACCGCCGCGTAACCGGTGTATTCAGTGGCTCATACGCCATCAATCCGTTTACCGGCGAGGCTGTTCCCGTATGGATCAGTGATTACGTATTGGCAGGTTATGGAACAGGCGCCATCATGGCGGTTCCTGCTCACGACAGCCGTGACTACGCTTTTGCAAAACATTTCAATCTGCCTATCGTTCCGTTGGTAGAAGGTTGTGATGTAAGTGAAGAAAGTTTCGATGCCAAAGAAGGTATTGTTTGCAACTCACCCCGCAAGGATGTCACTCCTTATTGTGACCTTTCTTTAAACGGACTGACCATCAAAGAAGCTATCGCAGCTACCAAAGAATATGTGAAAACCCACAATTTGGGACGCGTGAAAGTGAATTATCGTCTTCGTGACGCCATCTTCTCACGCCAGCGCTATTGGGGTGAACCGTTCCCTGTATATTACAAAAACGGTATGCCTTATATGATTGACTCATCTAAATTGCCGCTTGAACTTCCCGAAGTAGCTAAGTTCCTGCCAACCGAAACAGGCGAACCTCCATTGGGACATGCCACCAAGTGGGCTTGGGATGTAGAAAAAGGTGAAGTCGTGGAAAACAACTTGATTGACAACGTCACTATATTCCCGCTTGAACTGAATACCATGCCGGGCTTCGCAGGTTCATCCGCATACTATCTGCGCTATATGGACCCACACAACGCACAAGCACTAGTATCAGAAAAGGCAGATCATTACTGGCAAAATGTAGATCTCTATGTAGGCGGTACCGAACATGCTACGGGTCACTTGATTTATTCTCGTTTCTGGAACAAGTTCCTGCATGATCTGGGCGTAAGTATCAAGGAAGAACCATTCCAAAAATTAGTAAACCAAGGAATGATTCAGGGACGAAGCAATTTTGTATATCGCATCAAAGACACCAATACCTTTGTGTCATTGAACCTGAAAGACCAGTACGAAACCACTCCGCTGCATGTGGATGTGAATATTGTATCCAACGATATTCTGGATGTAGAAGCTTTCAAAGCATGGCGTCCTGAGTATAACGATGCTGAGTTTATCCTGGAAGATGGAAAATATATCTGCGGATGGGCGGTAGAGAAGATGAGTAAATCCATGTACAACGTAGTCAATCCGGATATGATTGTCGAGAAATACGGTGCCGACACGCTGCGTATGTACGAAATGTTCCTCGGTCCGGTAGAACAGTCCAAACCTTGGGATACCAATGGTATTGACGGTGTTCACCGTTTCTTGAAGAAACTGTGGAATCTGTTCTATAGCCGCACAGACGAATTCTTGCCTGTAGAGGGTGAACCGACTAAAGAAGAGTTGAAAGCAATTCATAAGCTGATTAAAAAGGTAACCGGAGATATTGAAACTTTCTCTTACAACACTTCTATCAGTGCATTCATGATTTGTGTAAACGAACTTACTTCATTGAAATGTCGCAATAAAGAGGTATTGAGCAATCTCATCATCCTGTTAGCTCCGTTCGCTCCACATTATGCAGAAGAACTTTGGGAAGCTCTGGGAAATACCACCAGCGTATGCGATGCACAATGGCCTGCATTCAATGAAGATTACCTGAAAGAAGACACTGTAAAATACACTATCTCTTTCAATGGCAAAGCACGTTTCACCATGGATTTCGCCGCTGATGCTGATAACAATACCATTCAGACAACAGTTATGGCAGATGAACAAGCCCAGAAATGGATTGAAGGAAAAACCCCGAAAAAGGTAATCATCGTTCCCAAAAAAATTGTAAACATCGTATTATAATCGATACTATCCTTGAGGTGTGTCAAAAGCAGTAACTTTTGACACACCTTTCTACTTACATTAAAAACAATCCTCATTACCATGGACCAAATATTAAAAATCAAACTAGGCAGAGAGGTAAAAGACTATTTATCCATTACCTTCGGACTGATTTGCTATGCACTGGGATGGGCGGCTTTCTTACTGCCTTATCAAATAACTACAGGCGGAGTAACCGGTATTTCAGCCATTATATATTATGTTACAGGCATTGAAATCCAGGTTTCTTATTTTATTATCAACGCTGTTTTCTTAGGTTTCGCATTAAAGATACTAGGACCTAAATTCAGCCTTAAAACCATTTATGCCATCTTTATGCTAACATTCCTATTATGGCTCTTTCAAGCATTATTGAAGAACCCGGATGGTACACTGCCGCAATTGTTAGGACCGGGACAAGAATTCATGGCTTGTGTAGTAGGTGCCGGCTTGCTGGGATTTGGTATCGGCATTGTTTTCTGCAATAATGGAAGTACCGGCGGAACGGATATCATTGCCTGGATTATCAATAAATATAAAGATGTAACCCTTGGCCGCATGATGATGTATTGTGATATTGTCATCATATCCTCCTGTTATTTCATATTCCATGACTGGAAACGGGTGTTGTTTGGTTTCTGTGTATTGTTTATTATGAGCATTGTGATTGATTATGTTATAAACAGTTCACGCCAATCCGTACAGTTCCTTATTTTCTCGCGTAAACATGATGAAATAGCCGAAGGAATCACCAAACAAATAGATCGTGGAGTTACCTTATTGGATGGTACAGGATGGTATAGCAAACAAGGAATCAAGGTCGTAGTGGTACTGGCAAAGAAAAGCCAGTCACTGGATATATTCCGATTGGTGAAAGATATTGATCCCAATGCATTTATATCACAAAGTAATGTGGTAGGAGTGTATGGCGAAGGATTCGACAAACTAAAAATAAAGTAACTAAAAAATAATCTCTTCCATTGCTTCACTGTTTCTGCATTGAAAAACAGAACGATGAAGCAATGATAAGATTACTACATATCGGTTAATCTATTTTCTCAAATTTCTATTTTATACAATATATGTCTGCATAACCAATGCCCTTGTTCCACCAAAGGATGATCGAACTCTTTTTCAAAATGCATTCCTATTTTCTGCATGACCCGTTCAGAGCGTTTATTGGGTATGGCAGTGAACGAATATACCGTTTTAAAAGGTAAATTATCACTCGCATAATCCAGACAGGCAGAAGCGGCTTCTGTGGCATATCCCTTTCCCCATGCATCCCGGCACAATCGCCAGCCTATTTCCACTCCGGGAGTAAAATCCGACTCGAAAGCAATATTATGAAAACCCACATAGCCTAGAAAATTCTGAGTTTCTTTACATTCTACAGCATACAAACCATAACCATATTCTTCAAATTCTTTCCGGATACGACAATAAAAAGCCATCGTCTCTTCCTCTGTCAAAGTAGTGATAAAGAATTCCATTACTTCTTTATCACTGTTCATACGGACAAACGGAAGAATATCTTCTTCCTCCCAGTCCCGTAACAACAAATGAGGAGTTTCTATATATACCATACTATCAAGTATCAAATGATACCAACAAAAATAATCAAAAATTGAAAATACACATAGCAAACAAATTACTATTTACCTTTTCACCTATATTATTCTGTCAGGAATTATCTTACTTTGGTTCATTCTCAGTATCTTTGCATTCAATTAATATGATATAAAATGAAAAAGAAATTAGTATTTGCTACAAACAATGCTCATAAACTGGATGAAATATCCTCCATTCTAGGAGAAAAAGTTGAATTATTGAGTTTGAAAGATATCCATTGCCATGTTGATATCCCCGAAACTGCTGATACGTTGGAAGGCAATGCGATGCTGAAAGCGGAGTATATTTATAAAAACTACGGTTTAGACTGTTTTGCCGACGATACAGGCCTGGAAGTGGAAGCTTTGAATGGTGCTCCGGGTGTTTATTCCGCCCGTTATGCCGGAGGCGAAGGACACAATGCGGAAGCCAATATGCAAAAATTATTGCAGAATATGCAGGGAGTGCAAAATAGAAAAGCACAATTCCGCACAGCTATCTGCCTGATTCTGGATGGAAAGAAGCATTTGTTCGAAGGAATTGTAAAAGGTGAGATTATCAAAGAAAAACGAGGTTCGTCAGGTTTCGGATACGACCCTATCTTTGTGCCCGAAGGATATACTAAAACTTTTGCCGAACTAGGCAATGAGACGAAAAACAAAATCAGTCACCGTGCGCTGGCCGTAGAGAAACTTTGCCGGTTTCTGAAGGCGTAACTATATAAATTAGTTATATCATTTGTTTACCTCTATTGAGCCTCATAAAAACAAGTATTCTGTTTTCCTTTGAAAACAATTTTGACGGAATAATGATTTCCATGAGAACCATTATTCCGTCAAAACAAATCTTTAATGAAACAGAAATGTCACTCCTATTCCGATGATAAATCCTTTCCAGAAGAATTCCCCTTTACTTTTAAGAATAACAGAAACGTCTTTTATTAACCACATCTTGTTATCTTTTACAAAAGTCATAATCCCAGCTTCTCCGAAATTTCCAGCATCTTCTTGATAGGTTTCACTGCCTCCTCAGCTACCGCTTCATCCACTGTCACTTCCGGCCATTCATACTTTAACGTATTGTACAGCTTCTCCAGCGTATTCAGACGCATGAAATTACATTCATTGCAAGCGCAGGTACTGTCTTCGGGAGGAGCGGGAATAAAGTTCTTCTCAGGACATTTCTTACGCATCTCGTGCAAAATACCGCTTTCCGTAGCCACAATAAAGTCTTTTTTGTCACTGGCAATGGCATATTTCAACAATCCTGCCGTAGAAGCAACCTTGTCGGCCAGTTTGGAAACGGCTCCTTTACATTCGGGATGAACCAGAACAGCAGCGTCAGGATACTGTTTTTTCAACTCCAGTATTTTCTCCACAGAGAACTGTTCGTGCACATGGCAGGCACCATCCCAAAGCAACATATTGCGTCCTGTAATCGAATTGATATAATTACCCAAATTTCTATCCGGACCGAAAATAATCTTTTCATCTGCCGGAAAACTTTCTACGATCTGCTTGGCATTGGTAGAAGTGACCACCACATCGGTCACCGCTTTAACAGCCGCTGTAGTGTTAACATACGAAATCACTGTATAATCCGGATGCTCTTGAACAAATTTAGCAAACTCATCAGCAGGACAACTGTCGGCCAATGAACAGCCTGCATTCAAATCCGGTACCAGCACTTTTTTATCAGGACAAAGAATCTTAGCTGTTTCACCCATAAAGTGAACACCACACATCACAATGATATCCGCATCCGTTTTTGCCGCCCATTGTGCCAGTGCCAAGCTGTCACCTACAAAGTCGGCAATATCTTGTATTTCGCCCGACTGGTAATAGTGACCTAGGATAAGCGCATTCTTTTCCTTACGCAACTTATCAATTTCAGTTTTCAAATCCAGAGTTTTGTCTACCAGTTCGGTAACATACCCTTTTTTCAACCATTCCTCTTTATTCATTATATCTATATTTTTTCTCCTTCTTTCAAAAAAAGAAATATGGGTATTGATAATATGCAAAGTTAAAAACTTTATGGTTATGACCACCCAAAATAGTGATTTTTATTTCCCCGACTTCAATGTACCTGCATTGCTATCTTCGTTATTCACACGTTTCTGCATGGTTTCATACTTACGTCCAAAACTGATATTCCATGATACTTTTGCCACAAACAGGCGGCAGCTCTCTTTCACATACCACCAATTCTTAGAAGGAGCCACTTTACTGAACATTTCTCCTCCCATTCTGTAATTATCAACAAATGGATTCAAAGTCATCATCCCGATATTCAAACGCTTGTATCGATAGGACAATCCCAAGGTATGAAAACTCTCTCCGTATGACAATGTTTCCCCATAGAAATTATTCCGATGATTTTCCATTTGAAAGAATCCGGACCATCTTTTATAAGATGCCATCACTTCGGCCCTGTAATACCAATTGGTATATGTATGATGATAATCCAAACCACGACTATCATAATAATTTATACCGGTAGAAAAAGAAAAAGTCAAAATATCTTTCAGAGGACCGAGTTTCAATTCCAACTCAGGATTCAATTTCTGCCAACTTAACTGATTGGCATTGGTACGGACAAAACTGTTATTCTTATCTCGTATGGTTTCTTCCATGATAGGCCTGTGCTGATACTGATACGACAAATGAACATTACCACTAAACAAACCTTTCCGGAAATCTGCCTCCAACTCATTTTTATATACTGTGAATATCTTTAATTCCGGATTTCCGCTTCTCACCTATAAAGAGTCAATCAATTGTCTCACATTTCCCATATCGGACAAACCGGGAGATTTACGTGAAATCTGTCCCCGGTAACGGATAAAGACATTATCTGAAAATTGGTACCCCAACCTCAAACGGGGCAATAACGAATACCTGTTATATCCTTCCTCTTTCTGTTTGAATCGGGAATAACTGCCTTGCAGTCCAAAAGAATAATTGAAACGATCCATTTTCCCACTGTATTCCACATAAGCTGTCGCATGGGTTTCATGCATCTTTGTTTCAGATGACTCGTTTCCACCATAGGTATTATCCGCCAGACTTTGCTGATATTTCACTCCTGCACTCAATCTGCTCTTCTTGGTTACTTTCCTTTCATAAATACCCTCTCCTATAAATGAGTATTTATTTCCCGATACGGTAGAATAAATATCAGTCAGCGGTTCATTACTCTTCCCCTCCGTATAACTCCTGTCACTTTGAGTGTCAATATATGTAGTCACAGCATTGATAATCAATGACTGGTCATTGTTCAGTTTACATTGAAAATACAAGTCCACCGATGGACGGGAAGTCCGGCCCGTACTATGTTCTTTCATCATCAAAATTTCTTCAGGCTTCTCCAAAATATACAGACTGCTTTGGTTATTCTGCTTGTTCTTATTAAAAGCCCACCGTACAGTGGAATTAAAGAACCATTTCCCCTGATCCTGAAAACTATAATTCAATCCTATATTATGCCCATAAGTGGAAATTCTACTCGGAATACCATCTTCCACCCGTGTAAAGGAAGAACCATCCTCATAGCGGAAAGTTTCCCAATTATTACGCCAATAATTATCTACCGAACGATAAACATTATTATAATTCAAACCGAATTCTGATTTTTTATGGTTTATCTTCACTATAAAATTATTGTTTCCAAAAAGTACGTGCGGAGAATCCTGCGCATCCAAAGCCACATATCCACCGGTTTCATGCCGTCTTACAATGTAATCAATCACAGCAGCCGTATGATCCCCATATCGCAAACCGGGAGCATCATGATATTCTATACGAATCACATCTTCAGGACGAAGAACCAATATATCCTGTATCTCGGCATTTACTCCATTCATCCGTAACTGTACATCCCCTTCACCGGAGGATGTTACCTTGTTACGCATTTGATCCACTTGTATTCTGCTCAGCTTCATCTGCTGCAATAAAGACAGACCATTGCCGGCCGATTTTAACTGATGTGCTGTAGGAAGGATAATTTTCCTGTCGGCGGCATTTATCACACTGGCTCCCGTTACCACCACTTCCTTTAACAGGATCGATTCCGGAGATATCATGATAACGCCTAAATCCTTAGAAACAGCTAAATGATCCAATGATATAATCCGGGAGGTATATCCCATACCGGAAATACAAAGCAGATAACTTCCTGTTTGGATATTCTCCATCATGAACCTTCCTTTACTGTCGGTTACTCCTCCGGCTATAAATATAGAATCCTTTGTCTGCAATACGACATTCGCAAATTCCACCGCTTCATTTTCTGAAACTACTTTTCCTTTAACCTGTACATTTTGAGCAAAAAGTATGCAGCACATACACAAAAGTGATGTGGCAACCAATATTCTTTTTATCATATTCTTTATCTTAGTGCATTAGTTAATAAAAAGACCGCGATCTTCTACCTTTTATTTCTGTTACTTAGACGCAGGAAATTACTACAGGTTACATTTCAAGAAACACAATGAACAGTTACCAACAATTTCTTTGTATCTATTATATCTATATTTTTTCTCCTTCTTTCAAAAAAAAGAAATATGGTATTAATAATAGGCTGTTTATATTGTTAGTAAAAAAGAGTTCTTTCTCTTGTCTGATAAGTTATTTATATATAATACCAAGATATGAATAAATAATCAACCGGCTTAAAT
>CAPAOL010000037.1 GCA_948579315.1 uncultured Phocaeicola sp.
CAAAAATATAAGAATGAAAAATGGGCGACAAGATAGAATCGCGGAGACGCTTACAAACAAGTATCACACAAGTATCTGCCCCAACCATCTCTTCAAAACACATTTTCCACCTTTTTTCCTTCAAATTCTTCATACGCGGGCAAGACTTTGAACCTCAAGCCATTACAATGAACCATTCTTATTCCAATCCTTCATAAATTCTTCATAAAGTTATATCCGTTCCCTTCGCATGAACCAACCACGGGAATCCATTCCGACAACCCATCGAATCTTTTTCCTTATTTTACCGTACCCGATTACAAACCTCGGTTGTATTACTCATAAAGAACAATTAAACACTAGTAAAATGAGACCAGACGGCTATTTGAAAACAGCGTGGATCATGACCGTATTATTCAGCATCATCCTTCCGCTTCATTCACAAACACCCCGGCAATTCTCTATAGAATTAAAGGACAAACCACTTCCCGCCGCCCTTAAACTAATCGAAAAGGAAGGCGGAAAGAATATTATCTTCTCCTATAACGAAACAGAAAGCTACCGGGTTACAGCCTCCATCCGGCAAAAAACCGAACTTGAAGCCATCGGCACTGTCCTGAACGGCATTCCTTTCATTTGTAAAGAACGGGAAGAATACTTCGCCATACAGAAAAAGGGAAGAGACATACGCATTACCGAAATACGAGGACAAGTAACCAATGAAAAGAATGAACCGCTGCCCTACTCCAATGTACTCTTATTGACTCCCGGCGACTCCACCTTTGTAAACGGATGTGTCACCCGTGAAGACGGAAGTTTCCTGATGATAGCGGAAGAAGGGATACCTTACTTGATACGGGTTTCTTATATAGGCTATAAGACGGAAGTGCAACCTTACCACCCTACTCTTACGTTTCACCTGCTTCCCGACACCCAACTGATGCAGGAAGTAACCATCAGCGCCCGACGCCCCATGATAGAAGTGGGTCCCAACGGACTAAAAGCCAACGTGGCAGGAACTTCCCTGGCCCGAATGGGGTCTGCCGCAGAAATGTTGCCCCATCTTCCTTTCGTCACCGGCCATAACGGCGAATACAATGTAATGGGATGCGGTTCTCCTGTAATCTATATAAATAATAAGAAAGTACGTGACATGACAGAACTGGACCGTATCCGGGCCAACGAAATCTTATCCGCAGAAGTCATCACCACTCCCGGAGCCGAATATGCCTCGGACGTAGCAGCCGTCATCCGCCTCCGCACCATCCGCCGGCGCGGACAAGGGTTGAGCGGCCACTTCAATACGACTTATTCACAAGGACATTCCGCCAACGCCAACGAATATATGGCATTAAATTATCGCACCGGCGGTCTGGATCTCTTTGTAAAGGGATATATGGCACAGCAAAACTCGTATGGAAAAACCACAAATATGAACCGCATCAAGGGTTCCGCCATTTGGCAAACCAACAAAAATGATGTGCAGACCCATAAGAGCCAACGTTTTTCCGGTGAGCTGGGATTCAATTATGAACCGGATGAACACCATTCTTTCGGTCTGCGCTATATGCCCGAAACCGGAATAGGGAATGCAGACAGAAATTCATCCGGTAAAACCGTCACCAGACGTAACGATGAAGAAACCGACCGGATAAACTTTACTACAGCAGAACAAATACATACAGGTTGGGATCACGCGGCAAACGCCTACTACGCAGGAGAACTGGGCAAATGGAATATTGACTTCAACGCCGATTACCTGTTCAAACGCTCGCATTCCGACCAGAACGCCATGAATAATGACGATGCAACCGTGCAAGCAGACAGTCGTATGCGCAGCTCCCTCTATGCCGCCAAGCTGGTAGTCAGTGCCCCTTTATGGAACGGACGTTTTTCATTCGGTACGGAAGAAACTTTTACCAACCGCCATGATATCTTTACCCAAAACGGTTTCTCTGCTGATGCCGACGACCACATCAAACAATCCGTATATGCCGCATTTGCTGACTATTCAAGATCCATCCGCCATTGGAAACTGAATATGGGAATACGTTATGAACATCAACAAACAGATTATTATGAAAAAGGGATAAGGATAGATGCACAAAGCCCTACCTATAATGATATTATTCCTGTATTGGCCGCCAGTTGGTCACACAATGGCAAAAGTTTCAGCCTCTCTTACCGGTTACGTAAAAATAACCCCGATTATAGCCTATTGACCAATTCCATCCGCTATCGCAGCAAATATGAGTATTCTCAAGGAAACCCTTTGCTGAAAACCCAAAAGACGCATCGCTTTTCGGCCGGCGCCTCTTGGAATTGGCTCTATTTCTCAGCCTATTTCAGCCGTATTCTCAATATGTATACCAATATAATTATGCCCTACAAGGAAGATACACATCCGGGCGTCCTCTTATTTGCCACACAGACCATTCCTACAACCCATAATTACGGCATTAGTTTCAACGCCTCTCCCAAACTGGGGTGTTGGGAACCACAACTCAATGTGAATATGGCTTTTTTGGACATGAATGCGAATAAAATAGGAATCACCGAACACCGGAACCAACCCCGTTTCTATATCAGTCTGGACAACAACTTCAACCTTCCCAAAGGCTGGTTCTTCAATATGGAAGGATATCTCTCCACCGCTTCCCGGCAAGGATTTTTTGTAACGCGCACGGAAGGACAAATCAATGCACGCCTTTCCAAATCCTTTTTAAAAGAGACACTCACCATAACATTCACCGCCAATGATATTCTTAGAACAGGGTATTTCCATTTTGATTTATACGGCATAGATGCCTATATGGAAAATCGGATTTACCGGGATTTCCAACGCTTCGGCCTCCAAGTATCCTATAAATTCAATGCCACCAAGAGCAAATATAAAGGAACCGGAGCCGGACAAAGCGAAAAGAATCGTCTGTAACCCCAGCGGAGAAAAGGAAATTTCCGTACCTTTGTTCACGGAAGACAAGGAAACATGCAGATTTTATTCAGGAGAAGAAACCATAAAGAAGAGCACTTCGAACGACTGTTCGCAGAAATGTACCCACGCCTCGTCCGCTTTGCTACCACCCTGATGAGCAATACGGAAGAAGCCAAGGACATAGTAAGCGAAACCATGGAACAAGCCTGGAAGGAGTTCGACCAACTAAAGGAAAACACCCGTAGCGCCTGGCTCTATGCCACCGTGCGTAACGGATGCCTCAACCGCTTGAAGCATTTGAATGTGGAACAGCAACACATAGACCGCCTCATCGAAGCCACCCGTGCGGAAATGAATCAGGGTTACCGCGCACACGAGGCACTGTTGCAGCAAGCGGAAAACATAGCCCGCAGTTTGCCCGAACCGACTTGCACCATCTTGCGAAGCTGCTATTGGGAGAAAAAAACATATCAACAGGTAGCCGACGAATTGGGAATCAGCCCCGACACCGTGAAAAAACATATATCAAAAGCATTGCGGACTCTGCGCGAAGCGATACTGAAAAAGGAGGATAAACAATGAAAAAGGAGTTTTCAACAAATGACCACATCCATCCGGACAACGGAAAGAATCCCCATAACCAAGACTCCCCCCAAAACGGAACTTGGAATGACCATCAATTGGAACAACTCTTTGGTGAAGCATTGGGGGATATTCCCACCGCAGACGAAACCCGGAAAGCCTGGCAGACATTCATCCGTCGTCACCGTATCAGACACCAATCTATCCGACGAATAACGATACCAGGTATAGCCGCCGCTGTCATCGCCTTGGTACTTGTATTCCAGCCTTTACTACAACCTGAGCCGCAGGAAGTGGAAGTCTTCACTTCACTGGAAGTTCCTGAGGAAATTACTTTTCGGGAAGAAGGGAAAAGGATAATTGTAAGCACCCCGCCCGCTACCATTACCTCCGTTCAATTAAGCGACGGAAGCAAGGTATTGCTCAGCGCAAACAGCCGTCTGGAGTATCTAAAGGAGTTTACAGATACCATTCGCAGTGTCAAACTAAGCGGAGAGGCCCGTTTTGAAGTAGCCAAAGACGCTTCCCGCCCCTTTATAGTATGCACCGAGCAACTACAAACACGAGTACTGGGAACGGTGTTCGATGTGAAAGCCTATCCCCGTTACTCGCCGGATGTCATCCTCTATCAAGGACGAGTGAATGTAAGTCATACCAAGCGCAATCAAAGTAAGGAAATGCACCCGGGGGAACAAATATCCTTGGATAAACAAGGAAAACTCCAATTGAAAAGAGTTGATACGGAGAAGAGAAAAGGATGGGCGGAGAATGAATTTTCTTTTGACAATACCGACTTGAGGCAAGTCATGCAAGATATAGGTTCATGGTATAACATCAGCATCGTATTCCGTTCACGTCCGTTACTGGACGAACGCATCTATTTCCATATCAACCGCCAACTCCCGGTGAATACCGTACTGGACGCCTTGAATGATTTGAAAATCGCACAGTTCACCATGAAAGAAGGAAAAATAATAGTGGAACCACCACAAGACAAGAAACGATAACATCAATGGGAGTTCAATAAACAAGCCTGTATTTTCACCTGGAGATTAACATATCAGCGTTCTTTTCATCTTCAGGTGAGAACCATTCGGTTTATCCCCCCTGTGCTAAAGAACTGACAGCACTATCTCTCTTTCCAGTTCCCTCGTGTGAAATCGGGAATCTCCACCGGTACACTGCCCTGTCGCACGGAGCGCTCGCTCAGTTCCGTAATGCAAGACCATTCGGCAGCGTCATACACATCCTGATCCAACGGCAAACCGTTCCTCAAACAATGAATAAGCCGGTAGTCCATGATATAATTCATCTCATTCGGCATATTCTTCCGCCGCGCCTCCTCGCCGATAACTGCCGTAAAAGGATGTTTATACTGCTCCATCATCCGCTCAAACTGCTCACCGGACAAAGGTTCCTTGCCATATTCATCGAGCAGAAGACAGGGAACAGGATATTTCTGCATGAATCCCTTCGTGCCGCACACCGTCTGATGGCGGCTGTACGGGCGAGGAGTGGTCACATCATATTGCAACAAGATAGTTCTTCCTTTTACAGTATGAATCAGCGTGGTATTCACATCCCCCATCTCATAACTCTGCGCCGCTTCTTCGGAGGATGCACCAAACACCTGTCCGGCATAAGCAGACAGACCGGCCTGACGCGAGGACATGGAAACCAGATACTCCATACGGTCTCCCCGATGAATATTCATCCATTGGCAGACAGGACCCAAGCCGTGAGTAGGATAAGGATTCCCCGTATGCTGCTGGCTGTAAAGCTTTATCCAGTGATTGTGATACCCACCCGCTTTTTCGTCTGCAAAATAATGCTTGCGCAAGTCATGGATGTATGCCCCCTCGGCATGAGTGATTTCGCCCAACACCCCCTGCTGCACCATGTTCAATGTAGTCAGGGCAAATGCATCGTAACAACAGTTCTCCAGCATCATGCAGTGACGGCGGGTTTCTTCGGCTGTATCCACCAAACGCCAGCAATCGGCCACACTCATGGCGGCAGGAACCTCCAACGCCACGTGACGGCCCTGCTGCAAGGCATAAACGGCAATATCAGTATGAGTCAGCCAGTCCGTACAAATATAAATGAGGTCTATCTCCTTGCATTCGCACATCTTGCGCCACATCCCTTCTTCCGAATAGTTCTCGGCTTCGGGACGGCCGAACTCCCGTAAGATATGCTCTGCACGCTCTATATTCTCTTTCCGCAAATCACAAAGCGCTTTCACCTCAATGCCTTCCAGGTGCATATATCTCTCAAGTGCAAGAATGCCCCTGTTTCCTAATCCGACAAAACCGATCCGAACTACGGGGATGGCAGGGCAGGTTAAATTAAGTACGTTGGGTCGTTTCATGGACTGCTTTATTTTTCCGGCAAAGATAAAGAGAAAAATCGAGAGGCGGAGGACTGCCTGTGAATAATTTGCCGGTATACCGGTCTGATATCTTTCCGTATCGGAACCTAACCTCTTTCAACAGCAAACATAAGCCTTTTTCTCCATACAACTAAGGTCTTTATTCCTATTATCTTCTATAGTCTTCCGGTGCAGACCGTACAGTCCACTGTAGCAGACCGTACAGTCCATTACGGCAGACTCTACAGTCCATTGCAATGAACTGTAGAAGGTTTCAGTATAAAAGCCCTTAATCATCCGGAAGAAAACGCTTAGCCAAAGAGAAGACAGCACTTAAAAGCCGCTTTATAACCAGACAGTCCCCTTTCCCGGAAAAAGACAAAGAGGATGTGTCCGGACCGAAGTGACAGCCACAGGACACATCCTCTGTTTTCGAATGAGAACAGTACAAACGGTGCTTAAATAATAGAAGTACGTTTGGTAAATTCTATAATTTCGGGAATATAACCGAATGCCAGACCGGTCACCGTGTCGGCACAACCATAATAAACGGCCACCCGTCCCGTTGCCGGATCATGCAAAGCCGCACAAGGGAAGCATACATTGGGCACATCACCCATGCATTCGTAAGGTTCACGCGGAGAGATAAGATAAGGTCCCGAACGGAATTTCACCTTCCAGGGCTCGTCCAAGTCAAGCAATGCCGATCCAAAGGCATAGACATAACCGTTGCAGGAGCGAAGCACACCGTGATAGAACAGCAACCAGCCCTCACTGGTTTCGATGGGAATGGGGCCGGCGCCAATCTTCAGGCACTGCCATGCACTTACTTCAAAAGGCGCGGGTGACATGACGTGACGATGGTGTCCCCAAAACTCCAAGTCGGGCGACTCGCTATAATAAATATCTCCGAAAGGAGTATGCCCGTTATCACTGGGACGGCTCAACATGGCAAACTTACCATTGATCTTGCGGGGAAACAGCACGCCATTACGGTTGAAAGGCAGGAAAGCATTCTCCACTTGATGGAATGTCTTGAAATCCGTAGTCCATGCCACGCCGATGGTGGGCTGGCCCTTATATCCGTTACACCAGGTCACATAGTAACGGTCGTCGATAAAGCAGACACGCGGGTCATAACCGTACACCCATTCACCAATCTCAGGAATATCACACTGGAACTGCAACTTCTCCGGATTGATGTCCCAATGAACGGCGTCCTTGCTGAATCCCACATGAAGCGCCATCCGGCGGTTTGTATCATCACAACGGAACACTCCGGCATACCCTTCGCCGAAAGGTACTACCGCACTATTGAATATACTATTGGATGTAGGCAGCAAATCACGGGGAATGATGGGATTCGCGCTACATCTCCACATTACATTTTTACAACCTTCGGGACGTTCCTCCCACGGCATACCGGGCAACGGATTGCCCGCAATCTTCAATTCACTCATATTCTCTTTTTTGTTAGGTTAATAGTTTTTCTCTATTTCTTGTCTTCGTGCGTGAAGGGTACAAACCAAGTCATCAGGAATGCCGGAATGGCAGCCACCAGCACAAAGATGAAAAACAGTTTATAGCCCAGCCAGTCGCTGACATATCCGGACATCATACCGGGCAACATGACACCCAGGTTCATGATACCCGATGCAAAAGCATAATGCGCCATCTGATGAGGGCCGGCAGCCACCTGTTGCATCATGAACAAGGTAAGTCCCACAAAGCCGAAGCCATATCCGAAATACTCCAGCACAATGGCTCCGCCGATAAGAGGCGCACTCTGCGGTTGGAAAATGGCAAGCAGCGTGTAAGCCATAAAAGGCAGATTGAATACACAACACAAGGAGAACAAAGTCTTTTTCAATCCACGTGCGGAAATATAATATCCGCCCAGCAATGAACCGAGTACGAAAGCTGCCGCTCCGAAGGTTCCGTAATAAATGCCAATCTCCTGTTCTGTCAATCCCAAACCGCCCACATCACGACCGGCTTTCAGGAACAAAGGTACAATTTTCATCACAAACCCTTCGGCAAAACGATATAAAATAATAAAGCAGATGTAATAAACGATATGCTTTTTAGTAAAGAAGTTCCGGATGACATTCCATAACTCGGCCATACTCTGCGAAAAAGAGGTGACCGAATGGGCATGCTTGCCCGAAGGCAGCATACGGGTATGATAAAGTCCCAAAGCGAACATCACTCCTCCGAGGACAATCATAATGACCGTCCAGGAATAGAGTACCGCATCTTCGGCAGGACCTTCGTATTCATCTTTCAAGAAACCGGCCAGATAAACCAGCAGACCTGTACCGATAATCTTGGCTACGTTATAAAAAGCACCTTGCCAACCTATATACTTAGCCTGTTCCTGTGCATTCAACTCGTCCATATATACCCCGTCACAGGCCACATCGTGCGTTGCCCCGCTAAAGGCGACAATGGCGAACAAGGCGATAGTGATTGCAAAAAAGGACGGAAGATGAAGCGACAAGGCAATCAACCCGAAAGTGACTCCCGACACCATCTGGGTGAGGACGACAAAGAATTTCTTGGTACGGTACATTTCGAGTAGCGGGCTCCAAAGGGGTTTCAATGTCCAGGGAAGCATGATAAGGGAGGTCCAGAAGGCTATTTTCGCATCACTGACTCCCAGACCTTTGTACATCAGTACAGCTACCATATTGAGGACAACAAAAGGGAGCCCCATACCAAAATAAGCGGTGGGAACCCAAAAAATAGGACTACGGCGTCTGGCCGGAGTTGGGGTTTCGGTTGTTTTCATTTATATCTAAGTATTAAGGTTGTTGAATTCGGCTATAACCGAAGATAACTTCATCCCCTTTCAGAAGGAGATGAAGTTACCTTTCGGAATCTATAAACGCAATAGGACGAAGCATTTGGTAAATCAGTCAGTTATAGGAATAAAGCTCACCGCTTGTCCACCACCTTTTGCCATGACTACAGACAAGGTATCGGCTGCTGTCACCTCTTTGTCCTTAATCTGATACGAAGTAGGATTCGTTTTCCAGTCGGCATCTTCTCCATCAGCATAAATCACGGCATGGTATTTTTTATCTTTCTCCAGGAAATCCAATGGAATGGTGAGTGTACGCGACTCTTCATTCGTGGTGGCTCCCAGGAAATATTTATCTTTCGCTTTCCGCACCACAGCTACAAACTCTCCCGGTTCGCCCTGCAAGGCTTCGGACCAGTCACAGTCCGCATCAAAATCCCGGAAGAACTGGAAGGCAGGATGCCCTTCATAGTTCTCAATCATATCCGAGGCCATCTGCAACGGAGAATAAATGACAACCCAATTGGCTATCTGCTTTGCCAAGGTGGTATTCACACGGCTGTTTCCTTTATCCAAGTCATTCCACTTCTTGCGGCGTGGGGAATTGCGTGTCTTTTCATAAAGAATATCAAAAGTACCCGGTGTATAATCCATCGGACCGCCCAGCAAGCGGGTAAACGGCAATAACTCGTGATGCTCGGGGGGATTACCTTCACTCCATCCGTTCCACTCCATGCCGCGGGCGCCTTCGCGCGTCATCATATTGGGGTAAGTACGACGAATTCCTGTATCTTTGATAGGTTCGTGGGCATTAACGGTTGTATGATAACCGGCGGCAGTCTGCACCACCTTGCGGTAATGGCGTACATTGAACTGTCCATGATGGCTGTGACCGCCCGGCAGTCCTCCGGCATAACCGGTCTTCACGCTGTGCACTCCCAGGTCTGCATACCATTTGTAAGCATTGTCCAGCTGGCGTTCGTAATTAAAGATATTGCCACCCGTTTCGTGGTGACCGATTATTTCAATCCCTTTCTCCTTGGCATAACGTGCCACCTCTGCCATATCGAAATCGGCATAAGGCTTGGTATAGTCAAAAGTCTGCATACCGCCCCAACTTTCCCAGCCTTCATTCCAGCCCTCGAACATCACCGCTTCTATGTTATTGGCAGCAGCAAAATCTATATATCGTTTGGCATTAGCGGTGGTAGCGCCGTGGCGTTCATCCATCGTCCACGTTTCAACCCCCAGATGCATTCCCCACCAGATACCTACGTATTTCATAGGACGTATCCAGCTCAAATCACCCTCCAGCGCACAAGGTTCATTCAGATTCAGTATCAGGCCGGAGTTTATCAGACCTACCGCTTTGGGAGCTATCTGGATACTGCGCCACGGAGTAACGAAAGTTCCTCCGGCAAAACGGGCTTTTACCCCATCGGGCCAGGAGGCCAGTTCCGATTTGAAGTGACAACCTTCGGTATGCTTCAAAGTCATTTCGGGGAAATCGGTCAAAGCCGCTTCGTGAATACTGGCATATACCCCGTTATCTGTTTTGAAAGTCATCGGGGTATTGGCATTATCCACCTTGCTGACGGGCAGGGTACGATACAGCAACTCGTAGGTTTCAAAACTGGCGGGAATAGACCATGACTTGCCATCCTGCGCCAGATTGAATGAAGTGAGCTCGTCCATCACGAACACACTGTCCACTTGGGGTACTTGATATTCATAACGAAAGCCCAGACCGTCGTCGAACACACGGAAACGGAGGGTCAGCCGTGTATTCGCCGGATCTTTCAAGCGCACAGCCATCTCGTTATAATGGTTCCGGATAGATTTATTCTCCCCCCAAGGCTGGGTCCAGGTTTCATCCTTTGTGGTAAACTCAGTATTTTCTATCTGAAAATCTTTGGAGAGATTGAGCCCGTCACGGCCTTCAAAGCCCATAACAGAAGGAGTGATGAACGGTTTTCCTCCTACAGAAACTCCATAGGTCATCGCTCCTGCCTCATTCAGGTTGAATACTAATTTTATATTGCCATCCGGCGATGTTAATTCCGTGGGACGGGAACATCCGCAAAACACAACTAACAAAAATAATACATAGTAACTGTATGTCTTCATACTATTAAATTGGATTAATGATACAAATATAGAACAATTAAGTAAGGTATCACACTTATCGAAGGAGGAAAATTATTTTAAATGGGAGAAGATTACATATAATGAGAAGTATCAACAGAATAAAATAACAAACGCCGATAAAGCCCTTTTAAAGACTCTACCGGCGTAAGTTCACCTATTTAAAAAATCAGAATTCCAAGTCAGCCAACTGAGGATTATGGTCGGAAAGTAAAGCTTCCGGTACTTCAGCCGGTATTTCACAACTCTTCACCAGAACTTGCGGAGTGACAAAGATGAAATCAATCTTTTCACAATCCTCGGCCGGGATACGGGCAAAATCATGAAAAGTATAATCAACGCCGGTCACACGGGCAGCCGTCTTATAAGCATCCTTCATCACAAACTCGTTGGTGGTGATTGTTTCGTATGCATCGCTCGCATCGGTCACATTAAAGTCGCCCGTAACCACTGCGGGACGTTCGCCTACGATCTCTTTTATCTTACGGATAATGAGCAATGCGCTTTGACGGCGGGCCTCTTCACCCACATGGTCAAAATGAGTATTGACAGCCATGAATATCTTTCCGGTAGCCTTGTCCTTAAATTTTGCCCAAGTGGCGATACGGACACAAACCGCATCCCATCCCATCATTCCTACGCTATCGGGATTTTCGGCCAACCAGAAAGTATTGGAGTCCAACACCTCATATTTGTCCTTACGATAGAAAAGCGGCGCATATTCACCTGCTGTCTTCCCGTCATCACGTCCCACACCGATACCATCGTATTCGGGCAAGCCTGCGCGAAGATCCTGAAACTGGCTATGCAAGACTTCCTGCATACCGACAATATCCAGCTCATGGTCCTTAATAAACTGGCACACACGGTCTTTCCGATATTGCCAATTGTTCAAACTGTCCTGCGGATTGTCGTAACGGATATTGAAAGTAGCCCAACGAACGTCGGTCTTCTTCTCTTCCGCACAGCCGCCCAATAACAGGACGGCTGCCAATAAAAATAGAATTTGCTTCATTTTGTTTCTTTTTATGTTCCCTAGGATACAAAGATAGCAATTTCTAGCGAAAATTATTCGGAGTATGCCACTGACCTCTATCATTCATCGTATCGGCCACATCCCACCATACACGGCTACCCTGGTTCACATTGCCCGGTTTATTGGGGTTACGGGACTCGCTGTTAGGATAGTTGATGCGTTTGATAAGCTTGCCGGACGCCACTTCTCCATTGGAATTGTTTCCATTGACCGGAGCCAGCAGATAACGCGGATAGTCGGTACGGCGCACTTCCGCCCATCCCTCATTTCCATTCGGGAAAACGGCAATCCACTTCTGAATAATAATCTGTTCCAACTGTTCTTCCTTGCTACCACCGGTAAATGCTTTTACGCCATCCAGATGACTGATGTATTCATTGGCCTTGTCCGCATCAATTTCATAATAATCCATAGATGCCTTGATACCTTTCAAATAAAGGGCTTCGGCTGTTTCATCCACCAATGACGGCCAGCGCAATGCCGCTTCCGCTTTCAGGAACAAGCTTTCAGCATAACCCATCCAGACAATTTCACGAGCCAGATTCCACCAATAATCCTTGTTCATGGCATCAGATGACAGAATACAGCGGTTGGCAGAATATCTGTTCAGATAAGAACCGCCTACATTGGTTTCTCCATTCATCACTCCGTTGAAATCTCTCTTCAGATTCTCTGTAGGAAGCGGACTGGTAGTCAACGAATCAAACGGAGTAGGACGGAACCATAAAACTTCACAACGAGGGTCGAGATAACAGTTCTCAGAATTCTCATTGAAAGTAACGGCATCGGCTGCCGCACCTTCTTTCAAAGCCTGATTCTTATAAGCCCGTTCCATTTCTTTCGACAATACAGCATTGCCGGTCCAACTGAACAACAACGCGTAGATATTTTCATTACCGCCGGCGATATACTGACGTTTCGGAGTCTGCTTCATATTGTCATCCTGACTTTGCATCAAACCGGCAGGGTCTGTCAAAGCCGCCTTTGCCTGAGTCTGGGCCAAAGCCGGGTCTACATTGGATACACGCAAAGCAAGGCGCAAACGCAGTGTATTGGCAAAACGACGCCATTTGTCCACATCACCCCCATAACATTTGTCATTGTCACCTAAATCATACTGACTGACAGCAGGAAGATTTTCCTGATGCAACTCTGTTATTGCCTGATCCAACAGCTGGAAAAGGATATTATAAACTTCCTTTTGAGGTGTATAGGTCACATTTTCTTCCGGTGGCATGGCTCCCTTCACATAGTAGGCTACAGGAATATCTCCGTAAGTGTCCGTCTGCATGGACAACAAGAAAGCATAATAAATACGGGTGATATAGAATGCCGTATGGTAATAATCCTTATTGCAGAAATAGAATGTCTTGACCAACTGGCTGTATTCCGAAGTGCTGCGGTCATCATAGAAATGCTTCCAGCGGCTGGCCGACCATCCATCCGTATAAGAATAGGTAGGCGCCTGATTCACAAAGCCGCTGACATTGTTTCCCCAATAACCGGCATAGATATCATGAGTCAGATTGGTTGTTGTCTGATAATCATTGTAAGGACCTTCGTAGGTGAAATTGGCAAAAATACTTCCGATAGCACCTTCCATCCCTTTCAAACTTGCCATGGCATGTTCCGTCAAAGTATAATCAATATCTATACCGTCGGCCGATACATTCTCCACAGTCGGGTCGTAAATCGGTGCGTAAGGATTTGTATTCAATTCCTCAAAATCATGGCATCCGGCCAAAGCCAGCAACGAACATAAGGCTACGGATTTATATAATTTGATTTTCATAATCAGTTTTTCCTTTTAATTAATTAGAAACCTAAGTTGATAGAAATACCGAAAGTACGTGTAAACGGCAACGATGCATAGTCAATGGCTTGTGAGAACATCGTAGTGTCATAGCCACCTTCGGGGCTTGTACCCGGTGTGTGCTTCATCAGATAGCACAAGTTACGTGCTACAAATGAAACATTCAGCGAGTTGACAGGAGTCTTCTTCAGCATAGATGAGGGGAATGAATAGCCGATTGACAATTCTTTCAGCTTAATGAAAGAAGCATCGTAGATGAAATCCTCAGCCTGCAATGCACCATAGTATTCTGAAGCGGACACCTGTTTTGTATTCACCTCGCCTGACTCTGTCACACCGGGGAATACCATCATATAGTTGTTTTCCTCACCACGGTTCAAGGTACGTTTAGCCAAACCGTTTCCGGTAGCCAGCATCTCGGAATAAGAGAAGATATCACCACCGAATTTCATATCAAACAGTGCGGACAGTGTAATCCCCTTATAAGTAAAGGTAGGAGATACAGACATGGTCAGCTTTGGCTGGATATTACCGATAGGTTTGTTCACATATTCGGACTCATTGGTCACAGTCATGGGCAACCCATTTTCATTTACGATAATATCACCGTTTTCATTGCGCTTATAAAGCGATGTAGCATAAATCTCGCCTAATTTGTGTCCGGCGCGTGTACCTACTTTTACAGGGAAGTTTCCGTCACCGTTAAAGAACATATAGTTCACATTTTCTTCCGGAGCCAGTTCTTTCACCTTCGATACGTTGTGAGCCATATTCACATTCAAGTCAAAAGCGAAATCCTTTGTTTCTACCAGAGTGGAATACAACATCAGTTCCACGCCTTGATTGGTTACCATACCTGCATTTACCCATTGTCCTCCACTCCAGGGAGCTGCTGCGGGTACTTTCATAATCTGGTTCTTTGTCTTGCTGTAATAATAAGTAAAATCAAATCCCAGGCGATTGTTCAAGAACTTCATATCCAGACCCGCTTCGTAAGAAGTCGCGATTTCAGGCTTCAACTGGTCGTTCATCTTCACATTGTCTTTGGTCGGGGTCAATACACCATTATCGAATTTGAAAGAGTAGGTGTTGTATAACTGATAAGGACTTGTATCCTTACCTACCTGTGCGGCAGACAGACGTGCCTTGGCAAATGTCACCCAGCTTGGCAACGGTTTGTCGATAGAGCGCAAGAAGTCCGACACTACGAAACTGAGGTTGGCAGACGGATAGAAGAAAGAATTGTTACCTGACGGAAGAGTGGATGACCAGTCGTTACGGGCTGTCAAATCCAAAGACAGATATTCCTTCCACGCCATCTGTACAGAGCCGAACACCGAGTTCATGGCACGCTTGTAGCCATCCTCACTACCGGTTCTCAACAAATTGGCCGCATTCAGCATCCAGTTACCTTTGTCCACCATATTACCTACGCCCACGCCCAAAGTTTCCGAACGCTGGTACATAAAGTTACCACCGACATTGAAGCCCAGACGGAAGTTATCAGTCAACTGACGGTCACCCATCAAAATGACTTCAGCATTTGACTCGAAGAAGTTTTCTTCACTACGGTCCATTGAATCATTCGTAATCATGGAAGTATTGGCTTCTCCATTGATACCATCCCCCGCATTGGTGCTTTGCACTCTGGTGCGGTAGTAGTCAAAAGCGTATTTGGCAGATAGATGCAGCCAATCAGTGAAATTGATTTTCATGCTATAATATCCGAAAGCACGCCAACGTTCATCCGAATTCTGACGCTGATGCAATACATAATAAGGATTACGGATACTGGCAGTAGGCCCTGTCCAATTCACATGCGCATGAGTTTCATCAGAATATTGTTTCAAGTCATCCAGACGGACGTTGTTAGGGATTCTCATCAACTGGGAAATAGCACCGTAATCTCCATACAGTGGACGGTTATCGGCTTTTGTACGTGAAAGAGAAATTTTTCCGTCCATAGACACCCATTTGTTCAATTCCGTTCCTGCATTCAGATCGGCATTCACACGGCTCAAACTTTCAGTGGGGAATACACCGTCATTGTCGGAGTATCCGAAAGAAGTACGAAAATGTGATTTCTCTGTACCGTTGCTGATAGATACGTTATGCGTATGCGAGAAACCGGTATCAAAATAATCTTTCAACTTATCCCCATAGTTAGAGTAAGCGTAAGTTTCTCCGTTCCAAGCCTCTTTCATGCTTCCATCCAATACCGGACCCCAGCTTCCGCTATCCGTTTTGTCATACACCGCAGTCTTGGCATCTTTTGTATCAATATGTCCTTGTCCGTAACGGCGTTGCATATCCAATGTCTCGCCGATAGCTGTCCAAGTAAAATTACCACTATAACGGATTCCGAAGCCATCCTTCTTACTACCTTTCTTTGTCGTAATCAAGATAACGCCATTACCTGCACGTGAACCGTAAAGAGCAGCCGCATTCGGACCCTTCAAAACAGAAATACTCTCGATATCATCCGGATTAATGTCCATGGAAGCGCTACCACGGTCTACACCATCATAGCGGGATGCGCTTGAAGTGCTAGTGTCGCTGAAAGGAACGCCATCCACAATCCACAACGGCTGGTTATTGTCTGTCAGAGAAGAGTTTCCACGGATGGTAATCTTCGTAGAGCCGCCCAGACCGGTAGCCGAGGTATTCATCTGAAGGCCTGCCACCTTGCCCTGCAAGGCACTGGTTACCGAGGGGTCACCTGTCTTGTTCAGTTCATCGCTCTTCAGTTCCTGAACCGCATAACCCAACATTTTCTTCTCACGTTTGATCCCCAAAGCGGTTACCACCACTTCGCCAATCTGCTGTGTATCTTCCTGCATGGTTACATTCAGTACATTCTTGCCATCGGGCTTCAATGTTTCCGAACGGTAACCAATGTATGAGAACACAATCTCACCATTTCCGGGAACGGACAAAGAATAGTTACCTTCAAAGTCTGTAATCGTACCGGCTGTGGGATTTCCTTTCACTTGTACGTTTACACCAATCAAGGCTTCGCCTGTCGCATCAACCACTGTTCCGGTCACTGTATGTTCCTGTCCTGTCTGTTGAGGTGTCTGAGGCTCTCCGGATGCTGAAAGATAGACAATGTTATCCTCTATCTTATACGTAATTCCTTTGCCTTGCAAAGCCGCATCAAGTACAGACTGTAATGAACCGTTCTTCACATCAATGGCATTCACCGGCATTTCAGCCAGCTTGTCATCATAGAAAAACTGATAGTTAGACTGTGATTTAATGTTCTTGATCACTGCTCCAAGCGTTGTCTTGGGAGTTGAAAGAACGATTTGCGCGCGGGTCCATTGTATGGGTGCAGCCACAAACAAAAGAATCAAAAGCGCCCTGAGTAATTTGGGCTTTCTCATTAATTGATTGCCTTTCATAATTTATAAATTCGTTAACACTGACTTGTTTTTCTCCAGTGAAGGGGTTCTCATTCCCCTTTCGAGAATAAAAACAGGCAGCTAAAAGAAAACACTTACTCAATCTTGTTCTTTTTTCTAAATTTTCCAGAAAAAAGCAGAGGAAAGGCAAAAGTAGTAATATCATCGGACTTTGACGTATAGAAGAAATACTTAAAAAGAAAAAGGGGATGTACTCTTGCAATGCTGCCAAAAGAGAACATCCCCCTCCAACCTCTCTTTATAAGAGAGAAGTGCATGGTGAAACTTTTATTTTACTTTTTCGTCTTTTGAAAATGAATAAGGCAAATCACTTTCTTGTGTTCCACGCTGCATATTCGGACGGTCGGTCATCTTGAAGTCAATAGTACCGCCTTGTAACAATTCGTTATGCTTCAAATAATTCTTGGTATAAACAGTACCGTTTACACGCATTTCATCTACATATCGGTTGGTATCGCTGTTATCCGATGCGGTTATTACCAAGTTCTTTCCGTTTTCAAAATGAAGTGTCGCCTTCTTGAACAACGGAGCACCCAGAATATACTCATCCGTACCGGGACATACCGGATAGAACCCTAATGCGGAGAATACATACCATGCCGAAGTCTGACCATTGTCTTCATCACCGCAATATCCGTCCGGACCGGCTGTATACATACGGTTCATCACCTCACGCAACCAATATTGCGCTTTCCAAGGCTGGCCTGCATAGTCATACAGATAAATCATGTGCTGGATGGGCTGGTTTCCATGTGCATAGTTACCCATGTTCATGACTGTCATTTCACGAATCTCATGAATTACCTGTCCGTAATAGCTATCATCAAAGATGGGGGGAACCGAAAAGACAGAATCAAGCATGGTAACGAACATTTCCTTACCTCCCATCAAATCAATCAATCCCTGAGGGTCATGGAATACAGACCAGGAATAATGCCAGCTGTTTCCTTCCGTAAAGTCACCTCCCCATTTCAACGGCGAGAATTCAGGAGCGAACTTGCCGTCCTTCTGCTTGCCACGCATCAATTTACTTTCCGAATCAAACAGGTTCTTATAGTTCATGGCACGTTTGGCAAAAAGTGCGATTTCCTTCTTCGGACGCTTCAACTCTTTCGCCAGCTGATAAATACACCAGTCATCGTATGCATATTCCAATGTACGGGCTGCATTCTCATGAATCTTCACATCACAAGGCACATAGCCCAGCTTGTTATAATATTCATATCCCAGACGTCCGGTAGAAGAAACTTCAGGATGTACGGCTTCCGTTCCATGAATCAGTCCTTTGTATAATGTTTCCACATCTTCCACACGTACTCCTTTCAGATAAGCATCGACCAAGATAGAAGCTGAATTATTGCCGACCATGCAACCACGATGACCGGGGCTGGCCCATTCGGGGAAGAAACCGCTTTCCTTATAAGTATTAACCAAACCTTCCTGTATCTCCTTATTTACCGAAGGATACATCAGGTTCAAGAAAGGGAACAAGCAACGGAATGTATCCCAGAAACCTGTATCCGTATACATATATCCCGGCAGCGTTTCGCCATTGTAAGGACTGTAATGAACAGGTTGTCCGTTGGCATCCAGTTCATAGAATTTACGCGGAAACAACAAGGAACGGTACAAGCAGGAATAGAAAGTGCGGTATTGATCCAATGTTCCACCTTCCACCTCTACTTTACCTAAGGCCTCATTCCAAGCCTCTTTACCTTTCTGTACCAATACTTCAAAACTGTCACCACCCAATTCCTTCAGGTTCCGAATTGCTTGTTCAGGACTGATGAATGAAGAGGCCACACGGGCATGAACTACTTCACCTTTCTTTGTCTTGAAACCGATAACGGCTCCGGTATGGAAATCAGTCTGCTCCAGTTTACCTTCTTTCAAGGTTACAGGAACACTGCCATCCGGTTTTTCAGGCTGTACATCATTAGAGAACGTAGCCTCATAAGTAAACGGCTTATCAAACTCAATAACGAAATAATTCTTGAAGTTGGCAGGAACACCACCACTGTTACGGGTAGTATAGCCCACGATTTTGTTTTCTCCGGGAATCACCTTGACAGACGAACCACGATCAAAAGCATCCACCACTACATATGAATCATTCTCAGGAAAAGTGAAACGGAACATTACGGCACGCTCCGTAGGAACCATTTCGGTTACGACATCATGTTCTGCCAAATAAACCTTATAATAATAAGGTTTTGCAATTTCAGCTTTATGAGAGAACCAGCTTGCACGCTTGTCCTCTTCAAATTCCGGTTTTCCTGTTACGGGCATGATGGAAAATTGACCATAGTCATTAATCCACGGACTGGGCTGATGGGTTTGTTTGAAACCACGGATTTTATTAGCCGTATAAACATACTGCCATCCGTCCCCCATCTTTCCTGTCTGGGGAGTCCAGAAATTCATACCCCACGGGCGGGATATGGCAGGATAAGTATTTCCTGTAGAGAGTTCAAAGGAAGACTGTGTACCTACCAACGGACTCACATAGTCTGCATAATCCTTTGCCTGTACAAACAGCGTGACACACAGCGCTACAACTGATAGAAATAGTTTTTTCATGATATTGCTATTTGGGTTAAGTTATACTTTTAATTCTTCACCTGTTTTCCCCATTCCGTCGGTACGGGACTCATGGTAATCTCCATCGTTCCTCCACGTACCAGATCATCATGGGTAAAGAAAGGAACATCCAGCGGTTTTCCGTTCAACAAAACCGACTCAATATACTTATTGGTCTTCGAATTATTGTGGGTACGGATAACGAAAGTCTTGCGGTCGGGCAAATTAATCGTCACCTCCTCAAACAACGGACGTCCGATAGAATAAACCGGCTTACCGGGACATACCTGATAGAAGCCCATGGAATTCAAAATATACCAGGCAGACATCTGACCGCAATCTTCATTACCCGACAAGCCGTCAGGAGCATTGAAATACTGGTTATACAGCACACTGTCAACCAATTCCTGAGTACGCCATGGACGGTTTACATAGTTATACATATGAGTAATGTGATGACTAGGCTCATTACCATGCGCATACTGGCCTATCAGTCCTGTGATATCAGCAGAGGTAGCCTCCCCTTCCAACTGGGAAGAAACCGTAAACAAGGAGTCCAGCTTTCCTACGAAAGCATCCTCCCCACCCATCAAATTCACCAGTCCCGGGATATCATGCGGAACAAACCAAGTCCATTGCCATGCAGTACCCTCGCAATAATCATCATTACGGTGATTGGAAGAACGGGGATTGAACGGAGTACGCCATTCACCTTTACTATCCAATCCACGCATGAAACGGGTGGCAGGATCAAAATAAAATTCGTAAGCATCTGCAAAACGGGCATACTTCTCCTTGGTTTCAGTATCTCCCAAGCTGTCTGCCAGCACGGAGATACACCAGTCATCATACGCATACTCCAATGCTTTCGCTACCGATTCATTCTCACGGTCACATGGAATATAGCCAAGAGTATTCTTATAATAACGTGCTTTGGGCATAACATATGGAATCAGCCAATCGGGAGCTACAATACCGGTAGTGTCATATTCCGCTGCACGCAGACATGCCTTGTAAGCTTCCTGCACATCAAAATCGCGGTATCCCTTCACATAAGAATCGGTTACCAACGAAGCCGCATGATATCCCACCATAGTTCCGGTATAATTGGACACACAGTCCCATTTCGGAAAGATACCACCTTCCTGATGCTTCTTTATTAATGAACGGATAAACTCCGTATTCAACTGAGGATCGACAATAGTCAGTAACGGATGTAACGCACGGAAAGTATCCCACAAAGAGAAAATGGTATAAACCGGATGTTTCATGTCGGTGGTATGCACTTTCAAATCCATTCCCAAGTAACGCCCGTCTACATCTGTAAACAGATTGGGACTTAGGAAAGCATGATACATAGCCGTATAGAAAATGGCACGCTGGTCTTCATCATTGGTTTTGACTGCAATCTTTGACAAGCATTCATTCCATTTCTTCTTAGCATCGGCACGCACTCCATCAAAATTCCAACCGGGCATCTCAGCCTGGAGGTTCTTATAAGCACCTTCCGCATCAACAGAAGAGATAGAGAACTTAGCCAGCACTTGTTCATCTTTCGCCGTTTCAAAATGCAAAAGCATTTTACATACAGGAATCTGTTTGTCATTTTCCTGAACAGTATCCGTGTACAAGGTATACGTAAAGGGTTTGGAAAATACGGCATAAAAATAAAGATCCTGTCGGTATGCCCAATAGGCACTGCGTTTGCGCCCCCGCAACACAGTATCATTCACTGCCTCCACTTCCATTACCTGATTGATTTGTTGCTGAATATTATAGTCCATATCCAAGATAAATCCAGACTCCTTACTTTCCGGAAAAGTATACCGATGCATTGCCGCACGCTCTGTCGAAGTCAGTTCGGCTTTTACCCCGTATGTATCCAGAAAAACAGAATAATATCCCGGTTCGGCATATTCCTTTTCATGAGAAAAAGCCGATGCGAAAGGACGCTTCTGGCTTTCTGTTCCCAAGAAATCAGTACGCTGCACACCTACAGTCGGCATCAACAGGAAATCTCCGAAATCCGCACACCCTGTACCACTAAGACGTGTATGGGCAAAACCATTGATCGTAGTATCTTCATAATAATATCCGGAACAGGAATCCCAACCGTCAATACGAGTATCCGGCCCCGGCTGTATCATGCCATGAGGAACCATAGCACCCGGATGAGTATGCCCATGGCCTCCTGTACCAATAAAAGGATTGACATAATGGGTGTAATCATTCATTTCATTGCCCTCAGAATCACATGCAGTGAAACACAATAACCCTAGAAGACAGCCGCTTAAGAGCATGTTGATTTTCATAGATCTTTATTTAAAAATTATTTTGTTTCCGATGAGATAAATATATTGTTATCATCTACTTTCTTATAATTGAAAGGAATAGAGTTACGCAAAGAATTCAGCACAGACTCTATATTATCTTTCTTTTTCAGTACACCTGAATAAGTATTAGTACTGTCTACATCCGGTGAAAGGATTATCTTCACTCCATAGAACCGTTCCAATGCTGCCGCAATCTGGAAAATAGATGACTTTTCAAATGGAATCAAGTCATTATGCCAGACTATCTCCATCTTGGGATCGACCTGTTTTACTTGCATCCGCCCTGTTACCCTGTTTAAAACGGCTTTTTGTCCCGGCAACAAAGTAATTCTTCCTTTGTCCGATTTATCTTTTACCTCAACTTCACCCTCTATCAAGGTTGTTTCCGCAAAACTGTTATCCGGACGACATTTTATATTGAAAGAGGTTCCCAAGACCCTGACATCCATTGCCGGGCTTTTTACCATGAAAGGTTTCTCATGATTACGTGCTACTTCAAAATAAGCTTCTCCATCCAGATATACATGACGTTCCTTTCCTTCAAAAGCACGCGGATATTTTAAAACAGACGACTGGTTCAACCATACTTTTGTCCCGTCAGGCAACAACATCTCACGCACTTGTCCATGAGCAGCCGATGCTACCACCAATTCCTCCGCTTTATTCCGGAACCAATAGGCCAATCCCGCAGCCAGCACCATCACACCCACTATAGCAGCTGCATAACGCAACACACTTCTAAGCTTGAACACCTCTTGTTTCTTCTGATTTTCCCGTTTCAATCTTCTACCCAACCTGCGCTCTGCCCTCACTACCAGATTTTCCTCCTCAAAGGGGAATTTACCTAACTGATAAATCTCCTCCATACGGAACAGCTCTCCGGCATTCTCATCAGATTCTTTCATCCATTCATTGATAAGAACAAAATCCTCCTCCGAGCATCGGTTTTCCAAATACCTGATAATAATATCTTCGTTAAGTTTACTCATCTTTTTCCCTATTCATATAGTAAACAATTCAACTTGTAAAAACACTTAGCAGTTTTGCTGAAAATATAATCAATGACAATAATAAATGGCTGAGACGTTCGCGCAAAAATTTCAAGGCCTTATACATATGTGCCTCTACGGTACATAAAGAAATGCCAAGAGTATCAGCGATTTCCTTGTTTTTCATATCATGAAGATAGCTCAGTTTAAACACCTCCTTACATTTATCCGGCAATTCATTAATCGCTCCAAAAATTTCCTGACGCAATTCCTGATTCTCTATCTTTTTAATGACTTCGGCATGATCCGGCTGGTAATATTGCAATTTTCGTTCATAGATTTCTATCATTGCCGCACTGTAGTTATTCTCTATAACCTGATGCTTCAATAAATTTATAGCCTTGGTATATACAGAACGATAAAGGAAAGCTAAAATCTGCTCTCCTATGACGACTGAATCTCTCCGCCTCCACAACTCCACAAAAACATCCTGCACTACATCTTCGGCTTCTTCGGTACCGACCAGCCGTGTCGCATAGAACAACAGCTTAGGATAGCATTGACGAAAGACGGCCTTATAGGTGTCATCAAGTTCCTCGTTCATATTATATAATTCACCTTTGTATGAAGGAGAGAGCCAATGTTCCAAATAACGATCCAATCATCCACTGTAGAGGCAAAAAGCTTCCGCTCATCATACAATTTTCAGGCAGATTCAAACCGCCTCTACAGCAAAACGATAACAAATATTACTTTTAACTCACCTCCTGTACAATTACAATTCTTAATAAGTTGAACCAATTATTATCTATCTATACCAAATATTTCCCGGTTCCGGACCCATTTCAAATTCTACAGTAGCACCATCCATTATTTGCCGGTGTGTGATATAGCTCTTATCGTATGGTTGCCCATTTACTTTCACCGACTGGATATAGATATTTTCACGACTTACTCCAGGGGCCAGTACTGTGAACGTTTTTCCATTATCCAGATGCATCTGTATCTCGGGGAACAACGGCGTACCAATCTCATATTCACCACTTACCGGATTGACAGGATAAAATCCCATAGCACTGAATACATACCAGGCAGACATCTGTCCACAATCCTCATTTCCACACAGTCCGGCAGGTGCATTGAAATAAAGGTCATGCATGACCTGCGCCGCATACTTCTGAGTTTTCCAAGGCTGACGTACCTTATTATACAAATAAATCACATGATGGCTAGGCTCATTACCATGAGCATACTGGCCAATCATACCTGTACTGAAAAGAGGCAAATCTGCATTACCAGCCGGGATATAAGTAAACATACTATCCAACTTTTCCGTAAAACGATCCTTACCACCAGTCAAGGCAATTAGCCCCTTAATATCCTGCTGTACAGACCAAAAGTACTGCCAACCGTTACTTTCACAAATGTGGGCAGTGTAGTCATCCGGGCTGAAATTAGGTTGGAATACTCCTTTATCATCTATCGGCTGCATGAAGCTTGACGCCGGATTGAACACATTGCGATAATTCTGAGAACGCTTGTAGAATTCGTCCGCTAATTGAGTCCTCCCCATCTTCCGGGCCATTTCGGCTATGCAATAATCATCAAAAGCATATTCTAATGTTTTGGAAAGCGACCAATTTTCCGCATTATATTCATCCTTTATATTATAAGGTATATATCCTAATTTTTTATACAGACCAATGCCGCGATAATCATCCAAGTTAGCAGTAGCCACACAAGCCTCCAATGCCTTCTCTGCATCAAAATCACCAATACCTTTCAAATAAGCATCGACAATAACAGGTACAGCGTGGTAGCCAATCATCATATCCGTTTCACTTCCCCAAAAATTCCATACCGGCAAACGTCCGTTCTGTTCATAAAAAGCAATGAATGATTTCACCATATCATTGACACGCTGAGGTTCCGTATAAGTAAATAACGGATGTGCGGCACGATAAGTATCCCACAATGAAAAAGTTCCATAATTCACCCAACCATCCGTCTGATGAATTTTCTTATCGGGACCATAATAAGCCCCGTCCACATCACTATAAATAGTCGGGGCAATCATTGTATGATACAATGCTGTATAAAAATTAACCTTATCGTCCTTGTTATCACCTGTTACCTCTATTTTTCCCAACTGACGGTTCCAATTATCTTTAGTTTCAGCCAAATATTTATCGAAATCATTGTGAGGTGCTTCAGCCGCCATGTTTTTAGCAGCACCTTCCATGCTTACTCCCGAAAGAGCAGTACTCAGAACAATCTGCTCTCCTTTTTCCGTATCAAAATTAAAACGGGCGATATAAGCCGTACCTACACGTTTACCTTTCAAAGCAATGGCAGTAGTATCCATCTCTACCGAGGCAAACGGTTTGGAGAAACGAGTGCGGAAATACACATGCTGGCCTCTTGCCCATCCTTCGGAAAAACGATATCCCTGAATGGTGCATGAGTCAATTATCTCAATATAAGAATCATTGGTAAAGTCCCAATTCATCGCTTTCTTCAGATTCAGAAAGACAGCCGACTCTCCTTCAGGAAACGTATAACGCTGTATACCGCAACGCTCTGTAGCAGTTAACTCCACATTGATATCATAATCTTTCAGCAACACGCGATAATAACCAGCTGAAGCCTCTTCATCCGCATGAGAGAATTTGGAATAGATGCCTAAAGGAGCTTCCGCTTCCTGATAAGGCAAAGTTACAGGCATGAAAGAGATATCATACAAGTCTCCGGCTCCCGTTCCCGACAAATGGGTATGACTGAATCCGGCAATCGTACTGTCCGGATAAAAATAACCGGAAATACGGTCCCATCCGGGCAAACCGTTATCCGGACTAAGTTGTACCATTCCGAAAGGCGCTTGCGCTCCCGGATAAGTATTGCCGGTAAAATCGGTTCCGATAAACGGATTCACCAATTGGGTATAATCGGTTGACGGCTGGGTTTGTTTATTGGACACACAGGCTCCAAATGCCACTAAAGAAATGAATAGCGCGAGAACAGGTGTTTTCATACTTAAGAGGTTTTTCATTATTACTTTGTTACAAAAATACACATTATAATAATATGAACAACCTTATTATAAAAAACACTTAGCTTTAATTCATTATTTTTTCGTATTTAAATAGTAAAGAAGGGATTCTTTCACCTTTTCATCCGAAGTTACAATCAAAAATTCACCGCCTCTTTTATCATACAGAAAGCAATAGGTCTTATAAAGAGCTATACCTGCTATCTCCTCCCAAGGGAATGTCTGTTTCAGTTCCGCCTTATCATATGTCAGCCCTTCCGGAGTTATTTCTACCCAAGTCTGCCCCGCAATACTCCGCTTATAAATCTTATTTAGTCTGACAGGCAGCATAATCAAGATATAAATAAGACACAAGAACCAAATCAGCAGCGGACTGAACAGGCTTTGCTCTTCGGGAACAATATAGTGCCCTGTACACAGTGCAATACAAATATAAATGATGAACAACAAAGAAAAACTGAAATGACGGATGTCCCACAATTTATACAAAGCATACTTTTTCAGGCTGATATTATAATCACAAACCACGACACCTGGTTCCCGTGTCAGTTTGCTTTTCGGTATGCTGAAGATACGCAATATCTGGATTCCCCGTTTCACGCCATACCCGAATAATAAAACCATCACACCAAGATTTATCAAGATCCACCACCACAATGATTCGTTTGCCAAAGCCGGTTGCCCGACAAGCACCATTGATGCAAAAGTGATACCCGCCACCAATAACAACATACTACAAATTACAGTTAAAATCCATCCTTTTGTTTTCATAATAACCTTTTTATTTTATTCCATGACGGGAAACAAAGATAAAAGATTATAGCTAGATAACAAATAAAGAGCCGTCGAATTTAAATTATTGTTTGGTTAGGAACTTAGATTTTTTTCGTATGTTTGTCGCAAATATTAATGAAAAACACATTTCTATCTATGAAAAAGAGTGATATTCTGTTCTTTTTGTTTGTAATAGCATTGTTTCTACCCTTTTTTATTAGCGATACCATTTATGAATGGTACAAATCTTTCAATGCAATCCATGGTATGGTCATGAGTTTTGTGAAGTTCGCCATTCTAGCTACTTTGGGAGAAATGCTTGGGCTTCGCATCAGCACAGGAGTGTATCACAACAAGACCTTCGGTATTATCCCACGCATGGTAATCTGGGGGGTACTGGGTATGGGTATCAATATGGCTATGATTATTTTTTCAAAAGGCACTCCCATTTTCTTGGAATATATGGGTCTGGAATATGCCTCCACATTGATGAACGGGGATTTCTGTCTTGCCAAATTTCTGGTTGCACTGGCTATTTCCGTTACAATGAACTCTATATTCGCTCCTGTATTCATGACATTACATAAAATAACAGACACTCATATCGGGAATTGTGGCGGCTCTATCAAAGCGCTTTCCACCCCTATTCCCATGACACGTATTTTCACCGGATTGAATTGGGCGGTACTTTGGAGCTTTGTATTCAAAAAGACCATCCCTTTGTTCTGGTATCCGGCCCACACCATCACTTTCCTGCTTCCTCCGGACATGCGGGTATTATTTGCCGCCATTCTAGGGGTGGTACTGGGAGTATTACTAGCTATCGCTGCTAAAAAGAAATAACAATCTTCATGTATAATGAATACCAGCCTTCCCTGCTTTTAGCCCCCTATATTGACAAATACTGGGAATTTAAAGGCAATCCGGACTATGGGATGAAAATCAACATATTGCCGGACGGTTGCACCGATTTTATCTTCACCCTTGGCGAAGTAGCTGACATAGCGGAACAAGAAAGTCTTATAATGCAACCCTACCGTTCTTATTTTGTAGGTCCCATGAGCCGATACTCCACCCTAATAACCTATGCGAAAAGCATCCATATGTTTGGTATCCGTTTTCTGCCTTGCGGTTTATTCCGCTTCATGCAATTACCATTGGAAGAACTTGGGAATCAAAGAATCAGCACTTTTGAGTCAGGAGGTATCTTCAACGACTCGCTAGCAGAAAGATTATGTGAACAACCGTACATACAGGACAAAATCAGACTGATAGAATCTTTTCTCACCCAAGCCTTATGTACTAACAACAAGATAGAAAAACAGATATCATATGCAGTAGATTGCATTAACCTTTCCAAAGGCCAACTGCCTATCCGTTCTTTAGTAGAAAATGTATGCTTGTGCCAAAGACACTTCGAGCGCAAGTTCAAACATCAGACCGGATATTCCCCTAAGGAATACAGCCGGATTATCAAATTCAAGAATGCAGTGGATTTACTGCGTTCCACCTCTTCCAACCAACTCTTCTCTGTTGCCATTGAGGCCGGATACTATGACACAGCCCATTTGAGCAAGGAAATAAAAGCCTTATCAGGCAATACACCCGGTTCCTTTTTATCCTTACCGGTTACGGAAGAAACCACATTAACATATCTGAAACTATAAAAGTCGTTTTTTTACAACGAAGCCATCCTGGCGTTTCTTACTTTTGTACCGTATCAAATACTAAAAAGAAACAATGGAATCACTTAAAGAAAAAGCAAAAGCTTTGCTTCAACAATGTGAAGTAGTCACACTAACTTCCATCAATAAAGAAGGGTATCCCCGGCCGGTTCCCTTGAGTAAAATCAAAACGGAAGGATTAACAACCATCTGGTTTGCAACAGGAAACAGTTCGGCAAAGACAAAGGATTTCCGCTCTAATCCGAAAGCCGGCATATGTTTCTACAAAGAGGGAAACAGCGTGGCCATGACCGGAGAAGTGGAAGTTGTATCAGACACTGGCACCAAGAAAGAGTTATGGCAAGACTGGTTTATCCATCATTTTCCTAAAGGACCGGAAGACCCCGAATATATCCTGCTGAAGTTCCGGGGAAACCATGCCACCATTTGGATTGACGGCCAGTTTGTTCACAGAAAAGTCTAAGTTTCCACCTCTTATCCTTGGATTTTTTCACATTTTATTTTTCATACACGTCTGTCATCCTTGAGACATCTTATTATATATATGGATGTTTTAAGAATGACAGACAGGCATGAAAGGAATTCAAGACATCAGCTCCAGACCATCCGTCTACAAAATTCATCTCTTCCCTACCCTACCTTTCCAATACTTTCCCTACCTTTGTGCCATAAGTACGTATGACAAATACCAATATGGAACAACAACAATCATCTTATAAAGAAAAAGAACGTATAGACCTTCGCGAGCCGCGACGCTTCAAAGTTACTATTTTCAATGACGACTTTACTACAATGGAATTTGTTGTAAAGATATTAACTACCGTTTTTTTCAAATCAACGATGGAAGCAGAAGCTTTGATGATGCAAGTACACAAAAGTGAATCGGCCGTAATAGGCATCTATACGTATGATATCGCCCGGTCAAAAGTACAAAAAGCCACCCGTATGGCTCGTGAAGAGGGTTTCCCTCTCCGACTCACGGTTACACCGGAAGAAGAATAAAAAATCAAGAATAAGATATGGATATACCAAATACCGATTCGGTGAACTACGCTTTCGCTTCTGCGCAGAGCCAAGCGATGCAATATCGGCATGAATTTATCACGCCCGAACACTTATTGAGCGCATTGCTGGAACAAGTTCCTTTTCAAAAAGCATTGGCAGAGTGTTTTTGTACCCCGGAAGAACTGTCCCAGTCCATTTCCGAATATCTGTCGAAAGAAGTGGAACGAGTTCCTCAAGAAATAGAATATGAGTTGGAAATTTCAGGTCAACTCTCCGAGCTGCTGCAATATGCCTATATGACAATCAGCCATTCAAGCGCAGAAGAAATGGATGTTCCTCATCTGGTACAAGGAATGCTTCAACTGGAAGATTCATGGGCCGGCTATCTGCTAAAAGAAACAGTGGGAGAAGATATGCCGGAGTTTCTCAGCTCCCTCATTTCAAATTACGAGCACATGAATCAGTTTCAAGAGGAAACTTCCTCTGAGCAAGAGAAAAGCGAACCTTGGCGCAACTACGTCACCTGCCTCAATGAAGGTCTGCAAGACCGGAATCCGCTTATAGGCCGGAATGTGGAATTGGAACGCACCATTCAAGTTCTCTGCCGCAAAGAAAAGAACAACCCTCTGCACGTGGGTGAACCGGGAGTGGGAAAAACCGCACTGGTCTACGGACTGGCTGCACGTATAGAAGCAGGCAATGTTCCCGAACGCCTCACAGGTTGTCGTATCTACGAACTGGATTTAGGCAACTTATTGGCCGGTACACAATATCGGGGTGAATTCGAGAAAAGGCTGAAAGCCATTATGGAAGGAATACGGAAAGAAGGACACGCCATTGTATATATAGATGAAATACATAACCTGATAGGCGCCGGACGGACGGGAGACGGTTCGATGGATGCCTCTAATATGCTCAAGCCTTATTTGGAAGGAGGAGAGATCCGGTTTATCGGTTCCACTACTTACGAAGAATTCAACCGCTATTTTTCACGTAGCAGAGGATTGGTACGGCGTTTCCAACAGATTGACATACAGGAACCCGGAATCGAAGAAACTATCCACATAGTAGAAGGATTAAAAGAAAGGTACGAAACGTTCCATGGAGTAGTTTATGAAGAAGGAGTGATAGCATATGCCGTCACAGCTGCCGCACGGTATATCAGCGACCGTTTTTTGCCCGACAAGGCCATCGACCTGGTGGACGAAGCCGGGGCTTATCGTGAAATCCACCCCACAGATACAGAAACACAAACGGTGGACAAAGCATTGATAACCGATATACTGGCACGTATCTGTAAAGTGGATGTACTCGCCATGAAGGAAGAGGACAATGCCACATTAGAAACCTTGCATGAACGCATCAGTGCAAAGATATACGGTCAGGAAGAAGCTGTCTGCCAAGTGGTGGAAGCCGTACAAATGGCCAAAGCCGGGCTACAGGACGAAAACAAACCACTGGCCAGCCTTCTCTTCGTTGGCCCCACCGGAGTAGGAAAGACGGAAGTAGCCAAAGTATTGGCCTCCGAACTAGGTATTGCCCTGCAACGCTTTGACATGAGCGAATATACGGAAAAGCATACAGTGGCCAAACTCATCGGCTCACCTGCCGGATATATAGGTTATGAAGACGGCGGACTGCTGACAGATGCTATCCGCAAAACTCCCAACTGTGTGTTACTGCTTGACGAAATAGAAAAAGCGCATCCTGATATATTCAATATCCTGCTGCAAGTCATGGACTATGCCGTACTGACGGATAACAAAGGACGGAAAGCGGACTGCCGCCATGTTATACTTATCATGACCTCCAATGCCGGAGCACAATTCGCGCACCAAGCTTCTATAGGTTTCAGCGGACAAATTACTGCCGGAGAGGCAATGTTGAAACAGGTTAAAAAAACTTTCAAACCTGAATTCATCAACCGGTTGTCTGCAACAGTCGTCTTCCATGATATGGATTACGGAATGGCTTCTCTCATCCTGAACAAAAAACTCAACGAACTGAAAAACAAACTGTCTGCACGTCATGTAGGAATGGAACTCAGCCCGGAAGCCTATAAGCATCTGCTGAAACTAGGTTTCACCAAAGAATATGGTGCCAGGGAAATGGACAGGATAATTACTTCGCAGCTGAAGCCACTGCTTATGCGTGAAATCCTATTCGGAGCATTAAAAACAGGAGGTAAAGTAAGAGTGACAGCAGGAAACGGACAATTGAGCTTGCAAGTACTCAAAGAGTAATACCTTTAAATGAATCGGCAACTTCTCCGCAGAGGCAGAGATACGGAGAAGTTCCTACAGAAGATATTATATGAATCCAATAAATAAAAAACAATATGGTCTTTCAACTAACTCAAAAACTTGTTTTTCCCGACCCTCACTATGGCGAACCGGACGGACTATTGGCAGTGGGCGGCGACCTCTCCGTAGACCGTCTCCTCCTTGCCTATTCCAATGGCATATTCCCTTGGTATGCTTTCCGTGAAAAACAGATACAATGGTGGTGTCCCCTGAAACGGTTTGTGATTTTCCCTAACGAGATTCACATTTCTCACTCCATGCGTACTTTTATGAACAAAGAACAATATGGAGTCAGTTTTAACCAGGCATTCCATGAAGTGATTCAAACCTGCGGCAATCTGCGGATGGAAGAAACGGGAGCATGGTTGGGCAAAGATATCATGAAAGCCTACATCCGCCTGCATGAGCAAGGTTTCGCGACCAGCGTGGAAGTATGGGAAGAATCTTGTCTGGTCGGCGGACTCTATGGAGTCACTTTGGGAAAGTGTTTTTTCGGCGAAAGCATGTTTTCTCTAGTCCCCAATGCATCGAAACTGGCGCTTATCTATCTGGCACAAACATTTCAGAAGTTGGGAGGAACCTTGATTGATTGTCAGTTTGAAACCCCACACTTAAAGTCAATGGGTGGAAGGTATATAGACTATGAGGAGTATATGAGGTATGTGCAGGAACCTCTTGAATCTCTGTAAAGTCTTTGTTTACCGATTTTGATTATCAAATCATCAGTCAAAAATAAAATATAGGATACAAAGCTGAGATTATCAAATATATTTGCTAGCTTTGTTTTCGACATTACAAACAGAGCTATTTACCCAACTCAAAAACAAACATGAAAAAGATATTCTACTGTTTTTTACTACTTACCTTCTTTGTCTTGTCTTGCTCCAAAGAAGAGGCCGATATGGATGGTAGCCAAAATAAAGAAACAGAAAATAAAGAGATCAAAATTATATTAGAAGCAGAAACAAGTTCTCAAAACATATTTGCTCCTATTGTATTCTACCAATCTTTTGATTTTGGTAAAGATGCACCTTGTCTAAGCGAAGTGTATGATTCCATAGTGTGGAAATCATCTCATTCCCCAAATAGCTTTAAAGTATTCAGTCATTCAAATTATGCCAGATATGTGGAAACAACATTTTTCAAATGGGCACATGTTTATTATTCACCCGGCACATACAAGACTTATCTGCTAGGTTACAAAAACAATGAAATAATCTATAGTAGTGATACAATATCCATTGATATCACAAATAAAAAAGATTTCCTTGCTTTCAATTGGAAAGACGTAACCGACTCCGATTTTACCACAGGCTATGCAAATAATCTGGACGGATATTATCTGAGTACGCAAACCCATATCCATCAAGGTGTCCCATCTGTTATGCTGTATGCCAAAAGTGAGAAATATGAAAAAGGGGGATCTATGAAAAGCAAACAAATACTGTATAACTACATAAATTCATTTTTCTCACTCCCTAATTATACCGCAACCTCAGACGAGTCTTTGAGAAAAGAATTCAGCACTATATTTTCATTTCAAGAGGAGAATGCCATTCCACTAAACATTTGGCTTACCCCCAAAGCTAAAATTGTACTCCTCAGAAAAGATTTCAAGGGACTAGAGAGCGAATACAAAATTTATGCCGAACCAGGAGATTTGATTTAACCTGCAAAACACAATTGTTTAACTAATGAAACATCAACTCTGTATATAGCTACATTCAACGAATAGCACTACCAATCCAAACTATTTGGCTATTTTGACGGATCTTAAATAAGATTTGTTACAGAGTTTTATACCCTTATTATTAATCCACACAGATTGTGCACCATCCCTAAACCGATAAGTGCATAAGCATGGTTATACATTAAGTTAAACAATGAATTATACATATAAACAAATATGGCTCATCAACCTTCCTGTAATGATGAGCGTTTTAATGGAGCAATTAATCAACATTACCGATGCCGTCTTTCTGGGCCATGTCGGTGAAGTGGAACTTGGCGCATCTGCCTTGGCAGGAATATATTATCTGGCAACTTATATGCTAGGCTTCGGTTTCAGCATAGGACTACAAGTCATGATTGCCCGCAGGAATGGAGAACAGAACTATGCAGAAACAGGACGTACCTTCTTTCAAGGACTATTTTTCCTTTCCGGACTAGCACTCTCTTTATGTTTGTTGATACAGGGCCTTTCCCCCTTCCTCTTGAAACAATTAATTACCTCACCGGAAATCTATCAGGCTGTAACGGACTATCTGGACTGGCGCAGTTTCGGACTTTTATTTTCATTTCCCTTTCTGGCACTCCGGGCTTTCTTTGTGGGAATAATAAAGACCAGGTCCTTATCTTGGGCCGCAATAGCAGCCGTACTTATCAACATCCCTTTCAATTACCTGTTAATATTTACCTTAAAATTTGGGATAGCAGGATCGGCAATAGCCTCAACGCTAGCAGAAATGGGATCGTTAATCATTCTCCTTATCCATATGTGGAGAAAGATTGATAAAAACAAGTATGGACTGCAACCGATATTTGATGGAAAGCTATTGAAAAGACTGTTTTACCTGTCCGTATGGAGCATGCTGCATTCTTTTATCAGTATGGCGCCGTGGTTCCTGTTCTTCATCGCCATCGAACATTTAGGAAAGATGGAACTGGCCGTTTCCAACATAACCCGCAGCGTTTCCACCCTCTTTTTTGTGATTGTCAGTTCTTTAGGAGCCACCAACGGTTCCTTGGTAAGCAATCTTTTAGGAGCCGGACAACAAAAAGGTGTTTTTCCTATCTGCCACAAAATCATCAAAATGGGATATGCCATCGGTTTTCCACTGGTAGGAGTCGCATTGTTTTGTGATTATTGGATTATCGGATTTTACACCAACAACGAAACACTGGTGCAACACACTGTCCCCCCTTTCATCGTCATGCTGTTCAATTATATATTCGCAGTACCCGGATATGTCTACATCAGTGCCGTCACCGGAACCGGAAAGACAAAAATTGCCTTTATCTTCCAAGTGGTTACCATTATGGTATATCTTCTTTATCTTTACTGGCTGAGCCACTGTGTACATGCACCTTTAGCGGTATATATGACAACCGAATATCTGTTTGTCATCATGTTGGGAATACAATCTGTCATTTACTTGAAAAGGAAACATTACTAAGTTCCTTGTTACCCCCTTTCTCCCGATTCATTCCGGCAATAAATAGTTATTTATAACTATCTTCAGTTTGAAAGCTTTTCTCTACTTTTGCAAACCAACTATAAAAGACAGCGTATGAATATTTTCGACATTGCCAAACAGAATCAGGAAAAAGCCTGGCAAGTTATCAAAAACACGAACATCATCCAGATATGGGAAGATGCCGGTGCAAAAATTAATCTGGTAGGTTCACTCAGAACAGGGCTGCTGATGAAACATAGGGACATTGATTTCCATATTTATTCATCACCCTTAAACCTGACGGACAGCTTTCAGGCAATGGCCAGACTAGCTGAGAATCCGTCCATCAAAAGAATAGAATGCGCTAATCTGCTGCATACTGCCGAAGCCTGTATCGAATGGCATGCATGGTATCAAAATGAAGAAAATGAACTTTGGCAGATGGATATGATTCACATCCGGGAAGGTTCACGTTATGACGGTTATTTTGAAAAGGTAGCCCAACGCATTTCGGAAATTATGACCGATGAAATACGGGAAACTATTCTAAGATTAAAATATGAAACACCGGAAACCGAGAAAATCATCGGAGTGGAGTATTATCAGGCAGTCATCCGGGATGGGGTGCGGGATTATAGCGGATTTAAGGAGTGGAGAAAGCAACATCCTGTTACAGGAGTAGTAGAATGGATGCCTTGACCCGATGAAATCGGGCATCAGCTTAACAGCCCCGACTCCTGTCCTAGGCGTATTGCCTCCAAAGAGTTTTGTACTCCCAGCTTACGCAACAGATTTTGCCGGTGAATATGGACGGTATGAATACTGATACATAATTTACCGGCAATTTCTTTGCTTAAGAATCCTCGTTGTATGAGGCGTAATATCTCCATTTCACGTCCGGTAAGACCGAAAGCCGGATTCATTATCACCACACCGGGTGAAAACATTTCTCCATTTCTCAGATTCAGCACAGTACATTCCACCTGTTCTGATTCTTTCTGACCGGGAGCCATACTCATATTCCCTATAATGAGCCATGCTTTTCCGTCATGGCTCTGTTCCAAAACTTGATGCCTGCTTGTTACACGCACATAGTTGCCACGAGCATTGAGTATACGGAAACTATACACATTACAATAGTCATTCCGATGTTCCAAAGGCTGGTTATAAATGAACTTCCCCAGCCTGACTTGCAAGTCTTCCAATAGGGAACGATCATGCGGATGAATACGCGACTCCAGATAATCACCCTGTTTTTCCAATGTTTCTATCTTGTGCCTGTCATACCCCAACCAATCGACAAAACCCGTAGAAGCATACGCATAACATCCTTTATATACATCCACCACGAAAGAACAGCCGCCATTGATTCTAGATAACTTCCGGAGCATGGATTTATCCCGTTCCCATACTGCATAATCTATGTTTTTGCAAGACAAATGTTGCTTTGCCCACAATTCCTCACGGGTGACATCTGTTACACTCATATTCTTACTCTTTATCAAAGTAGTACTTCAAGAGGATAGATCTTCTCAGCTTACTCACTTACTTTTTTCAAAGTAAAACAGTCAATATCCGGAGCCCAGCAAAATGAACTTCCCATACGTACCTTATTATACCCTGCTTTCAAATGCACCGGAACAGTAATCGAAGCTATTTTTTGAGTTTCATCCGCCGACAGCGAATCAAGAAGAATCCTTTTTTCATTATTCACACAGACTTCCAGCTTACGGTCTGCTTTAGGCACATAGCGGATAGTCATTTCGTATTTACCGCCTTGCTCACTGTACACCTCTTTCCATTCTGCAAAATTCTCTTTTCGCCCTCCCAGATAGCTTACCTTCATGCCTCCGGATGCTTCATGTAACGGAACATATACGATGCTTTTCGGAGTCTTTCCCAAATCATTGAAACAAGGCAGATAAGCCCATTCCGCTTCATAAACAGTCGCTTCCAATCTCTTCTCGGACTCCATACGTAAAATCAGCACACTATGGGGAGGTAATTCTCGATTCAGAACACCCCCTTTTATCTCCGGCAAATCCTGGTGTTTCACCAGATCGCGTGCCTTAACCTTTCCTCCTAATTCCAAAATATTCATCGGAACTGTAAAGCTACAAATCGTATCCGAAGGATTGTATAAAGCAACCGCACGTACATTACCACGCTTTCGTTCTATATCCTTCACCAACACATACCCTTCATTTTCATGCTGAACTACGTATGCCTGCAATCCTAAAGGGTCTTGGTTCAAAGCTATCAGTTCTTTATTTTTCAACAGTTTTAATGACGTCTCCGGAATGGTTGTCAGATCACATCCTATCAACAAAGGTGAACTCATGATACACCACATTCCAAAATGTACCTCTTCCTCTTCAGGTTTTAGCCCTCGACCTATCTCCAACATATCCATATCATTATAATGACCTTCTCCCGCATAGGCAGACAGATAAAGATTTTTATCGATGATATATTTTACTGATCCCCACTCCGGGCGGATATCCGCACTGATTCGCCATGAACGAGCAAGGTTTCTAGCCCAAGTACCTGGGAAAGCCCATCGACAGATATTAATAGAAACATGTCCGCAACCCAGATTATCTATAGCCTGGCGTATTTCGGTATATCGTTTTTCTTCTTCCAGATTCAATTCCTGACCGGCTCCGCAATAATCAATCTTGATAAAATCAAATCCCCACTCTTTAAAATACAACGTGGCATCCTGAAATTCATGTCCATACAAACCGGAACCTATGCCGTTCATATCTTTATCCCAGATGGAACCGCAAGTATTGCTTCCCGCATCCGAATAAATACCGGCTTTCAATCCTAAAGAATGAATATGATCCGCCACTCCCTTCAATCCGTTCGGGAAACGCTCGGGATGTGTTTGCATCACTCCTTTTTCATCCCGCCATCCAAAAAAACCGTCATCTATATTCACATAGGAATAGCCCACTTCTTTCAGTCCTTTTTGCACCATAGCATCCGCTTGCCTTATTATTAAGGTGTCATTGATATGAACCCGATAGGTATTCCATGAGCTCCACCCCATAATAGGAGATTCAAAAACAGTCGTATTTTGGGCGAATACGCCGGAACATAGACCGAAAGCTAAAGTCAAAAACAAATTTCTCATATTCATTAATTCTCATTTTTTACTTAAAGAAATCATCAAGAAGGTATATCTTATGATCCTAATGGTTAACAGGAAAATAAAATCAGTTTTATCATGTAGGGAGCAAAGATAACGAAAAACTCTTACCTCCCTATATACTTTCACAAAAAATATTGGCTCAGCGGAAATTTCTGGTTGTTAAGTTTTAAAATTAGCTATCTTTGCTTA